>NZ_JQLG01000004.1:1365000-1965000 GCF_000744115.1 Carnobacterium alterfunditum DSM 5972 | reverse complement strand
TGGACCATTTTTTCTATTTTGATCAATCGACCTTCTGCTTCTAAATCTTTTACAATAGCTTTACGAGCCTCAAAACGATCCATAGAGGCATATTTTCCAGCTAATTCATTCATTGATCCATCATCATTCATCACATTGATTTGTGGCAAATCATGACGTTTTCCAACTTCAAAGTCATTAGGATCATGAGCTGGAGTAATTTTCACTACACCTGTACCAAAATCCATTTCGACATAGTCATCTGCAACGATGGGTATTTCACGATTCATCAATGGCAACATAACCGTTTTTCCAATTAAGTGTTGGAAACGTTCATCTTCAGGATGAACAGCAATCGCCGTATCACCTAACATTGTTTCAGGACGTGTCGTAGCAATTTCTACTACCCCGCTACCATCTGCTAGAGGATAACTCATATGATAAAAGGCACCTTCAACATCTTTATGGATCACTTCAATATCTGATAGAGCTGTTTTAGCTTTTGGATCCCAGTTAATAATGTATTCCCCACGATAGATCAATTGCTTGTTGTACATCGTAACGAACACTTTACGTACTGCCTCTGATAACCCTTCATCTAATGTAAAGCGTTCACGGCTATAATCAACTGAAATACCAACTTTTGCCCACTGCTCACGAATCACACTTGCGTATTCTTCTTTCCAATCCCAAACTGTATCATTGAATTTTTCACGCCCAAGATCATAACGCGAAATACCTTCTTCAGCTAATTTAGCTTCTACTTTAGCTTGCGTTGCAATTCCAGCGTGGTCCATTCCTGGTAACCACAATGTATCAAATCCCTGCATTCTTTTTTGTCTAATAATAATATCTTGCAAAGTTGTGTCCCATGCATGACCTAGATGCAATTTACCAGTTACATTTGGAGGTGGGATAACAACAGAATATGCTTCTTTTGTCTTATCTCCACTTGGTTTGAATAATCCTTTTTCTATCCATTTTTCATAACGACCAGCTTCTACTTGATTCGGTTGATATTTAGTAGACATTTTCAATTCATTAGTCATCTTATCTCTCCTCTATAATTTTACTTAACAGATCTGAACAAACAAAAAAAAGCATTCATCCTAACAATAAATTATTATTAGGACGAATGCTTTTCACTCGCGGTACCACCTATATTGCATACTTTTACTATTATAAAAAGTATACCTCTTAGTTCCATTTTTAACGGATCGTTACTCCGAACAAAGTTACTTTACTTTCACCTTGTCAGCTCCCAAGCTACTTTCATTTTATTCTGACTAAGAACTCTCACCATTCGTTCTCTTCTCTAAATAAGCCAGCACCTAAAATTACTCTTCTTGTTCATTGCCTTTTATTTTTACATAATAGCATTAAAATCGTTCTATTTCAATGCGCCTGATTCATTTGGTTCCCTTGCTTCTTTAGCAGCCTCGATAGGCTTATCGTAATCTGGTTCACTAGTCATCTCTGAAACGATTTCTTGATAAGTGATTTCGCCTTTACGGTTGATAACAAATACTGAACGAGCCAAATTCCCAAGCTCTTCCATAATTAAACCATATGCTTGTCCAAAGTTCAATTCACTGTCGTGCAGCATTTCCATTGAGATATCTTTCCCAGCACACCATTCAGCTTGTTGTGCTTTGGTGTTATTAGAAATCGTGATCAACTGTACTTCATCTAATTCGCTGGCAACTTTATTAAACGCTTTTGCCTGTAGGTCGCATACTCGGGTATCAATATCTGGGATCACGCTGATCAATACAACTTTTCCGAAAAAGTCGTTTAATTCAACCACACTATCCGCTAAGTTTCTAGCTTTAAAATCAGGTGCTTTATCCCCAACTTTAGGCTGATTACCTTTCAATTTATATGATGTACCTTTTCGATTAATTTCCATACCAAACACTCCTATTCTAACTATCATCTTAGAATAGTATACGAATAATAGTTTTTTAAAGCAATGCCTCAGAATGGGTACAAACATTAATTCAAGTGTTTCACTTAGCTTATCTCTAGCTATTCTGTTGATCGGCTTCTTCAAAATTCACTGGATACAGAGCTTCATTTTGATAAACCATTGTGAAGATTTCACTAGAAAAATCAATATACTTCATTTGGATGTTATTCGGTACTTTTATTCTTCCTGGAGCAAAATTTAATATCGATGTAATGCCTGCATCAATTAATTGATCCACCACTTCTTGAGATACTTCACTGGGTACAGCACAGATTGCCGTATGGATTTGTTGGTTGACGACAACTTCTTTCATCTTCTCCATTGAAAGAATAGGAACACCAGAAATTTCATCTCCAAAAAAAGATGGTTGAATATCAAAAGCACACTTGATCGTAATATTTTTTTCTTTCTTAAAATTATTTGTTAAGATGGCTTTTCCAAGATTCCCAACGCCAACAAGCACAACATTAATGACATTATTCACATTTAATAATTCACGAAACACTTCCGTTACATAAGCTACTTCATAACCGTATCCGCTTCTTCCTAATTCACCAAAGTGAGAAAAGTCTCTTCGGATCGTTGCTGAGGGGATTTGTGTAAGTTGACTCAATTCTTTTGATTTTATACGTTCTACACACGTTTCATTCAGCTTTTTTAATGAACGATAATAAATAGGCAGTCTATGAGCTGTAGCATTTGGAATTTGATGTATTTTAGTATTTAGTTCCACTATTTCTGCCCCCTGATCTTTAATTTCTTCATTATCATATCATCTTTTAATGATTAACTCAATACAATTGTGATTAACATCACAATTGTATTTGAAAAAAGAAGGAGGCTTTTATCGCCTGTCTTCTTAAATTAAACTAATACTATTAATAGTCAATTATTTTTTTGAAATACTACGATTCCACCTACAACTGTTTTTGAAACCTTAATTTGATCTAATGCCTCTTTTTTAATCATAAAAGGATTTTTTTTCAAGATAGTAAAATCACTTATATAGCCAGCTTTTATTTTACCTCTAGTATTTTCTTTGTATCCAGCAGTTGCACTTCCTATAGTGTAAAGCGAAAGAGCTTCAAACACTGAAAGTTCTTCTTCTGGAAAATAACGTTTTTTACTAGTTGCCTCCCTAACAGTTCTTGTAACAGCTGAATGGATGCCATAAAATGGATTGGGTATTTCAATTGGTGCATCACTGCTTCCAGCTACTTGGAACCCAGCGTCTTTTATACTCTTCCATGCAAAGACCAAAGGCGGATGGTTCTCACCTAAAACGTCTAATGCCCAGGGCAGATCACTGCTCATAAATTGCGGTTGCACATCAAAAATCAACGGCAAATTTTCCGCTTTTTTTAATAGTTCTTTACTCAGCCAAGGGGTATGGATCATACGATCGAGTTGTCCAGACATTGGCGGAAACTCACGAAGGGTTGCAATCACTTTTTCAAATGCTTTATCCCCTAAAATATGAATAGCTACTGGTAGTTTAGCTTTACGTGCTGCTTTGATCAATGAAACAAAATCTTCATCAGCTTGAATTTGCAAACCATTGTTAACAGTTCCAGCATACGACTGACTCATTAATGCTGTTCGAGATCCTACAGTTCCATCATAAAATATTTTCATAGCTCCTAATTCTATATATGGATCACCATCTAAAAAAGATTTAGCAGAATGATTATAAGCTTTCAGTTCCTTATGATGGATCAATAAATGTACGCGAAAAGGTTTTTTTTGCTCTTTAATCACATCACGAAAAGTTTTTAAAGTTCCCTCAAATCCATTAAAATAATGTAAGTCTTCGGAATGAGCACCCGTTATCCCTTTTGACCATAAATCTTCGATTGCTAATTTCAAGTACTCCTCTTGTTCTTTTGGCGTTGTCGCTGGAAAAGCATTTATAGCTAAATTCGTAGCTTCATCTTTTAAAACTCCAGTTATTTTTCCTTCTCGATTTAATTGGATTTCTCCACCGCCATCATATATTTGTCCCTCTTTGATTCCAATTTTATTGATCAACACTGTATTAATGACCACATTATGATAATCGATTCTGCGGACCAACAAAGGATGATGTGTCGAAATAGCATCTAAATCTATTCTTGTTATAGGAGTTGGATCATCTTGCCATTCATTTTCATTATATCCTTCAACAAATAGCCATTCATCATAGGCGAGATGTTGAACCGTTTCACGAATCTTATCGATACTTTCTTTTTTACTTCTTGACTGATTTAAATTTAAGCGAGCAAGGCTTAATCCATACCATAACAAGTGCAAATGGCTGTCCACAAAACCAGGGAAAACTGTTTCACCATTTAAATCGATCTCCTCAGTTATTTCTTTATTGTAGTGTTTTTTCAACTCTTCTTCTTCACCTGCAGCTACAATTTTTTCACCATCAGTAATCACAGCTGAAACTGTTTCTTCTTCTTTTTCCATTGTATAAAAAAGACCATTTTTCCATAATTTCAATTTATATCCTCCTGTCTAATTCTCTTTTTTCATTATACATCACTTAAACTTTATTTAGCGTCCGAAAATTAACAAAGGCGAGATGGTAAATAAGCTGACCACAACATATGTGTTCAGCTTATTTTCAGTATTTTATTTAATTTTTCTATAACAAACCTGAAAAACCAGCTTTTTGCTGAGCTTCTGATGTATCTCCAACCTTGATTTTTGTGATTACTAAACCTTTCATCGCTCTTTCTATTAACCCATCAATATCCAATCTGTCTTCGAATTCACGAGACTTCTCTAGTTTAGGCTTCGTTTTAGGTGATGGTGGTGCAAAAATTGTACAGCAATCTTCAAACGGTTGAATGGATAACTCAAATGTATCTATTTTTTGGGCAATCTCAATAATTTCGTTTTTATCCATTGAAACAACTGGTCGAATAATAGGAGTAGCTGTCACGTCATTGATGGCTATCATACTATGCAGCGTTTGTGATGCAACCTGACCTAATGACTCTCCATTAATGATTGCTAACCCTTTGCGTTCTTTACGAATAAGATCAGTCAATCTCATCATCATTCTTCGAGTAACAACCATTAAATAATCTTCTGGAATAGTTTTCTTGATTTCCTCTTGAATTTCGGTAAAAGGTACTTCAATAAAGTGGACGCTACCTGAAAAAGCAGCTAATTTAGCAGCTAGATCTTTTGCTTTTTGAAGAGCACGCGGACTTGTATACGGAGGGCTGTTGAAATGAACAGCTTCGACACTCACGCCACGCTTCATAGTCAAGTAACCCGCTACAGGAGAGTCAATTCCGCCAGATAACATCAGCATCCCTTTTCCGCTTGACCCGACAGGCAAACCACCTGCTCCTAAAATAGTTTCACTAGAAATGAAGAAGCCTTCATTTCTAATTTCTAATCGTAAGTCGATATCTGGGTTTTTCATTTTAACTTTTATACCTTCGATTTTACTAGAAATTTCCGCTCCAATTAGTTGGTTCATATCATTTGTATCCAACTCATAATCATGGTCTGAACGTCTAGTAGTAATTTTAAATGTTTTTCCTTCTGTATAAAGTTCTGCTATCATTTCGACTGCAACTTTTTTTAAAAGTTCAATATCTCTTTCCAAACGTCTAACTGGAGAGTACGTTTGAATCCCAAAGATAGCATTCAATCTTCCTAATACCGCATCACTGTTTGCACCATTCAATTCTAAATGCATACGGTCACGCGATCCGTGTACTTTTAGTTCTTCAAAATCGTGCAAGGCAAGTTTCACATTTTGAGCTAACTGGTTGATAAAAACTTTTTTATTTTTTCCCTTTGTTGACAGTTCGCCATAGCGTATCATCACTTCATCGTATTGCATGTGTTGCTTACTTCCTCTCTGCTATTCTTCCGGTTTATTTAATGTCTTTGAATTGTTGATATAGATGACCAAATTCTTTCATAAAAAATTCAGCTTCTTCTAATGTATTTGTATCTGTTAAACTAATACGCACCGCACTTGCGGCTATTTTTCCAGGTACATTCATTGCTACTAAAGTACTAGAAGCTGTACCATTACGGCTAGAACACGCACTTGTTGTTGAAATATAAATTTCTTTTTTTTCAAAAGCATGAACCATTACTTCTCCTCTGATTCCTTTTAAAGCGAAACATAAAATATGAGGAGCACCTTCTTTTTGTGAGAAAACAGAAACTCTTCTATACGCTTCTAGCTGTCCCATGAGATAAGTTTTTATCTCATCTTGATTCTTTTGCTTCTCTCCTGCTTTTTCAAGCAGAAGGCGCAAAGCCTTAGCCATTGCTGCTGCGCCGGCTACATTTTCTGTACCGCCACGTTTACCAGATTCTTGCCCCCCGCCATTTAAAAGTGGAGCGACTTGTTTTCCTTTTTTGATGTATATGAAGCCCATACCTTTAGGCCCGTGAAATTTATGAGCAGAAAAAGTTGCTAAATCAATTCTTGACTCTCTGCCTAACAGTAAAGGGATTTTCCCTATTGCTTGTACAGCATCTACATGAAAATGGACCGCTGGATGATCTTTTAAAACTTCTCCTATTTCAATAATAGGCTGAATACTTCCAACTTCGTTATTTACAGCCATTATCGAAACTAGGATAGTGTCCGACCTTAGAGCTTCTTTCAAATCAGAGACGGATATTCTTCCATTTGGATCAACGGGCAAAATAGTAACCTCAAATCCTAGCATCTCTAGCTGAGCAACTGATTCTTTAACAGCAGGATGCTCAACAGCTGTTGTGATCACATGTTTTCCAAACTGATGTTTTTCAATTGCTGTTCCTTTAATAGCCCAATTGTCCCCTTCTGTTCCTCCACTTGTAAAATAGATTTCTTCAGATGAAACATTTAACAAATCAGCTATTTGTTTTCTAGACTGTTGAAGTAGGCCGTCAGCATAATTACCTAATTGGTGTAAACTGGAAGGATTACCATTAATAGTTTGACTTACTTTTTCGAATGTTTGTAAAACAGTTTTATCTATACTAGTTGTTGCACTATTATCAAAATAAATCATTTTATTGTCACACTTTCTTTTAGGTTATCCCACACTTGAAAATTCTTTACTCATTATAACAAAAACTTTTTTCAATACAAGGCACGTCTATTTATTTTAACAAAATAAAACAGAGTAGTTTTCTTCACTACTCTGTTTTATTCTTTTTAATTAGATTTATTTATTCTTTGTTATTTAGCAGTTCTGCTTTTTTCTTCATAATATTGATTCTCAACTTTTTTAAATGAACCAGGTTCCACAACTTCTAATGCCGTTGAGATAATTTCAAGCGCTTCTTTATATTGAAATTCTTTATTAAATAATTCATTACTTTCTAAAATAGCTTCTCCGATTTGAGGATGGTCATTTCGGTATCGGTTAGCATATTGCATCATGTACTCAGTTAATATTGCACTATCCACGATTTCTTCAGTCTTATCAATAAGCAGTTCAACGTCATCTTCACACATCTCACACATTTTTTTAATCTCAGTCATATCGATTTTCAATTTATTTAATTCTTTCGCTAATTTTTCAATACGCTCTGTAGTGACGAAAAACAAATCTAAATATTCTTCAGGTAATCCCGGTAAATGCTGCTTTTCAATGTAGCGTTTGATTCCTCGCATATTAAACTCAAAATCATCAATTTTTTCTTTAACTTCTGTTTCTTCCTCGCGTAAGTCAGCCAGTTGTTTGATCAATTTTTCTTGTTTCTCCTCAATTTGAGCCAATCTTTCACTATCTTCAGCATGGCTTTCTGCTACAACCGTATACACAGCTTGATTTTTTTCTATTCCATTATTAAACGTTTCAAAATTCAATTGAATTTCTTCAATTTGTTCTTGCATGTCTTTTGTTTGTTGTGAGAATGTATCGTCAAGTGTGTAACTTTGAGATACTCGATCAATTTCAATCAATAATTGTTGATTTCTTTTGTTCACAAATTCAATAAGTTTCGCCAAAATAGGTTGTTCTTTCTCTACTGCTTCTCTAGCGCTTATTTCAGCTTCCATAACATCATACAAATGATTGATTTTTTCTTCAATGATTGAATTCAACTTTTCAACTTTTTCGGTTTCACATTGTTTTATTAATTTTTCACCTTGTTCTATGTCTTGTTCAATTTCAGCAATATCGGATGTCAGTGTGTCTCCTAAAAAGACAAAATGCTGCACATCTTTTAATTCATGATAACCTTCTTTTAATTCTTGGATTTGAGCTGGGAATTCATTGCTGATTTCTTTAACTAAACTAGGAATAGTAGTGACAGCGTCATTTAACTCTTTTGTCTCATAATTAACCTTTTTCAATACTTCTTCAGCTTCAATGTGATCTCCAGAGGAAGTTAGTTCAAAAAAATTGGAAAAACTTAATTCTAAAAATGTGAGTTTCTTTTCAAGTTTATCTAATGCTGGACCGAAAGAAAAGCTTTGGGTCAGCAATTTTTTCCGTATACCTTGATACATTTCTTCAACTTTCTTAATTGCTTGGCTATTTTTCTCTTCACTCTTCAATAATTCGTTTAGCGCTAATTGAATCTCTTTTATTTTATTTTTAGTACTCTCAATCAACTCTCTACTTCTACTTTCAGATTTGCCAGCTTTAATCAACTGAAATCTGTCTGTCGTTTGTTCAGCATCAAATAGCAGATTCTCTATATCTGGAAATGCAGTTAGTTCAATTTGTTTCCATTTATCTTTCCATTGTTCAAAATTTTTCTCTGTTTGACCCGTTAAAGAAAGAATTTCAACATTTTGAATCGTTTCAGCAACTGATGTATCCATTAAATCAAATTTTTGTTGCTCCAAGTTATTAATAGTTTGATAATGCTTTTTTTTCATAAAATAACCTGTCCCATAAGCTGCAACAGCTAGTACAATGATAACAATTAAAACAGTTTCCATTTCCATTCTAAAACCTCCGATTGAGTTACTGCTGACTTCATTTTAATTTCATAAAACAGTTATTTTATTTATGTATCCATGTAACGATTGACTTGATTTAACAATAAGGATTTACTTATAAAAACTCCTATTGTATATTATAACATAGAAGAAATCATTCTCACACCTCAATCTAGGAAAATCTAGGAAAAATTAATTTTTACGGAGTGGTATCATGAATTTTAAAGGAGTGTTCACATGACAAAAAAAGCTACTTATTCATTAACGATTAAACAATTGAGTGCAATTATCGGTGATGAAACTAATTTCATCGCTAATTTTAGCAACGCAGCCGCTTTATTATTTGAAAACTTACCTTCTATCAATTGGGCAGGATTTTACTTATATGAGCCTGCTTCTGACGAACTTGTCTTAGGGCCTTTCCAAGGCAAAGTAGCTTGTATAAGAATCCAACTTGGAAAAGGAGTCTGCGGGACTGCCTTTGTAAAAAAAGAGAGCATCTTTGTTGAAGATGTTAATCAATTTCCAGGACATATCGCTTGTGATGCTGCCAGTCAGTCTGAAATCGTTGTGCCTTTGGTCAAAGATGGTCGCGCTATTGGGGTATTAGATATTGATGCTCCGATTACTAACCGTTTTGATGAAATCGATCAAAAGTATTTAGAAGAATTTGTCAATATTCTGTTAGATTCTTCAAGTATCTAACCGTATGACTTGACTTTTCAATGTTTTATAGCGTATACTTGCAAATGTGTAAAATAATGCAGCGTGAGAGTGGTATTCACGTCAACAGTTCGTTGCCAACAATGGTGCAATTGCGTAACCTATGGCTGCAAAGGTGAAGATTGAAAAATGGACTGCACGAAATACTGAACTTCAACTTATTATTTTACTCCAAAAAAAAAATTTATTGGAGGAATTACATTATGTCACGTTATACAGGTCCAAGTTGGAAAGTTTCTCGTCGTCTAGGCATTTCACTTTCTGGCACAGGTAAAGAAATCGAACGCCGTCCTTACGCTCCAGGTCCTCATGGTCCAAACAGCCGTAAGAAATTAACAGAATACGGTATTCAATTACAAGAAAAACAAAAATTACGTCATATGTTTGGTTTGAACGAACGTCAATTTAGTAACTTATTCTTAAAAGCTGGTAAATTCAAAGAAGGTAAACATGGTGAAAACTTCATGATCCTTTTAGAACAACGTTTAGATAATGTTGTTTACCGTTTAGGTTTAGCTACTACTCGTCGTCAATCACGTCAATTAGTAAATCATGGCCACATCCTTGTTGATGGCAAACGCGTTGATATCCCATCATACAGCGTTTCAGTTGGACAAGTTATCACTGTTCGTGAAAAATCTAAAAACATGGAAATTATTAAATCAGCTGCTGAATCATTATTTGGCCGTCCTGAATACGTAACTTTCGATGTTGAAAAATTAGAAGGTTCATATAACCGTTTACCATTAAGAGATGAATTATCTGCTGAAATCGATGAAACAATCATCGTTGAATATTACTCTCGTTAATCTTAATTAGAGTAATAAACAGATTCTTAAACCCACAAACATTTACCAAAATGTTTGTGGGTTTTTTTCTATTTCATTCCTGCTTCAATAATATTCTAGAGCATAAAATTTATTCAGATTTAATAGTTCTTAACCGCTCCAACTAGTTGGTTATGAGGTCTCATATGAATTTGATGAGAAAAACGAAAAAGTAGTTCAAGTATATTTTCATCTATCCATTTTTGTGGTAAGCTTTATTAATTAATAACCTAGCAATTATTTGTTTTTGTTATCCAGATTTTCTATTCGTCCCTACCCATTAAATTTATTCCACTAAAAAGGAGTGTATACTGTGTCTAATAATACAGTAATTGAAGTTACTGGTCCTTCTGTCAAATTAAAAAGTAATAAATCTAAAATAGTTATTCATTATCAAGATGATTTTAATGCACTTATACATTATGAATTTATCGTCCGCAAATTGAATGAGCAAAAAGATAGCAACAAAGATGATGAACGCTGAGATTTTACATTCAGTGTTTTTTCGTTATCTATCAAAAAATAAATATTTTTAGAATTTCTCTAAAAATGGTACACTAAGTAATAGCAACTTAAATAAAGTTAAAAAAGAGGAGTAATTGTTTTATGACAAGTAAAATGAATGTAGAAAGTTTCAACTTAGATCATACAAAAGTCAAAGCACCTTACGTTAGACTAGCGGATAAAAAAATCGGATCGAATGGCGATAAAATTTTAAAATATGATATCCGTTTTTCACAACCAAATAAAGAGCATATGGATATGATGAGTCTCCACTCTTTAGAGCATTTAACGGCTGAACTGATTCGTAACCATGCAGATTATATCATTGACTTTGGTCCTATGGGATGTCAAACAGGTTTCTATCTAACGGTCATTAATCATGAGAATTACAATGAGATTTTAGACGTGTTACAAAAAACAATGGAGGATATCTTAGTGGCTACTGAGGTTCCAGCGAGCAACGAAACGCAATGCGGTTGGGCAGCTAATCACACTCTAGAGGGTGCACAAAAATTAGCCAAAGATTTCTTAGCAAAACGCAATGAATGGCATATTGTATTTGCTTAATAATTCCATCTTATAAAAAAGGATCCAATACGCTCAAAGTCGTATTGGATCCTTTTATTGTTCTTAAATATGGATTTCTTTTATTTCATATACACTGTAAGCTTGTCTATACAGCGGCAATAACTGTTTAAATGTATCGAGTATAAATCGTTGAGTCTCTTCCGGACTTATTAGGAGTGGATCTTCAGCCGAAATTTGTCTGCCAATTAAAAATTCTCCTTTTTTAATTGTCTGCCATCGAATTAACCCGTTCAATAAATTGGCTTCATGAATTGGTACTACTTGCTCTTTTGTATGGTCCCATGAAACAACATAATCATCAGGAACTTTGAATAATAGAGCTGGATCTTCAATTATTTGTAAAGCCATTTTTTCTTCATGTAAAGGATTATCAATAAAAGCCAACCAGATAAAGACATGCGTTTCATACAACCCTAATTGAAAATGAGGGTATTTTTTATAACCTCTGTTGTCTCCTCCAATTGCCAGCCAGGTATCTTTTGGAGGATTTTTCGTTCTTCTTATGTGCTGTGCAATATGGACAGGTAGACTTTTTATATCTAGTTCAACAGCTAATACTTTTGCAAATTCTTGCCCTAACCTATGAAACTTCGGTTGGATTTGTTTTCGAATAGCTGACATTCTCGGTTCTAATCCTTCAATTGCAAACACAGCAAAATCAGCCTCAGTAAACGTACAATTTTCCATTTCTCACACTCCTAGAACACAACCAGTATTACTCAATAGTTGTTCTCATTTCATCTATTATTAATTGCGTTAACTGGATCTCACCATCCGATAACTACCAAATGCCAAGCGTCAAATAACTATTTTTTTCGTCCCTAAAAGCAGCTGTTTACTGGATTAAAGGGTCTGCTGTTACTTCTAAAGAGACAATCTTGATCCCACTTGTTTGAACGAACCAAAACCTTATTACTAATTCAGTCGCATATTTTATTCATTACTGATGCCGATTGTATATAATTTTTTTATAAAAAGCAATAATTTTTATGTTTTTTTGTGTACAGTTGAGCAAATGAAAAAAGTTTTATTTTATAAAGGTTCATGCTATACTGAAAATCAATCTAACACATTATTTAGACCTATATTTGATTGCCAATTAATTACCAAAGGGGGCTTTTAAAATGGCTGACAGAGACACTCAAGACTATTTATCAAAAGGTATCTATGGAAATAAAAAGACGAATCCAGATGAAAGAAACAAGTATTTTGGTAGTCTTAGGGAACGCGTTTACTTATCTATGACTATTGAACAGCTTACCTCTAATGACTATCTTGAATCGCTGAAGAAAGAAATTCAACTTCACCCAAATCAACAATTACTATTAAACGGACAAGTTGATATGAATCTATTAAGTCCCTATATTAAATTAAGTCAAGAAAACGATTGTTCTTTTCGAATCGTATCCGATGAAGGAGCTCAGCGTAGTCCACTTGGTTTGATTTATGTTTCGACTGATGCTGTTAATGAAAAAACAGTTGATGTAGCGGTCAAGTATCCTCAGAATGCTCCTCAAAAAGAGGTAGAAGAAAAAGCTTCATTATTCAAAAAATTATTTTTTTGATCTAAAAGACGGAAAAAGCTAACTGTTTTTCATTTAGCTTTTTCGCTTTGGGTTCTATTTTCGTGATACAGAATTTGATTTGACTTCCATTCAAAATTTGCCACCCGTTCGCCACCCGTAAAATTACTTTCACCTGTTTTTACAAATCCTAACTTTTTTAAAATATGTTGTGATTTTTTATGATACAAATAAGTTTTGGCTCTCACTACCTTGATTTTTTCAGAATCCAGCCAATTTAAAAAAGCTTGCGCTCCTTCCGTCGCGTACCCTTTTCCTGCGTAGGCCTCTACTACCCCGTAACCTAATTCTGCTTCCCTCGTTAGTTCTGGGGTGCCTTGTGCGCTCACCTCTCCTATAATTTTATTTTCAGATTTTAGTACGATTAGATGGGTCCATTTTTCTTTGATTCTGTCGTCCTTTACTGATTCCAATACATAAGGTAAATAAAAGAAAAACTCTACACCAGGCCATTCTTCTGCAACATGGTATCCAGATACTTCGCTTAATCTGTCATCGCCAATAAGTGTGGCTTCAATATATGACAATTGATAAGGTATAAGTAGTAGGCGTTCTGTCTCTAATATATTCACCGCTAACAGCCTCTTTCCTGCTAATTTAAAATAAACTGTACATAATAATTATACTTTACCTCTTTATTCTAAAATGATTTCGTTCTTATAGCAACCTTGTTATTCTATTTTTGAAAACTAATTTGCTCAAATAAAAAAATACATTTAATTTTATTCGGTCTCATGATAAGCTTGTCTCATCTTTTTATTTTTCCAAAAAAAATTAAGTGAGGTTTTAATATGAAAGTAATTGAAACAAGAGATGCACAATTAATGGCTAAATTAGGAAATATCATGCAAGACCACCACAAAAAACTGTATCCTGAGTTTTTCAAACCTTATAACGAGAAAGAGATCATGCATCATTTTCAAGAAACATTTAAAAATCCAAAACAACAAATCTTTCTTTGGGTCGATGATCAAAAAGACCCTGAGCAAATTGCAGCTTATCTATGGTTGGAAGAAGAAGCTGTACCTGAAACGGTATATCGTTATGGATACACTCGACTGTACTTACACCATGTCTTGATCATGCCTGCATATCAAGGCAGAGGTTTGAGCAAAGTGATTTTGAAGTTTGCTGATAATTTTGCAAAAGAACAGGACATTACACAGATGGAACTTCACTACTGGTCTCAAAATGAAATCGCAAAAAATCTTTACCCTCAATTAGGCTATGAGGTTTATACTGAAATAGCTTATAAACAATTAGAAAATCATTCCCAAATTTTTTGACCGTAAATCAAAAGGAAGAAACATAGCTAAAACACTGTGTTTCTTCCTTTTGATTTAATGGATCAAACTAAATTTTTAACTAACTCCTTTACCATTTCGCCAGATTTCTTACCTGCTTCAATGATGAATTCGTCAAAACTCACTCCTGCTTCTTCGTCTGCTACATCAGACATAGCTCTTACGATAACAAAGGGCTTATTGAACTGGTAACAAACTTGAGCAATCGCTGCCCCTTCCATCTCAGAGGCTAACGCATCTGGAAAATTGTGTTTGATTCGTTGCACAATTTTTTTATCAGCAACAAAAGAATCACTCGTAACAATCAATCCCTCAACTGTTTTCAATCCTACTTTTCTCGCTGCTTCCTTGGTTTGCTCTAAGAGAACACTGTCTGCTTGATAGCGAGCTGGCATCTGTGGAACTTGCCCAATGACATAATCAAAAACGGTTGCATCAACGTCATGGTAGGCTAGTTCAGTTGAAATAACGACATCTCCTACAGCTAGCCCTTCGCCAATTCCTCCAGCAGATCCAGTATTGATAATAGCATCTACTTCATGTTTAGCTATTAATAAGGTTGCTGAAATTGCTGAGTTCACTTTGCCTATACCGGACTGGACTAAAATTACTTCGATCTGCTCAATTTTACCCGACGTAAACGAGGCATTTGCCTCCACCGACTCATTTTTATCTCTCATACTATTCTTTAGTACCGTTATTTCCTCTTGCATAGCACCAATAATTCCAATTTTCATCATTCAATTCCTCTCTAATCTAAAAAATAAATACAATTGCTAAAACAATAATCAGTAACACCGTTACAACTAGAATGATTTTATCCAACTTACGCCCTCTGTTACGAATTTTATCATTTTCACTTTTACGGCTTTTCGTAACAATACCTTCTTTTTCTAATTTTTTTTGGTATTCGCGCTCTACTTGTTCTCGTTCTTTATCTCTTTCCTTTTGTTTTTTCTCTTCTAATTGGTTATCTTTTCTAATCTCTGCTCTAGTTTTTAAATTCATCTAGCGAAAATCATCCCTTCTAATTCTTTGTGGCTAACTTTAATTTCCAAGCAATAAGAGCATATACTGTTTTCGCATCATAAATCAAGTGTTTTTCATAGGCTTCCCATGCTTCATCAAAAGTTAAACAGACCAGTTCGATAAACTCATCTTCATCTTGAGCAAGAGGAGTTTCTACTCTCGTTAGTCCACGAGCCACATAAATATAAATCAATTCATTGGCAAAGCCCGGGGAAGTATAAAAAGAAGTTTCTAATTCAAATGATTCCGCATGAAATCCCGTTTCTTCTTCAAGCTCTCTTTTCCCAGTTTCTAAAGGACTCTTATCTGTCAAATCAATTTTCCCAGCAGGTATTTCTAATAGTACTTGTTCAACTGCTTTTCGGTATTGTTTAACAAAAATCATTTTCTCATCGGCTGTGATGGCCATAATGGCTACTGCACCGGGATGTTTGACCAGCTCTCTGGTGGAAGTTTCTCCATTAGGTAATTGAACGTCATCTACTACAAAATCAATTAAATTCCCTTTATAAATATTCTTACTAGAAAGTGTTTTTTCTTCAAAATCCATTAAAATTCCTCCTTGTATGATTTATACTTTTGTCTTATCATACCTTTCATCTTCTCTTTTTTCAATTAGGGCTATGTTCTGCAATTTTTATCCATCCACATTATAATTTACTATAAAGAATTTATCCGTATCTATTGCTAGTTCCACCTCAATAGTTTTAGCAAGAAATCATTCTTAGGTCTGATAGGAGTTTTGCAGTTATTTATGCTAAAATAAGGTTAAGGAAATAAATTTAACAATTATTAAAAAAAATAAATTAATGGAGTGAATTGTATGAAAAAAAACATGAAAAATATAGGAGATATCCTTTATTACACTTTAATAGGTATGACCACTATTTTAATTTTCGTTGTCGTTTACTTTATCTTTAATTTTGAGTTTTTCTGGTCACTAGTCATCAGCCTTGGAACAGGAGCGTTCTTTATTTATAAACAATCGCTAAATGAAGATTCTGATTCTTCTAAAAAATTAAATCGAATATCTGCTGAAAAAGAAGCCTTTTATAAATCTAAAGGGATGACAAAAGAAGAAATACAATTTTTCAGAGAAACTATGCATACTGCTAAATTAAAATTATTACGTTTAGAAAAGAATTTAAACAGTATTTCTAAACTTGAAGCAATTGAAAAACGAAATAATACCATTCAATTGTCCAAGTCTCTATTTAAAGGTATCACAGAAGAACCTAATCGTTTGCATGAAGTAAATAAATTTTTATATGTACACCTTCCCTCTTTAACCGATCTAACAGAGAAGTACTTGGAGATCAGCAGGCATGAAGTTAAAAATAAATCTACCTTTGATATACTTGACGAAAGTGCCTCTACAATCGATGAAATGTGTCAGTTGATTGTTGAAGATTATGTTCTTTTTAAATCTGATGATTTTGAAGATATGGCCATTGAGGTAGAACTTGCAAAGAAAGCTATTGAACGCGATAATGGAAATACACAATCAATTGAATCAGAAGAATTATAATCTTTAAGGAGATGGTAAGATGGACAAGGAAAACGAAACACTAAATCAACCTTCTGAAATTAAAGAAGTCGACTCTGAATTAGAAAATTTATTAGCTAATCCATTTGGGGATGTATTGGCGAATACTCCTGTGTTACAAAAACAAGAACAAATAGAAAAAGAAATGATTCAAACAGAACAGGTGCCCCGCTTAATTGATAGTTTATCAAAAGAACGTCAAGAGCAAGCTAAATCTTTAGCTGAACAAATAGATGTAACAAATGCCCAGTCAGTCATGATGTATGGTTCAGCTGCTCAACAAAAACTTGGTGAATTTTCTCATTCCATGTTGAATCATGTTCAAAACCAAGATACCGGAGAAATTGGCGATACCTTAAATGATCTAATGTACCGATTACAAGAGGCTAATCCAGAAGATTTACGGGCTGAAGACAGCAATGTTTTCAAAAAATTATTTGGTCGTGTAAAAAAATCAATTTATGAAATGACGGCAAAATATCAAAAAATCGGTGCTCAAATAGATAAAATATCTGTAAAATTAGATAAAGAAAAAGCTGGTTTATTAAACGATAATCTAATGTTAGAACAGCTCTACAATAAGAATAAAGATTATTTTGATGCATTAAATATTTATATTGCTGCTGGTGAACTAAAAATTGACGAGTTGCTTAATAGCCTTATTCCAAAAGCTGTTAAAAAAGCCGAAACCAGTACAAACCAAATGGATGTACAAATCGTAAATGATTTAAATCAATTTTTAGATCGTTTAGAAAAACGGACGCATGATTTAAAACTTGCACGTCAAATGACCATTCAGCAAGCCCCACAGATTCGTTTGATTCAAAATACTAATCAAGCCTTAGCAGAAAAAATTCAGTCTTCTATAAATATGGCTATTCCTTTATGGAAAAATCAAATTGCGATTGCTCTTACTCTGCTTCGTCAAAAAGATGCGGTTACTGCTCAAAGACAAGTATCTGAAACAACGAATGATTTAATGAAGAAAAACTCTGAAATGTTGAAAATTTCTTCTATTGAAACGGCAAAAGAAAATGAACGTGGCATCATTGACATTGAAACCTTACAACAAACACAAAATGATTTAATTGAAACGCTGCAAGAAACCTTACAGATCCAACAAGATGGACGAATCAAACGGAAGGAAGCCGAAAAAGAATTATCGATCATGGAAACTTCTTTACGCGATAAATTATTAGAACTTACAACAGACAAACAGTGAAACTGAAAAAATATCTGGACGATAAAATGGTACCTTTCATTTTATTATTCAGATATTTTTTTGCTAACGAGTTTACTTATTGAGAGACTTAGAACCACCCAAAAAAAAAGAACGTCATACGGTTTTCAAGCCTCAAGTAACACCTATTCCTTCACAAATTTCAAGGGTTAGTGATCTGGCTAATCTAGCAACACTAAAAATATTTGACCCACTTTTTATGTCTTTAGTAAAAAGAGCATATCGTTTGATATGTGAACGATTTGTGACTATACTAATAAGTGTAATAAAGAAAAATATTTTTTTGAAGGAGGAAAAGAACATGGGATTTATTTGGTCATTAATTGTAGGTGGAATTTTAGGAGCTGTCGCAGGTATGATAGTTGGTAAAGATGTACCAGGCGGTATCATCGGAAATATTATTGTCGGTTTTATTGGATCATGGATCGGTAGTTCGTTATTAAGCGACTTCGGACCTGTTATTGGTGGTTTTGCGATTATTCCAGCATTAATCGGAGCTATCGTTTTAATTTTTATCTTCTCACTTATTATTGGAAGACGTAAAGGTTAATTAGAATTAATACTAAAACGGCTCAAGAAAGAAATTTCTTGGGCTGTTTTTTTGTCATTATATACCTTAAAATGCTAATCTCAGATAGCTTAACTCTGTTTAAGGATAGTTATAGGTAAAAAGCCTCAGAGGTTCTATTATCGTCCTTAGCTCTCTTTCAATATTAGTGTATTACACCCCTAACTTCTTTAGAATAGTACAGCAGCTTTATTTTGGATAAAAATTCCACTTTTATATTTAAAATAAAAAAGTGCAGATGAATTTCTTCATCCACACCCCCAAACTATCTGACCGTTCTTTTGAGTCTACCTTTTATTTCACTCTTCTTCTTGATCGAATTGACTGTTATAAAGATCAGCATAAAAACCATTTTTTTCCAGTAGAACATCATGGTTTCCACTTTCTACTACATCTCCGTCTTTCATAACAATAATCAAATCTGCATTTTTAATTGTCGATAAACGATGTGCAATAACGAAAGACGTTCTTCCACTCATTAAATGATCCATAGCATTTTGAATAACAAGTTCAGTACGTGTATCAACTGAACTTGTTGCCTCATCTAAAATCAACAATGGTGCATCTGCTACTAGTGCACGAGCAATCGTCATTAATTGTTTTTGTCCAGCAGACAAACTTGTTGTATCATCAAGAACAGTATCATAACCGTGCGGTAAGGTTTGAATAAAGTGATGCACTCCGACAGCTTTACAAGCATTGATCACTGTTTCATCACTTACACCTTGCTTACTGTAGACAATATTTTCTCTAACTGTTCCTTCAAATAACCAAGTCTCTTGCAATACCATACAGAATTGTTCATGCAAAGCACCACGTGTTACACTCGAAATTTTCATTCCATCAATATATATTTCTCCACTGTTTACTTCATAGAAACGCATTAATAAATTTACTAAGGTTGTTTTCCCTGCACCTGTAGGACCAACAATAGCAATTTTTTGACCCGCCTTAGCCTCCAATGAGAAGTCTTTGATGATTTTTTTCCCCGGATCATAACCAAATGTAACATGTTTAAATGTTACATCTCCTTTAACTTTACCTAATGAAGTTGCTTTTTCAGATTCTGCTTCTAATTCTTCTTCTTCTAATAAATCGAAAACACGTTCACTAGCCGCTGCAGCCGACTGTAAGCTTGTAAAAGCTTGTGCAATTTGTGATAGCGGTTGTGTAAAGAAACGGATATACAACATGAATGCTACAATTACACCAAAGGTAATATAGTCATTAAATGCCAGATAGGCCCCGACTACACAGACAACTACATATCCGAAATTCCCAATAAAGCCCATTAAGGGCATCATTAACCCTGAAACATATTGAGATTTCCAAGCACTGTCAAATAATGTATTATTGATTTCATTAAATTCATTAATAGCTGATTCTTCACCATTAAATGCTTTTACGATATTATGCCCAGTGTAAATTTCTTCAACATGGCCGTTTAATTCACCCAAACTCTTTTGTTGTTGTCTGAAAAACTTTTGTGATTGTTTGATGATGAGGATCATTAAAATAAATCCTATAGCCGTTGATAGAACAGCGGAAATCGCCATTAGTACATTTGTATAAAACATCATGATCAATGAACCACTGAATAAACTGATTGCCGTAACTAATTGACCTAAACTTTGATTTAACGTTTGACCAATCGTATCAATATCATTTGTCACGCGACTTAAAATATCTCCATGATTATTGCTATCAAAGTACCGGAGTGGCAAACGATTTATTTTGGTCGAAATATCTGTACGCAATTGTTTAGTCACTTTTTGGGTTACTGTTGCCATGATAAATCCTTGGAAATAAGATAAAACAAAGCCAATAACATAAAGCACAGCTAGAAATAAACCTATATTTTTTATCTTCTCTAAATCAATTTCTCCAGTGATTCCTGAGGTGATGATATCAGTAATTTCACTAAGGCGGTTAGGACCAACTAAGTTGAATATTGTGCCGAAAACCGCAAAAATAATTGCTACTACAATGTACCAAATATATATCTTGCAGTAATTGGCTAATTTACCAATAGATTCTTTGAAATTATCTGGTTTTTTCCCTGCCAATGGTCTATCGGATAAAGCTCTCATTTGTTTACTCACCTGCTAATTCCTCCTTAGAAAGTTGAGAATAAGCGATGTCTTGATAGACTTCACATGTTTGCATCAATTCTTGATGTGTACCAATTCCAACAATTTCGCCTTCTTCTAAAACAATAATTTTATCTGCATCACGAATCGTACCGATCCGTTGGGCAACGATTAGTTTTGTCGTATCTGCTAATTCTGTATTTAAAGCTGCACGCAAAATTCGGTCTGTTTTAAAATCTAATGCTGAAAATGAATCATCAAACACTAAAATTTCTGGTTTGCGTGAAATAGCACGAGAAATGGCTAAACGTTGGCGTTGGCCGCCAGATACATTGCTACCTGATTGAGAAATTGAGGCATCATAGCTGCCTTCCATCTCTTCAACGAAGTCTTTGCTTTGTGCAATTTCAATTGCCTTTTTCATGTCAGCATCTGCCACCTCGTGACCAGTATCACCATAACTAACATTCGAGCGAACTGTTCCACTAAATAAGAATGCTTTTTGCGGAACAAAGCCGATCAAAGAACGAAGCGTTTTTTGCGTATACTCTTTAATGTTATGACCATTGATCACTATTTCGCCCTTTGTTACATCAAAGAACCGAGGAATCAAATTGACCAAAGTACTTTTTCCGCTACCAGTAGACCCGATAAAAGCAACTGTTTCACCTCTATTTGCAGTAAAGGATATATTTTTTAATATCGCTTCCGCAGCGTCGGGGTATTGGAAAGTGACATTCTTAAATTCAACGGTTCCTTTTTGAGAACTTGCTGCTTGGGTTAATGTTCCATCACTGATCATTGCTTTTGTATCCAATACTTCCATGATACGTCCAGCTGATACAGAAGCACGTGGTAAGATGATAAATACAAATGTTAACATCATAAATGAAATAACTACTTGAACTGCATATGCAGAGAACACAACCATATCACTGAACAAAGTAATGCGTTCTAAAGCACTTGTTTGATTTAGTAGTTGGACGTCATTGATTAAGTAAGCGCCTATCCAATAAATAGATAAACTTAATCCACTCATAATAAGGGTCATTCCTGGCCCCATAACAGACATAATTCTAGTAATGAATAAATTTGTATTAGTTAATTTAATATTAGCCCTTGCAAATTTTTCTTCTTCAAACTCTTCTGCATTATATGCACGGATAACGCGTAACCCAGTTAAGTTTTCGCGTGTAACACGATTTAAATCATCAGTTAAGCTTTGAATTATCTTGAATTTAGGTATAGCAAATATCACAACAATTCCTATGATCACTAATAAAAGAGCTACTGCACCGGCTGTTGAGAGTGTCCACTCCCAAGATTTGTCTACAATTTTTGTGATTGCCCAAACAGCCATAATAGGGGCTTTAATTAATACTTGCAAACCAAGTGACATAGCCATTTGTATTTGCGTGACATCATTTGAAGAACGGGTAATCAAACTTGCCGTAGAAAAACGATTGATTTCTTCCATCGAAAATCCTTCAACTTTTGTAAATACTTCTGCTCTTAGTGTACGCGAAAGACCGGCAGCTACTTTTGAAACGAAAAACACGGTTATAAAAGATGCTGCTAAACTACCTACCGCACATAACATCATGTATCCGCCATTTTTGAAGATATCTTGCATTTCTGATCCTGGTATTTGAATAAGTTGAGTGATTTTTGACATATACTCTGGTAATTCCAAATCCAGATAGACTTGAGTAACGATAAATAGGATACTAAATAAAATCATTATCCATTCTTTTCGTTTTAAATATTTAAGTGTTTTTAACATGATCGTTCTCCTCTATCCCTATAAATAAATCTTAATCTATGTCTTTCAACATGTTCTGTTGCATTTTATCAAGCGTTGCAAAAAACTGTTCAATTTCTTCTTCAGTCAAACCCTCAGACAATAAATTTTCAATTCTTTGGAATTCTTTGCTCACTTCTTCAACCAAACTTTTACCTTTTTTTGATAATTGCAATTTTTTTACTCTTGCATCTCGTTCAATGGAAACACGCTCAATCAAACCCTTTTCTTCCATATTTTTCAGCATTTTTGAAGTAGTAGATCGACGCATCGAAAATTTTTTCTCAATATCTTTTTGACATATCTCTTCATCTTTGAATTTATTTAAATATCCAAGGATCATTGCATGCATCTTAGTCATAGGAAAACCTTTATCTTCAATTTTTCTAGATTCGATATTTCTATGAATAAAATTCGTTAGCTTACGTATTTCCATTCCAATTTCTTTTTTATTACACTCTTCATCAAAAAAAATTTATCTCACCTCTATCTTTTGCTTTATTTTAATAACTATTCAATAAACGATTTATCGTTAGCACGCTAACTATATTATCTTATTACTAATTTTAAGTCAATAGAAAATAACTAACTTTTGTAAATTTCAAGTTTAAGTTAGCCACTTGTTAAAGAATTATTTCATGTGAAAATTAAAGAGCTTAATTCATTTTGTAAGGCTTGGTGCTACACTGAGATATCACAAGTTTATCGACGAACTGTCTACGGTCATCTTCCCAGCTTTCAAGTTATGCCGAAAAAGGCTTTTAAGCTGTTTGTCGTTCTAGGCGAAGTGCGTTCACAAAGCAGTCATGTGGGGTCCTATAATCTAATATTTTTCTGGGATAATCATTCATCCATTGTTGAATTCGCAGGCATTGTGTCTCAGTGAATTGGCTGATAGGCTTCCCTTTAGGAATGAATCGACGAATAAATTTATGTTGATTCTCACTCGTTCCTCGTTCAAAAGAAGCATAAGGGTGGCTGAAATAAACATCTAAAGTGTCTTTCAAAGCCTCATCTAGTCCCGCGAATTCAGAACCATTATCTGAGGTAATCGTTTTGAAAAAAGTTGGAAAGTCCTCTCTGGATCGTGCTTGAAGAGTACGAATCGCTTGATTTACAGATTCTTGATCTTTACCATTTATTTTCATAATAACTTCAAGGCGTGTTTGGCGTTCAACCAAAGTGAGTAATACGGCATCTGTCTTTATTTTGTTGCCAATCACAGTATCGATTTCCCAGTGACCAAAGGTTTTACGATTATCAATTTCTTTTGGACGGTTGTCAATTGATTGTCCAAGTATACGCTTATTTGGACGCTTCTTCAGAGATAATACCTTCGGTTTCCGAGACAGCTTTTCTAGAAGGTCGAGGTTTTTCGTTCTCATAATCTCTCTATCTATCCAGTAATAAAGTGTCGTGGTACAAGGGATAATTGTGGGATCAAACAGCTCATGCTTTAAAGCAAAGCCAACCACTACATCAGGTGACCATTTATCAGTCAACATTTTATCATCGGCCCACTCTATAAAGGCATCTGTATCCGCCCATTTTGGTCGACGGCCACAGTTTAAACGATGCTTGTCATAAACAGCCTGACCGGTACCAGCATCATAAATTCTAATAAAATAATCATAAATCTTACTCTTTTGCTTTTGACGTTTAAGTTGAGTAATTGTTCCACGCTTTATCTCATTATTGATTGTTTGAGGTACTCGATTCAGGACAATAGCAATAGGACGATTCGAATAATCTTCCTGTTTCAAAATAGCAATTTGAGATCGTTCTGAATAAGATAAGTGTTTCCCCTTACGTGCTGGTGTGTTATCGTTAGAGTGCGTCATGTGAATTCATCCTGTCTATTGAGAGTTAGTGGTAACTTCAATATAACATGAAATTCACATGGCGTTTTTATATTTTAGCCTTAGTGGCTAACTTCATTATATAATCCAGCAAATAACTAACTTTTAAAAAAATATATAAAATAAAACACAAAAAAGTACCAACAGATTTGTTACTCTGCTGGCACTTTAATAGAGCTGTACGCTTTACTTTTACAATTACATTTTTATTATTTAGCTATGCTAAAAATGAAGTCTGGATACAATTGAAATCAAAGTTTCACGACATTTGCAGCTTGCGCTCCACGATTTCCTTCAACGATTTCAAATTCAACTGCTTGTCCTTCTTCTAATGATTTGAAGCCTTCACCGGTAATTGCACTGAAATGTACAAATATATCATCTCCGCCTTCAACTTCAATAAAGCCAAAACCTTTTTCACTATTAAACCATTTTACTGTTCCTTTTTCCATAATTTACTGTACCCCCGATTAGTCATTTTGCAATTGATTTTCTTTTGTGGTTATTCGTCTTTTCAATACAATGAAATCGATTACAAGGTAATTATAACGCAGCATTTTTCATTTTGCAAGGGGATACTTTTCTTTAATAGAGCCGTTCTTGTAAAAAAAACATTTAAAGAGCAGAAAAATTTCCAATGAATTCACGATAAGCTTTAGCTTCATTCAGTGATACAGAATTACTGTTATCCAATTTAGAATCTAAAATATCTTCTAATGAAATGGAAACTTTGTTAAGGAATGTTGCATTCCCAATTAGATCCATCCAGTAAGTTCCATCTTCATGTTTATGAACAATCGTTTGGACCATCCCACCAGGATTGGTCACTTGAATTTTTTCTTCGATCATACCACCTTTTAACAATACGTACATTAGACTACTAGCTGCCATTGCTGTTCCACAAGCATTTGTAAAACCTACACCTCTTTCAAATGTACGAACAAATATTTCTTGTTTACCTAGCTCTTCTACAAAACTGATATTTACTCCATCAGGGAAATAAGGGTTTTTACCATTTAAGTACTTTGCAAGTTTTTCAAACTGTAGGCTAGTTAATGTCCCATGATCAACGAAACTAATCAAATGAGGGTTTGGCACTGCTACTGCTGAAAACTTCAAACCAGGCGCTAAATCAGCCAATTCTTGATCAATAAAATTTTCTGATTTCCAATTAAATGGTAATTTTTCTACATTAAAGGATACAGGAGAAATCTCAACTTGAAAGGTTTGAATATTTTTCCCTATCTCTTCTGCTTTTTTCACCTGTAAATCAGCGTGCATTGTTTCAATAACAAATTCATCTAATTTTTTCTTTTCAGAAAGATAGCGCGCAACCGTTCGCAAGCCATTTCCGCACATACTAGCTTCACTACCGTCATTATTGATTACTCGCATGCTTTCACCCGACTCCTTGCGCTTAGCTGTCCCTACTAATAGGACACCGTCAGCCCCCTTAAGTAGTCCAGTATTACGATCTGTAATGATTTTCGTTAGAGATACTAGTTCATCTTGTGTCAACGGTCTTTCAAGCAGTGTTTCATCTAAAATAAAGAATTCATTCTCTGATCCATGAACCTTGATCAATTCTAATTGCATTGTGCTGTACCTCCTATTTTTTCTTTAATATATTTTACCATTTCATTTATAAAATACAATGAAAAATGCATCCAAAGATCAACCTTTGGATGCATTTTTGTCAATTATTTTCTTCTGTTTCAGGAATTAAAGCTTCTGGAAAATGTTTTTCAACAATTGCTGCACAACGAGCACAAAGAGTTGGTGTCTGTTCATTAGATCCAACTTCTTCTTTAATAGCACGACATCTTTCGCAAGTTTCTCCATGAGCATGTTCGACTACAACAGCCACCGATTCAGAACGGATAGCGTTAATTGGCGCATCATCGATCGATTCTGCTATTTCTAGATCTGAAACGATCAATAATTGAGCTAAATTACTATTCAACGAAACAAATAGGTCTTTTGTTTGTTCCGTAGGATAAAGCGTAACTTTTGCTTCAAAAGATTTTCCAATAATTTTTTGATTACGCGCTTCTTCGAGTGCTTTTTGAACAACGACACGAATTTCCATAAACGCATTCCAAATATTCAACAGTTCTGTTTCATTTTCGTAGTTATCAAAAGCTGGTATATCCGTTAATTGAACAAATTCTTCTGGTTCACTTAAGAATGACCATATTTCTTCAGCTGTATGTGGAAGAATTGGAGTCAATAATTTTGTGATTTTTACTAGAACTTCATAGAAGACCGTTTGCATAGCACGTCGTTCGTAAGCATCTTCAGCTTCGATATAAACGACATCTTTAGCAAAATCCAAGTAAAATTGTGATAAATCGACGGTACAAAAGTTGTTGATCAATTGATAAATAGAAGAGAATTCATATTTCTCATAATGGCCTTCTACTTTTTCTACTAATTGGTTCAAACGAACCATCAGATATTTATCAACAGAACGCAAGTCTTCAAATGCAACTTTATTTTCTGAAGGGTCATAATCAGTAGTATTAGATAATAAGAAGCGCATTGTATTACGAATTTTACGATAAACTTCAGAAACTTGTTTTAGAATTTCATCACTGACACGTACATCAGCTTGAGTATCTACACTAGAAACCCATAGACGTATGATATCTGCTCCCATTTGCTTGATCACTTTGCTTGGTGCAATAGTATTGCCAATCGATTTACTCATCTTGCGGCCATCACCATCTAAAACCATTCCTTGAGAGAGAACTGTTTTATAAGGAGCTACTCCATTGATGGCTACACTAGTTGTGATACTTGAATTGAACCATCCACGGTATTGATCTGAACCTTCAAGATACATATCGGCTGGAAAAGTTAAATTTTCTCTTGCTCTTAATACGGCTTCATGAGAAGATCCTGAATCAAACCATACATCCATAATATCGGTTTCTTTTGTAAAAATATTATTTGGACTTGAAGGATGAGTGAATCCTTCTGGCAATAGATCTTTAGCTTCACGCTCAAACCAACTATTTGAGCCAAATTCTCCAAATAAAGCAGCTACGTGTTCGATAGTTTCAGGTGTAATAATCGGCTCTCCGTTTTCACCATAGAAAATAGGTAGTGGAACTCCCCAAGAACGCTGACGTGAGATAACCCAGTCTCCGCGATCACGTACCATGTTGTATAAACGTTGCATCCCCCATTTCTGGACCCATTCAACGCCTTCAACAGCTTCTAAGATATCTCCGCGGAACTTATCAATAGATGCAAACCATTGCGGTGTAGCACGGAAAATAACCGGTTTCTTAGTTCTCCAGTCATGTGGGTAACTATGAGTAAAGAAGTTTAATTTCAATAATGCTCCTTCTTTTTCCAGCCATTCTGTGATCACTTTATTTCCTTTGTCGTAAAAGATACCTTCTAAGCCTGGTGCTTCGTCTGTAAAGCATCCTTTATCATCAATCGGCGATAAAACAGCTAATTTATATTTTTGGCCTACAATGAAATCATCGTCCCCATGTCCTGGAGCCGTATGAACAAGCCCAGTTCCGGCATCAAGCGTAACATGGTCTCCGAGAATCACGAGAGAAGTACGATCATACATTGGATGTTTAGCCGTCATTAATTCTAAATCTTTCCCTTTTAATTCTTTAATGATTTCAAATTTATCCCAGCCAATTTCTTCTGCTACCGTCTCAATTAAATCTTTTGCCAAAACATATTTTTTGCCATCTGCTAGAATAACTGAATAATCATAGTCAGGGTGAACTGCAATTGCAAGATTTGATGGGATCGTCCATGGAGTAGTTGTCCAAATAACAAATGATGTATCTTCATCAATAAGCCCTTTCCCATCAGCTACTTTAAATGCTACATAAATACTAGCTGATTTAACATCTTTGTATTCAATTTCAGCTTCAGCAAGAGCTGATTCACTAGAAGGTGACCAATAAATTGGTTTTAATCCTTTATAGATATAGCCTTTCTCAGCCATTTTTCCAAATACACGAATTTGTGCTTCTTCGTATTCTTTTGTTAATGTTACGTATGGGTGGTCCCATTCGCCAGCAATCCCTAACCGTTTAAAATCTTCTTTTTGTTTATTCACTTGTTCCCAAGCATATTCCTCACATAATTTACGAAATTCGGCAATACTCATTTCTTTACGTTTTACACCTTTATTCGTTAGCGCCTGCTCGATAGGTAATCCATGAGTATCCCAACCTGGAACGTAGGGAGATCTAAAACCAGACATAGACTTGTAGCGAACAATGATATCTTTACTAATTTTATTTAACGCATGACCTATATGAATGTTTCCATTTGCATACGGAGGACCATCATGTAAAACAAATGTCGGTTTGCCTTCATTCATTTTTTGGCGTTGTCCATAAATATCTAATTCTTCCCAATTCTTTTGCCACTCTAATTCGCGAACTGGTAGATTCCCACGCATGGGAAATTTTGTGTTTCCTAATTGTAATGTCTCTTTCATCTTCATCAAATATCGACCCCTTATTTATTAAATTTATCTCTTTCATTCCAAAATGACATGCTCATCATACAACTGAGCTTTATCAATTGCAACTATTCTTAACAATAAAAAAAAAGACTCCATCCCTAGAGGGACGAAATCTTCGTGGTACCACCCAAATTTAGAATAGAAAAGAAATTTCTCCTTTTTCTATTCTCTTAAGTAATTGTATAACGCCAATTAAACGGTTAATTTTACTCTGGTTCAAATTAACACTCATGGAGGATCTTACAAATAGAAGGGACCGTTAGACTTTCACTATTTTCTAACTCGCTTGATTTAGTATTCTATCGTTTTTCTGTTCCATTCACTGATTTACTTGATATGATTTATTTAGGAAATTCAATTGCCTGTAATTTTCCCTCTACTGAAGATTGTTCTTCTTCATGACTATTTGCTGTATCCGTATCGCTAACTACTGTTGCCGTTACCGTTTCATTACTAGATTCAATATCAATATTCGCTGAGTCTTCTTCACTTTTATTAACACTAGATAAAATTTCTTTCAATGTAGGAATATTCAGCGCTTCTTCTTCTATAGGTTTTAATAAATCATCCCATTCAGAATTTTTGACCATTTCTAATTGTGATTCTATCATGATCTGCAAACGTTGTTTAAAGACTCTACTTTGTTTCCTCAATTCGTCTGTTTCCATTGTGATCTTCTTGGCTTTAGAAACGGCTTCATCTAATAAACGATCAGCATTTTTTTCAGCCTCAAGGCCAATAATATTTGCTTCTTTAATGGCATTTTCTTTTAATCTATCTGCTGCATCTTGAGCAACAATGATTGATTTATTTAAAGCATCTTGAAGATTGTTAAAATGCCCTACTTTCTCTTCAGAAAATTGCAATTGTTTTTCTAATTCACGCTTATCTTTTAAAACCATTTCGTAGTCTTTAATGATTTGATCTAAATAATCATTTACTTGATCTTGATCGTAGCCTCGCATCTTGACAGGGAACTCTTTGTTATGTATATCTAAGGGAGTCAACACCATATAAGACACCTCCAATTTTTAAATTTAACGTGCTTTAGTATAAAAATAGCATAAACTTAACTACATGTAAACGAATTGATTATTATTTATGCAAGACGCCTAACTGAAGACGCCATTTATCTTTTTTAGTTTTGCCTTCAATTTCTTGTACTTGTAATCTCCCATATCCACGAACCGAAACAATATCTAATAAACCGATTTCAAAATCAGGCCGATTTAATTCTACCCAATTCAGTTTCACTTTACCCGATTCGATCATTTGTTTAGCTCGTTGTCTAGAGATTTTAAACACACTAGAAACAAGCGTATCTAAACGCATTGATGAAACTGTTTGACTTTCAATCATCCAATTATCTATCGGTAATAAAATTTCTGTATAATTTTTTTCTTCCATTCGAACTGCAACTTTTCCAATACTAATAACTTGTTGCTCAATGTAGCCTTTTGTTGAATTTTCAACAAATACTTGCCAACGTGTTCCGTCCGATATGATATCGCCAAAATAATCTCTTTTCAACCCAGTTGAAAGCAATGTACCTAACACTTTCCCATGCGATAATGAAGCAAATTTGACAGGATATCGTATTTCAAAAATAGTTATCTCAAAGTCTTCTTGCTTTGGTGTGAAATATGTAGGACAGATAAAAGCTCTCACTCTCTCTGCCGCTTCATACCCTCCAAAAGAATGAATATTGATTTCATTATTTTTTCCAACTATCGTTTTTACGATATGCAATTGGCGAGGATCTAAAAAATTGGTTAAATAAGGAGTGTATTGGTCTTCTACACTTCTTATCCATCCTATAACGTTATCAATAAAGGGTTGTTCTTCTTTTCTAAAATGTTGATAAACATTTTCAATCATAAGAAAAACACCTCCTTCACTTAATAGATAATCCTTATGATCAGTTGGAATAATGAAAATAAACCACTTTTAGCTAAATTCAAGACGACCAATGCAACAATTCCCGAAAAATTGATCATACCGATTGGTGGGATAAATCTTCTGAAGAAATTTAAATATGGCTCACAAACCGTTGCTAATATTTGGCCAAACTTAGATTGATAAGCCCCAGGAAACCAAGACATTAGGATATAAACTATAATTAGTGTGGAATATATATCCAAACCTCTAGAAAGTACTGTATATAGTATTGATATAAAATTAGCCACTATCCGTTTTTCCTCTTTTCTTTAATAAAAATTTTTTTCTTGCATTACATCTGGTGAAACACCATCAATTTCAACATTTTTAGGTGTACATAAGAAAATTTCTTCTCCGACCCGTTGAATATCTCCACTTATCGCATAGATCGTACCTGTTAAGAAATCGACGATTCTTTTAGCTTGATCTTCTTCAATACGAGTAAAATTTAAAATTACAGATTGATTACTAAGCAAAAGATCAGCTATTTCTTGAACTTCAGAGTAAACTCTAGGTTCAAATACAACGATTTTTGATTGGTAAGCATTTTCCGGATTTTTCATTGATACAACTTTATTGGTTGTTGCTGGTTCGCGACGTGTATTAAAGGATTTTCGATTTTCTACTTCACGTTTTTCTTCATTTTTTTTAGCTTTAGCTAAAAACTTTTCATTATTATTTGTTGCTTTTTCTGACTCAAACTCTTCTTCATCATTTAAACCAAAAAATTGAGTAAAATTATTTAACATGCCCATTTAAAGTCCTCCTTTTTAAATCGATTTATATTTCAAAAAATCGATTCTTATTCAAAAAAAGACGTTCCAATTCGAACAAAAGTTGCTCCTTCTTCAACAGCTATTGTGTAATCTTTACTCATTCCCATACTGAGTTCAGTACAAGGTGCGTAGGGTAGGGCCTTATCTTTGATTGATTCTTGTAATTTTTTTAACTGAGCAAAAGCAGAACGGATAACTGCTTCCTCCGCATTTAATGGTGCCATAGTCATTAGACCTACTATTTTTATTTTTGAGAACTGCGAAAGACTATTTATAAAATCATCAAGTTGATCCGGGCTTACTCCGCTTTTTGTTTCTTCACCAGTAACATTAACTTGAATAAAACATGAGACAACATTAAGTGCTCTCTTTTCAATCTCTTCAGCTAAAGGCAAGCGATCAAGAGCGTGAAAGTAATCAATTTTATTGATTACTTTTTTCACTTTTCTTGTTTGCAGATTTCCGATAAAATGCCAAACCAGCCGTTTATCGTTTAGCTCTTTTTGCTTTAATTCTAAACCTTCAGGGCGATTTTCAGCAAGATGCATATAACCTTCTTCAATTGCAGCCATAGCTTGTTCACTAGAAACCTTTTTGGTCACTACAATGACTTGGACATCAGATCGTTTTCGACTGGATGCTTCCAATGAAAGATTCAACATTTGCTCGATTTTTTGGCTATTTACTTTTACCGAATTCATTTTTATTTACGGCGTCTTCTAAAGAATGGTGGAGTATCAAGATTATCATCATCTTGACGCTTATCTTGTTCTTGTTTTTCTTCTCGTTTAAAAATATCAAATTCTGGTTTTTCATTTTGTTGATTTAAACCATTTATTTGAGCTTTAACTCTTTGATCACGCGAACTAGGTTCGCGACGGATATCCCAATCGCCAAAAGGATCTTTTGTTTGCTCTGATTGTGCAGCTGAATTTTCAAGCATATTTCGTTGTGCAGAACCATTTCTACTTCTTTCATTTGATTGTGGTTTTGCTTCTTTTGCTTTACCTGTATCAATACCTGTTGCAATAACTGTTACGATAACGTCATCACCTAAATTTTCGTTGATAGAAGTACCGAAAATAATATTCACTTCTGTAGTAGATGCTGCTGAAACGATATCTGATGCGTCTTGTGCTTCAAATAATGTCAAATCAGATCCACCGGTAATATTTAATAATACCGATTCTGCTCCGTCTATAGAAACTTCTAACAGTGGAGAAGAAATAGCTTTTTTAGTCGCTTCAACAGTACGATTTTCACCGCTAGCCATACCAATACCCATCAATGCTGAACCTTGATTTTCCATCACTGTTTTTACGTCAGCAAAATCTAAGTTTACATATCCTGGTGCTGTAATTAAATCTGAAATCCCTTGTACACCTTGTCGTAAAACATTATCAGCTTCATGAAATGCTTCAAGCATTGGCGTTTTCTTATCAACCATTTCTAGTAAACGATTGTTAGAAATAATAACTAAGGTATCTACGTGCTCTTTCATTTGAGCTACACCTTCTGCAGCGAAACGTCCACGTTTAGGTCCTTCAAAAGTAAAAGGTCTTGTAATTACCCCAACGGTCAAAGCTCCTTGTTCTTTAGCAATACGGGCAACAATTGGTGCTGCTCCAGTACCTGTTCCGCCACCCATACCAGCAGTCACAAAAATCATATCTGCTCCACGCAAGGCTTCAGCAATTTGTTCTTCACTTTCTTCTGCTGCTTTGCGTCCGATTTCAGGATTTGCTCCTGCTCCTAGTCCACGAGTCAATTTTGGTCCAAGTTGAATTTTAACTTCGGCATTTGAGCCTGCTAATGCTTGCAAGTCTGTGTTTACTACAATAAATTCTACACCCTGTACATTTTCATCGATCATACGGTTAACCGCGTTGTTACCTGCTCCACCAACACCTATTACTTTAATTATTGCTCCATTAGCTGGATTTGTATCAAATTCTAAGTCCATTCCATTTCCTCCTACTACAATTTGAATGCATTTATTTAATCAAAAAAATTTGAAATAAAGCTTTTTGCTTTATTTCCCCATTTTTCTTCTTTTTTCTTTTCTTTTCTTACAGTCTTTTCTTTTTCAACTTCTAAAGGACTTACCTCGTTGTATTCTGATGGGTATTCTGATTTAAAATTAGACGAACTGTTTTCTTTGTTCATGATACCCAATTGGTATTTTTTAACGATTTGATGAATTTCATCTAAGTTGGCTTCATTTTGGATCAGTCCTATCCCGGTAGTAAACGTTGGATAACGCATACCCATCTGATTAGGTATATAAAGTTTCACTGGAATCTCAAAAACATCTTCAGCTAACTCCACTATACCTGGTAAAGCCGCAGCTCCACCAGTTAAGATAACTCCACCGGGTAATTCTCTTGCTCCTACTTTATCCAACTCATTTTTAATTTTTTCAAAAATTTGAACTAATCGAGCTTCTATGATTTCTGACAAATAGCGTTCATCTACTTTTACCGGTTGACTTTTACCTATCACTTCTACTGGGAATTTTTCTTCTTGAGATGTTTCTTCAGGTATAGCGTAACCATAATCTCGTTTAATTCTTTCTGCATTTTCAATGGTGGTATTTAAAACAACAGAGATATCTTTCGTTACATAATCTCCACCTTCTTGATCTACATAAGTGTATTTCAATTGATGATCATGCATAACTGAAGCTGTCGTTTGTCCGCCACCCATATCAACTAATATTGTACCAAAATCTCTTTCACCGCTAGACATAGCTACACTACTTGCTGCTAAAGGTTGCATAACAATATTTTGGATTTGTAGACCCGCTTTTTCTACACAACGCTTTGTATTATGAATGATGGTTTTAGGCCCAGTCAACATCACAGCATGCATTTCCAAACGAACACCAATCATTCCTCTTGGATCTTTGATTCCATCAAAACCGTCTACGATAAACTCTTCAGGTAAGATAGTTAAAATTTCTCTTTCTGGCGGTACCGATTTTACCATTGCAGCTGCCAAAACATTTTGAACATCTTCTTCAGTAATTTCACGATTTTCCCCAGCTACTGCTATCATTCCATGGCAAGATTCTATTTCAACAGAATTACTTGGAACACCTACAATAACATTGTGAATATCTACATTTGCTTTTTGTTCTGCTTGTTTAATAGCTTTATTGATTGATTGTACGGTTTTATCAATATCAACGATAATTCCGCGATTTAAACCTTCAGATTTTTCATTCCCTACTCCAATAATATTCATTTCACCATTAATATATTCAGCTACAACTACTTTTATTGAAGTGGTTCCAATATCCAGACTTACATACATTTCAGTATTTCCCATTCATTGAAACCTCCTATATCATAATTTTTTATTAAAACCTATAGTAATGCTAATTTTAACATAAGCATCATCAATTTACGAAGTATTTCAGTATTTTGTTCTATTTATTTACGTGATTTTTTTTATTCTATGTTACTGTGTTTCCTCTTCTAAATTGAGTTCTGCGCTATTTTCATTATTGGTTGTTTTTTCTTCTTCTTTTTCTGCGCCATTTTTTTCCTCACTATATTCAAAAGGGGAAAAATAAGCCCCCACCTCAATATTAAATGTTCCTTTTTGATCACCTATTTTTTTTACCATGTCAGGATAATAAACCATTTTTTCAGCAAAGGAAGGAATTGAAGCAATCACTTCATTGCCATCATTCATATATAGTCTAATAAGATGATCATCAATATCACTAGGTGTATATTCAATTTCTGATATACTATTTTGGATATTCTCATTTAATAATTGATATTGTACGATGATTGTATTTAAAGCTTCATTTTCTTTGAAATTTTTAAATATTGGTGGATTTCCAATGGATATTTTTCTACTTTCATTTACAATTTTCCCATTTTCAAGAATATTAAAGTATCGATTGTTTTCAGCTAAATAAGCGACTGTTTGGTGCTCTTCAATTTTTATAGTGTAATCATTTAACCCACTAAAATTTATCTCCACGGCTTTAACTTGCGGCAATTCAGAAAAAACTTTTTTTGAGATTTCTTTTCTTTCAAAGAAAACCCCCCAGAAGTCGTCTCCAGATTTGATTTGGCTGACGTCAATTACCTCTTGGTCCGCTACTTCTTTTGTGCCGCTAACCGAAACAATATCAACTTTGCTTAATGAACTTATGAAATATACGACTACTAAAATTGCAAATGAAAATAATAAAATTAGTGTGATCAATCTTGTAGTGAGTTTTTTTTGACGTTGCTTTTTTAAATTTTGTAAAGTATTTTCAAATGATTTTGATTTTTCATCTGATTGATTTTTCATTTTTTTAATTCGAAACTGTTGATCACCGGTTGATTTATTTTTTATCTTTGCACTTTTTTTCAAGGAAGAAAGGTGCAATTTAAACTGCTTTTTTTGTTTCTTATTTTCTTTTTTCATGCACCTATCCTCCTTAATAAAAGTCATTTTTTCATAATCTCGTTTATTACTTCGATTAATCGATCTGAAGCATCTGGCATACCAATTTTTTTAGCATTTTCTGCCATCTCTTGACGCTTATTTGGATCCAACATCAATTCATCCAGTGTTTCGACTAATTTTTCACCCGTTAATTCAGATTCTTTAAGCAGCATTGCGGCATGTTTATTCACTAGACTTTCTGCATTTTTCGTTTGATGATCGTTCGTAACATAAGGACTAGGGATCAAAATACTTGGTAATCCTAACGCTGTAAGTTCTGCCAAGGTTGTAGCACCACTTCTTGAAACAACTAATGAAGCCGTTGAAAAAACTTCTGGCATATTAGGGATGTAAGACACTACTGAGACATTAAACTTATCATTTTTTATTTTAATCAACTGGTTTTGGATGGCTTCATAATGAACATCCCCTGTTGCCATCAATACTTGATAGTTTTTGGTAGCTAACATAGGTAAAGCTTCAATAAAGGCCTCATTGATTTTTTTTGCTCCCCTGCTTCCACCAAAAATTACAACAGTCGGTTTTTTAGAATCTAAATTATATTCTTCTAAAGCTGCTTTTTTTTGTACATTGCTCACTTCTTGTGCTCTAGGATTACCAGTAAAACAAATTTTAGCTGGATATTTAGCGAAGTCTTTTTTTACTTCTTCAAAACAAATGGCAATTTTGGTCACATAACGTGAAAGAAATTTATTTGTTATACCCGCAACGCTATTCTGTTCATGTATGATACTAGGGATTCCTAATTTTGATGCAGCATAAACTACGGGGGCACATACATAACCGCCTGTTCCAATAACAATATCAGGCTGGTATTTTTTAACGATTTTTTTAGCTTGTTTGATACTGCTGATAAACATTCGAATCGTTTTGAAAGTATCAAGCGACAATGAGCGCTTAAATCCTTTTATTTCTACAGAAGCAAAAGGAATATTATAGTCTTTTACAATTTTGCTTTCTAAACCTTTTTCAGTTCCAACATACAAAAACTCGGCTGTTGGGTCAACTTCTTGTATACGACGCATTAGTGCGAGTGCTGGATAGACATGCCCTCCAGTACCGCCACCTGATAATAATATTTTCATTAGTTGTCAGACCAGTCGGTCTATTCCCCCTCTTCTATTGCTTCTTCTACTAATTGCTCAACGGAATGAATAAAAGCATCTCCACGAACCTCAAAACTTCGGTATTGATCCCAGCTGGCACAAGCCGGAGATAATAAGATGACATCATTCGGTTCGCTTAAAGCATAAGCTGCAGATACAGCTGCTTCAACATTCTGAACTGAAATAATAGTTGGTATTTCAGCTTTTTCACCTATCTCATTCAACTTCATTGCTGTTTCTCCAAAAACAATAAGCGCTTTTACTTTCCCACTCATAGATGGAATCAACTCATCAAAATTGTTTCCTCGGTCTAAACCGCCAGCTAATAAAATAACTGGTGCATCAAAACCTTTCAAGGCGCTCTCTGTTGCTAAAATATTGGTTGCTTTTGAATCATTATAAAAACGTCTTTCTTTAAATTCTGTTACAAATTGGGTACGGTGTTTTACACCGGTGAACTTTTCTAAACTTGCCCGAATAATACCATTCTTTTGATTCAATAATTTAGCAACAGCAATTGCTGCCATGGCATTCTCAACATTATGGTCCCCAGGAATCAAGATATTTTCTTTAGCCATGACAGGCTCGCCTTGGTAATAAATAACATCATCTTGAAGATACACTCCATCATTTAAAATTTCTTTCCTTGAAAAAGGAATGATAATGGCTTTACTCTTTTTAGACAACTCTCTTAACTCAGGTTGATCCCAATTGACAATTAAGTAATCTTCTTCAGTTTGATTTTTTGTAATATTCATTTTAGCTGCTACATATTCTTCTCTTGTTCCATGATAATCTAAATGAGCAGAATAAATATTCGTGATCACTGCAATATGTGGTTTCAATTCAGTGATACCCATTAACTGAAAACTAGACAATTCCATGATGATCTCATCATCTGATGTTGCTTTTTGAGCCACTAGACTGGCAGGTGTACCAATATTTCCAGCTACATATGCCTGGCCTCTAGAACGTTCTGCATTTAGCAACTCAGCAATCATAGTTGTAGTCGTCGTTTTCCCATTTGTACCTGTGATCCCGATGACCATACTTTCGGCCACTTCGTAAGCTAATTCGACTTCAGTAATGACAGGTATATTTTTTTCTTTAGCTCTTATAATGATAGGATTATTGTACATAATGCCTGGATTCTTCACGACCCATTCAAAATCTTCATCTAATAATTCAACAGGATGTCCACCCGTGACAACTCGTATACCGGACTCTAACAATTCTTGTGCCTGAGGATTTTCATCGAATTTTTTATAATCATTAACTGTTACTAATGCCCCTAAAGAATGAAGTAATTTTGCTGCATTCACTCCACTTAAAGCTAAACCTAAAACCAATACTTTTTTATTTTCATAGCGTTTTATTTTTTTCATTTATAGACCTCTTTTTCTTAAAAATAAGGAAGATTTCAAATTTAATAAGTAGTTATATTCTTTTAGTAAGCATTATAGGATCATGAATAGACTAGCTACTGCAGCTATTAATCCAATAGCCCAAAAAGTTAAAACAACACGCCATTCACTCCATCCGCTCATTTCAAAATGATGGTGAATAGGGCTCATTTTAAATACTCTTTTACCTCTCAATTTAAAAGAAGTCACTTGGATCATAACACTAGCTGTTTCCACAACAAAGATAAAACCAATCAGAAGAAGTGACCATTCTTGGTGCAGTAAAATTGAGATTGCTGCTAAACCACCGCCTAAAGCTAATGAACCAACATCGCCCATGAATATTTTTGCAGGTTTTTTATTAAAAAAGAAAAAGCCGATCAAACCGCCAACTATAGTTAAACAAATGATCAAAATATCTATTTGTTCTTGATTCCAAGCGATGATTGCATATGCACCATATGCAATACTTGCTGTTCCAGCTACTAATCCATCCAAACCATCTGTCAGGTTAACGGCATTTGAAAAGCCGACTAGCCAAAAAATAATAAACAACCCATAAAACCATCCTATGTCAACTATACCTAGAAAGGGAAAGACTAGTTCGGTCGGAAGTCCATCATAACGGTAAGCAACAAAGAAGAGCAGCCCACCGAATATTTGGCCTATTAATTTTTGTTTAGAAGTTAATCCAAGATTTCTCTTTTTAAATACTTTTATGAAGTCATCTAAAAATCCAAGCAATCCATAAAGAATTAAGATGAATAACGACAAACCAATACCTAATGTAAGGACATCTTGCCATATAGCTACCCAGATAGTCGAAATAATGGCAGCTACTAGAAAAACGATCCCTCCCATAGTTGGAGTTCCTGTTTTTATCTCATGCCATTTAGGACCTTCATCTCTAGTCGTTTGGCCTAATTGTTTTGTTCTAAAAAATCCAATTACGATTGGCATTGCCATAATGGTTAAGGCAAATCCACTCACAATTGCAATTACCATTTCTGTCCATTGCATTATTTCCCGCTCCTAATTATCGTTGTTTTTTATTTCTATTGCCCGTTTAGCTTCTTCAACATCATCAAAATGAATTTTTTTAGTGCCGATAATTTGGTAATTTTCATGACCTTTTCCAGCAATCAATACAATATCATTTGTTTTTGCTTGTTTTATAGCAGCTTGAATAGCTTCTCTTCTATCAGGAATCAATTGATAAGTTTCCTCTTTCAATCCTTCGACCATTTCATCTAATATTGCAATTGGATCTTCAGTCCTCGGATTATCAGCTGTAAAGATAACCGTATCTGAATTTTTTTGCGCAATTTCAGCCATTATTGGTCGTTTAGTACGATCGCGGTCTCCACCACATCCAACTACACAAAAGACGTTACCTGTTTTAATTTCATTTACTGCATTTAAAACATTTAATAAACCATCTGGTGTATGTGCATAGTCAACGATCACAGCAAAGTCCTGATCGCCTTTAACTAGTTCAAAACGACCTCTCACACCACTTATTTCGCCGATAGACTGAATAACAGAAGACACCTCAAGGCCTGCAGCATAAGCTCCAGCAATTGCCGCTAGAGCATTTGATACATTAAACTTGCCAACTAATTGTAACTGTACTTCATATACCCGATTTTCAAAATTTAAATTAAACCGTGTTCCTTTATTTGTGATACTCAGATCAGTTGCCTTAAAATCAGCTGGTTGATCGATTCCGTATGAGAATACCCGAGCAGCTGTTTTTTCTTCAAAACTTTTCCCCACCGGATCATCAAAATTTAGAATAGCAAATTTAGCTTTACCTTGTTGATAACCGTTACCTAATTGTGAAAACAAAAGACTTTTAGCTTCAGCATATTTTTCCATAGTATGATGGTATTCTAAGTGATCTTGACTTAAATTAGTAAAAATAGCAATGTCAAAATCAGTACCCCACGCTCTGCCTTGAACCAAAGAATGAGAAGAGACTTCCATAGAACAAGTATTCACACCGCTTTTTTGCATTTCGTATAAGGTTTTTTGTAGAGTGATACTGTCTGGTGTTGTGTTCTTAGTTTCATACACCTCAGAACCAATACGACGATACATTGTTCCAATAACGCCAGTTTTTTCCTTGTGATCGTGAAATATATAATCTAAAAGATGTGTGACAGTTGTTTTTCCGTTTGTACCTGTGACACCGATCACCCGCAAATTTTGACTTGGATACTGATAAAAAGCTGCTGCTAAAATTGCCATAGCCTTCATTGTATTATTTACATAAATAACAGGAACCGTTACCTCGATTGGCTCACTTGCCACTACTAAAACTGCTCCTTTTTGAACAGCTTCTTTCGCAAGATCATGTCCGTTCTGAAGAGCACCAGTAATGCAAATAAAAAGCGAACCTGATTCAACTTCTCTCGTATCTTGAGTAACTTTATTTATTTCCAAATCATTGGAAATTTCCATCGAAATTTCTGTTGTTTTTAATGGTTTGATCAATTCAATTGCTTTCACTATTTTCACCTTTTTCTATTCTTATGGTGTTTCTAATCCTATAGTAATTTTATCTGCATCATGCATATTTGCATTTGGTTCCAGGCTTTGGGTCTCTACATAGCCTTCACCTTCAAATGTGAATTCTAATCCCGTTATCTCAGAAACCTTCAAAACATCATTTTTAGACCATCCCATCATATCAGGCATCGTCATTGCACCATTCGTCATCAAAACGACACGTTGATTCTCAATAGTTGTTTTGTTTGGTAATGGCAATTGCTGTACTATTGTATCACCATTTCCCACAACGGTCACATTTAACTGAGTATCTTCTAATATTTTAAGAGCCTCTTCTTTTGTTGTTCCCGTAACTTTTGGCATTTCTACAGCATTTATTTCAGCATCTTCCTCTTCACCCAAAGATAAATATTCTAATGCTCGTTTCATAATAGGCTGATAGATTTCTTTGACTACTCCACTTCCCGTTGTACTGCCATCCTTAATTTCCGGCTGTTGCACGGTAATGTAAAGAATCACCTTAGGATCATCTGCTGGAGCCATAGCTGCCACTGAGTAAATATAATCAGTTCCACCGCTATAATACTGTTTTGTTTCAGGATTAACAATCTCTGCCGTTCCAGTTTTTGCGGCAATCTCGTAACCATCAATTTGATAGCCTACTCCGGTACCATTTTCATTATAAACGACCTCTTTTAAATACTCTAGTGTTTGATGGGCTACTTCTTCGGTAATTGGTTCGCCAACTACTTCGGGTTCAACGATTGTTTCTTCACCTGTATCAGAATCAATAAATTTGCTTATATATTGAGGCTTCATCATTTGACCGTCATTTGCAATTGCAGTGAAAGCTTGCAACATTTGGACTGCTGTTACAGTTAATCCTTGTCCAAATGCTGTATTGGCTTGCTCTAAGGGATATTTAAAACCTATTGAACCTTTTGCTTCATTGGCCAATCCTGAATTAGTCGTTTGGCCTAATCCAAAAGCATCCATATACTCTTTCCAAGTTTCTGGACTCATTTTTTCCATTAGGTTAGCGAATGCTACATTACTTGAACGAGCTAAACCTTCTAGATAAGAAATCGTTCCCCAACCTTCTGGATCATGATCATGTATCGGCTCTTTGCCAATCATTTTTACTCCTGATTGATAATAGGCATTTGGATCAAAGACTCCTTCACTGACTGCTGCTGCTAAGGTTATAATCTTCATCGTTGATCCGGGTTCAAAAGTATTTTCGACTAATAAATTTTGCCATAATTGATCGATTCCAACTTTTGTTGTTCCATTAAAAGTTGGCCTTTGCGACGTTGCTATGATAGCTCCCGTTTCCGGATTGATCAAAGTTGCTGTCACCATAGCAGAATTGTATTTTTCATCTATTTCACTCATAACGTTTTCCATATATACTTGCATACGTTTATCTATTGTAAGGTAAATATCATCACCATTTACAGGTTCAGTCGTTTCTACTTCAGAATTGGGAATGACATAACCAAAACTATCTTTTTGGTAGATCGTTTTACCGTCTGTCCCTTTTAGTAAATCATCATAAGCAAGTTCGATCCCCATCATACCGGTTAAATCTGTACTAGAGGCTTCTTCTTCCCCTCCAGAGGGCAATGCTGCATACCCTACTAAATGTGAAGCAAAAATTCCGTTGGGATAAAGTCTTGTAGGTGTTTCTTCAAAGACGATCCCAGACAAATTTTCTTGTTCAATGCTTTTTTTTGTATCAAAGGATAAATTCTTTCCTGCTTCGCCAAACTCAACTTGAGAAAGATTTTTCTGATTTAAAGTAGCTAAAATATCTTTTTTGCTCATCGGAATGAATTTTTCTAATAGTTCAGCTGTTTTTTTCTTATCGACTACATGCTGTGGTTCATCAGGGTTCGACCATTCATCCGTTAAAACCGCTACTAAAGAATAAGAAGTAGCATCCAATGCAACCGATTCTCCCCCAACATCGTATATGGTTCCTCGGTTTGCTTCTAGGATACTACTTCTTGTGTATAGATTATTTAGATTTTGAGACAAATTCTCCCCATTGACTTCACCTTTTACCATTATAAATGCAATTCGTCCCGCAAAAACGGCTAGCAAAAAAATTGTGCCAAAGAATAAAAGTATGGCAACCTTTTTTCTGTTTTTTAGAGGATTTTTATTATTCATTTTATAACATTCCTTACATTTTTTTCATTCATGTCTAAGTCGAATTTATTTGCTATTTCATATACACGATCATAGCGAGATAATTCTTGGACTTCTTGTTCTAAGTTTTCATTAACCGTTGTTGATTCGGTTATAGATGTCACCGTATCTTGTAGCGTACGACTCGTACTGGCAATCGTTATTTCTAATGAAATACTAACGGCAATTAAAGCAAATAAAACGATTAGAATAGTGCTTACGAGTAATTTTTCGCCTTTTGTAATACCTATTCTTTTTGTTAAAGGAGTATGTACTTTTTCCTTTTTAGGAGTAGGAGCTGTCTGAGGCTGAAATGGCACTTCGATTTCAAGGTTTCTAGCTAAATTACTTTCCGATGACATATTCAATTCTTCCTTCCTGACTTCTAATGGTTACACTAGTTTATTTTGTTTTTCAGCAATTCGTAATTTAGCACTTCTCGAACGATTATTTACTTCTAATTCTTGCTCTGAGGGTAAAATAGGTTTTCTGGTAATCAATTTTAATTCAGGTAAGAATCCATCTGGAGTAACTGGCAATCCGCGTGGCAAATCAGGGCCTTTTGAGTGATCTTTGAAAATAGATTTAACGATTCGGTCCTCTAATGAATGAAAAGAAATTACACTGATACGTCCGCCTATCGCTAATAAATCAATAGCTTGTTCCAAGGAGTCTTCGACTGAAGATAACTCATCATTAACCGCAATTCGCACAGCTTGAAAAACACGCTTTGCTGGATGGCCACCTTTTCTTCTAGCTGGTGCTGGTATCCCTGCTTTAATCAATTCTACTAATTCAGATGTTGTTTCGATTGGTTTTATTTCCCTGGCAGCCTCAATTTTACGAGCAATTTGTTTTGAAAATTTCTCTTCCCCATAGCGGTAAAAAATTCTTATCAAATCGTGATAAGACCACTCATTGATGACTTCTTTAGCTGTTAATGGAGCATCGGTGTCCATCCTCATATCTAGAGGAGCATCTTGGTGGTAACTAAACCCTCTTTCTGCTTCATCTAATTGAGGGGAAGAAACACCTAAATCATACAGAATTCCATCTACTTCGTTTATTCCTAAATTTGTTAATTCTTCTTTTATAAAACGAAAATTTGCCTTAATAAAAGTGATCATACCTTTTTCTACATATTCAGCCAACCGAACTTTTGCGTTTTCAATTGCACGCTCGTCTTGATCAAAGGCATACAAATGCCCATTTTCATTCAATTGTGATAATAAATATTCACTATGCCCGGCTCCGCCTAAAGTACAATCGACGTATATGCCTTCTGGGGATAGCGAAAGCCCATCAACGGTTTCTTTTAATAGGACCGTTTCATGATTAAATGCTGTCATTTTTTCGCCTACCTTACTCACTATTTTTCGTAGTATTTTCTACTTATGCAATGTTCTTTTATCAGAAACCAAAATCAATCATTTCTTCAGCAATGCTGTCGAACATTTCTTCAGCCTCTTCGGAAACTTGGTTCCATCTTGTTTCACTCCAAATTTCAATGCGTTCAGATACGCCAATAATATGACACGTTTTTTCTAGTTTTGCATGTTCTCTTAATGTTTGAGGAATATTGATTCTTCCTTGTTTATCTAATTCACATTCAACAGCTGCGGAGTAAAAGAATCTTGTAAAAGCACGAGCTTCTTTCTTTGCTAACGGGAGTTGTTTGAGTTTTTCTTCAAGAGCAGACCATGATTCTTGTGGGTATCCAAACAAACATCCATCTAATCCACGAGTGAGAATGAATTTCTCACCTAAATCAGATCGAAATTTTGATGGCATGATCAAACGACCTTTTGCATCAATGTTGTGCTTGTGTTCACCCATTAACATAGCTGTCTCACCTCAGTCTCCGATTAGATATTTTTAGTCTACCACAATGCCCCACTTTCCTCCACAATTATTCAAAAAAAGATATAAATCTTCTTGTTAATGTAATATTTGTTTTTTAAACGGCATAATCCTCACTTTCTTAGTGTGTATTTACGCTGATGATCTTTTAGTTCTTGCTAAATAACGAAAAAAAAGAAGTAAGATAAGGACAATATATCCTTATCTTACTTCTTAGACTTATTACGATTAAACCTATTTAAATGACCGTGCTGATGATCCTATCAATATGAATCCTAGACAATGATTTTACATACTATTACAACCGATCATCCCACCGATTTTCTGATACGATCATTTTTATTCTGCACAACTCTCTGCAACTCAATTTAAAGTTAGAACTATATCGACTGCGACTAAGCCGTAATAAGTTACAATAGAACTAATAAAAACAAAACGCCAATAAGTTTTAAAAAAGCTTTTATATAAAATTTCGCCCTTTTTTACCGCTATGATCAAAAGAATCACAATTCCTAGACTGAAAATAAAAATCAAAAAATATGGAATTAAAGAAAATCCATATGTTAACTGACTAAGAATATGGATACCTAAGATTAAAAAAGGAACCAATAAATCTGCTAATTTAATAGCTGAATTTTGTTTTTTAAAATGACGCTGTGTTGGTTTGCTAAACAAAGCCAGTAAAATAATGGGCAAACAATACAGAATTACTTTACCCATTATTAAAGAAGTTCTAGAATCCACTTTTATCCCACCTTTTTAAAATATGTAAATTCGATCAATAGGCATTTTACTTATACCGCAAAACAATACCAAACCTGAATAATTCATACTTTTTTTGAAATGCTCTGGAAAAACTGTTCTAGCGCTAGTTTAAGCTGGATTTCTCAACACCCTTTGGGTGTGCAAAAAAAACCCCAATCTGTTATGGTTAAATCACCTAAACGTAACCAAAGAAAGGGGTTCTCTCTATGGCAATTTTACATGAAAATCGGTTACTTTTCAATTCAAACATTTCGGTATCACATTCTGGTGGTAATTTATCCTCAGATTCCGGGTTAATATTAGTTAAGGAGTTTATGCACACCATTAATTTTTCTAATATTTTAAAACAAAACCTCATCATTAATGATAATCGACTTTATCATAAACATACTAATCAGGCGATAATTGAACAAATTATTTTTCAATTGATTGGTGGCTATCAAACAGATTCTTCGGCTGACATTTTATCAAAAGATCCCATTTTCCAGAGCCTATTAGCTAAAGAACAACTTGCTTCACAACCGTCTATTTCTCGCTTTTGGGATCGGTTAAATCAAGAAAATATTTTCCAATTGCAAGAAGTCAATCAAATCCTGCTTGATAAAGTACGGACTGCACGTAATACAACTGAGATGATTTTTGATTTAGACTCAACTCATTCGGATACCTTCGGGAATCAAGAAAATTCGAATTATAACGCTCATTACCAAACGAATGGCTATCATCCGCTAGTTGCCTTTGAAGGCTTGACCGGTGATTTATTGAAAGCAGAACTTCGTTCTGGTAACGTGTACACATCCAATGGTGTGGCAGATTTTGTCCAACCACTTTTTGACCATTATCAAGAAACCGTACCTGTAAGTTCTATTCTAGTGCGTGCCGATAGTGGTTTTGCAACTCCTGAATTATATGAGCTATGTGAAGAACGTCGAAATTTTTATGTTATTCGATTGAAATCGAATCGCAAATTAGGCAAAATCGCTGAGCAATTTATCTCTATAGATGATCAACACGATTGGTATAGAAAAGAAGTTCACTACGCTTCTGTACTCTATCAAGCGAAGAGCTGGTCACATTCACGAAGAGTTTGTATTAAATCTACGCGTGAAGCAACAGAATTGATTGCTCGACATGAATTTATCGTAACTAATTTATCAGAAGATATTTCTGCAGAAGCGGTCTTTCAAACTTATTCTAAAAGAGGAACCATGGAAAATTATATTAAAGAGGCCAAAAATGGGTTTTATTTCGATAAAACCGACAGCCCTCGTTTCTTAGAAAATCATGCACGCATGATGGTGAGCGTACTAGCTTATAACATGGTCAATTTTATGCGTACTCTTTGTTTTACGAAAGAAACCAAAGGTTTTCAAGTATCAACCATTCGCTTGTTCTTATTTAAAGTGGCAGGTAAGCTTGTTCATTCGGGAAGGAAAACCTCTTTGAAACTCAGTTCCTCCCACGTTTATCAGAAACTCTTTCGTAAAATCTTGTGGAATATCCAGCATTTTAAATGGGAGTAGCACTCATACTCAATACAATAGTTAAAAAAAATGGCTCATTCCAAGGGGTCAGTATGCCCAAAAATCTTAATTGCCTGACAAAAAAATGAGTGCTTTGTAAATTTGAAGTAAAATCAGTAAACCAAACAAGCTACTGTCCTGAATGAAGTGAAAAACACACTAATTTTTATTTTTTGAAAAAAGTATGAATCATTCAGGCCAAACTATCTTTTTTAAATTTAACGTAATTTTCTTTTTTTGTATACTCCTAATTGTATATTCTTAGTAAATCAAAAAAAAACCCCTTATTGAGCCATGGTCTCAATAAGGGGTTTCAAATCATCTCATGATGAAATGTGCAAAAAATTAAGCTTCTTTGCTGATTACTTCTTTACCATCGTAATGTCCACATGATGCACAAACGTGATGGCTTTTTTTCAATTCGCCACAGTTAGGGCATGCGTTCATACCTGGAACTTCTAATTTATAATGAGTACGACGTCTGTTTTTCTTAGCTTTTGATGTTTTTCTTGCTGGTACTGCCATTCCTTACACCTCCTTAAAAGTTGCTTCTCTGCACAAATTTGTGCTAGAAAGAAGCCTATGATACATACTTATTTCTGATTATCAGATTCATCTTTAAATAAATCTTTCAAACCAGCAAAACGCGGATCTTCAGTTTCTGATTTCTGTGTTTCTAAATCTGAAATGTATTCATCTTCAGAAACGACCAGCCAATCATTTCCACTAGGCATTTCTTGTCCTTCTATCTCCTCTTGCGTAAAGACTTGCAATGGGAGATTCAACAAAACAGCATCTATTATAGCATCAGTCAGATCAATCATATCTTTATCTAAAAGAATGACTGTTTCTTCCTCATTATCTATTTTAGAACCAGGTGTAACAGAAGGCGGAATATATATTTCATCTATTCTAATAGACATAGGGAACAAAACTGGTTTTAATGATCTTGCAGAGGGTAGTGTCACATTTAATGAAACAACCATATGAAGCAAGATTTCTTTTTCATGAACAATGAGCGTTCCTTCCAAATCAATCGGAGAAACATCCATTAATTCTTTTTCTCGATTCATCAACGGCTTTTTTAAGTCAACAGTTTCCGAGAAAACTAACGGTTGATTGCGGTATTTTTGCAATTCGTTTAATGACCATTTCATTTTATATCACTCCTAAAGCAACAAGGATTATTATACTAGTGAATGAACCCTTTGTCAACGTATTTTACCTTACAGTCTTTTCTTGCTAAGCTTTGTTTTCATGGTCATTTTCAAAATAAAATTTTAGCGGCTGACGATAATAATCTTGTTCTTTTATTAAATCCATCCGACCCATTTGATAAATTTTACCTGCTTTTATATCTAATGTCCATAAATTATTATTCTTTTTTGTTACATTGGCTATCAACGGTAAAGAAAAAGCTTTTTTCATTACTTTTAAATAACTTCTTCCTATAGGATTAAAGCCTAATAAGTGTATGGCTTTTGGCTTCTTCAATTCATCAGTCATCTCTTCTTTTTTTAATTGAAGCAGAATATATACGCAGATACGTTGCAAACGAGTCCACGATACTCTTTTATTTTTCACAGATGAAATAAACTGTTCAAAGCTTTCTGCTTCTTGAATATATGCCTTTAATCTATATTCAATACCTTCTGTTACTTGATAAACACTCCGTAACTCTTCAAGCGATTGAACTTGTATTTGGTATTTTAAGTACGGCCAATAGTTTTCCCAACTAACTAAAGGATGTGTTGTTACTAATTGAAAACTACGATAGGGCATACTGAACTTTAATTCTTCAATCAGATCTTTTTTTTGCATAGGATCCAGTAATTTTTCTCGAATGGCCGTAGCACTCGAGAAATTTTCTTTGATCAATTCTTTATCATGGTAATCTGACCCTAATCTTGTTATGGTGTAAAGTTCCATTGGTTTTTCATACAGCAAGTTTTCTTTGGCATAAGCTAATCCTAAAATATTGTTTGGCATTGAAAGAGAAACAGGCTGATCAGGCATAAATTCTTTAAGAACTTGATCCATCTGCCAAGCATAAGTCTGTCCCGGATCTTTGTTTTCTTTAAATCGCCGATTAATCTCTGACATGTGCTGCCTTAAAAATTGAGCCAGCTTTTGATAATCTTTACTTTCGCCTGTTTCAGAACCAAAACAGATGGCATCACATTTCATGGCATGCAATAATCCAACTGCTCCTTTTGCAAAGTAATCAGCTGGTTGTGTACTAAAAGCAACCGGTAATTCTATTACGATATCTGCTCCAGCTGCTAAAGCCATTTGCGCTCGAGACCACTTATCTACAATAGCCGGCTCCCCGCGTTGCAGAAAATTTCCGCTCATAACAGCAATAATTATATCTGCACCTGATAATTCTCTAGCTTTTTTCAAGTGATACACATGCCCGTTGTGTAAGGGGTTATATTCTACAACTACACCACAACTTTTCATATCTAGTAACCTCTCTTTAATTCGTTACTTTAACTTGCTTTAAACAAGTTAAAAAAGCTTCACCATATTTTTCAAATTTATTTTCACCAACGCCTTTTACTTCTAGCATTCCTGCTTTATTTTGAGGCATTAAGACACACATTTGATGCAACGTTTCATCTGAAAAAATAACATAAGGCGGAACCTTTTGATCTGTAGCAAAAGTCCGTCTCAGTTCTCTCAACTGATCAAATAGGGCATCATCAACGGCAACTTTTTGTGCGACTTTTGCTTGTTTTCTAGTGACGATCATTTCCCCTTTTAAAACAGTAACGGCTTTTTCTGTTAATTTTAAAACAGGGTATTGACCGTCTGTCGGAGATAAATACTTTTCGGCTGTTAAATAATCGATCAATTGTGTTATTTCTTTTTGAGGTACACCTTTCATCAGCCCATAAGTTGAAAGTTCTTCAAAATGCCATTGAGTCACCTTTTTATCTTTAGATCCTGTCAACACTTTCATGATCAACGACTTACCATAAGTTTCACCCATTCTTTTGACACAGGATAATACTTTTTGAGTCTCTAAAGTTATGTCTGTAGCCTCACGATCGTCTAGACAATTGCTGCATCTTCCGCAATCGTCGCAATTGTCTCCAAAATATTCAACGATATACCGCTGCAAGCAAATCTGAGTGGAGCCATATTGAGCCATTTCTCTTATTTTACGGTATTCTTGATTTTTTAATTCGTCATTCAACTCTGATTGATCAACAAAGAATTTTTGGATTTGCATATCTTGAGGAGAAAACAATAAAATGGCATCACTTGGCAATCCATCCCTGCCTGCACGTCCAGCTTCTTGGTAATAAGCTTCAATATTTTTAGGAATCTGATAATGAATAACAAAACGAACATTGCTCTTATCGATACCCATTCCAAATGCATTTGTGGCTACCATTACCGTTACTTCATCATACAGAAATTTTTCTTGCCAACTATTACGTTCATCTTCTTTTAACCCGCCATGATACTTTCCAGCTTTAATATTTTTAGCATTCAGCAATTCATAAATACGTTCTACTTCTTTACGTGTACTAGCATAAACGATTCCTGATTGACCTTTATTCACTGTTAGATAATCCAATAAAAACCGATTTCGTTCTTGACCTTTAATTACTTGAAAAGCAAGATTATCGCGTTCAAATCCCGTTTTGATTCGATTATCTGAATGGATGCCTAATAAACTTATGATATCATTTGAAACGACTGGAGTTGCTGTAGCGGTCAACGCCAATACGATTGGACGATAATCTAATTGTTGGATCGATTCTCCTAAAGACAGATAACTTGGCCTAAAATCATGTCCCCACTGCGAAATACAGTGTGCTTCATCAATAGCTATCATTGATATGGTTATAGTGTGCATCAAGTAAAAAATTTCTTCTGTCTGAAATCGTTCTGGAGCAACATAAATCAGTTTGTAGTCTCCATTGACTGCTTTTTTTAGTCGAACATTCATCTCGGCAGCTGTCAATGTACTATTCAAATAAGTGGCTGGTATTCCCAACTCGGTCAAAGCGTCTACTTGATCTTTCATCAATGAAATAAGCGGTGATACAACTATCGTTATTCCTTCGAAAACTAGAGAAGGAATTTGGTAGCAAAGAGATTTCCCACCACCTGTAGGCATAATGGCTAGGGCATCTTTTCCTTGTAATATTTTATCAATGACTTCTTTTTGTCCCGTTTTGAATTCTGAAAACCCGTAAATTTCTTTGAGTACATCATAAGCCTTAGTTAACAATGTATCTCTCCTTTCTATAAAAATCATTATGAAAAAAAACAGAAAAATCCTAGTCGATTTTTCTGTTTTTTCATTAAAAAGTTTCTACTTCATAAGCGGTTTATTTGGTACAAATAAAAAACCATCGTGGGCTTTCCTCTGTTATTTCTGACTCTCCAAAATCAGCACTTGCTTTAATTGAAGAAAAACCAGCTTTTGAGAGCATACTTTTATACTGTTCTAATGAATATGTCCGTTCTTTATGTGTTTCATCGTAACGGTCATAAAGATCTAATTCTTCATCGTATACAAAGAAAGTTAAATCATGTTCAACAGAATGGGCTTTTTCACCCGCATAACTTTTCCATAAAAAACTAATTCCTTCTGATTGGTCATTAAACATGTAACCAGGAAACACTACATCTGTTTGATAAATTGAATGAACATCAAACAGAAATGTTCCATTTTCTGTTAATACATTGTACACTTGCTGGAAAACTTTTAATACGGCCTCTTCATCAGGCATATAACAAAGTGAATCTGAAAAACAAGTAACAGCTCCAAATTGACCAACTTCAGACAGATCCATCATGTCTGCTTGAATCAAAGGTAAGTTTACTTGCTCGACCATAGCTCGTTCATTAGCTAAACTCAACATGTTTTCAGATAAATCTAGCCCTGTTACGTCATAGCCTCTTTTAGAAAGTGCTACAGCCAAAGCTCCAGTCCCACAAGCAAGTTCCAATAATGGCGGCTTATTATCTAAAAGCTGACTATCCACAAATTCTCCCCATCGATCGTAAAGAGTTTCATCCATAATGGCATCATAGACCTGTGCAAATGTTTGATAACTCATTAGACTTAGACCATTTTAGTGATGTCTACCAATGGAGCATCACTCCATAATTTTTCAAGATCGTAGAATGAACGTTCTGAATAGTGGAAGACATGTACAACTACATCTCCAAGGTCAATAAGCATCCATTTAGACGATTCACGACCTTCCACTCTTCTTACATCAATTCCTGACTCTTGAGCTTTATCGATGATCTCTTCAGCAATAGCTTTAACTTGTTTTTCATTATTTCCGTGCATCACAATAAAGTAATCGGCCAAAATTGAAATCTTGCTGACATCCATTACTACGATATCTTCTGCTCTTTTATCATCTGCTGCTTTAACGACTGTTTCTACTAATTTTATACTTTCAGTTGTCATGTTATTCCTCCTAAGAATTTGCTACCCATTTATTATAAGTAGCAATTGTTTTTGGATAAATTTTTCTGTTTTGCTCAATTAAATGTTGCAATATTCGTTTTGTTTCATAACGAACGGCTTCTTGTAAATTCTCTGCTGCAAGCACCCGTGCACGTTCAACACCTGGAAAATTCCTGCCAGGTTCGATATAATCTGCGACGTAGATCACTTGTTCTAACAAAGTCATCTTTTCAGCACCTATTGTATGATGTCTAATAGCATTCAAAATATCTGGATTTGAGATACCTAATTCTCGTTCAACTAAGACAGCTCCTAAAGGACCGTGCCAAATGTTGCTTCCATAATCAAGCCATTCTAGATTTAATTTTTCGCTAAAAATCAACTCTTGCATTTCTTTATCACTACGTTCTTTAGCATAATCATGGGTCAGAGCAGCAATACTAGCAGCTTCTGTTGATACTCCAAATTTTTCTGCCAACTGAACAGCAACTTGCTCTACACCTAGGACATGTTGAAATCGTTCTCGGCTCATTTGACTTTGAATAATCTGAATCAATTTATCTCTTGTCAGAGAAACGTATTTTTTTGAATATACTAATGAATTTTTTTTATTTTCCATCTTGATACAATCCTTCCTGACGAATATAATTAAGGGTCTTTTCAGGGATCAAGTAATTTACTGGACAGTTCATTTTTAGATTTTTACGTAAGGAAGTAGAACTGATATCCATTGAAGGAACATCGACCCAAATAATAGAATACGGACTAATAAAGGGGTATCCTGGACGATTCACCCCCACAAATTCTACAAGCTGAGCCAGATCTTCTATTTTGTACCATTTAGGTAAGTATTCAACCATATCTCCACCGATAATAAAATAGTATTCTATATCTGGGTGTTCTTCCTTTAATTTCACTAACGTATCATACGTGTAACTTTTTCCGCCACGATCAATTTCTGATTTTTCGACATCAAAAACCATATTATCTTCTATAGCCAATTCAACCATATGAAGTCGATGCTTGGCATCGATTGCTTTCTTTTCATCTTGATGTGGTGGATTTGCACTCGGCATAAAATAAATCTTTTCTAGACCCAGTTGATGACAAACCTGATCAGCAATAATCAAGTGCCCGATATGTGGAGGATTAAATGTCCCTCCAAGGATACCCACTCTTCTTTTTGGCTGAATATCAATTTCTATTTCTGTTGAAAATTGTATTTTATTAGCAGAAAAAGTTTGCTCTTTCAAGTCGCTCACCTTTCTTCATGTAAACTAAATAATATCGAACAAAAGTTGTTATTTCACTCTTGGAATTTCATTGGAAATACGTTGATACTTTTCTTGAGTAGATTTCTTAAATAATACGATAACGCGACCAATCACTTGGACTGCATTACAACCGATTTCTTGTTCAAGAACAGCTGCTACTTCTTGAGCCACTTCATCTGTATTTTGAAGCAAGCCCACTTTGATTAATTCTCTTTTCTCTAAAGCTTCGTTAATTTGAACGATTACCTCTTTATTTAATCCATTTTTCCCAATTTGAAAAATAGGGTTCAAATGATGTGCTTCACTTCTTAAAAAACGTTTTTGTTTACCAGTTAATTTCATTTTATTCACTCCATTAAGATCCTAATGATCATTTCTATTTATTTCTATTTATTTCTATTTATATTAAAGATTTTCGAATAAGGACATCGATACCTTTTGGTGCCCACCCTGCTACGACGCATCCTGGTTCATTGACTGTAACCCATCCAAGTCCAGCAAAGACGATATCTGATTTTTCTTTAACAGAGAATTCAAAACGAACCAATTTAGGAAAGTCCGCAACTTCATCTTCACGTGGAGGCTGCAACAGTTTACCCACTTGTTTTTGGTACAATTCATCTGCTTTTTCTAATTTTGTGCGGTGAATAAGCAAATCATTTGAAGTAAAACAAGTAAATGAATGTCTGCCCCCTTTTAAGTGATCAAACCGAGCTACTCCACCAAAAAATAATGTTTGTCCTTCATTTAGTTGATGAACGATTGGTTTTATTTCTTTTTTAGGCGCAATCAATTTTAAATCTTTATCTCCCAAAACATGAGCCATTTGATGACGATGAATAATTCCCGGAGTATCAATTAAAAATTTACCATCATCTAATGGTATCTCTATCCGGTCAAGCGTTGTTCCAGGAAATTGAGAAGTTGTGATTAGATCCTGTACCCCTGCAGTCGACTTGATGATTTGATTGATTAATGTTGATTTCCCAACATTTGTTACACCAACTACAAACACATTACGTCCTTTGCGGTGTTTTTCAATCGTATCTAGCAAGACTTCCATTTCAGCAGGTATCATAGCACTGGTTAACAAAACATCTTCAGGTCGCAAGCCCTCTTCATGAGCTCGTTCACGCATCCATTGCGTCATTTTTCCGCGTTTTAATGATTTAGGAAGTAGATCCACCTTATTTCCAACTAAAAGAACTGGATTTTTCCCAACAAAGCGATGCAAACCTGGTATTAAACTCCCATTGAAATCAAAAATATCAACAACATTTACGATCAATGCATCTTCTGAACCAAGTTCATTCAATAATTTCAGAAAATCATCATCCGTTAATTGGACATCTTGGATCTCATTATAATGGCGCAATCTAAAACAACGTTGACAATACACTTCGCCTTTTTCTAACCCTTTTTCTAAGGCTGAAGTTGGTGTATAACCCACCGCTTCTTTTTCTGTTGTTTGAATAATGGCTCCACAACCAACGCAACGAATCTCTTCTTCATTATTTAATTCTACTATCGTCATTTATTGATTTCCTCCATCTCATAGTTGGATCTTTTTTGATCATATAGTTCATAATATGCAGTTCCATAAAGCGGTTAAAGCGAGTATTCCAAGCATCTGTGTTTAGTATCGGTTTTACTAATACATTACGTATCCCAGCAAGGTTTGCTCCCCAAATATCCGTTATAATCTGATCGCCGACCATAATGATCTCATCAGTGGATAGATTTAATTTTTTACTTGCTCTTTTAAACCCAATCGTTGTTGGTTTTAAAGCTCTCGAAACATAGTCTAATTGCAATACCTTTGCAACTCGTTCCACACGTGTTGCTTTGTTATTAGAAAGAATCACTACAGGAATACCGGCTTTTTCCATAATATTGATCCATTCAATCAATTCTTCAGTTCCATCTGGATTATTCCATGCAATCAAAGTATTGTCCAAGTCTGCTAAGACAGCTTTGACATTTTGTTCTTTCAATTGTTCTGGTGTTATATGGTAAATAGCTTCTACCATGTACGTCGGCTTAAATATCGTTAACATTTTTTCTCCTTACCCACTAAAATAGGAGTACCTCTTAACAGTACTCCTCAAGTTTACTATTTTCTTAATTATACGCCAAATTATAAAAAAAACAATCATTACCAGTCTTTTTTTAGGCTAATTCTCATGAGACATCGTTATTTTATACTTGAATGTCACAGCTATACTTTTTTTAGTATTCATTTGTTTGTAGAAATACTTCATGTAGCTCATTTAATGCTTGTTTTAAATTTTTTTCCTCAATTAAAATCCAAATAGTTGTGTAGCTATCCGATGATTGATAAATCGGGATCCTTGATTTTGACATTGCCGTAACGATTTTAGCTGTTACACCTGGAACGCCAGTTATACCTGCTCCTACGATTGCAACTTTTGCACAATTTTCGTGAGTTGTAAAAGTAATTTTTTGTTCATTCAGTAATTGTTTCGCTTTTCCAGAAAAAGCTTGTGGAAGTGTGAAAACAATTTTTTCAGGAAATATATTAATGAAATCCAAACTAAAACCCGATTGAGCTAACAGATTAAATAATGACTCTTGTAAATTCTTATTTGTTTCAATCGTAAATTGAACTAAACGAGGTACATGAGCAATTCCAGTTACTAAACGCTGTGGACCACTTTGCTTTTCTGAATTGGTAATTAATGTTCCCGTTTCCTTAACAGATTGATAAGTGGACCGGATCCGCACGGGTATCCCTACTTGTTGCGCAATTTCAACTGCTTTTGGATCGATGACTTTCGCTCCTTCATGAGCCATATTGCTTACTTCGTTATAGCTCACAACTTGCAAAAATTGAGCTTTTTCAACTAATCGTGGATCTGCTGTCATCATTCCACAGACATCTGTAAAGATATCAATATATTCTGCTTTAAAAGCAGCACCTAACAAAGCAGCCGTGGTATCACTACCTCCACGTCCAATAGTTGTGACATCTCCTTTTTCGCTTACCCCTTGGAACCCAGCCACTACGACTACATCTTTTGTTTTCAAATATTCATAAATCATAGCTGTCTCTACTCTTTTTACCCTTGCCTGTCCAAAGTCTTCATTAGTAAATATACCGGCACTTTGTCCAGTCAGACCTATTGCATGAGTGCCATTTTTTTTTAATTGATTCGTAAAGACGGCTGTAGATATTGTCTCTCCAACGGATAACAACATGTCTCGCTCTCTTAGATCTAAATAGCTTTTTTCTCCATCAACCAACGCCAAAAGAGAATCTGTCGCATATGGATCACCCATTCTTCCAATAGCTGATACGACCACTATTACTTTATATCCTAACGAAACGGCATGTACGATATGTTTCTCTGCAGCTGATCGGCTTTCTTCATCTTTTACTGAAGTACCGCCAAATTTTTGAATTAAAATTTTCATTATTACCATCCTTTGAAACGATTTTCATGAAAAAAATCGTTGCTGTCTAATTATTTTAAAAATAATAAACATTTCATTTAGTATTTCTGCTCTATTATAGCGAAGACATTCTTTAGATTCAATTATCTTACGAATTTCATAGAACTATTTAGTGTTTTTTTGCTATACTACTTAGTGTTGAACTGATAAATATAAATTTCAACCAGTAGATTTACAATTAGCTTATAAACCATTAAAAGGAGTTTTTCATTATGTATTTAAAAGAAGTCTGTATAGAAAATTATAGCTCTCTTCCTAAAGCAATTGCACAAGGAGCAACTAGAATAGAAATATGTGATTACTTGGTAAGTGGGGGAACAACTGTCAGCAAAGGTGTCATGCATGAAGCGGCTGCTTATTGCGCTGAAAAAATGATACCGTTAATGGCTATGATTCGTCCTCGTTCGGGTAATTTCATCTATAATGATAGTGAATTAAAAATTATGGGTTATGACATTATTGAAGCTCGTAATTTGGGATTAGATGGAATCGTGTTGGGTTGTTTAACAGATGACCATTTAATTGACGAAGATGCAATCGAGCAATTATTAGAAGAAGCTTATGGATTACAGACCACTTTTCATATGGCTTTTGATGCGATCCCAGTTGAAAAGCAGTTTGAAGCAATCGATTGGTTGGCAGGACATGGTGTGCAAAGAATTTTAACTCATGGTGGGGATTTAAGTTTGCCAATTGAAGAAACGCTTCCACACCTCAAAGAGTTGGTTGATTATGCAAAAGATCGTATTCTTATTCTTCCAGGCGGGGGCATCACTAATGAAAATGCAGATGATATCCATCACTACTTAGGCGTTTCAGAACTACATGGTTCAAAAATTGTCGGTGAGCTTTGAAAGCACATCTAACACAACTAAAAATAGAGTTGGAACTTTTGTTCCGACTCTATTTTTAGTTATGTTTGTACTTTCATACCTTCTCGGTCAACACTAAACTGTTTCACCTCAGCATCTGAGAAGGTGTTTTTTAATAATTGTTCTATTTGTTTTAATTTTAGATAAGGAACTAAAATCAAAACAGTTGATCCAGCTCCGCTTAAAAAAGTAGCATAAGCTCCATTTTTTTTGGCTAAATTACGAATTTGAGACAAATGAGGCACCAAATTTTCACGATAGATCTCATGCCATAAATCATTTTCCATCATTTCACCTGCTAAATTCAAGTCATTAGCTAAAACAGCTGAAATCATAACATTACTGATAGAACTAGCTTGAACAGCTTGTGGATAATCCAAAATTTTAGGCAATACATCGCGGCTTTCTTTTGTCAATAATTCATGGTTTGGAATAACGGCTAATATACCTGTATCCGGAAAGACTTGTTTCACCGTAAAAATGGTATTGTTGATCATGGTTGCTACAACAAAGTCTCCCAGTATAGCCGGTGCTGCATTATCTGGGTGTCCTTCTAAAGTCGATGCTATGGTCACTTTTTCTTTGTCACTTAATTTCAATCCAGCTAATTGGTTAGCCATTTCTATCCCTGCAATAATAGCAGCCGAACTACTGCCTAATCCACGCGTTGCTGGTATCTCGCTTTCCATCCACAATTCTCGAGGATGAATAGCCGGAGCAAGCGAAAGAGCGGTCTGAACAATAAGATTCGTTTCGTCACTTGGAATGTTTTCACCAAGGGTATGATGAATCACCCAACTTTCAATTTCGTCTCCTATTTCTAATGTTAAATAGAGGTTTAGTGCTAATCCACATGAGTCAAACCCAGGACCTAAGTTTGAAGTCGTTCCTGGCACAATTATTTTCATTGTTTTTTAACACCTGCTTGCAAATGTTTCTTCATATCCTCTACATCATCCATTTTTGAAATAGGAATACTAGTTACTTCAAGAGCTGTATCTGGATCTTTCAAGCCATTCCCAGTAAATACACAGACAACCGTTTCACCTTTTTTTATAGCTCCACTTTTGACGTCTTTGATCACCCCTGCTAGTGAAGCCGCTGACCCTGGTTCAATAAATACACCATCCATCATTGCTACTTTTTGATAAGCCTGAATGATCTCATCATCTGTAACAAAATCTATTTTTCCTCTGGACTCATCTCGAGCTTTTTCAGCTAATTCCCAACTGGCTGGATTGCCTATTCTTATAGCTGTTGCGATTGTTTCAGGAGATTCAATGATTTTACCATGAACAATAGCAGCCGCGCCCTCTGCCTCGTAGCCATGCATCTTTGGCAACCCTGTTTGATTCAATTCATCCCATTCTTTGAAGCCTTTCCAATAAGCCGTAATATTCCCGGCATTCCCGACTGGGATAGCTAACACATCTGGAGCTTTTCCGAGATCTTCACACACTTCAAAGGCAGCAGTCTTTTGTCCTTCAATTCTATAAGGGTTTACTGAATTAACTAAAGTAACAGCTTCTGTTTCAGCTAACTTTCTTACTGATTTTAAAGCTTGATCAAAATTACCTTGTATAGAAATGATGTCGGCCCCATACATAACAGCTTGAGCCAACTTACCCAAAGCAATTTTTCCATCTGGAATGACAACATACGCTTTTAACCCAGCTCGTGCAGCGTATGCTGCAGCTGCAGCACTGGTATTTCCAGTAGATGCACAAATAATTGCTTTTGCCCCTGCTTCTTTTGCTTTAGCCACTGCCATAACCATTCCACGATCTTTAAATGAACCAGTGGGGTTCAATCCCTCGTATTTCCCATATAGTATGATACCAAGCTCGTTTGAAAGATTTGTCAATGGGATCAAAGGTGTATTTCCTTCATACAGCGAAATCATAGGCGTTTTATCTGTTATCGGCAATAGCTTTTTATATTTTTCAAGTAATCCTTGATACATCATTTTCCCTCCATCACTTTAAAACAAACAAGCAAATTCATTTCATTTACCTCTTTAAGTGCACTCACCATTTCTTTTTGTTGTGCTTTATTTATTTTGTGGGTCACGATCACTACTTTCGCCATATCACTTGAAAGTGGTTGTTGGATAATTTGATCAAAACCAATATCAAATTGGCTAAATAATTTTGTTAATGCTAAAAATTGTCCTGTTTTATCTTGCATCTCAATAGCAATGTAATATTTATTGTTCACTTCTGTATCCCTTGCAAGTTTCGTTTCATGTTGATAAGAACTAAATACATTGCCGCTTGTACCTAAACGGATATTTTTAGCTACTGTAATAACATCGCTGACGACACTGTTTGCAGTTGGCAATTCACCGGCTCCAGGTCCATAATACATCGTTTCCCCAACTGCAGCCCCTACTACAAAAATAGCATTATTCTCATTTTGGACACTTGCTAATGGATGATTGATCGGCACTAAAATCGGCCCCACATCTACACTGACTTTATTTTTTATTTGAATAGCTGATCCAATCAATTTGATTTTATAACCTAATTTATCGGCTATTTCAATATCCTCTTGCTGTAGATCCCGAATTCCTTTTGTTTCAATTTGATCTACTTCTACATTCATGCCAAAAGCTAAACGAGTTAGTATGACCATTTTACGCGCAGCATCTATACCGTCAACATCATTCGTCGGGTCACTCTCTGCAAAACCTAATTCCTGTGCTTCTTTTAAGGCCTGATCATAAGATTTTCCTTCATTTGTCATTTTTGACAAGATAAAATTTGTTGTACCATTCACAATACCAAAAACTTTTTGTATCTCATCAGAAGCTAAACTATCTACTATTGTGCGTAAAATCGGGATACCTCCAGCAACGCTAGCTTCATAGTAGAGATCGCATCGGTTTTCTTTTGCCAAGGCAACTAATTCATTTCCGTGCAATGCCATTAAGTCCTTGTTTGCTGTAACGACATGTTTCCCAGCTATCAAGGCTTTTTCAATGTATTTTTTCGCCTGATCAATGCTGCCCATAACTTCGACAATAATATCGATTTCAGGATCATTCACAATCTCATCAGCATCAAGCGTTAATTCAATACCATCAGCAATTGTGCCACGATTTTTCAAAATATCGCGCACTAAAACTTTTTTTACTTTTAATGAAACACCTGTCATTTGATTTAACTTTGGTTCATGATGTTTCAAGATGCGTAAAACACCGCTCCCAACTGTTCCGAAACCTAAAATGCCTATTTGCAATTGTTTTTCCATCCTTTTTCCCCCTTCGGTATCTCCTAATTCATTTTTATCATTGCTCTTTATATAAATTTTCAGTATTTTTTCTCATTGATTTTTAACTATCGATATTATTAGTATAACGAATTTCAGGAAAAATACTAGTTTAAAAAATCAAAAAAAGACGTATAGAAAAATTCTAAAAAGAATTTTTCTATACGTCTTTTTCAGATAAAATTTTACCATTAACGGCTATTTTAATCTTGAAATAATTCAAATATTTCCATAGCAACCAAGTCTACATCATCAAATTGATACACTTGTTGAGTAGCTGTTTCTAATAATTCAAATGTTTCAGTTTTTGCATCATACGTAATAATACAACGTTCGTTTCCTTCTTTTTCAAATCGACGAACTTGAACTTCACTTTCTGTATCTTCTAGCATAGCTTCCAATCGGCGAATAATTCCTACTAATTGTGAAGTTGTCATAGTTTCGTGCCCCTTTCAAACTTAACTCAATAATCATTCTACCAGAATTTTATATAAAAGACATTAAACTCACTCTATTTTCATAAAAAAATAATCTTTATCTAAAAAAACATTTTTTCATGAAAACTTATGTTAATATAATTGCAATGTATATTTCAAAAGGGAGCGTAAAAGTTATGAATCCATTACTTGATCATTTTAACAATCAAACGTACAAAATCGAAGTGTCAGATATTCGAAAATTTGACGAACGTGTTTCACCGATAAAAAACATCCTTAAACTGACTTTGGGTGAACCTGACTTCAATACTCCAAATCATATCAAATTAGCTGCTATCGAAGCAATCAACAACAATGAATCGCATTACACAGGTATGTCTGGTGATAGTCAATTGCGTGAAGCCGCTTCGGCTTTCATGCAAAAAAAATATACGGTTTCTTATGATCCAAAAAATGAAGTATTGGTGACTGTCGGAGCTACTGAGGCCATTTCTGCTTCCTTGCTGGCTATTTTAAATCCTGGTGATAAGATATTGGTTCCTTCTCCAATTTTTCCTGGTTATGAACCATTGATCACGTTGAGTCAAGCAACGCCTATCTTTATTGATACTAGTGTCAACGGATTTGTATTGACTCCTGAGATGATAGAGGATGAACTAAAAAAACACGGAACGAGTGTAAAGGCTATTATTTTAAACTACCCAAATAATCCAACTGGTGTGACCTATACAAGAGCAGAGATCAAAGCTCTTGCTGAAACCATTAAAAAATACCCTTTATTTGTTATTAGTGATGAAATTTACAGTGAACTAACTTACGATGTTGAACATGTCTCTATTGCTGAATACTTAAGAGATCAAACTATCTTGATCAATGGACTTTCAAAATCACATGCTATGACCGGGTGGAGAATTGGCTTTATTTTTGCACCAAAAGAACTTACAGCACAAATTATCAAAGTACATCAATACCTTGTCACATGCGCTACCTCTATTTCTCAAAAAGCAGCTTTAGCAGCTTTGACCGTTGGAATAGACGATGCTCTTCCAATGAAAATAGAATACCATAAAAGAAGAGATTATCTTTTTGAAGAATTGACTCAATTAGGCTTTGAAGTTGCTCGTCCAAATGGAGCTTTTTATCTTTTTGCAAAAATCCCGCAAGAGTTTATACAAAATAGTATGGATTTTTGCATTGAGTTAGCTGAAAAAAATAAACTAGCATTGATACCCGGCTCCGCCTTCGGAAGCGCTGGCGAAGGTTACATCCGTATTAGTTATGCTGCTAGCATGGAAAAATTAGTGGAAGCTGTCAAACGATTGCGTAATTACACCCAAGAAAATAAATCTAATTTATAACACTATCCTTATATCTAAAAAGGCAGAAATGAAATTGAATCAATTTCATTTCTGCCTTTTTAGTTTTTATCTTGAACGTTTTCCTTCTGGCCACCATAATTTAATAATAGCTTGTGTCCCGTCGTTTTCAAAACCATTTTGTGCTAAATCTTCATATAGCTGTTTCGCTAAACGAGTAGAAGGCAAATCTAAAGACATTTTTTCAGCTTCATCTAATGCAATTTTTAAGTCTTTAATAAAATGCTTAACAAAAAAACCAGCAGTGAAATCTTCTTTAATGATTCTTGGTGCATAGTTTGATAAAGACCAGTTTTGGGCACTACCTCCGCCAACCGTATCCAATACTTTTTCAAGATCTAAATTTGCAGCTTCTGCATAGACTAATAATTCTGCCATACCCATCATTGTCCCAGCAATCATAATTTGATTAGCCATTTTTGTGTGTTGTCCACTACCAGCTTCGCCTTGCAAATTTACTTTAGCAGAAAATAATTCAAAAATAGGTTTTACTTTTTCATAAGTATTTACGTCTCCACCAACCATAACGGTTAAAGTTCCATTTTTAGCCCCTAAGTCTCCTCCAGAAACTGGAGCATCTAAAACCTCAATACCTCTTTGTTGTGCCTCATTGTACAGTTTTTTAGCTAATGTAGGTGTACTGGTCGTCATATCTACCAAAATATGTTTCTCAGTGGCTGTTTTAAAGATGCCATTTTCACCAAAGTAACTTTCTTCAACATCTTTGGGATACCCTACAATAGTAAAAATAATTTCGCTCTTTTCAGTTACCTCAGCTGGTGAATCGGCCCAGTTTGCTCCTAAACGAATTAATTCGTCGGCCTTACTCTTTGTACGATTGTATACTGTTACTGTGTAGTCAGCTGTTAATAAGTGTTTAACGATAGAAGAACCCATTACTCCAGTTCCGATAAACCCGATAGTTTTTTTCATTAGTGTCCTCTCCTCTTGTTCAATTTAAATCTAGTATATCAGTTCTTGCAAAGAGAGCGTAATTTATTTAGTGAAAAGCAGCAAAAAAAGAGCACAAAAATCAAATTGATTCTTGTACTCCCTCTCTTTATTTAGTATACGTTTCAACAAGTTTTACAACTTCATCAGCTGTATCACAATCATTGATTGCTTTATCAGCTAATTCAGTCATTTTTTTCGTATCTAAACGTTTCATTAAACTACGTGTCTTAAGAATGCTTGAAGCACTCATAGAAAATTCGTCTAATCCCAGTCCTAGCAGAAGCGGTACAGCCGTTTGATCCCCAGCCATTTCTCCACACATACCAGTCCATTTTCCTTCTTTATGAGAAGCATCGATCACCGTTTTAATTAAACGCAAAATTGATGGGTTATATGGTTGATAAAGATAAGAAACGCGTTCATTCATACGGTCAGCAGCCATAGTATATTGAATCAAATCGTTGGTACCAATACTGAAGAAATCTACTTCTTTAGCAAATTTATCTGCAATAACGGCAGCAGCAGGAATTTCGATCATGATACCAATTTCGATATCATCTGATACTTCAATACCTTCATTTACTAATTTAGCTTTCTCTTCTAAAAGCATCTCTTTAGCTTGACGGAACTCTTGTAAAGTTGCGATCATTGGGAACATAATACGTAATTGTCCGAAAACAGAGGCACGTAATAATGCACGCAATTGCGTTCTAAACATATCCGGTTTTGCTAAACAAATACGAATTGCACGGTAACCCAAGAATGGATTCATTTCATGTGGCAATTTTAGGTAAGGCAACTCTTTGTCTCCGCCAATATCCATTGTACGAACAACAACGCCTTTGCCTTCCATACCTTCTAAAACTTCTTTATAAGCTTCAAACTGAGCCTCTTCTGTAGGAAAATCAGGTGAATCCATATAAAGGAATTCTGTACGGTATAGTCCAACAGCTTCACCGCCATTGTTTTTTACGCCTACTAAATCTTTAGGAGTACCAATATTTGCAGCTAGTTCGATGTGCTTTCCATCTGCTGTTAATGTTGGTTCATCCTTTAATTTATCCCATTCAACTTTTTGATCAGCGAAAGCTTTTGCTTTTGTTTCGTAAGTTTCAACATCTGTTGATTCAGGGTGAACGATTACATCGCCTTCTAAACCATCAATGATGATAAGATCGCCTTCTTTAACAAAAGAAGTGATTTCTTTCGTTCCTACAATTGCAGGAATTTCTAACGAACGAGCCATAATAGCTGAATGTGATGTACGTCCACCAATGTCTGTAACAAAGGCTTTCACAAATTGACGATTTAATTGAGCAGTATCACTTGGTGTTAAGTCATGAGCAACCACAATCACTTCTTCATCGATCATTGAAGGATTAGGCAGTTTCACACCTAACAAGTGGCTTAACACTCGTTTAGTAACATCTTTGATATCAGCTGCACGTTCTTGCATGTAAGGGTTATCTTCCATGCCTTCAAACATCCCAATAAACATATCCGTTACTTCTTTTAATGCACTCTCTGCATTGACTTTATTATCATTAATAGAGCTTTCGATACTCCCGATTAATTCTGGATCAGATAGAACCATTAAATGAGCATCAAAAACTTGGGCTTCTTTTTCACCTAAAGATTCTGCTGCTTTAGATCGAATGATCTCAAGTTCTTTTGATGCTTCTTTTAATGCCGATTTTAAGCGGTTAATTTCTGAATCAGAGTTCTCAACTGAAATTTTGTTGAAAGTTAAATCGGGTTCAGTTAGTAAGTAAGCTTTTGCTACTGCAATACCATCACTTGCTGCGATCCCTTTTAATTTTTCAACCATTATTCAGCTAAACCTTCTTTCTTCATTGTTTCTTCGATTCCTGCAAGAGCTTCAGATTCGTCTGAACCATCAGCAGAGATAACTACGTCAGCACCTTGTCCAACGCCTAAAGACATAACGCCCATGATTGATTTTAAGTTTACAGATTTACCTTTATATTCTAGGTTGATATCTGAACTAAATTTGCTTGCTGTTTGTACTAATAATGTTGCTGGACGTGCATGGATACCTGTTTCAGCTACTACGTGAAATTCGCGTTTTTCCATAATTAAAAAATCCCCTTTAATATATATTATTTTTGAGGACTCCATCCAGTTTCGACTGTAAATAATATTCTTTTCAGCAAAAACATTCGATATAGCCCTTACAACTTATAAGACTACCATTTTTTTTCTGTTTTAACAACTATTTTTTTCTAAATATTCTATGCTACTTTCCATTTGACCTATACCGATAAATAACATCTCCATTATGCAGAGCCTCTCCGATAATAGATTCTTTCTCTTCATGATTGATCCAAATTTCTCGAAAAGTCATAAAATCTTTTTTTTCAATAGCCATTGTATCAATATCGCCTTTGATCAACTGTTTCAGCTGATTTTGTAATTCTTCTCTGGTCATTATTAAGACTTCCTTTCCTGAATAATTCATACTTTTTCTAAAACGCTCTGGAAAAACTGTTATAACGCTAGTTTGAGTTAATTTTCTCAGCACCCTTTGGGTGTGCAAAAAGAACCCCAATCTGCTATGGTTAAAGCGACTAAACATAACCAAAGAAAGGGGTTCTCTCTATGGCAACTTTACATGAAAATCGTTTGCTTTTCAATTCAAACATTACGGTATCTCACTCTGGGGGTAATTTATCCTCAGATTCCGGATTGATATTAGTTAAGGAATTCATGCACACCATTAATTTCTCTAACATTTTGAAACAAACCCTCACTATTAACGATGATCGACTTTACTATAACCATGCTAATCATTCAATTATTGAACAAATCCTTTTTCAATTGATTGCTGGATATCAAACGGATTCTTCGGCTGACGTTTTATCAAAAGATCCCATTTTCCAGAGTCTATTAGCTAAAGAGCAACTCGCTTCACAACCGTCTATTTCTCGTTTATGGGATCGGTTAAGTCAAGAAAACATTTCCCAATTACAAGAAGTCAATCAAATCCTGATTGATAAAGTACGTACTGCTCGTAATACAACTGAAATGATTTTTGATCTAGACTCAACACATTCGGATACCTTTGGCAATCAGGAGAAGTCGAATTATAATGCCCATTACCAAACGAATGGCTATCATCCACTTGTTGCCTTTGAAGGTCTGACTGGCGACTTTTTGAAAGCAGAACTTCGTTCTGGTAATGTGTACACATCCAATGGTGTTGCAGATTTTGTCCGACCACTTTTTGACCATTACCAAGAAACCGTACCTGTAAGTTCTATTCTAGTGCGTGCAGATAGTGGTTTTGCAACTCCTGAATTATATGAACTGTGTGAAAAACGTCAAAATTTTTATATTGTTCGATTGAAATCGAATCGCAACTTAGGAAAAATCGCTGAGCAATTTGTATCTATAAATGACCAGCAGGATTGGGATAAAAAAGAAGTTCACTACGCTTCTACACTCTATCAAGCGAAGAGCTGGACACATCCACGAAGAATTTGTATTAAATCTACGCGCGAAGCAACCGAATTGATTACTCGACATGAATTTATCATAACCAATTTATCAGAGAACCTTTCTGCAGAAGCGGTCTTTCAAACCTATTCTAAAAGAGGCACCATGGAAAATTACATTAAAGAGGCCAAAAATGGATTTTATTTCGATAAAACCAACAGTCCTCGTTTTTTAGAAAATCATGCACGTATGATGGTGAGTGTACTAGCTTACAACATCGTCAATTTTATGCGTACTCTTTGTTTTACGAAAGAAACCAAAGGTTTTCAAGTTTCAACTATTCGTTTGCTCTTATTTAAAGTAGCGGGTAAACTTGTTCATTCTGGACGAAAAACCTTTTTAAAACTCAGTTCCTATCACGTTTACCATGAACTTTTCCATAAAATCTTGCGGAATATTCAGCATTTCAAATGGCAGTAACACTCACACCTAATGGAATAGTTTTAAAAAAAAGGCTAATTTCAAGGGGTTAGTATGCCTAAAAATCTTAATTTTCTGACAAAAAAATAAGTGACTTGGAAATTTGAAGTAAAATAAGTAAACCTAACAAACTAATGACCTGAAAGAAGTGAAAAATGCACCAATTATTATTTTTTTTAAAAGTATGAATCATTCAGGCCTTTACTAATGTTTTAACTAACTTGATCATAATCAGTTTAATTCAAAAAAACAAAAAATTATAGTACCAATTACTTGAAAGTCAAAAAAGGTCAGTGTATAATGATAACTAGAAAGGTCAGTAATGGTCAATCATTTATTTAATTTTATTTGATTTACTAACCTACTAAATGAAAGGTTGTGTTTAAATGTTATGTCAAAATTGCAATCAACGTGAAGCAACTATCCATTTATACACCAATATGAATGGCCAAAAAGGTCAATTGGATGTTTGTCAAAATTGTTACCAACTTATAAAAGATGCTCAAAATCATGGCGAGATCAGAAATAATCGATCACCACAAGATCCTTTTGGTTTCGGTAATTTAGATCAATTTTTCCGTTCCATGCAAAATCCTCAAAATAACAACTCACAACAAAATAATTCAAGCGTCCCTCCCACTCAAAAGGGTTCTGGAGGTCAGCCGCCTATAAATAAAAAGCCTGGACTTTTAGGTGAATATGGAACGAATTTAACCGATTTAGCACGAACAGGGGCTATAGATCCAGTCATTGGACGCGATAAGGAAATTGAACGAGTGATTGAAATTCTAAATCGCCGGACTAAAAATAATCCTGTATTGACAGGTGAACCTGGTGTTGGTAAAACGGCAGTTGTTGAAGGTTTAGCACAAAAAATCGTTGATGGTGATGTGCCTCAAAAATTATTAAGTAAGGAAGTCATTCGACTAGACGTTGCTTCCTTAGTTCAAGGAACGGGCATACGTGGTCAGTTTGAAGAACGTATGAAACAATTAATGGATGAATTAAAGAAAAATCCACAAATAATTTTGTTTATTGATGAAGTCCACGAAATTGTTGGAGCCGGAAGTGCGGAAGGCAGTATGGATGCTGGCAATATGCTTAAACCAGCTCTTGCACGCGGTGAAATGCAAATGGTCGGGGCAACAACGTTAAAAGAGTACCGCACGATTGAAAAAGATGCTGCTTTGGAGCGTCGTATGCAGCCCGTACGTGTTAGTGAACCATCCGTTGAAGAAACTATTACTATTCTTCAAGGTCTCCAAAAAAAATACGAAGATTACCATCATGTTCATTACACGGATGAAGCTATTAAGAGCGCCGTTAGCTTATCTAACCGTTACATTCAAGATCGTTTTTTGCCCGACAAAGCGATTGATTTGTTAGATGAATCGGGTTCTAAAAAGAATTTAACGATACAAGTTGTTGATCCGAAACAATTGGAGGATAAAATTGCAGAAGCTGCTCAACAAAAACAACTAGCTTTACAACAAGAAGATTATGAAAAAGCGGCTTTTTATCGTGATCAGGCTAAAAAATTCTCTACCATGAGAGATCAACAAAATCCTGATTCAGATGAGCCTACAGTAACTGAGCAGGATATGATCGAAATTATTGAAATGAAGACAAATATTCCTGTAGGAGATTTAAAAGAAAAAGAGCAAACACAATTACGGAACTTGGGACAAGATCTTAAAAAGCATGTTATTGGACAAGATGAAGCAATCGACAAAGTTTCTAGGGCGATACGCAGAAGCCGTGTTGGGTTCAATAATAAAAGCCGTCCAATTGGTTCTTTCCTTTTCATCGGCCCTACTGGTGTTGGGAAAACTGAATTAGCTAAACAACTAGCATTAGAACTATTTGGGAACAAAGAAGCCTATATTCGATTTGATATGAGTGAATATATGGAAAAACACAGTGTTTCTAAATTAATTGGTTCTCCTCCTGGGTATATTGGCTATGAAGAAGCAGGTCAACTTACCGAAAAAGTTCGTCACAATCCTTACAGTATCATTTTATTAGATGAAGTTGAAAAGGCTCACCCTGATGTGTTGCATATGTTTCTACAAATCCTTGACGATGGCAGATTAACGGATGCCCAAGGCCGTACAGTTAGTTTTAAAGATACTATTATCATTATGACAAGCAATGCTGGTACGAGTGATATAGAAGCTAGCGTAGGTTTTGGTGCCACCGCTTCTGGTACACAAAAATCCATATTGAATCATTTAACAGATTACTTCAAACCAGAATTTATAAACCGTTTTGATGGAATCGTTGAATTCAATTCTCTTACAAAAGAAAACTTATTATTTATTGTCGATTTATTGATAAAGGATGTAAATGATATGCTCGAACATCAAGGTATAACAATCGAAGTAGAACCTTCTGCTAAAGAAAAACTAGTCGAATTAGGCTATGATCCAAAATTAGGCGCGCGTCCTTTGCGACGTGTTATTCAAGAACAAATTGAAGATCGAATTGCAGATTTCTATCTTGATTACCCTTCTGTAAAAGAATTGATTGCAAAAACAAACGATGAAGGGAACATTGTTGTAGAGGCAAAAGAAATTATCTCAGCAGGATCTCCTACTGGATTAAAGGAAGAACCCGATACCGAAAATTAAATTTTAAAATATAGAGACAGTACTCCAATAAAGATAAAAATATCTTGATGGAGTGCTATCTTTTTGGCAAATCACTGAACTAATGACTAGATTATTTTGGTCACTACTTCTCTTAAAATAAACTTATCCTAAATAATAATAATATTCAGTATAGTTATGCGTACCATTTGAACTATTTCACTCAGTTTTGGCTGATTCATATCTGTCATACTAAGTTGTTGCTGCTTTAAATTACATTTATTTTTCTTATCGTTTTCACTTAAGTAAGTGCCGGGCAGTTGAAATGCTTTGAATTGTTCCGTTTTTAATTATATAATGTATGTAACCTAACCGGTATAAAAAGAGGTGAAAGATTATGAAACTAATAGATGTTACGAATAATCATTCTGATCTTGTGATGGAACAACTAGAGAATACTGATGCAAATTTTGTGAAAGTTTTTTCTTTAGGTCCGACAACAATTATCTATTCAGGTGCTGCAACACATAAAGATGTTCTTTTACTAAATAAAAACCGTAATATAAAGAATGCGGAAATCAGTTTTGTATTAGAAAGTATCCTTGAAGCAACTTTAGAAAATGTTGATATTCTACATGCTCCACATATTGTTGAACTTTCTGTACCTATTGAAGACTGACTTTTATAGTGAACAACTTTATTTCAAGTGATTTTCCCAAAAAAATATTTTTCCTTTTAATTAGGGCGTGTCTGAAAACTGACTGCCATCCTGATTTTCGGTATAATAAAAGAAAACAGGAGTGATCATGATGAGTATTGAACGTTATGAGCTGACTGATGTGCAGTGGAATCAAATCAAAAATCTGTTTCCCGAATATCACACAGGTAGACCACCTAAAAGCAATCGTATAATGTTCAATGCTGTTTTATGGATTGCTAGAAGCGGTGCTGCTTGGCGAGATCTGCCAAAAGAACGTTACGGATCATGGAAAACGGTCTATAGCCGCTTTTGTTTATGGCGTGATACTGGTTTACTTGAATCCCTTTTTATTACGTTGAATTATGAAGCAGATTACGAAAACTTGAGTATCGATTCAACCGTTGTAACGGCGCATCAGCAGAGTGCCGGTGTAAAAAAAGGGGGCTAAATTCTGTCATCTCGCAACATATCGGTAAAAGCAGTGGTGGGCACACAACAAAAATACATGTCATCGTAGACGGATTAGGAAATCCATTATATTTTCAGCTATCAGGTGGAAATCTCCATGATAGTGTTCTCGCTATTGAAGTTCTTCAACACGTTGAAATACAAGGCAGTAATGTTATTGGCGATCGTGCATACGGTTCTTTAGACATTCGGACTTATGTGACGAATCACGATGCGACTTATACCATTCCACCAAAGAAAAATACAAAAGAACCTTGGACTGTTGATTGGTGGCTATATAAAGAACGTCATTTGGTGGAGTGTTTCTTTAATAAGTTAAAGCATTTCCGTCATATCGCGACACGTTATGATAAACTCGCAACGTCCTACTTAGCCTTTGTATATATAGCAGCTATTTTTCTCTTAACCAAATAGTTTTAAGACACAACCTAATAAAAAAAAAAAACAAACCATTCTAAATTAAAATAGAATGGTTTGTTTTTTTATAATAATGACGTTAATTCGACATCTGGGTATTTATCGGCAAACCAACGCAATGCAAATTGATTTTCAAATAAGAATAAGGGATTCCCGAAACGATCACGTACCAGTAAATTACGACTTGAAGACATATTTTCGTCCAGATCTTCAGGTTTGATCCAACGGGCAATTTTATTTCCCATAGGGGTCATAATGGTTTCTGATTTGTATTCGTTTAACATACGGTATTGAAATACCTCAAATTGTAATTGCCCAACTGCCCCAATGATATAATCTTCCGTATGGAACGTTTTATACAGTTGAATGGCACCTTCTTGAACTAATTGTTGCACACCTTTATGAAATGATTTCTGTTTCATCACATTTTTAGCATTCACTTTCATAAACATTTCCGGAGTAAATTGAGGAAGTTTTTCATATTCCACATTTAATTTTCCCTCAAAAATTGTATCGCCAATTTGGAAATTACCAGTGTCATAAAGCCCTATAATATCTCCTGCAACAGCATGCTGTACAACTTCACGGGTTTCAGCCATAAATTGAGTTGAATTTGATAATTTTATTCTTTTGTTTGTTCTCGCTAATGTAACATCAATTCCGCGGTCAAACGTTCCTGAACATATACGCACAAAAGCGATCCGGTCTCGATGGGCAGGATTCATATTAGCTTGGATTTTAAAAATAAAACCAGAAAATTCATTTGTCGTTGGTTCTATTTTTTCACCACTCGTTGTCGTATGAGCTGTCGGGCTTGGTGCAAAATTGATAAAGGTATTTAAAAAGGTTTCTACTCCAAAATTGGTTAATGCTGATCCAAAGAATACAGGGGTAAGTTTACCCGAAGCAATCTTCTCTTCTGAAAATTCATTTCCAGCTTCATTCAACAACTCGATGTCATCTAAAGCTTGCGAATATAAACTTGACGCTTTAATAGGATGATCTCCTTCGATTTCCCCAGCCTCATTCAATTTTATGACCTTCTGTCCATCTAAGCCGTTAATTTCAGGACGATGGATCTCAATTGTTTTATTGTAGTTATCGTAAAGTCCTAATAATCCTTTACCCATACCAATCGGCCAGTTCATCGGATAAGAATCAATTTCTAAAACTTCTTCTAATTCTTCTAATAAATCTAACGGCTCTCTTCCATCGCGGTCTAATTTATTAATGAACGTGAAAATTGGAATGCCACGCATGCGACAAACTTTAAATAGTTTTTTTGTTTGGGGTTCGATACCTTTTGCACTGTCAATGACCATCACTGCGCTATCGACCGCCATTAGTGTACGGTAAGTATCTTCAGAAAAATCTTCATGTCCTGGTGTATCTAAAATATTGATTCTTTTATCCTTATAATCAAATTGCATAACCGAACTGGTAACAGAAATTCCACGTTGTTTTTCAATTTCCATCCAATCTGATTTAGCAAATTTCCCTGTTTTTTTTCCTTTTACCGTGCCAGCTTGACGAATTGCTCCACCAAATAACAACAGCTGCTCAGTGATCGTCGTTTTCCCCGCATCCGGATGGGAAATAATTGCAAATGTCTTTCGCGACTCTACTTCCTTTTTTAAATAATCTTCCATAATTTATCCCTCATCTAATAAGTCTTTTATTTACCTTAATTAATCTATAACTGTATCCTTAGTCAAACATGCCTCAAGTATGGCAGCATGCATCGTTACCTCAATTATTATAGCATATTTAGTATTACATTTTATACCCTATTCACTATTTATTAAATCCGTAATCTCCAACATACCCTTCAATAGACCAGATATTCACTTCAACAGCACTTGCTTTTTGTTCCGCCTCTTCAAGTTCCCCCAAGTAAATTTCATCTCCATTTTCGTACCCTACGCGTGCCAAACCTTTTTCAACCATTACTTCTTGTACCAGTTCTCCATCTGCATAAAGGTAGGCTAGCACTCTTTCATAGTCATCGATTTTCTCATGAGAAGGATCATATTCTATTGATAAATTTTTCTTTTTCAAATAATTGGCAAGAAATTCTTTCGCTTCTATACCGTATGGCTGAGCAGAACCGGTTTTAGTTTTACTGCTTTCTGGGGTATCAATAAGAAGCAGCCTCAACTTTTTTTCTGCACCATTTTCATTAAAGACGATGGTATCTCCGGCAATGGTTCTTACGAGTTCAATAGCTATTTGTTCTGTTTTTAGAGTAGAAGTTGTTTCCTTATCTTGATCTATGATGTATAAACCACTAACAGAAAGGACAAGAGCAGCTAGTCCAGATATGATCTTTTTGTTCATTTTCATGACTTGCCTCCTAATTATTCACCTATAAAAAAAGGTCTGAGAAAGATATCTCAGACCCTTTACTATTTTATTATGAATCTCTTAGACAATCAAGTTTCAGAAATTTATTTTTTCATATAATGCATTTACTTGATTTACAGTGTCGATTATTTAGCTAATTGATCTTCTTGATCACAAGCTGCTTGAGCTAAGATGTTCAAGTAGTTCCAAGGACGGTCAAAATAAGGTTGGAAGAAGAAATCAACATAAGCTAAATCTTCAATCGTCATTTTATTTTGAATAGCTAATGAAAGTGTATTAGCAGAAGCTGTTACATCATATTTAGACATGATTTGTCCACCAACGATGCGGTTTGTTCCCACTTCATAAACTAATTTCATCATAACTTCTTCAGTTGTAGGCATAAATTCTGGACGGTAATTGTCTTTAATAAAAACTGAACGAACCTCTAGGCCGAAGTGTGAAGCACTATTGACGTTAACACCTGTTGACCCAATATTGTATCCATATAAGTACAGACCTGAAGTAGATTGTGTTCCTCTGTATTTTATTTTAGGCTCAATGATATTTTTACCTACTAAAGTACCCATACGAACAGCATTTGTTGCTAAAGGAATATAAGCAGATCCGTTATTTGGATTGTAATGAACTGCACAACTATCTCCAGCTGCGTATATGTCTTTGTCACTTGTTCTCATGTAATCATCCACAAGGATCGCACCGTTTGGCATCATATCAACTTTACCTTTTAGTAATTCATTGTTTGGACGGAATCCGACACATAAGATAACTAAATCTGCTTCATATTCCCCTTTTGGAGTTGTTACAGATTTAACTGAACCATTTTCATCAGCATTAAATGAAGTAACTGCTTGGTTCAACGCTACTTTAACGCCATGTTCTTCTATAGCACTCTCTAATACATCCGTAAATTCTGGATCTAAATATTTATTAAGAATACGATCTAATCCATCAATTAAGGTTACTTGCTTGCCCGATTGCTCAAATGCTTCTACTAATTCAATACCAATGTATCCTCCACCAACAATTACGACTTTTTTAGCTGTTTGGTTTTGTTTGATCACTTCTTGAGCTTGATTATAGTTTTTGCATAATAAAACATTTTTTGTTTTAATACCAGGAATCGGCGGTATGATAGGCCAAGAACCTGTTGTGTTAACTAACTTATCATAAGTTTCTTCAAATACTTCTCCAGTAGTCATGTTTTCTACAACTACTTTTTTAGCTTCAGTATCAATACTTGTAACATTATGTTCCATTTTAACACTTGCGCCCATTTGAGTTAATTCTTCAGGATTAGAATAGAACAAACCAGCAGCATCTTTTACAACTCCTCCAACGTACATTGCAATTCCACAAGATAAGAACGAAATGTTGTCATTTCTTTCAAAAACAGAAACTTCCACAGATGGATTTTCTTTTAAAATTGTTTTAACAGCTGAGGTGCCAGCATGAGTACATCCAATAACGATTACTTTCATTTTTTGTATCCTCCTACAAAGCTATTTTTTGTGTATTCGTAACTATAACATCTTTAACATCTTTTTGTGAAAAAATGTTCATACTTTCACTATGAAAATTATATCACAAACCGTATGAATAAAACAACGCTTTATTATTTTTTTTAAGTTGAAGCATGTTTTTTCCTAATCATAAACATATCTTTTAAATAAACAACAATTGTTTTAACAACAGCATATGTCGGAACCCCTAAAATCATTCCGATGATTCCAGCGATATTTCCTGCAACTAATAATAAGATAATAATGGTCAAAGGATGGATTGATAATGTTTTCCCAATCACATTCGGTGAAATAAAAGCACTATCAATTTGTTGGACCACTAAAACAACTAATACAACCAATAGCGCTTGTGTTGGTGAAATAGTTAATGCGATAATGACTGCCGGTGCAGCCCCAATATAAGGACCGATATAAGGGATAATATTGGTGATTCCCGCAATGCTGCCTAATAATAAGCCATAAGGCATTCCTGTAATTAAATAGCCTAAATACGTAAATACTGCTACAAATAGGCAAACTAGCGTTTGTCCACTTATATAAGAAGCAATTGTCTCATTCATTTGGCCTAACAGTTCAATCATTTGGCCCCGATAATCTTTTGGAAAGAATTTAGCAACTGACGGACGAAAATTTTTACCGTCTTTAAACATATAAAATAGGATGATTGGAACAGTAAATATGACAATTGTTGTATTCGCCACTGCTCCTATCAAAGAACCTACACTTGAAGTTAATGTCGTAAATATTGTATTTGCAATATTCTCGATCGATAAGTCCATTTGGCTTAGACTTTTTTCCAAATCAAAATTATCAAACATCGGTTTTTGAAGAAGTTCATTAGAATAGTCTTCTAATGCTTTCAAAAATGACGGTATACTCGTAATCAATTGTCCTAATTGTTCAAGTAAATTAGGAATAACTGAAATAGCTAGAAATATTAGAAACCCTAAAAATAATAAAAAAACGATTATTATACCATATTTTCGTTTAATTTTAATTTTTTCTAATTGTCCAATCAAAGGATTCAATAAGTAATATAAAAACCCAGCTATAATAATCGGTGTAAATAATGTCGAAAAAAATGTAGTTAAAGGTTGAAAAACGAAATCAATTTTTGTACTCATAAATATCAATGTGGCACTAACCAATAGCCAAACTGTCCAAAACATTAATTTTGATTTTTTAAAATAATCCATAAAATTTGTCCTCTCCGATTAATCTAGCATATTACTTAATAAATAGCACTCAATCAATTGTTCTGTTGCTGTTATCGATTCTTCATGCGTTCTCTCATAAGCATGACTTGCTTCAATACCTGCTCCAATCAGTGCATGACGAACGTCTGCCCCCGCTGCCATCGCAGCGGATGCATCACTACCGTAAAATGGATAAATATCTAATTGATATGGAATAGCATTATCTTCACAAATTTGCGTAAGTTTTTTTCTCATTTCGTAATGATAAGGACCGCTGCCATCTTTAACACATATAGAAACAGAATATTCGTCGGTTTGTTGGTCGTCCCCCATTGCGCCCATATCAACAGCTAGATACTCTACCACTTTATCAGAGATATTTGAATTTCCACCGTATCCAATTTCTTCATTAGTTGAAATATAAAAATGTGTTGTATAAGGGAGGCTAACTTTTTCATCATTAATTTTTTTTAAAAATTGTAATAATATAGCTACACTAACTTTGTCATCTAAATGACGAGATTTAATAAAACCATTCGCTGTAATTTCAGTTCTAGGATCAAAACTGATAAAGTCTCCTACAGATATGCCTAAGGCTTTTGTCTCCTCTTTTGTGTGAACTTTCTCATCGATACGAACTTCCATATTTTCTTGATTTCTTTCGGCAGTTCCTGCATCTTTGTAAACATGGACACTCGTTTGATGCATCAAGATCGTACCGGATATCTTTCCCTGATCTGTATGTACTGTACAGTATTCGCCTTCAATTGCGTTGTAACGAAAACCGCCAATTAAATCCAGTTTTAGGCGTCCATTGGGTTTAATAGCTCTCACCATTGCACCTAATGTATCCACATGTGCTGTTACGAATCGTTGTTTTTGATGGTTTGTTCCTTTTACAGTAATCATTAAGCTTCCTTTATTTGTTTTTTTAGCTTCATAGCCTAACTTGTTTAAATAGTTTTGGATAAAAGCAATTATTTCATACGTATTCCCTGTTGGTGAAGGTATTGTTGTTAATTTTTCAACAAGTTGGATCGTTCTTTCATTCATCACATTAGCCACCATTCTTTTTAGTTTACATTCTTTAGTATAGTTCATCCACAGCAATAAATAAAGAATCTCAAGATAAAAGCTGCGGATGATTTATTATTATAGATTCCTTTAATAAGTTATGTTACGATTTTAATTACATAGATAGAAAGAAGGGATATTATGGAATATATTTGGACAACCGATTTAAACACGAGCTACTATACTGATGCCATAGAAATTAGAAAAAAAGTCTTCATAGAAGAGCAATACGTTCCGCTAGAATTAGAAATTGACGATTTAGAAGATCAAACGATCCATGTTATTGGTTACTTAGAAAATAAACCTGTTGCTACAGCCAGACTCTATCAAAAAAACGCAACAACATTTAAAGTTCAACGCGTTGCTGTTTCTATTGATTTTCGCAAAAAAAAATTAGGAAAGCAATTAATGCTTGAAATAGAACGTTATGCAAAAACCAAACATGTCGAAAAATTAATACTTGATGCACAAGATCATGCTCTAAATTTTTATAAAAATTTAGGTTATCAAGTTGAAGGCGAAGGTTTTATGGATGCTGGTATCCCACACCATACGATGAGCAAGGACCTTGATTGATTTCGTTATGCGAAGTCAAAAAAAATAGTACTGTAAACAAACAGGATATTTTTCTGTTTGTTTACAGCACTATTTTTCAATCTTAAATCAAATTAATTTTCTTGATATTTCAATGATTTTCATTTTTTTTAAGTAGTTCTACTCGTTTTTGTTTCATTTTAGCAAGTCGTTTCTGTGTCTCTTCTTTTAAAGGGACAATGTCAAGAACTCGTTCACCTTCAATGGTCACCTCATAGATTTCACCGATTCGATAATTTTGTGGCAAAAAATCTTTTGCCACATGAATGGGTGAACCTTCATCAGGGATAAATCGAGCTTGCTCACCTTCTATTTCTTCAAGCATCATCTTCAACAAGATTATCCCCCTTCTCAGTTTCAATACTGTAAGTTCCATCTTCATGAATAGTAGCTGTTATCGTTCCATTTTCAATCGTTCCATAAATTGGAATAGATTGTTTTCTTAAACGATCTATTGCCTCTTCACCAGGATGTCCATAGCTATTATTTTCGCCTGCTGAAAAAATAGCAAATTTTGGTCGACTAGCTTTTATCCACTCTTCACTAGTACTGGTATCCGATCCATGATGACCCATTAAAATGTAATCTGCTGTTAGATCTGTTCCAGATTCAAAAATAGTCTTTTCGATGCCCTGAGAGGCATCTCCACTGAATAGACCACTTACTTGATTGACAGTAATTTTAGTTATGATCGAATCATCATTTTGATCATTTTTTGATTGCTCATTAGGGTTTAACACTTCAATTTTAAAAGGTCCTACTTGATAGTTTTCACCAGTTTTTGGTTCTGTATAAATGGCATTGCTTTTACCGATAGCGTCTAACAGTCGCTCATAGATTTGACTTGTAGCATCATTTCCATTCATCCAAACTTCTTTGACGTCATAATAGTTTGTAATAAGATCTCCATTACCAATGTGATCTGAGTCGTTGTGCGTGAAGATAAGCAAATCAATTTTCCCACCTGTTCCAACGTATTGATCCAATTGTTGAATGATTTTTTTATCTTTATCTTCATATCGTCCGCTATCCATCAAGATCGTCGTACCGTCTTTTGCTTGGATCAGTGTTGCAGATCCTTGATTAGCATCCAAGAAACGAATCGTTGTTTCTTGATTTTCTGTTTGATCTATTTCTTCTTTCGTATTGAAAAAAGTAAGCAATTCTTCTTTAAATAACTCTATTCCCCTATTTAAAGTAAGATCAGACTGTTTATTCTCCCCTAAAAATAATCCTACTGAGAAAACTAGCAGAAGGACTAATCCAGCAGAAATAAATTTTGTTCTTTTTTCTTTTTGTTTCTTGGTAATCTTCTTTTTTTTTCTTACTGGCACAAATGTTCATCCTTTTCTAGCGCAATTGTAGCTTCCATCTTTATAAATTTAATCACTATCTCGCTAATAATTTTTCTAAACTAAATATTCCATAAACAATGCAGCAATATTAAAGTAAATTAATACACTGGTTAAATCTGTAAGTGTCGTAATAAATGGGCCACTAGCAACTGCAGGGTCAAACCCTATTCTTTCCATTAGAATAGGGATGAAACTTCCGGCAAGATTGGCAATTGTGATTGCTACTAGCATTGCTATACCTATAACTGATCCTAAAACAAAATTTTCTTTCCAAATTCCTACTGCTAAGAATATTGTGGCTCCTGTCACAACACCGGTTATCAGACCGGAAGCTATTTCACTTATAATTAATTTCTTGAAATTTCTTTTATTTTCATCATTATCTGCTAATTTACGAACAGCAACAGCTAATGATTGGGTCCCTGCATTTCCTGCAGTTCCTGTTATCAATGATATAAATACAGCTAAAATACTTGCTTTACTGATCATCTCTTCATAATTGCTGATTAAAGTGGAGGTTCCAATTCCAAGGAATAATAATATGATCAACCAAGGAAGCCTTTTTGAAGCAACAACAAATGGGTTTTCAGATCGTTCTTCTACATCGACCCCAGCTAAACCGGAGTAATCGCTGGCTGCTTCATCACTGATAACATCCATGATATCATCTACAGTAATGATTCCTATCAACCGTTCCTCATCGTCTACTACAGGAATAGCTAGAAAGTCATAATCTTGCATAGTGCGCGCGACGTCTCTTTGATCATCATTGCCGTTTACAGATATCAAACGATCACCCATAATGTCTGAAATCATTTCATCGTCTTCATGCACGATTAAGTCTCTTAATGATATAACACCAACTAATTTTCTAGTTGCATCTACTACATATACATAATAAATCGTTTCAGCTTCTGGTGCTTTCTTTTTTAAAATCGCCATGGCTGACTGGATCGTCTGATTTGCAAAAATTGAAATATACTCAGTTGTCATAATTGAACCAGCAGTATCGTCTTCATACTTCAACAATTTTTTAATGCCATCAGCATCTTTTTTTGGCATTAAACTTAAGTATTTTTTGATCGTATAAGGTTCTAGTTGATTCAGCATATCTGCTGCATTATCTCGGTACATTTCACTCAGCATATTTGCAGCATACTGAGGGTTCATTTCTTCCAAATATTTTTCGACTGATTCTTCTTCTTCTTCGAGTATTTCGAACGTATCTGCCATTTCATTAGGAGATAAAAAGTTATATGCTCTTAAACGTTCATCCTTTGACAAGGATAGATAAACTTGACTTTGTTCATAAACGTGCAATTCTAAAAATTTTTCTCTGAATGAATTGATATCTTCAGCTATTAAATAGCTTTTCAACTGTTCTATTTGCTCTTCAAATTCTACTTGTACTTCTTTCAAGGGCTACACCCCTTCCTAAATTCATTTCATTAACGATTGACCTCTTGCTGCTTATGCTGATGTAGCCATTGGGCAATATCTTCAGGATGGTCTAGTGTAAGATTTATTTTTTCGTTTGTAAAAGGGTGTATAAAATTTAATTCATTACAATGCAACGCTTGCCTAACTATCCAATTATTCTTCTCACCACCATATAAGTCGTCTCCCATTAACGGGTGGCCAATATGAGTAAAATGAACCCTTATTTGATGAGTTCTTCCGGTATGCAATTGAATATCGACCAAGGTTGCTTGTGGGAAAGACTTTTTGACCCAATACTCGGTTAAAGCTTCTTTTCCAGAGGAATGAGCTCTTCTTGTAATAATGGAATCGACAGTTCGTGCAATAGGAGCATCAATAAATCCATGTTCCCCTTCGTCTAGCTGACCCTTGATCAGTGCAGTATATTTTTTTTGAATTTCTTTACTTCTTAACTGCACATCCATTAATGCATGTGCGTAGCCATGTTTAGCGAACAACATTAATCCTGTAGTATCTCGGTCAAGTCGAGTCACAATATGAATAACTTGATCAACGTAACCTTGACGTACATAGTAACCTTTAACTCGATTTGCCATGGTACTTTCAGGGTGAACTTGAGACGGTACCGAAGCAACTCCATAAGGTTTATTTACAACTAAATAATGTTGATCTTCATACAAGATATCAATCGGAATATCGATAGGAACTGTTGTTTCATGAGGAGTTTCATTAGGAATCGTGATTTGTATACTATCGTTTTCTTTCAAGAGATAACGCACAGTTACTTCAGTTTCATTGACTTCAATTTTCCCGCCGCGGAACTTTATTTTTGCTAGTAAACTACGTGAAATTCCTTTTATTTTTAAAAATGATTTCACTTGTAGACTAGTTGGCAGATCATATATCCAACTAAATTTCATATTTTTTTTTCGCTCCAATAAAAGCATCTTCAACTCGGCTCCAGAAATGAGTATGTCTGTAACGAGCAAAGTGAATGCGTTCTTTCGCAATGCTATAATTTAATTCAGTAATATTTTTTTCGGAAGATGTCAATTGATCGATGGTTAAAACAAACCCCTCAGTTGTGATTGGTTTGATTCTGATCCATTCATCCCGTGCAACAATTAAGGGTGAACCTAGAATACGAAATACCCGATTATTAATAGGAGCGATTTCAGTCAGCTGTAGTGCTTCCAGTCGAGGATGGATAACTGCTCCTCCTACAGACTTATTATAGCCAGTCGAACCAGTAGGTGTCGAAACACACATTCCATCTCCTCTAAACCTTTCAAACAGTTCATCCTTTATGAATACATCACACACCATTGTTCCATCTATCCGTTTCATTGTTGATTCATTTAAGGACAAAAAGTGAGAAGATTCCTTTTGCCCTTGGTATGTTACCTTAACATCAAGCAATGGATAGCTAACACTTTCACCTTCATCTCTAAGTAAACTTGAGACTAAATCTTCTAACTCGTAATCTCGCCAATCTGTATAAAAACCTAAATGTCCTGTATGTACCCCCACAAATCGAACATGATCTAACATATGGGCATACCTATGAAAAGCGGACAACAATGTTCCATCTCCACCGATCGTTACAACGATATCTGGATTTTTATCATCTAATAGAAGACGGTTTTTCAAGCAGAGTATCCGAAATTCTTTAGCTAGTTTTAAAGATTGCTCTCCATTATTATTAACTACTGCTATTTTCAAAGTTGTCCCTCCCTTTTAATTACACCTGATAATGCAGAAATCTCAAACAGTAACTACCAAATAAATTAATACCTGTTTGATGTTTCATCAATAACTGGTCTTTTACTGTGAGAAAATAAGTGTTGCGCTTCTTGTATTTCTTCTCTAATTTGAGACATTTCTTCATCTAGTTGAAAAGCAGCTTCTGCAGCTCGTTTTAAACGAACATTAATAGCATCTGGAAACTCACCCTGATATTTATAGTTTAATGAATGTTCAATCGTAGCCCAAAAATTCATTGCCAATGTACGCACCTGTATCTCAACAAGTATTCTTTTTTCGCCATCGATCAATTGCACTGGGTACTCAAATACAACATGGTACGACCGGTAGCCACTTTCCTTCTTATTCGTTATATAATCTCGTTCTTCAATTATTTTCATATCATTTCGATTTCTTAAAAGTCTAACTACTTCATGAATATCTTCTACAAATTGACACATGATTCTTAATCCTGCTATATCTTGCATCTCAGTATCTATTTTATCGAACGGAATATTCCTTAAAGCTGCTTTTCCAATAATGCTATTTACCGGTTTTACTCTCCCAGTAACAAATTCGATTGGAATATGCCGATTCCCTTTACTAAATTCTTTACGAATTCCTTTTAGTTTTATTTTTAATTCTTCAACAGCCTGATTATAAGGTATTAAAAAATCTTCCCACTTTTGATCTTGATTCATCACTTTATACCCTCTTCTAGGAACTTATGATTTCGCACTTTTCAAAGCGCTATATGGCTTCATTTTAACATATTTAATTAGAAAGATGAAATATACTAAAATAGAAATAAAATGATATGATAGATAGATAATTTAGCACTAGTAAAATATATACTTATCACGATACTTAAATCAAGTTAAAAAGGGATGAAATAAATGGCTCAGCAGGTAGAAATTGAATTTAACAATAGTTTAACAAAAAATGAATATACTAAATTGTTAAGCAGCTTAAACTTATCTGAAAAAGATTTTTATCTTCAAGAAAATTATTATTACGATACGAAAGATTGGAAACTAAAAAAATTACATTCTGCTTTACGCATCCGTTTATTTTCAGATTCTGCAGAACTAACACTAAAAACACCTACTGGAAAAGATTTTTTAGAAACGACTGATAACTTATCATTGAAGCAAGGAAAACTGCTCTTAAATACTCATACGATCAAATTAGATGGCCATGTAGCCAAGCAATTAACTGAATTGAACGTTAATTTAAAAGAACTCTCTTTATTTGGTTCATTGGTAACAAAGCGTTATGAAAAAAAATTGAGCAAGGTCTAATTGTAATAGATGAAAGTTCGTATGGCTCTAAAACAGACTATGAGTTAGAATTCGAAACAAATTCTCGTGAAGTAGGGGAAGTTTATTTTGACCATTTACTTCAGCTCTATTCAATCAAAAAACGATCAACGAAAAATAAAATCAAACGAATGATGGAATCAAGTTGATTAATTATTAATGGTATTAAGATAGAAAAACCGAAATGTGGCGGCTTTGTTACAATTTGTACAAAAAATCATCCGAAAATGAGACCCTTTATTATATTTTCTTAGCTATTTTTGATAAAGTATACTTGTAAACAACAATAGAGTACGAAAATAGATTTAAAAATACTAAGACTAAGGTGAAGATAAATGTTCTCAACTACGTATACTAAAAATGGATCAGCTCATAATGAGTTGATTGAAATTTATTTATTTATTAATCCAATTGATTCTACTTGTTTCCAAGCTGAAAAGGAAGTATTAAATTTTATTGAAAAAGCTGCTAGTAAAATTCGTGTTAATTTTATTCCAGTTCATAATTTAACCACGGTGACTCAGTATCTTTCTACAAACAACTTACCAAAAAGTGATTTAGAGTTACGTAATTCTGTACATTCTGTAGTGTATGACATTTGTCTTTATTATACTGCTGCAACTATGCAAGGAAAGAAAAAAGGCCGTAATTTCCTACTTGAATTGCAACATGCATTACTTGAAGAAAATAGAGTCTTTTCAGAAAATCTTGTTTTGGAATCTGCTGAGCAAGCCAAATTAGATATTCCTATGTTTCTTGAAGATAAAGAATTAGACTTTACAAAAACTTCTTTTGAAGCTGATCAAAAAATAGCTTGTGAGGTAAATGCTTTTAATACCCCTTCTTGTTTACTATTTAATGACAATCATAAAGAGCACGGTTTATTGATTGAAGAAGGCATTACGGTCGAACTGCTTCAAGCACTGCAAAACCCTAATCCAATGATCATTGAAGCAAGAAATCAAATAATCTCAAAAAATAAAACCCGTTTAATTAATAAAGCTTCATTGCAAGTACTTTAAAATTCAATTTGATCTAATTTTTATTGATACTAAAAAACTAAGCCAATATATCATTTGGCTTAGTTTTTTTTTGCATACTATTAAATTTTTGATCTATAATTTTTTAGTGCGAGTAAACTAAATTAATTACATGAAAATTTTTCAGGGATGGCAATTTCACTGAAGCCCCTGATTGCTAAAGGAAGCACTAATATTGTAACTGCTTTATTTTTCAAACGGCCTAACTTTTTAAGGTTTCAATCAATTCTTCTAATTCATTTAATCTAGCTTCAAATACTTTCATAGCATCCTCTATATAGGTTTTATTGGTCATGTCTACTCCCGCTTTTTTCATTACTTCAATAGGATAATCGCTGTTTCCAGATTTCAAATAGGTCAAGTATTTATCTAAAGCTCCTTCTTCACCCTTAACGATTTTATCTGCTAAAGCTGTAGCAGCTGAAAAACCTGTTGAATATTGATAAACATAGTAATTATAATAAAAATGTGGAATTCTAGTCCATTCGATAGCAATTTCAGGATCTTTTTCAACATCTGGACCATAATACTGTGCATTTAATTCTCCATAATAATCTGTTAAAAAATCACTTGTTAAAGGTGTCCCTTTTGCTGCTTCTTCATGTATAAAATGTTCAAACTCAGCAAATTGAGTTTGTCTAAACATAGTGCCTTTAAACCCATCCAAATAATGATTTAAAACATATGCTCGGACTTTCGGATCTGTTTGTGTCTCTAACAGATGATCCGTTAAAATATTTTCATTTGTAGTAGAAGCTATTTCTGCTAAAAAAATAGAATAATCTCCATACACATATGGCTGATTCGTTCTTGTGTAGTAACTATGGGCACTGTGTCCTAATTCATGAACGAGCGTGTACAAATGGTTTAGTGAATCGTGCCAATTCAACAAAATATAAGGATTTGTTTCGTACGCTCCTGAAGAGTATGCACCACTTCTTTTGCCTTCATTTTCTATGACATCGATCCATCGATTATTAAAAGCCTTTTTTAAAACAGACAAGTACTCCTCACCTAGTGGTTGAAGAGCTTTTAAAGTCTCAGCTTCAGCTTCTTCATAAGTATACTTAATACCAGCTTCTCCACTAATAGGCGTGTACATATCGTACATATGAAGCTCATCTACACCTAACAGTTCTTTTCTTAAAGCAACATAGCGATGCAATAACGGTAAATGATCATGGACGACATCCAATAATGTATCATAAACAGATTCTGGAATATGATTGCTGCTTAAAGCTTTTTCACGTGCAGATTGATAATGATGAACTTTTGCATTGTAATTATGGTATTTAACATGTGAAGAGAGAGTACTTGAAAAAGTGTTTTGTAATCCTTTATACACTTTATAAAGATTTTTAAAAGCCGATTCGCGAACAGAACGGTCAGTACTTTCCATTAATTGCCCATAGACTCCGTGTGTTAATTGAATATCATCTCCATTTTCATCTTTGATTGTTGGAAATGTTATATCTGCATTATTTAAGATGTTAAACGTCCGACTGGAAGCATTAAAAATCTCTCCTGCTCCTGCTAACAATGCTTCTTCATTAGCACTTAGAACATGTTCTCTAGTCGCTGTTAATTGATCAATAAAGTGTTTGTAGATAGTTAACTCTTCATTTTCAATAAAATAGTGATTTAATCTTTCTTCTGGTAATTCTAACACTTCAGGTTCGAACCACGAAATAGCCTCATGAGCTTGCGTAGCTAATTTAGTGACTTGTTCATACATTCCTTGATAGATTGAGTTCGTTGTGTCTTGATCATTTTTTAATTGACCATAAACGTATAACTTCTCCATTTGATTAGATAAGTCTAAAATAGTTTGAATCGCTCTCAAGAAACTTTCTGATCCGTTAGTTAATGTACCTTTATAAGTTACAACAGACTCTATTTTTTTTTCTAACTCTTTATATGATTGTTTAAATGCTTCATCGGATTGGAAAATCACGCCTAAGTCCCAGGTTGATTCATCAGGTATCTTATCCCTTTTTGGTAATTTTTTTGGCTCACTCATTAAAAAACCTCCTTGAAATTTTCTTATCTTTAATCTTACCATAAAATATTTTTAAATAAAGAAACTTTCATTTAAGAATCAACTATATGTTACTGATCTAAAGATAAAAAATCGGTCATCTTTTCATTCTCATTTCCATACCGTTTAGGTTTTTTTTGAATTATCCAATCTGAATTAGAAATAGCTGACAATACACCTCTTTGGGTCAAAAGAGCCATGAAATGATCAACACACTTTTTTTTGCTTTCAATTGTTATAAGTGGCATAACATGAAAAATCAACTCATTATTTTTTACCATCAAAGAAAATTTTTGGTACACTTCTTTCTTAGTAATAACTTCTTTGTTGTCTCTTTCCATTAGCCATTCCAATAATAGGTATTTCCAAAAATAAGATAATGACTTAATAAATATTTGATCTTTCACAGGTAAATAAACTTCTACCGGCAAAGAAATCAAAGAATCTCCTCTTTTATAAATATATTTTTGGAACAATACAATCTCCGGTACTTGATAATTTCTCCCTTGATTCAAAAAATAGTGACTTTGAATCAACTGGTTTTTGGATTCATTTTGATTGCTTTTTCCAAAAAATAATAATTGCTTACTAATATATTCTAAGTTGGTACTCATTTTAGCTAACTCAAATTGACTAGAGCAGGAACTTATATGAGTTGAATTCCCTTGCTGATTGATACGGCAATGAACCATTAATATATTTTTATCAACATGTAATTCTAAAAAATAGCATCCTACTAATTTATGCTCATTGATAAATAATCTTTGGAAACTAGTTAACCTATTTTTAAAATGATATTGTTTTCCTAAAATCCAATAAACTTTGTATCCATTTTTAATATATCCAGTCGTTCGTTCAACCATCCGTTGAATAGAAAGAGCACTGCATTGAAATTCAATAGCAATTGGAGTTTGTTCATCTAACCAAATCAATAGATCAGGCCGTTGTTTTAAATTTGACAAATAAGCTTCCAATTGACAGGGAATCTTTTGTTGTGTGAACCACTGATAAAGTATATTTTTACCCAAAATATGTTCTTCAGTTTCACCTTCTGAAAAAACATTACACTCACTTTTTTGAAAATGTGTAAAATGAGCTTGTTTGATTAGTCCCTTCTTGAGAAAAACAGGTTCTCTACAATTCGGACAATAATAGTCATATTTTTGATTCTTAATTTTTTGCTCATTCATCGCATTAAGATATTGGTTTTTATTGTTTAACGCAATTAGCATCACTATAGTCTCCCCTCATACATTTCACATACTAACTATCCGCAAAAAAAGAGAGGAAATCTATTTTAAAACAAAAAAATCAAAGAAAGGAAAACCTTCTTTGATTTCATAATCGATACTATTTAGTTTATTTGAAATAGTGACGTGTTAATTCAAGTGCCTTATTTTCCATAATTACTTTGCCATGTTCTTCTAAAATCCCTTGAGTAACTGGCGTTTTTTCAGCAAATTCTAATGCAAGTGAAATTTCTTCATCAGCACTTCTTTCAGTCATTTCGTTAATAGGAAAGATCAAATTCAAATAATATCTTTCTTTATAAATAAACAAATTAGAAAGTGCATTATCTAAATACATCATTTTTGATAATGCGATCATATTTTCAAACTGATCAAATCTTAAAACAATCTCTTTTGTTTCATCTTCAGGACTTTTAATCTCATTCCCGTCCTCATTTTCATTTTCAGATTTATTTAAATTTTGTACCATCTGTTTTTTTATATATTGAGAGAATTCATCTGAATTAAGGTTTTCAGATGCTGAAGAAAAGTCTAATTGATCGTTTATTGGACCACCTTTGCTAATGAATAATTCTAACCCATTCCCATTTGGTAATACTTGAAATGTAATGGCATCAGATTCATGGAATTGTTCGTCTACATCTACTTCTTCTAAAATACTATAAAAGAAATTTTCAATTTGTTTATGATTTCCTAAAAGATCCAAAAAAGTTACGCCTCTCTCTTCTAAATCAGCGTTCTCAATCAATACTCGGATGGTGTTTTCGTTAATATGTTCCATTTCCATAGTCCTACACCTCATTTCTCATCTTCACAGTTAAAAATATTTCAACTTATGAATAATCTATATAACCATTCTAAACGAAATAAATTAAATGTAAAGTTAAAAGTGCCAAAAAAACTACGACACTGTTAAGATGCGTAGTTTTGAACTAATTGTTAATATCCAACTATAAGTTGAGCTTGTTTCAATTCAAGTGCTCTTACTTCGCGAGGCAAGAAACGACGAATCTCGTCTTCGTTATAACCCACTTGCAATCTTTTTTCATCTACCATAATTGGCCGACGTAACAGACCTGGATTATCTTGAATCAAATCGAACATTTTATTTAAAGGTAAATCATCTAAATCGACATTCAGCTCTTGAAATACTTTGGAACGCGTCGAAATGATTTCTTCGGTACCATCTTCTGTCATTTTTAAAATCGATTTGATCTCAGCGATTGTTAGTGGCTCTGAAAAAATATTTCTTTCATTATAAGTAATATTATTTTCTTCTAACCACGCTTTAGCTTTACGACATGATGTACAACTAGGCGATGTATATAAAGTTACCATATGTTACTCTCTCCTTTTTTAATCAGATAAATTGTTCAAAAAAATTGAGGATCAGTAATGAAACTATGAAACGCCTTACAACTTCATTATAAAACATTCATTTTAAAAATACTACCCCTTTTGTCATTTTCTTGTCACTTCTTATTAAATTTAGGATAATATATTTTACCAGTTCTTATTTGCATAATCAAAAATCATATTTAACCATGTTTTATTCTAAATGAAACTAACAATAATTAGTACAAATAAGAATTTATTATAAACAATATTTCGTTCAAAAAAAATTTTTTTTTTACTATTGATTGTTTATAGTTTTTCTTTTCGTCGATTGTAAGATTAAGCTATACAAATAAAAAAGCCATTCGTGATACACTCTAATTGTATTTCCAACCACAGAAAACAAGGAGTGATCACGAATGACCTATACCCATATTACCATGGATGAACTAGTGATGATAGAAGCTTATTACCACCAAGGTGTTCCAGTTGCTAAAATAGCTACTTACTTGAATCGTACTCGTACACCGATTAATAATGTTATCAGGTTCTTCAAAGCAGGACACACAGCTTTCGACCATTACCTACGGTATAAAAAAAACAAGAAACAGTGTGGACGCAAAAAAATTGATTTACCAAAAGAACAACAGCTTTATATCAAGGGAAAAGTAGCTGAGGGCTGGACGCCGGATGTCATTATTGGCCGTAAAGAAATGACAATAGACTGTTCCGTACGAACACTTTATAGGCAGTTTAAAGAAAGAATATTCGATGAAGTTACACTCCCGATGAAAGGGAAAAGAAAACCTAACGGACATCAAGAACGTAGAGGTAGACAAGCTTATAAACGAAATATCTCTGAAAGAATAATAGACTATCCCACATTTAAAGAAGAGTTTGGTCATATCGAAGGAGATACCATTGTAGGTGTTCACCACAAAAGTGCGGTTATTACTCTAGTAGAGATTTTATCAAAAGCTATCATTACCTTAAAGCCCAAAGGGCGTAAAGCCTGCGACATTGAGAATGCCATGAATCAATGGTTCCAAGCCATACCAAAAAATTTATTCAAATCCATTACGTTTGATTGCGGAAAGGAGTTTTCCAACTGGAAATCTTTGTGCAACCAACATGATGTCGCTATTTACTTCGCTGATCCTGGAACGCCTTCACAACGAGCTTTAAATGAGAATTCTAATGGACTTCTTCGAAAAGATGGATTGCCAAAAAAAATGGATTTCAACGAAGTTGACCAGACTTTCGTATCATCTGTTGCACACAAACGAAATAACATTCCAAGGAAGTCACTAAATTACCAAACACCGTTGGAAGTTTTTATGAGTTATATGGATGAAGATAGTTTGTATAGCTTAATTTGACAAATCAGATTTACAAAAAAAGCTGCAAACCAGACTTTATTGTCTAATTTACAGCCTTTTCATATTACTTTTTATAGCTTGCTTTTTTTTCTTTTAAAGCTGGTATATCAGATTCTCTACAGTAAACAAAATGTCCAGGAGAGATTTCACGTAATTCTTCAGGTTCCCCATTTTGTTCACGAGGAATATATGGAGTACGTACACGGTTACGCTCATATTCAGGATCTGGTAAGGGTACGGCAGACAATAAGCTTTCAGTGTAAGGATGTAAGGGTGTGTTATAAACTTCATTAGCAGGAGCTAATTCAAGCAATTTCCCAGTATTCATTACACCAATTCGGTCACTGATATATTTAACCATTGATAAATCATGGGCAATAAATAAAAATGTTAATTTTTGAGTTTTTTGCAATTCCATCAACAAGTTTACAACTTGAGCTTGAATTGAGACATCCAAAGCAGATATTGGTTCATCCGCAATAATGAATTTAGGTTTGACTGCTAAAGCCCTAGCGATCCCTATGCGTTGTCGTTGCCCACCTGAAAATTCATGTGGATAGCGTGAAGCATGATCTGGATTTAAACCAACAGTTTTTAGTAAATCATCTACTTGTTGATTTCTATCCTCAGTAGAACTGGCTAATCCATGAATATCGATACCTTCAGCAATAATATCACGGACTTTCATTTTTGGATTTAAAGATGCATAAGGATCTTGGAAAATCATTTGCATATCTCTTCTGAATTTCAACATATCTTTTTTACCAGATATATCATGAACTTTTGTACCTTCAAAGTCAATTTCTCCAGCCGTTGGATCGTATAAACGGATAATTGAGCGACCTGTTGTTGATTTACCTGAACCAGATTCACCAACAAGACCAAAAGTTTCACCTTTATAAATATCAAAAGTAATATCATCTACTGCACGAACTTCATTTTTTGTACCTTTATTGAAGTACTGCTTTAAACCTTTAACTTCTAAGATTTTTTCTTTATTTTCCATTTAGTTTACCCCTCCTTCGACTTGAGTCTTAGCGTCCTTTAAAGATCCATGAAGTGGGGCAAATTTTTCTTCATAAATTTTATGACGTGCTTTAATTTCTGGTGGCGGCTCAACTGCAGGAGCATCCGGATGTAATAACCACGTTAAAGCTGAATGTGTTTCAGAAATTTTAAAGAAAGGCGGTTCTAATTCGGTATCAATTTTCATTGCAAATGCATTACGTGGAGCAAATGCATCCCCTTTTGGAGGATCCAATAGATCTGGTGGTGTCCCAGGAATGGCATACAATGTTTCAGTGATCTCTAATGTTGGCATAGAACTGATCAATCCCCATGTATATGGGTGTTGTGGATTATAGAAAATTTCATCAACTGTTCCAATTTCAACAATTTTACCAGCGTACATTACCGCAACACGATCTGCAACATTTGCTACTACACCTAGATCATGTGTAATAAAGATAATTGACGTTGCAATTTTCTTCTGTAATTCTTTCATTAAATCTAAAATTTGTGCTTGGATCGTTACATCTAATGCTGTTGTTGGTTCATCAGCAATTAATACTTCAGGGTTACATGCAAGAGCGATCGCAATAACAATACGTTGTCTTTGTCCACCAGAGAATTGGTGTGGGTATTGTTTCATCCGTCTTTCGGCATCTGGTAACCCTACCAAATTTAATAGTTCTAAAGCTCTTTTTCTAGCATCTTCTTTATTTAATTTTTGATGCAACCGAATTGGTTCAGAAATTTGTTTACCAATCGTCATTGTTGGATTAAGCGAAGTCATAGGATCTTGAAAAATCATTGCAATTTCTTTACCACGAATACCTTGCATTTCTTTTTCAGTTTTTTTGATAAGATCTTCACCATTAAATAAAATTTCTCCATTTTCAATATTAGCATTTTGTGACAGTAAACGCATGATGCTACGTGTTGTAACAGATTTTCCTGAACCGGATTCTCCTACGATAGCTAACGTTTCACCTTTTTTCAAATCAAAACTGACACCGCGGATAGCTTTTACTTTACCAGCATAGGTGTCGAACGTAATTTCTAAATCTTTAACTTCTAATACATTACTCATTCGTTTTCACCTCGCTAATCTTTCATTTTCGGATCAAATGCATCACGCAGACCATCAGCCAATAAGTTAAATGAAATCATTAATATACAAATAACTGCAGCTGGATACCACATTAAATGGGGTAGGAAGCGAAATGTTTTGTATCCGTCATTAATCAATGTTCCTAATGAAGCCGTTGGTGCTGGAATTCCTATACCAATGAAACTCAAGAATGCTTCGAAGAAAATGGCAGAAGGAATCGAGAACATCGTTTGAATGATAATTATACCGGATAAATTTGGAATTAGATGTTTAAATGCAATTTTAATTGAAGATTCACCTAATGTACGAGCAGCTAAAATGTATTCTTGATTTTTTAATTTTAAGGTTTGTGCCCTGACTACCCTAGCCATTGAAATCCAACCAGTAATGGCTAAAGCAATAATAATAGACATAATCCCTGGCTCTAGTACCAATAACATTAAGATAACTACAACAAGGTTTGGAACACCTGATAATATTTCTAAAACACGTTGCATAAAGTTATCCACTCTACCGCCGATCCAACCTGAAACCAAACCATAAGTTACACCTATAGTTAGATCAAAAAAGGCTGCTACAAAAGCAATAATCAAGGATACCCTTGTACCGTAAAGAATACGGGAAAGCAAGTCACGGCCTAAGCTGTCTGTACCTAGGATATAATACTGATCCTCAGGAACATCCTTTTCGGCATATTTGTCTATACGAGTTTCTCCAACTTTTTGAGTTCCGTTTAAACCATTAATATCAATTCCTGAAATTTTAGGTGGCAGGCTCGCAAACTCTACTGTTTGGATATCTGGATCATAAGGTGCGACGATTGGCGCTGCAATCGTAAGAACGATCATGATTATTAAGACTACCAAACTAACGACAGCCGCTTTATTCTTTTTCAATCTTCTCCATGAGTCTTGAATAAAACTTAATGAAGGTGCAGAAATTTTTTCGTTATCTCCAATACTTGACCCAGTAGCTGGGGCAAACATGTCAGGAGACAAATTTTTAAATTCATCTACAACAGGAGTATTTTCTTGTTTATTCATTATTTGTCCCCTCCTTCAGTAGAAACACGAATACGCGGATCAATTACTCCGTATAAAATATCAACAACTAAAATAATAAATACAAGCATAGCAGAGTAAAGGATAGTTACGCCCATGATCGTTGGGTAATCATTTGTCATGATCGATTTAACGAATTGTTCACCAATACCAGGAATAGCATAGATGTTTTCTACAACCATTGAACCAGTCATCAAACCAACAGCCATAGGTCCTAAAATCGTTACTAACGGAATTAGAGCATTGCGGACACCATGTTTAAAAGCTACTGTCCATCTGCTTAATCCTTTGGCTCTTGCTAATTCAACGTAATCACTACCTAAGACATCTACCATTTCTGTTCTAATAAAACGAGCTGAATCTGCTAGAGGAGAGATTGCTAATGCTAACGTAGGAAGAACTGATGAGCTGAATCCTCCATCCCATAAAGCGATTGGGAACCATTGGAGATATACACCGAACACTAGCTGTAACAAAACAGCAATAACAAAGTTAGGAATTGATCTTCCTAATATCGCTGAAAAAGTTGCAAGCGTATCGATCCAAGTATTTTGATACATTGCCGCTATTACACCTAAAACAATACCAAATATTGTCCCTAATGCAACGGCTTGAATACCTAGCTGTAAAGACGGCCCTACACGCGTAGATAATAGTTTTGTTACTGGAGTGTTGCTAAACTGGAATGATACTCCCAAATCACCTTGAAGTAATCCTCCGATATATACTAAATACTGAACCGGCACCGGTTCATTTAATCCATATTGTTCATTCATAATATAGATTTGTTCTTCTGAAAGTTTATCCTGGTTACTATATGGAGTACCCGGTAAAAGCTTCATCAAGAAAAAAGTAATCGATGCAATTAAAAATAATGTCAACAACATGTATAACACGCGTTTTCCTAAAAATCTAGCATAGCTTTTCATCGATTATAGCACCTCCAACAATTTTAATTTTAATTCTCCTACAAAAAAGAATATACTATATAGAATAGCTTGTCAAAACCAATATTGCAAAACTTTTTTTAATTATGCTATCATATTACACTATAAGATTAAAATAAGATTAGAATATGAATAGAAATCAGATATGTATTGCCAAGTTTGATCCTTATCTCTTTTTAAAATATTCATATATTTTTCATAGTATTCCTATTATAATATAGTTTAGTACTATTGTATGTACACTTTAAGGAGGAAAATCAGTGAAACAAAATAAAACACCTATGCGTATCTTTTTGGTGTCGCTCTTTTTATGCTTGTTGATTGAATTAATTGCTTATAAAGAGCTGTCATTCTATCATACTACAAATCTTACTTTCTATGGAGCCTCTTTATTTCTCATTATCGGTCTTTTTGGCGCATCTTTTTCATCAGGTTTTTTTGATTTCTTTAACTACAGTATGCGAAAAACGGCTTTTAATATTCGCAAAGGTAGACATTCCGATGAAGAGTTCACTATTAAACCTCTCTCAAAACTAATTGGCAAAGGGTATTTCCTTTTTTTAAAGGTAGGTTCAGCATTATTAGTCGTTAGTTTGATTACATTGCTAGCGTATTATTTGATTGAAAGATGATTTTTTAGTACTTGTTTTCAACAAAATCTATAATCGGCTTAAAAATGACGTATACTAGTACTGATGTACTTAGAAATAAGGGGTGGATAAAATGAAGACAATTTTTTCAGGTATTCAACCTAGTGGAACTCCTACTATTGGAAATTACATTGGGGCAATGAAACAATTTATATCTTTACAGGAAAGTTATACAAGTTACTTTTGTATCGTTGATGAACATGCTATTACTGTGCAACAAGAGCCGCTAAAACTTAGGCAGCAAACGAAAAGTCTTGCTGCCTTATACTTAGCTATCGGGTTAGATCCAGCCAAAGCTATAATTTTCATTCAATCTGAAGTTTCTGCACATGCTGAAGCTGCTTGGATCGTTCAATGCAATACGAATATCGGCGAATTAGAACGGATGACACAATTCAAAGATAAATCCGCAAAAAATAGTCGTTCTGGTGTATCAGTTGGTTTATTAACTTATCCGCCTTTAATGGTTGCAGATATCATTCTTTATCAATCAAATTTAGTTCCTGTTGGGGATGATCAAAAACAACACTTAGAATTAACGCGTGATTTTGTCACTCGTTTTAATAATAAATACAGCAATGGTAATCACTTGCTGACTGTACCAGAAGTTAAAATACCAAAATCTGGCGGTCGTATAATGAGCTTGCAAGATCCTTTAAAAAAAATGAGTAAATCTGATGATAATAAAAAAAGTTTTATTTCGATGTTAGATGCGCCTGCAATCATTCGTAAAAAAATCAAAAGTGCTGTGACCGATTCTAGTGGGGTTATTGAATATGATTCTGAAAATAAACCTGGTATATCAAATTTATTAACGATTTATGCTTCATTTACTGATTTTAGTATTGCTGAACTGGTAGATCGTTATCAAAATAGCGGATATGGCCAATTTAAAGAAGACTTAGGAGAAGCTATTGTAGCTGTACTAGAACCTATTCAAATCAGACACAATGAATTGATCGATTCTGATGAGCTAGACTTGATTCTAGATGAAGGTGCTATTAAAGCTCGTTCTGTAGCCAATAAAACACTCATAAAAATGAAGAATGCCATCGGTTTAGGAAGAAAAAACAGATAGCAAAAAAAGCTGAAGCGCTCAGGATAGTTATCCTAACTGCTTCAGCTTTTTTTAGTATATTAAATGCACTAATTCTTCTTTAGTAATATTTCCAAAATACTTTTTAATATTTATATCGTCTAATGCTTCATTTATAGATAAAATATCATATTTAATACCAGTCAATTTTTCTTCAACATCTGAAATATCTCCTAATCCAAAAAAATCTCCAAAAATACGAATATCTTGAATTAATCCTTTAGCCACATTCATTTTAAATTCAACTGAACCAATTGAAAAACGATGACGGCGAACCAATTCAAATTTTGGTGATTTCCCATAATTCCAATCCCAATTATTAAAATATTTTTCGGAGAGTTCTTCTATCTGCTTCCAATCATGATCCGTCAATTTGTATTCCTTAACGTCTTCAGCACTATCCACATCGAATATATTTAATAATAACCGATCTCGGAATTCTTTTGTATTCATAAATTGATAATCATCAGCTAAATAAGGTTTTATGTTCGTCACACGGCTTCTTATTGATTTGATTCCTTTTGATTCAATTTTATCTTTCCTTACCTTAAGAGCATTTACGACTTCTTCAATATCACTATCAAACATGATTGTACCATGCGCCGTCATTCGACCATTTTTTGAATACATTGCATTTCCAGAAAATTTTTGTCCATTGATCAGCAAGTCATTTCTACCTTCAAGCTTAGCACCTTCAACGCCCATTTTGTGTAAGGACTCTATGATAGGCTCTGTAAATTTACCAAAATCGCGGAAAGAATCTCCATCATCTTGTGTAATAAAACAAAAACAAAAGACTCCATAATCATGATAAACAGCTCCACCACCTGAAAATCGGCGGACTATATGAATATTATTTTTTTCTACATATTCTGTATTGATTTCTTCAATCGTATTTTGATTTCTTCCAATTATGATAGAGGGTTCATTAATATAAAAAAGCAATATTGGTTCATCCAATACAACATTATTTAACAAATGGTATTCGATTGCCAGATTGATTGTAGGATCTGTTATTTCTTTACCATCACGAATATTTTTGACATAGTACATCTATTGTTTCCTCATTTCTACATTTTTCTATTTCACTTTATTACAGCTTTCATCAAATCTCTATGACTAAATCTTTTTCAGCTAATATAATTTCTGTTTTTGGTGTTTCATTGATTACTTGAGCTTTCAACAGCTCTAGGTCTCCAACTTGTGGCAAGTGTGTTAAAATAACTTTTTTCACATCTGCCTCTTTTGCAATTCTACCTACTTCAGCTGCTGACATATGAACACGATGATTCTCCATTCCATTGAAGAAATTTGTATCTGCCAATAATACATCTGCCTCTTTACTGAAGGTAACGAAATCGGGTAGATAACCAGAATCTGCTGTATAGACTAATATCTTACCTGTTTTTATTTCAACAATTCTCATAGCATAACATTCCACTGGATGCAGAGTTCTCATAAACTGTATTTCAAATGGACCAATATATAATTTTTGACCTTCATCATAAGCTATCCCTTCACTCACAGTGTCCATAGTTAATCGTTTAAAATTTTCATTGTCTCCTTGGTGCCCATAGATAGGAAACATAGGAGCTCTTTCAAGATTATTTTTCATTCGTTTCAATTGACGTGTAAATTGTAAAACGCCTAAATCAGCTATGTGATCATAATGATAATGAGATAAGATAACCGCATCCAATTGTAATGGATCTAAATGATCTTCTAAAGCAATCAAAGAAGCACTTCCTACATCGATCAATAAATGATAATTTTCTGTTTCTAATAAATAAGAACTTGTACCTGAATTTTTTGTTGGGTACCCGCCCCAAAAACCTAATATAGTTAACTTCATTTTCTTCCCTCACTCCTATTTTTAGTTTATCTTTTATACAATACCTTACACTAAGAAAACAAAGTTTAAAATAAAAAGAACCTTTTTAATGTTAAAAAGAGTCTTTTTATTTTTTTATAAGCTATCTCATTTATTATAAATACAATTTTGTTTTTTTATATGATCAACTATTTTTTTACTCGTTTTATTAGCTTGGCCAATACATTGATTGACACCAAAACCTTCTAGCCCTATTCCAGAAATATACACTCCCGGATATTCATTTTTTAGCAATTCAATCATTTCTTTTATTTTTTCTTCTTGTATTACGGTGTACTGGGGTATCGCATCAGGCCAGCGTTTTACAATACGATTTATAGGTTTTTCCGTGATTCCGAGTATCGTTTTTAAGTCTTTAAGTATGGACTCCTCTATTTCTTTATTGCTCAAAGAAACAAGCAAGTCTTCCCCTTTTCTACCAAAACTTACGCCAATAAATACATCTTCTTCATCTCTAAGAAACGACCATTTTTTATTTAAAAGAACGATTGACGTTACAAAAGAATCGCTTCGTCTAGGAGTAACTACACCAAATCCTTTTGGTTCATTTTTTATAGCCTCTTTTTTAAACTTAAACAAGATATAGCCGATAGATGCTGTTTCCACTTGATCAAAAATTTGCCCGAAGGTCTCATTTTTGATCAATTTTGAATATTCAGTTACTGGCGTTGCAATGCAAATTGCACCAACACGCACCTGTTCTTTTCGGTTAAGATCTATAATGTACGTACCTTCAATACCTTGTTTGATATCAACTACTTTTTTACTTGTTTGAATATGAGGTTTTAAAATTTCGGTTAGTTTATCCGTTAAAACGGATAAACCTTTTTGAAAAGTAACGTAATTACCAGGACCATCTAGCAATTCGGGGTGATGCTTGATTCCTTTTGAGAGACTCCCATATTTTTGTTCTAAAGAATAAATAACCTCTTTAGAAGATTTAATTCCCATTTCATCTAAATCACTAGCATAAATCTTTGAAAAAAACGGTTCAACTATGTGTTCGACCATTTCTTCTCCAAATCTTTTTTTCAGATATCTGCTCATTTCAATATCTTTTTCCAAAGGTTTGATAGGGAATAGATTATCTTTAAAGCTAGCTATTTTACCATGAAAAGTTAATAAATTATTCTTCCAGATGTCCATTTTTCTTACTGGAATACCTTTATAAGTTGGATAGTCGAGACTATGTAACTTATTATAAAAAAAGATGTCTGGCTTATTTCCTTCACTGTAAATCAATTGGTCCATTAGGCCTAATTCTTTAATTAGATCTATCGCTTCAGGATAGCGAATATCAATAGATTCAGCCCCTAAATCAAAGTAATTATCTCCGACCTTGATTGTACAAATTTTACCACCTAACTTTAACGCAGACTCTATTAAAACAAGTTCAAAGGGCAACTGTTCTTCTATGATTTGCTGTCTAATTCGATAAGCAGTAACTAACCCCGTTATTCCTCCACCTATTACTGCAATTCTTTTTTTAGCTCTCTTCATCTATTCCCCCCTTTCTTATCGGATCATTTATATCCAGTTTACTTGTTATGTTACTAAAAAGAAACGTTATTCTAGTTTACCTATAAAAGATTAGTTAAAAATTCATTGATTTTTCACAAAAATTGATATCAATAGAAATAAGCTGTATTCTATAATTTTTCTCTATACAATACAGCTTATTTCTATTTTCCATTTCTTAACTATTGTATTTGATTTTTCCGACAGTTTTAGTATCTAATCGTTTAATTACTTCTGTAACTAATTTCACGGTGTTTAAATAATCATCTTCATGAATGACTGAGGTATGAGAATGCAAATAGCGCGTTGCTACAGTAATAGCTATTGCAGGTATGCCATTTTTACTGACATGCTGACTTCCTGCATCAGTTCCTCCGCCCGCGATCACTGTATATTGGAAAGGAATATCCAGTTCTTCAGCAACATTTATAACAAAGTCACGTAACCCTTTGTGGGTTACCATAGAAGCATCATAAATGATGATTTGAGGACCTTTCCCTAACTTAGAATCTGCTTCCTTTTCAGTCATACCTGGGGTATCTCCAGCTGTTCCAGTATCAAGTGCAAAAGCAATATCAGGATCCACTAAATGAGTTGCTGTTTTTGCTCCTCTTAACCCTACTTCCTCTTGCACATTTCCAACTGCAAATGCTTTATTAGGGTGCCCTTCGGCTTTTAAATTTTCTAATACTTTTAAAGTTACAGCTGTTCCAATACGGTTATCCCAAGCTTTAGCTAACATAAATTTTGATCCGTTTAAACGTTTAAATTCAGTGTAAGGCGTTACCATATCACCTGGTTTAATTCCCCATTCGGTTGCTTCTTCTTTAGAAGTGGCTCCAATATCAATAAACATGTCTTGGATATCATAAGCTTTATTACGCACTTCAACAGTCAAGACATGCGGTGGTTTACATCCAATAACGCCATGGATAACTTTATCTTTTGCTGTTGTAATTTCGACTTGTTGAGCTAACATAACTTGTGCCCACCAGCCACCAATTGTTTGAAATTTAATAAAGCCTTCTTTTGTAATTTTTGTCACCATAAAACCAACTTCATCTAGATGTCCAGCAAATAATACCTTAGGACCATTTTTATCGCCAATACTTTTTGCGATCACGCTGCCTAAACCGTCATAACTGATGCTATCTGCATTATTTTTTGCGTACTTAACAAAAACATCTCTCACTTGGCCTTCATTCCCTGCAATTCCATTCGCATCTGTTAATTCTTTCAACATTTTTAATTCTGTTTCTTCCATTTTATGATCCTCCTATTTAGTTTATTATGCCACTGCTTTTAAAGAGCTTTTAAAGAGCTTTTAAAGAGCTTTTTAATTTAATATTTTGTATTTAGCTCTTTTTCAATTGGAATATAAATAAAGGAGCGATGAAACCAGGACAATTTCGTCTCAGCCTCATCTCTCCTTTTAAATATACTAAAATTTAAATTAGTTTGTTACAGATGTCCATTTGAATGACCATTCTGCTCCAACTAAATGAGTAGTAAAATCTTTAACGTAGTCTTTTTCTAGAATTGCATAAGCACGTTGATAGATTGGTGCTATACCTGCTTCTTCCATTAATACTTTTTCTGCGTCAAGCATATCTTGCCAACGTGATTCTAAATCAGTTACATTTGTTTGAGCACTTTCAACTAAGCTGTTGTATTCAGCACTATCGTATCCAGAATTATTATTCCCATTTTCTGCATGGAATAATTCTAAGAAGTTTATAGGATCAGCGTAATCTGCTCCCCATAAAGCTAACTGAATATCGTAATCTTGATTACTGTCAGCATCTAAACGTACTTTAAACGGTACATTTCTTAATGAGATCTCTAGACCTTGCAAGTTTTGTGTTAGTTGACCTTGTAAAAATTCGATTGATTTTTTAGCATTCTCAGTATCATCACTTAAAATTTCAAGTGACAATGAATCAACACCTAATTCATCTAACCCTTTGTCAAAATATTCTTGCGCTTTTTCATTATCAAAACTTAGTAAGTCGCCGTTTTGTTCACGATAATCTTCTCCTGTTGCTGGATCAACCGCTAAAGCTTCTGGAACAAGTCCATCGGCTGGGATAGATCCATTTTGAAGAACCGTGTCAACATAGGCTTGCTTATCGAACGCCATTGCGATCGCTTTACGAATATTTTCATTTGCTAAAGCCGTTTCTTCTCCGTTACGTTCTTGGTTAAATTTAAGGTAAGCAACAGTAGAAGTTGGTTGAGTTTTCAAATCTGAATTGCCTTGTTGTGTTTGAACATAGTCACCAGATAATACCATACGATCGATTGAACCAGTGTCATATAGATTCAAAGCAGTTGAAGTTTCTTTGATAACGTCGATGTTGATCGTATCTAACTCAACAGCATCTGCATCCCAGTAGTCTTCATTTTTATTCATTACCCAGCTCAAGCCGGTTCCATCCCATTCATCTAGTACAAACGGTCCGTTGTAAAGAATGTTATCACTATTTGAAGCATAAGCTTCCCCTTTTTCAGTTACATAAGCTTCGTTTTGCGGGAAGAACATTGACAATGTTGTCAAACTTTCAAAATAAGGAACAGCTTTTTCTAATTGAATTTCTAAAGTTTTATCATCAACAGCTGTTACGCCTAATTCAGATGGTTCCATTTCACCTTGTAAAATAGCTGTTGCATTTGCAACTACTCCATCAATCATATAAGAGTACTCTGCAGCTGTTTCAGGTGTTGCCAAGCTTGTCCATGAAAAAACAAAGTCGTTTGCTGTTACCGGGTCACCATTTGACCATACAGCGTCTTCTCTAATTTTAAATGTATAAGTCAATCCATCTTCGCTAACGACTGGTTCTTCTTCAGCCATTCCTAACTCAAGTTCGCCATCTGGTCCTTGACGTAATAACCCTTCGTTAACATTATTCATTACATTAAAACTTACAGAGTCTGTTGCTAATACGGAATCCATTGTTGGAAGCTCAGCTGACTCAACTAAGTTCAATACTTGCTTGTCGTTACCATCTTTATCAGTTGTTGATTCTTCTGAGTCTCCGCCACATGCTGCTAATAAACTAACAGAAGCAAGTGATAATCCCATTAACTGAAGATATTTTTTCTTTTCCAATGCTGTTCCTCCTAATAAATCATAATAAATTTAATCACAAATAATTCATAACTTCATCATTTTATCATCATTTAAAAGAGAGAGAAACGAGTATCGAATTACTCTCATAGGAATCTTAGCTTTTTCACATAGTAAACACAAAAAAAGAGCGAATAAAATTCGCTCTTTTTTTTAAAAAATTATTCTTTTCCTTCAATTGAAGCCCATTTATAAGAATATTCTGCACCTGTTAAGTGAGATGTTAAATCCTTAAGGTAGTCTTTTTCTAGAACAGAGTATGCACGTTGATAGATTGGTGCAATTCCGCCTGTTTCCATCAAGATTTTTTCGGCTTCTAACATATCTTCCCAACGACCTTCTAAATCAGATACGTTTGTTTGAGCACTTTCAACCAAAGCATCGTATTCAGGGTTAGCGTAGCTAGATTTGTTGTTCCCATTTTCTGAATGGAACAATTCTAAGAAGTTAATTGGATCAGCGTAATCTGCACCCCAACCAGCCATTTCGATATCGTAATCTTGGTTTGTATCTGCATCTAAACGAATTTTAAACGGTACATTTCTTAGATTGATTTCCAATCCAGGAAGATTTGAAGTTAATTGTGCTTGCATAAATTCTAAAGATTTTTTAGCATTTTCAGTATCATCACCTAAAATTTCTAAAGTAAGTGAATCCACTCCCAATTCATTCAAACCTTCTTCAAAATATTTTTGAGCTTCTTCAACATTATATGTTAATAGATCTCCACTTTGTGCACGGAAATCATCACCTGAAGCTGGATCAGCAGCTAATTCAGCTGGGACTAACCCATTAGCTGGAATAGAACCATTTTGAAGAACAGTGTCAGCAAAGGCTTGTTTATCAAATGCCATTGCGATTGCTTTACGGATATTTTCATTTGCTAAAGCTGTTTCTTCTCCATCACGTTCTTGATTAAATTTAAAATAAAATACAGATGATGTAGGCTGAGTTTTTAATTCAGGATCCCCTTGTTTTGTTTGGACATATTCACCTGATAAAGTAATACGGTCTACTGCTCCAGTATCATACAAGTTGATTGCAGTTGACGTTTCTTTAACTACATCGACATTGATCGTATCTAGTGCTACAGCTTCTGTATCCCAGTACTCTTCATTTTTGTTTAATACCCAGCTTAAGCCAGTTCCATCCCATTCATCCAATACGAAAGGACCATTGTAAAGCACAGTATCGCTATTTGTTGCATAATCCCCACCTTGCTCAGTTACAAATGCTTCATTTTGTGGTAAAAACATCGGTAATGTCAATAGATCTTTGAAATACGGTTTAGCTGTTTCTAATTGTACTTCTAACGTTTTATCGTCAACAGCTTTAGCACCTAATTCTGAAGGTTCCATTTCACCAGTTAAAATTGCAGAAGCATTTTTAACTACTCCATCGATCATGTATGAGTATTCAGCAGCTGTTTCAGGAGTTACTAGACGCTGCCACGCAAAAACAAAATCATTAGCAGTTACAGGGTCTCCATTAGACCAAACTGCATCTTCTTTAATTTTAAAGGTAAATGTTAAACCATCTTCGCTGACTTCAGGTTCTTCCGCAGCCATCCCCAATTCAAGTTTATTTTCTGGGTTTTGACGATACAATCCTTCATTTACGTTGTTCAAAACAGTACCACTTACTGTATCTGTTGTTTTTGCAGAATCCATATTTGGCAATTCAGCACTTTCAATAAGATTTAGAACTTGTTCTTCACTTGATCCAGAATCTTGACTTCCAGTATCTGTTGTATCTCCATCGCCACCGCAAGCTGCTAAAACTAATGCAGATGTCGCTGTTAAACCTAATAAGCTAAGTAATTTACTTTTTTTCATGTTATTTCCCCCTTATTCTCTTATCATTCATTTATAAAATAAATCGAGTAATTATTTATTCAATTTTTAATATTAGTTTACTCAAATTATCTTATCATCTTATTATCACAATTTCAATATAAATTATTAAAATAATGCAATAATTGCATTTAATTTTAACCAGATACTCATTTAAAATGATTGGAATTGCTTATTTATAGGCATCTCACAGCAATCATCACTCACAGTTTATTCTGTAGTTTATTTGTCAAAATTAACAACTTTTTATTTTTTTGTAGAAAAAAAGCTACTTCGCATTAAAACGAAGCAGCTTTTAGTCTTTAATAAATTTGAAATTTATTTGTTGTTTAATGCAGTTTTAGCTTGTTCAGCCAATGCTGTGAATGCAGGAGCATCCGTTACAGCAATATCAGCTAACATTTTGCGGTTAACTTCAATTTCTGCTAATTTAAGGCCATGCATTAAAGTGCTGTAGCTCATGTTATTTAAACGAGCAGCTGCATTAATACGAGCGATCCATAATTTACGGAAATCACGTTTCTTTTGACGACGGTCTCTATAAGCATAAGTATAAGACTTCATTACTTGTTGCTTAGCAGTTTTGAATAAAACATGTTTTGAACCATAGTATCCTTTTGCTAATTTTAATATTTTTTTACGACGTTTACGAGTAACCGTTCCACCTTTTACACGTGGCATATTAATTTCCTCCTCTAAGATGTTTTCTCTACAAGAAAACTCTTTTGACTAATTTGAATTACATTTGTTCATTTCACAATGAACCGATTATGCTAAAAGTAATTGATTACCATTTAGCTAATTGTTGACGGATACGTTTCATATCGCTAGAAGATACCATTGTTGATTTACGTAATTTACGTTTTTGTTTTTGTGATTTGTTTGCAAACATATGGCTTGTTTTAGCATGGTGACGTTTTAATCCGCCGTTACCTGTTCTTTTGAACCGTTTTGCTGAACCACGGTGTGTTTTTTGTTTTGGCATTTGTTATTTCCTCCTCAAAATACTCTTACTTTTCAGTCTTTGGTGCTAAAATTAAGAACATACTACGACCATCCATTTTAGCAGCTGATTCAATAGTTGAAATATCAGCTGTTTCTTTAGCCAGACGATCTAACACTTCTTTACCAATACTTTTATGAGTAATGGCACGACCTTTGAATCGGATTGAAGCCTTAACTTTATCTCCATTTTCAAGGAATTTACGTGCATTACGTAATTTGGTATTGAAATCATTCAAATCAATTGTAGGACTAAGTCTTACTTCTTTGAGATTAATGACTTTTTGATTTTTACGAGCTTCGCGTTCTTTTTTCTGTTGCTCAAAACGGAATTTACCGTAATCCATAATACGTGCTACAGGCGGTTTTGCTTTTGGAGCTACTAGTACTAAGTCTAAGTTTGCTTCTTCTGCAAGTTTTAACGCTTCACTTTTGGTAATTACACCAAGTTGTTCGCTGTCACTACCAATAACGCGCAATTCACGTGCACGAATGCCGTCATTTACCATCATATCTTTTGCTATGGTCATACACCTCCATTAGATTTGAGAGAAAGAACAGCAGAAAAATAGACGAGTTCATTACGAACCCGCCTATAAATAATTTCTAACTCACACCGAATGCAAGTTATCATCGTTTATATCTAGCCCAGAGACACTTTCGTCAACTTAGGCGAGAAGCGGGTGCTTCTGCTTGATTTTCTCAACTCATTTATTATACTTCACTGAATTAGAATTGTCAATCTTATTTGTTTTGTTTTTTGATATTTGTGTTATCAAATAAGACTATCTTACTAATTGATATGAGAAAGAGACTTCTGAAAGTTGATTCTTCTAGGCATTTACCTAACTGAGTATTGATTTGTGTTCACCGAATTATCCGGCATAATACTATATCGATTTTTATAAAATTGGATTGCTGAAATACCAACCAAAAGTACTATTCCTATTAATGCAACATTTTGCAAGAAGTTATACTGTCCTTGGAAACCTTCTGGTGCTAATAAATAATTATAGATCCCAAAATATGCCCAAGCAATAGGAATTGGGAATATTGCGTTTTTTGTACTTAATAAGACTACCAAAGTCAATCCTACTGCAACTAAAAGAATAATAGAACTCCAAGTTTCAGCAGCTATTCCAAATCTATCCCATTCAATTTTAACAAGCCAAGCGGCTATATTTACTACCGTTGCTATAAAAAGCCATCCTGAATATAAACCAAAAGTTATTGGAAGCAACCAGCGTTTTCGCGTTTGGATCCTCCCAATTTTTTTTACAATTAGAATCATAATAACTAGAAAACTAAAAATAAAAATTGTTGATAAACCAATCAAGTTATAAGAAAAGCTTATTATCCAGACAATATTTAAAGCACATGATACCCAAAAGAGAAAGCTGATTTCATCAACAGCACGTCCATAATATGACTCTTTATGTTTAATGATCATGACAACTATCGAAATAATCAAAAATGTGTAAATAACACTCCAAATGCTAAAAGTTGAGGGTGCTGGTGTGATTAAAGTTGGGTACATATCTGATACTTCTTTTTGCGAAAGACCATTGATTAAACCAAAAGCACCCATACCATTAATAATTAATGTAATAACTAATAAAATTGCGTTGATATATGTTTTTGTTTTTTGTTTCATTTTCCTACTCCTTTTATAATTTTTTTGACGTTCCACATCACTATAAAGTTTATTTTTCAACCTTTAAAACAATACTGTGATTTTTCTGACTTATTAGTTTTTAACGAATAAAGATCTATAATCCGATTTTACAAACAAACTGATATAAACGATAGATCCCTAAGTCCATCTTAAATCTTTTTAGCATAAGAAACAATCGCTTGAATGTGCTTTTTATCTACATAATTTGTCGGATGATAATAACTCTTAAGGATTGCTTCTTCATATTCTTTTTTATTTTTTTTGTTTTCTACAATTTTTATAAATACATTTATCATTATTTTAATAATGCCTTTTACCTTAGAAAAATCAACACCCCCAGGCAAATAAAAGAATGTATGAAATGCTAACTGATTTTCACTAAAATTATTGATTTTAATATCATTGATATCTTTCTCAACATTATTATTGCCACCACAGGCAAAAATAATGATTGGCTTTTCTTTAAACCATTCAAGAACTTTTTTGATTTTATTCATTTTACCCACATATACGCCACTACCAAAGATAATGGTATTATAGTTTTTTATTTCTGCTTTTTTAAATTTTGAAAAATCTCTTATTTCCCAATCTAATTCTTCTGCGATCCAAGTTGCATACTGAAAAGTATTTCCATATTTACTTTTATATAGAACAATATTTCTCATTTTCTTCTTCCTTTCTTCAAAGTCTTAACTGCTTTATCAGCTGCAATCTTTCCGGTTAAGATACTGATTGGTAAACCTGAAGGACTAAAGGTCCACTGACCGGCTTGTAATATATCTGGAATTGGTGTATTACAAGTTTTTTTGATTTTAGTCATCTTAGTTATGGTTGGTATATCATCATTAGTAAAAGCCCAACCGGTTATTCCGCCTTCAAGGTTACCACTTAGCCTTTCAATGGTAAGTGGCGTAGAACTGAATTGATGAATCACTTTTTGCCTTATTTCTCCATAAATACTGTCATCAAGGACACTAATCATCTTATCTTCAGCAAAGTACTTAAACTCTTCATACAAACCTAAAGATTTAATATTACTGATAAAATCATAATCCATCAGGACACTGACCATTAATCCAGTCTTTCCTTTTGGAGCAAGTTTTTCATTCCGCAATGCTGGGATAGCAATTTCATAAGTAGTATAATCCAGATACTCACTCATCCAATCAAAAATTTCTTTTTTTTCAGTTGCTTTACTTACTGTCTCAAGTTTCTCAAAAATGGTAGATTGACCCTTTTTATCAGGTGTATAGAAAAAATGACCACTCGATTTTTTTTTAAAGTACTGATTACCCAAATCAACAGCTAGATACAAGGAATAAATTGAATCCCCTGCTTTTTTTCCTTTGAGAAGTTCTTTCTGCTTCTCTATTCCTTTCTTGATTTTACTATCACCGATCGTTTCCATATCAATCGATTTATATAGCTGATTAGTATCCGCTGCCCAAATCAACTGATTATATTCGTAATACTGGTCATTCTGATCAAGAAGGGTTTTATTAAAAAGGTCAATTTTTTTTATTTCTGTACTTGTTTTTATAACGCCTTCTGTTTTAATGATATACTCTTTTAGCTTTTCAGCCAAATCAAGGGTTCCTTTAAGTGGGTACTCATAATCCAAGTACAAACTGAAATAACTTAACGCAAAAGAAGCAGGAGTCTTTTGGAAAAAATGTTGACTTATTATATCAATCAATGATTGATTATCAGTTAACTGACTCAGATAATCATAAACGGGTAAATTGAATTTTTTGATTTTACCTGATTTCGTCAAAAATTTGAATAGCCAGGGAAACAATGTCTTAAAAAGATAGTCTTTATCTTTTTTTAAATCTTTGAATAAAGGGTTCTCAATTCCATATAGAACATCCATATGATCCATAACTATTTTTATCTCATGGAGTATGACGTCGATATCATTTTCACTATCAGGATACAGGTTTACAAGCATTTCTCGATAATCATTCAGACTGTCGATTGTTTCGACTCGTATCGCTTCTTTTTCGATCCCGATCGTTACAATACTCTTAACAAATTCAATATCTATATCGAGCTGCTTTAACATCGGCTTAACAATTCCGGAATCAATGATTCCTCTGGCACCCGTATCAAACAAAAAACCATCATAATAGAATGAGTTCGCTAAACCACCAACTTTATCTTCTTTTTCGCATAGCAGTATTTTATAGCCGTTTTTTGTTAGAAAAGCTGCACTTGTCAATCCGGCGATTCCCCCACCGACAATAATTGCATCATATCTCATTCTATCACCCACCTTTTTGTATTAGACCGGTCATTTCCAGACTCAGATTCCATATTTCTTCTTGTTTTTTCGAATCTAAAGCATGTTTTGCTGGTTTTTCTTCGATTGTTAAGTTAAAAAATTTACCACTAATATTGCTTAGTTCACTAGCTGAAGCTAAATAATAAATTGCTTCGCCAGATATTTCCGGATCTTTTAAAAAATGCCAAGTTACATGGTGTAAAAACCACCGATATAATCTGCCGTTGTTATTACCAATGTTAGTTTTCACACCACCCGGGTGCATTGCATTGATCGTAACACCGGTATCTTTTAGATTTTCAGCTAACTGCCTAACGGTCAATAACTGTGCCGTCTTAGAGGCCCCGTAACTTCTCAAGCCAGTATAAATACGCTTTTCCCAATTTAAATCGTTTGTTTTCAGTCCGTTAAAGCGATGTCCTTCAGAATTAACTTGGATAATTCTTGATGGCGAAGATTCAATCAGTCTATTCAATAACAGATTAGTAATCAAAAAAGACGCCAAATGATTGACACAAAAAACCATTTCATAACCATCTTTATTTAATATCTTTTTAGTTGAATGAATGCCAGCACTATTGATCAATACATCCACTCTTGGATATTTATCTACGATTGCCCTAACAGCTTTTTCAACTTGTTTCAAATCAGAAAAATCGGCAATAAAATAATCAACAAAAATGGAATGTTTTTTTTCAAGCTCTTTTTTGACAGCCTTAGCTTTCTTTTCATTCCTAACCAACATCACAATATCCGCTTTGCCAGCAGCTAATTTTTTTACAGCCTCATAACCTACACCGGAAGTTGCGCCAGATACGACACAAATTTTTCCATCCATCGATTCATCACTCTTTTTTTGAACAGTTCTACTATTTTTGATGAACAGCAATTGTTCTGGACATTTATTTATCACTTTGCATCTCCTTATCCAAAAAATGCTCTCATAAACCAACGATAAATTGATCTGATAATAGGAATCCCATCATAAATATCACCCCAAAGATCGTAATAATCTCTTTGTTCAATAATTAGACCCTTGCTATCAAAAGTTAATCTTGTGGAACCATAAATCGGTTTCGCTGGAAAAAATCGGAAGGACATTGTCATCTTCCAGTCCATCATTACAACATTATCATTTTTAATAATATGATAGATATCCATTTCTAAACTTTTGCAGCGTTTAGCCAAACGATTACACATTGCTTCAAACTTAACTTTACCTTCTATTCTCTGGATTGAATCTTGAAAGATGATATGTTCATGATAAAACGGAAAAATATGTGACCAGTCTGGTTTTCCTTCTCCGCTATAGGTTTTTGACCACACCTCTTTAATTTCTTCAATAGATACTAGTTTATTTTCTGGTACGTCTGTTGTCATAAAGACACCCCATCTTTGTTTCTTATTAATACCATTGTACCAAACTATTATAGAAATCGTTTACAATACGAATAGCTGCTTTATAAAACTTTAAGTTAAAAAACACTACACAGTAAATAAATCAAAAATTCACTATCGTTAGATGAATTTACTTTTTAAAAACACTTTAGAAATAAGTAATGATAGTATCCGTTTGTTGTTTAATCCAAGATTAGCTCTTTCTATACTGCACTTCCCGTATAGCGAGCTGATCATTTAAAAATCCATAAAAAAGAACCAATGCCTTAACCGTCTAGATGAGCTGACGGAAGCATTGGTCCAAGATTATGATAGTTTTTCTAGAATAAATATTAAAAACTTATTGTTGCTAGTTTGTATAAGATTTTTATAGAAGAGATTTGCGATCTGCTTTCACCATTTCGCTTGCTGCTTTAATTGCATCTTTAGTTGTATCAAAGAAACGATCTTTTCCGTTTTTTTCAACAAACCCACTTTTTTCTAAAACATTCATGGGTTGAGTATTCGTTTCAGAATATAAAATCAGTATATTTTGAACTTTGCATCTTTTCTCTAACTGTTTTACGGCATTCAGAGCTGTTGCATCCATACTGTTAACATTCTTCATTCTTAATATCATTACATCTGTTGTACTCTTCATCTCATTAAGCATATCTAGGAATGTATTAACGACCCCATAAAATAGCGGACCATTTACTTCATAAATTACGATTTTGCTATCTAAATGTTCTTTTAATGATTCATCCAAAATATCTGATTCGTCATCTTCGTCATCTGTAAAAATTCCAAGTTCATGGCTTACATTCTCTATCAGTTTATTTTCTGACATTCTTTTTACAAATAAGAACATTGCAATAATCATTCCAACTTCTATTGCGACAACTAAGTCGAATAACAAAGTTAGCACAAAAGTGACTAGCAACACAGCAACATCGCTTTTAGTTGAATAAAAAATACCTTTAAACGATCTCCATTCGCTCATATTATAAGCAACGATAACCAATATGGCTGCCAATGTAGCCATCGGAATTAGCTTTGCTAATGGCATAAAGACCAACATGATCAATAACAATGTTAATGCATGAACTATTCCAGCTACTGGTGTTCGTCCACCATTTTTTACATTTGCTGCCGTACGTGCTATTGCTCCTGTCGCTGGGATACCGCCAAATAACGCAGATGAAATATTAGCTATACCCAGTGCAACAAGTTCCATATTTGAGTTATGTTTCTTCCCAATCATTCCATCAGATACAACTGCAGATAACAATGATTCAATACTTGCTAAAAATGCAATTGTCAATGCGGGTCTAATCAATTCTTTAATAATTGGTAATGATATATCGATCGATGAAAAATCGATCAACTGAATGGAATTGGATATATTTCCAAATCTACTTCCAATAGTTTCAACTGGAACATTAAATACTTTAACAAAAAGAGTAACCAAAACTAACGCTATTAATGATCCTGGAATTTTTTTATTGATCTTCGGCCAAACTATGATAATCAAAAGTGAAATTAATCCCACTAAAGTTGTTGATAAATCTATTGTGTTAAAATTTTGGATATAAACTTCCCATTTTGCTATAAATTCAGAGGGAACTTCATCAATCTCAAGTCCAAAAAAATCTTGAACTTGGGTGGATAATAGTACGATTGCGATTCCGCTTGTGAACCCCGTTGTCGTTGGGTAAGGTATATACTTAATTACACTACCTAACTTCACTACTCCCATAATGATCATGAATATACCTGCTAGAATTGTCGAAATCAGCAAACCATCCAAACCAAATTGTGCAATAATTCCATATACAATAACAACAAACGCTCCAGTTGGTCCGCCGATTTGGACTCGGCTTCCTCCTAAGAAGGAAATTAAAAACCCTCCGATAATAGCTGTTATAAGACCTTTTTCGGGTGCGACTCCTGAGGCAATTGCTAATGCAACTGATAAAGGTAATGCTATAATAGCAACAATAATACCAGCAATTATATCATCTTTTAGTTGAGTTATAGGTAATTCTTTTTTTCTATTTTTTATGATTGAAAAAAATTTTGGCTTTAGCATGTCATTCTTCCTTCTTTAACATATTTTCTAAGATTTTCCACTCTTTTTCATAACTACTTTTTATATTTAGTTTTGAATAAATAATTTCACTCGATAATAATCCATGAATAACAGACAAGAACATAACCGTTAATAAATCATCATTTTGTTCTTTATTGTCATTTGGAGATGAACTACTACTTATAAGCTCTTTTACTTTTTTAAAGCGTTGCTCCGACAAATCTATTATTTTTTGCCTTATTTCACTATCCATCGTATCAGGTGGAAACAAAAGCAATCTTTTCCAAAACAACAGTTTTTTTCGTGAACTATTGTAATAGTTTAAAATTCCTAAAAAAAATTCTTTCAGACTCTTTGATTGAGATTCTACAACAGTAAAGTATTCTTCAATCTCTTGATTAAATAATTGATATAACAACTCTTCTTTACTTGGAAAATGTGCATAAATAGAAGCTTTTTTTATTCCTACAATATTAGCAACTTCATTCAAAGAAAACTCCATACCCTTTTCAGCAAACAATCCAAATGTTGCATCTATAATTTTTTTTTTTGTTTCCAAGGTGATCCCACTCCTCCCCTACCTTCCGTTTGGTAGGCAATTAATATCTTACATAGATTTAAGAGAAATGTCAAATGAATTATATATATTAGAGAGCTATTATACATACGACATTAAAAAAATTTAGACCTCATACTTATTTATTACTTAATTAAAAACAGTCAGTGCCCCGTCACATCAAACTATTTCTTCATTATAATAACTAATAGTACCTACAAATAGATAAGGTTGAAAACAGAGAAGGCACTCTACGATGAAATTAATCATCGTGGAGTGCCTTCTTTTGGTTTCTCAAATACTTTATTATATTGAAATATCAAAGTTGCGATCACAGCAAAACCTATATCTACACGATGATTTGTTGCGATCCAACTCAGTCTTCATTTATGCACTGATTTCTTTCATATCGTACTCAAAAAAAGGTCCAACATCCTATTTTTTCAATAGTTTCGGGTAATAGGTTATAAGTAAAATAATGTAGCAATCATAGAAATTACAATAGAGTAGTAATGATACCATTGCTTCTTCATTCTATGCAGCAAAAATACACTTATTGCAACAACTACAAACATGATCAAACCGACTATGATCGGTTTTTCAAATAATTGTACTCCAATTCCAATCATAAAGGTAGCAAGTGAACTAGTAAGCACACTAGCTTTAAGCCAGTCGTATATCTTGGCACGATATATTATCGAACAGAGAAGCAGCCATATGATCCCATATCCAACTCGCAAGAATGAAACAAAGTTATATGGGCTCTCTTGACTTGCCATATTTTAAAAAACCATAAAGATAAGAAAATACAAGATAAAAGCTGCTGCTAAAGTAATAAAACTACCTATTGTAACAAGTATTCCTTTCTTGATTACATCATAATTTTTATTCATATATCAGTCACCGACTATCCTCATACTTAACTCGTGATCAAGCTAAACGATTAATTTTTCAAAGATTTAGTATAGTAAAAGCTAATTGTGAACCGAGTATACATAGCCCATTCTTGTCACCCACTTTTGCACTTATTCCCATATGTACGTAAAGTCAATTGGGCAAGTGGAAACATAGTTTCGTAACACTAGCAATAAAGTACTGGCTATCCTTTTGCATTTCACCAGTGGTTCTTGTTCAAGAAAAACTGTTATCCCCGCTTTCCACGCAGAGTATCGCACTAAAAACACCCTTTCTATTACCAATTTCTTCAACAATACTATCCAGAAATTCTTCTTTTCTTCTGGTCCCCATTGCTTCTCCACCTTTACAAACCTAAAGTTTTAGAGTTGCAGATCTACATTAGACTTTGATTGTCCGGGACTGATCATCTTAACTTTTAGTATTTGATTATTTGTTTTTTCTCACTCAAAATCTCTAGCCTGTTCTTGAGGATACACAAGCCCCATCTGTCTACGGCATTCATCCAATAGTGACATTACTTCTACAGTACTTTTGGCAGGAATCATTTCTCCTTCTTTTTTTCCAGCACGAATCTCAGCTGCTACATTGGAAAATTGTGTGCCATATAAAAGTCCCTCCATCTCGAATATTTCTTCTTTCCCATCAGTTCTCAACGTTGCCTGCTTTGCTGAATTAAACTTTGGAACAGAAATAGACCCCTTTGTTCCTTTTATTTCAAAGAAGTTTCCAGCTTCTTCTGTCATGGAAATATGTATTTCAGCCTGAAAGTCTGGATACTTAAATTTGATTTCTTCCGCGTAATCCACCGCGTGCATGTCGCCTTCGCACTGAATGGTTTCTGGCATACCAAAAAGCTCGTAGCAATATCTGATTGCGTAGACACCAAGATCTAAAAGCGCTCCACCAAGCATAGAAAGGGTTGTAAGTCGCAGATTATCAGAATGTTTTAGCAATTGGACCGCGAAGGCACAGTCAACTGACTGTATATCTCCGATTACACCAGATTTCACCCACTTTTTCACCTGCAAAGCTGTCTCGTTATGCCATGTCCACATTGCTTCTGAGACATACACATCTTTTTCTGCAGCGTAATCAAATACTTCCTTTGCCACTTTTTCATTGACAGCAAATGGTTTCTCACAAAGTATCGGTTTCTTGTTCTTAATAGAAAGCTTTGTGTATTCGGCATGCTTATCACCGTTTACATTAACATATACACCCTCTACACCTGAAGCGTTAATCGCTTCTTCTGCGGTATCATAGACAGTTCCACCATATTCTTTTGCAAAGTCTTCAGCCTTCGATTTTGTTCTATTCCAGATAGCCACGATTTGATTATCATCTGTCTTCACCAATTCGTTTGCTGTTGTGTGAGCAATACTTCCACAGCCAATGTAAGCCCATCCAAATTTATCCATAAGTATTTTCCTCCGTTTTTCATTTGTCTTTTAATCTACTTTTTAGTGCTTCTTTTCTGTAAATTCAAAAAAAGGGGCAGTTTTATTACGTCCATGTGCCTAAAAAAAATTTAAGAGCCTATACGCTACACAGACCTTTATCGAAGTTAGATTACAATAAAAATGAATAAATTATATTTAATCAATTTTTATAGCTTTCTCGTTTTTCCAGTTCGACTGAGCCATACTTCCAGTAAAACGCCATATACGATCCCAGCCACAAAACTGATAGGATCCTGAAATCCTGTTGAACTGTAGAATGCAAAGGAAACTAAAAGGCCTAACAGACCTCCACGAAGTAATGCTTTACTTCTAACTGTCTTCCCCCATGGAGCGCCCACGACTAGACCAATAATAACTCGGTTATACCAGAGTGAAAACACAAAAACGGGAGTCGCTGAAAAACCAGACCGGACGTATGCTCCTACTACGCAAACAATTCCTAACAAAGCTCCTCCAATAAGAGCTGCTTTCATTCTATTCTTCATCTCTCTACTCCTTCCAAAACGATTACGGCCATGGTTTTTTATTTTAGCATCCAATTCTTCTTGAACTTTTATCTCTGATTTTATTATAATACTCGTAACCTTAATCACATAACTGAATTGATTACTTTTTGAAATAAAGCCATGACACTGATAGATATATATAACTCGTATCATTAAATTATTTAATTCATTTAAAATTTTTTGTTCTATAGTAGTCCATAAATATCTAAGTGTGTTAAAACGTTAGCATCAAAGAAGCGAGCTCATGATGAAAAATAAAAAAAGCCTGCCACTATTAGTTTATTTTATACTTTCATTGTTCTTTATGGAGTTTATCTTGAAATTGAACGTAGTGGGAAATGCTTCTCAGATATTTAAGCTGTCTTTAAATCCAAATTTGTTCTTGTAAATGAAAGAAGCCTTAAGACAACAGCATAAATGTGCTCGTCTTAGACCAATATATTTATTTTTAATCAGACACCGTACCTCCACATCAGAGAGTCTACCAGCCTAATGCCTAATACATTCTAACACTAATTAGGCTGAAATTGAGATTAAATTATGGCTACTGATGAAATATGATGACCTAAAGAAATGTTATCTTATACGTCCTTTCGATATTTAAAGTTTTCTTCGACTTTATCAATGAAAACAAAGCCATACAACCCTAAGACAGCATTGAAAACAGCCACACTATAAACGCTAAAACGCTCCGCTATTCCAAAATACGCGTTGGGTACTATGCTTGTGCCGATGGGACCGATAAACATAAACACTAGCGTGACTGCTTCCCATATAGCCAATGACTGATATTTTTTGTGATCCTTGAATCCTCCGATAATAATCAGACTAATTGAAACAATCGATAAAACGACAACAACACCTGTAACAACGTATACATGCATTACATCTTGAAAGGTTCCAGCATAACCACTATCTGTCAATGGAAAAAGAGTGTATCCTATCGCTGATACCCAATTCATCACAGCAAACAGATATATCCCAAATCGCAATACCTTGTTCCCTTTACCCTGAATGATTATGCAAACCAGTACAGAGCTCAAGCAGGCAAATAAATGGTGAATGGATGTTAACCCATTTGCGACCACAAATGATGGGGCATTCGTTGCAGTTAAATCACTTACTGCTTGGCTTCTCCAATCGTATCCAGGATAGTTCATCGCCCCGACTACAGCATGCAAGATATAAAATATGAGGCTTGCTATGCCTGAAAGGCATAACCAGTTAGTCAGTGTTTTCCCTTTCATTTCGTCTCCCCCTAATATACTAGAATAAGTAGCAATTTACTCCTAAATCATTTTCTGATATATCATATCTGTTTTTTCGAAATTCAGTACTTCATGGACAACCAGATTTGGATTCAACGTAATGGAACTGGAGACAAGTTGTTAGCGATGGAATCAGACCGATTTCCAGATGGTTTACATTTACTTTTTCTCGTTTCGATTTATAAAAGAAGAGTTCTGAGCAATCTTATTCATCGAATTGCTCAAGATTAAAAAGTGATTTAGAAATTTGATTTGTTTTTTCATCTGCACATAATTTGAGACTGATTTCCCATAATTTTTCTTGCAACTCTTGATTCAATATGACCATATCTTCTTTGATTTCTATAAATTCATCATTTTTCAAAGTAATAAATTTTCCGGATTTTTTAAGGCTTTCTTTCTGAGTTTCAGTAAACAGAGGAGCCATCATTTCTCCACATTCTTCTATCGTAATAAACCTTCCAAATAACTTCATCAAAGTTGCCATCATTCTCATAGGTGCAGGGATAATATTTAATTGGTTGCTCCACACAGTTTTAGGGATTTGAAAGCCGATAAATGATATTTTTGTATTATGTTTATTTTTGTATAAATCATGTAATTTCACAAGAAACATTCTTTTGGCAACCATTGCCTGTTGGATACCAGCTTCGTACCCCCAATCAATTTTCATTTGCATATCATCCCAATATATTTCACCTCCTTCTGTTACATTAAAAATGACTCTACCTCCGCTTTGAGACCTTTCCAATAAGCTCAATAAGTTTAAGGTCAACATAAAATGAGATAAATAATTGACTTGAAAATGTGGATCCATACCGTCTTCTGTTTCTACTCTTTTGGCAGCATAGCCTAATCCGGCATTAATAAATATTCCATCCAGAAAAGTATGTTTACTTTGAATCTCATTTATCGCATTGTGAACATCACTTAGTTTTGTAAGGTCACATATAATTAGTGACACTTTTTCATTGAGAGTCGTTTCCTTAAATTCTTGTATTACTTTCTCGCCAAGTTCTCTCGATCTGCACAAAATAATTATTTCATGTGAGTGGTCATCAGTAGCTGCTAATACTTTAGCAACGCCTTTTCCCATTCCATTCGTACCACCGGTTACCATTATTTTCATAGTTCTTTCCTCCTTATTCATGAAACATATGACGTCGCTATCACTAGCCGTTTGATATCTCTAAGGCCAATTTTCATTTTAAAATAGTTGTTTTCTTTATTCACCTTATCAAGTTTGCCACATAATTCGTCTGCACCAGCCATTGAGACCATTTTTGCATTAGTATATCCGGCAGAAACTAACATCCTGGCAAAATTAGGACTGCCCCATTGAATTCTTGTGAGATCAATCAAAGTATGAATAGATTCAATAAACTCCGGTTCAAATCCATAGTCATTGATAATTTCAGTTTTTTTATCAGATGAACTCAATGTCTCAAATAATATAACAGAATTCTTATAACCGAGAGATTCCAATCTCTCTACATCTTTTTTATTAAGTTCATTATACCCTATCACTTATTCATAGTTCATCGATTAACCCTCTGATTTTCATGTTTTTAATGTACAAAGAACGATTGATCTTATCCTACTTTTACCAATCATTTCCGGATCAAATCCTGCTTCTATAAATAGCTACTCCTTTCTGCACGAAGTGCAAGTGATGTAGATTGTGGACTTGAGAAAAGTAACGTTTCTTCAAGTATCACCTTATTCTTCTTTATATCAGTATACAAAAATAGACCCTATAGAGAGCACCTTTTTGTAGTGTCCATTCTATAGAGTCCATTTTACTTTTACACAGTATAGCTATGCTTGCCAAAAATTGAGAATCAAGTTGATCACAACAAATATCTCGTAGGCAAAGAAAAAATCGAGCGGTATTTGCGAAACTAACTAAACAAATCCCAGTTCAAAAATAATTTCAGTACATACTATCTTCTAAGCTTTATCATAATCTCATAGTTCATTTACTAGCTATTTATCATTAATATCACTTATTTACTGAAGTTTTTAATTTCTGCTGAAACTTTTTCTAAATAATCACTTAATGCAATTGTTTCAGTAGTTTTCTCACCATACTTGCGTACAGCAACTGTGTTGTCTTGAACTTCATTATCTCCAACAACTAATTGATAAGGTATTTTTTGTGTTTGAGAGGCACGGATTTTATAGCCCATTTTTTCATTCCGTTCATCAACTTCCACGCGCATCCCAATACTGTCCATTTGTTTTTTGATCTCATACGCATAATCAGTATGCATATCTAAGTTAACTGGGATTATTGTAGCTTGAACTGGTGCTAACCAAGTAGGAAACGCCCCTTTGTATTCTTCGATCAAGTAAGCTACGAAGCGCTCCATTGTAGAAACGATTCCGCGATGGATAACTACCGGACGGTGAGTATTTTCGCCATCTTCTCCTACATATGTTAGGTCGAACCGTTCTGGAAGCAAAAAGTCTAATTGGATCGTTGAAAGTGTTTCTTCAATCCCGATAGCTGTTTTTACTAACACATCTAGTTTTGGACCATAAAAGGCTGCTTCTCCTTCTGCTTCAAAGTAATCTAATTCCATATCATCCATTGCTGTCTTAAGCATCATTTGAGCTTTTTCCCACATATCATCATCATCAAAATATTTTTCTGTATTTTTAGGATCTCGGTAGCTTAAACGGAAACGATAATCAGTAATATTAAAGTCTCCATATACAGCTAACATCAATTCCAATGTTCGTTTGAATTCTTCTTCAATTTGATCAGGACGTACAAATGTATGACCATCATTCAGAGTCATTTCACGCACTCGTTGTAATCCAGATAAGGCCCCACTCTTTTCGTAACGGTGCATTTGGCCTAATTCAGCAATTCGAATCGGCAATTCACGATAGCTGTGCACATCATTTTTGTAAACCAGCATATGATGAGGACAGTTCATCGGACGCAAGACAAGCATTTCGCCGTCTCCCATATCCATAGGTGGGAACATATCATCATGATAGTGATCCCAGTGACCGGATGTTTTGTATAAGTTTACATCAGCCAAAATCGGTGTATAAACATGTTGATAACCTAAACTGATCTCACGGTCGGTAATGTAACGTTCGATCGTGCGACGGATCGTAGCACCTTTTGGTAACCAAAAAGGCAACCCCGAACCAGCTTCTGGAGAAAGCATAAATAAATCTAGTTCTTTACCTAATTTACGGTGATCACGTAATTTAGCTTCTTCACGCATTTGGATAAACTCTTTTAAATCTTTTTTATCGAAAAAGGCTGTTCCATAAACCCGTTGCATCATTTTGTTATCCGAATTACCTCTCCAATAAGCACCAGCAAGAGACAATAATTTAAATACTTGAATGCGGCCTGTTGAAGGAACATGAACTCCACGACATAGATCTACGAAATCTCCTTGATCATAAACCGTGATTTTTTCTGATTCTGGAAGGTCTGTAATTAATTCGACTTTGTAAGGATCATCTTTGAATATTTCTAAGGCTTCTTCTCTAGAAACTTCTTTGCGGACAATTGGGTTATTCTCTTTTACGATTGACATCATCTCAGCTTCGATTTTTGGAATATCCTCTTCAGTAATCGGAGTTTCAGAGTCTGTGTCATAGTAAAATCCAGTTGAAATTCCAGGACCTACTCCAAATTTTATATCTGGGTACAAACGACGTAAGGCATTTGCCATTAAATGAGCCGTTGAATGACGTATGATCTGTAATGCATCTTCATGATCTGGTGTAATGATTTCAATCTCACCATCTACTTCTAGCGGGCGTACTAAATCAACTAATTCCCCATTAAACTTACCAGCTAGTGCTTTTTTAGCTAATCCTTTGCTGATACTTTCAGCAATATCTTTTGTAGATGAACCAGTAGGAAAGACTTTTACCGCTCCATCTGGAAATGTGATTTTAATTTCTGACATAGTATATTCCTCCATGATCTAATTTTAAAATACTATCTTTATTCAGCTAAAAAACAAAAAAAGTCCCATCTATAGTATATTAAATACTATAAACGGGACGTTCATTACGTGGTTCCACCCAGATTCAGAATTTAGCAAATACACTAAATTCACTCTAAGCTGTTAACGCTAGCTAAACGACCAACTGCTAATACGGAAAAAGTTCACAGCGGCACTCGAAAGGGGTCAAAACAAGAACGAAATTAGAAAACTCTCAGCAAATGTTTTCTTCTCTAAAAAATCGCAACCAAGTTTAGGTGTCTTTCTCAATGATTTCTTTTATACCTATCATTAAAGCACTTTTTAATTTTAATTTCAAGGGGATAATGTTTATTTGTTCATTTCTCTATTGAAGATGGCGTCGATTAGAACCCGTCATTTTAACTTCTTTAGCTAAATAACGAACCCGTTCCATAATCCTCTTGGCTTTTAATGGCTCATCTTCGCCTCTTTGAGTTACTCTTAAATGTTCTTCTTCAAGTTGCTTCATATCAAAATTAGAAGAGAAAAAAGTAGGCAATTGTTCTTGCATTCGGTACTGTAAAATTACTCCTAATACATCATCACGTATCCAACTAGACATTGAATCGGCACCAATATCGTCAAGCATTAGTATGGGCGCTTTTTTGACAAACTCTAATTTTTCGCCTGTGTTATTCTTACCGATAGACTGTTTCATTTCTACTGCAAACGATGGGAAATGCATCAAGGTAGTAGAAAAACCTTTTTCTGCCAGTTCGTGTGCTAGCGCTCCTAATAAATAGGTTTTGCCAACACCAAACGAGCCTTGTAAATACAACCCTTTATAAAATTCTTTTGGATTAGTCAAATAGTCATGAATGAAATTATATACTTCTGAAACAGCTAGTCTTCGTTCATCAGTCATCTCAAAATCAGCTAATTTTGCATTACGAACATCTTTAGGCATATCCATAGAATAAATCCGATTTTTAATTTCTAATTCTTTTTGTTTAGCTATCAATTCAGCAGAAGGCACATAAGTTACATCAATGTAATGGTAGTTCAAAACTAATTTAGGATGGTAGCCTGGTGCCATCATTCCTTTTTTTAAATGAAATTTCTTTTTTTCTTGCACATATTCATACAACTTAGCATAACTTTTGACAATTGCTTCATTACTAAGTTTTTGACGATTTTCTTCAATAAATTCAGCTACATCTTGATCATCTAATACTTCTTGGATCAATTCCTCGTATTTATGATTCAAGTTTCGTTCCTTGATCATTCGTGTCAGACTCTCACCAATATCTTCCATTACTATTCACCTTCTTTGCCAAAATTTTGTATTCGTTTCAAACGTTCCATAAAGGATTGTTTCTCTTCTTCACTCATTGGCGTTTCTTCTGTTTGGTTATTTTCTGCTTTAGCCCAATCAGGAAGCGTTTCTTTCCTTATAGTCGTTTGCTTGCCATAACTACCTTTATTTCTATTTTGTGCGTAAGTTTTACTACGATTTTCTTGTTGTTGTCTTTTCTCAGAATTTTCTAAATACATTTTTTTCACTTTATGAATAGCTTCTTCAGGTGCGACTACTTTTTCTTGCGCCCAGTCATTTGCAATTTTATAAGCTAACTTTTGATCAAGTGTTGGGTTGTTTCTCACAACTAAAATATAATGAATCAGGATATTGATAACTGAGGTCGGTAAATTAGCTTTCTTAACGATTTCTTCCAAAGTCCACTCTTCATGTTTTGTTACAAAACCACCCTTTTGATCTTTTATAGAGTTCATAAAATCAACCGGACTTATTTGCTCACTCACTTCAATAACTGCAATATCCTCTTTTGTTAAACCTCTTTGGGTCAGTTCATTCTCACGCATTTGTTGTTGGTTAGAATCAACTTGTATATCTTTTTCTACCACATCTTTTAAAGAAATATTTTGTTGGTTTTTATTATGATAATCATCATATGCTAGCTTCTTCATTTTTTTTTCGTCAATTTGACCTGTTTCAATATCTGAAGCATTCAGCACAAATTGTTGCAACGCTAATTCATCTAATCCGTATAATGTATGCAACACCAGTACCGCTTCTTCTATTTCTTTAGTAATAGAAGAGCGATTAATATATTGCTGATTCAATCCTGCATAAAAAAACTTCAAATCAAATGTTTTCGAATCGATTTTAGGATTTGAAGAACTTGTTTTACCGATATATGAAACAGGTTCTTTCAGCAGTTCTTTTTCTCGTTTTAATAATTCAGTATCAAATTGAAAAACATCTAAAAAAGACTTCGTGACTTCTTGAAACTTCTTTTTATCTATACTTTCAATAATAAATCGATTTCTTAATTTTTTAAACTTTCGTTCTCCTACTCTTTCTAATAATAATAAGCTCAACAAGTCATCTTTAAAAAAGACATCACTTGTTTGAGGAGCTTGCAATTCATATATTATTAGTTTGGTCGGATCTGTTTGAAGATACGTTTTAAGCAATCCAATTGCTTCCAGCTTAATTCTAGCTTGGTATAGCTCAGGAATACCGATATTGAGCAATGCTAATAGCTCAGAATGTAAGACACCTTCACTCCAGTAGGCTTCTTCTTCTATCTCAGTCCACAATGTCATATAAAGACTGTATGCTGCAGTCCCTATTAGAGGTTGATACAAAAAAGTTAGAATTTTTTGATCGATATCCGAAAGTAAAGCTTGTTGTTTTACTAAAAAACCATCTTTAGGACTTAAGTTTTTCCATGGATACCCCAAAATGACTCATACCTTTCTATCTCAATTAATTTTTCCAGCTTTTTTTCTTTCAAATTCTTGTAATTCTTTCAAAAAGACACTCATATCTTTAAACTGGCGATAAACACTAGCAAAACGGATATAAGCTACTTCATCAATATCAGCTAATTTCTCCATAATGTACTCCCCAATAATAGCAGAGGAAATTTCATTTTCACCTAATCCTCTGATTTGGTTTTCTACTTCATCTACTATTTTTTCAACTTGTTCCATTGCTACTGGACGTTTTTCACAAGAGCGTATTAGACCTCTTAAAATTTTTTCTCGATTAAATTCTTCTCTAGTGCCATTTTTTTTAATGACTAAAAGAGGTGTTTTTTCTACTCTTTCAAATGTAGTAAAACGAAACTTGCAAGCTTCGCATTCTCTTCTTCTGCGAATAGCACGACCATCATCTGCTGGACGACTATCGACAACTTTAGAATTATTATTTTGACAGCGTGGACATTGCATGTTTATCATCCCTATCTTAAGTGTCATTCGTATCTACACTAATTTCGCACGAAAATGTTTACTCTATTATACCATACAACAACCAGAGATAAAACCGCTTAAAAACGAGGTAATCCTTTGACTGTAAGGCGAAAAGAACAATCCATAAATGATTGTTCTTTTCGCCTTACTATTTATGCTCTTATCAGTCTTTATTTTTGTTTATCCAGTCTAAAACTTGTTTTTTTGTATTTTCGATCGTCCCGCTATTATCAATTATAATATCTCCAAGAATGACTTTTTTTGAAATAGGCAACTGGGAATTGATCCTTTGAGTTGCTTCTTTTTTTTCAATATTGTCTCTCTTCATTAATCGATTTAATTGGATCTCCTCTGATGTAGCTACCACCATAATTTGATCCACTTCATTTTCATAACCCATTTCAAATAAAAGGGGAATATCCAGAACAATGATTGCTGGGTCTTGCTTCAGGTAGTCATTCTTTTTAGTTACGATCCATTGATGAATATGTTGTGACAACATTTTATTCAGCAACTCTCTCTTTTCCACATCATCAAATATGATTTTAGCCAAAGCAGTACGATCTAATGTACCATCTGTCAGAATAACCTTATTTCCAAATTCTTTTTTTATTTTTTCTAAACCATCTGTTCCTGGTTTCACTACTTCTCTTGCTCCAACATCTGCATCTACTACTGGATAGCCTTGCTCTTTGAATATCTTGCTTACAGTTGATTTTCCTGTGGAAATCCCCCCTGTTAAACCTAAAATCACAGTCATCTTATCTCCCCTTTTTTCACTGATCAGCTGCCAATCGTTGACATTTAGAACAAAAATGAGTCCCTCTTTGTGCAACTTTTATTTTTTCTATTGGCGTACCACAATGAATACAGGGAATTCCTTTTTTACCATAGACCGATAAATTCACTTGAAAGGTTCCCGCTTCCCCTAACGCATTTTGGTAGCTGCGAATAGTCGTTCCGCCCGCTTCAACTGCATCACCAAGTACTTTTATGATTGCTTTGTGTAACTGAGAAACTTCATCTTTTTTCAAGCTGTTTGCAATCCTTAATGGATGTATTTTGGCTAGAAAAAGTGCTTCATCTACATAAATATTTCCTAAACCAGCTACGATCTTTTGATCCAATAAAAGCGGTTTGATTGCTCTTTTTTTAGTTTGCAAATTATTATAAAAAGTTGTTTCATCAAATGTTTCTTCAGTAGGCTCTGGTCCAAGTAATCTTATCCCTGTCATACTGATTTCTTCCCCTAAAGGTACAAGAGTCATTCGGCCAAATTTGCGTACATCTAAATAACGTAAATCTCTCCCATCAGCTAAGTGAAAAACTACGTGCGTGTGCTTTTTGAGTGGCTTTGATGAGTCTTCTACCTCATATTTACCTTCCATACGCAGGTGTGAAACCATCGCCCACTGCCTAAAATGAAAGATAATATATTTACCACGTCGATCAAAGCCAATAATTTTTTCACCTGTTAGAAGCTGCTTAAATTCACTGCTTGCGATAGAACCAGAAATAATCCGATCCCAGTATACATCAACGGATTTTATGCTTGCCCCTGACACAAGTTTTTCTAAACCTTTTCTAACCGTTTCAACTTCTGGCAATTCTGGCAAATTTCTACCTCCTCTCTACATATAGAAAAGTGTTTCTGCTGCGAACGAACACAGCTGAAACACTTCAGTTATTATTTGGCTTCATACCAACTTTTCCCACTATTGCTATCAACTTTTAACGGAACAGATAATTCTACTGCCCCTTCCATAACTTCAACTACTAATGCTTCTAATTGTTCTATTTCATCTTCGGGCACTTCAAAAATAAGTTCATCATGAACTTGCAACAACATGGTTGCTTTCATATTTAATTCTTTTAATTTTTTATCCATTTTGATCATAGCAATTTTTAAAATGTCTGCTGCACTACCTTGGATAGGTGTGTTGATTGCTATTCTTTCAGCGAATGAGCGTAAATTGAAATTTCGAGAGTTTATTTCTGGTAAATAACGACGGCGTTGGAAAAGCGTTTCAACAAACCCTTTATCTTTTGCCTCTCTCACAATATCTTCCATGTACGTTTTTACACCTGGATACTTTTCAAAATACGTATCAATAAACTGTTGTGCTTCTTTTCGACTGATACCTAAGTTTTGTGATAAGCCATAATCGCTTATGCCGTAGACAATTCCGAAGTTAACTGCTTTAGCTCTGCGTCGCATTTCAGGGGAAACTTCTTCTGGAGAAGCAATACCAAAAACACGCATAGCCGTACTTGAGTGGATATCTTGACCCTCAATAAAAGCTTCTTTTAATAGTGTATCATTTGAAACATGTCCCAATACACGCAATTCGATTTGTGAGTAATCAGATGCAAAGATTTTCCAACCCTCATGACTAGGAATGAAAGCTTGCCTGATTTTTCTACCTTCTTCTAATCGAATCGGGATATTCTGCAGGTTAGGGTCAACCGAACTTAAACGACCAGTTTGTGCAACCGTCTGCATATAGCGTGTGTGAATTTTACCCGTTTCTTTATCGATCACTTTCAGTAATCCTTCTATATAGGTTGATTGGATTTTAGCAATTTGTCGATAATCTAAAATGTGCTCTACAATAGGTGCTTGTTCTCTTAATTGCTCTAAAACATCAACTGCAGTTGAATAACCTGTTTTGGTTTTTTTGATGACAGGATATCCCATCTTTTCAAATAAAATAACACCTAATTGTTTTGGTGAATTTAAATTGAATTTTTCACCAGCTAATTCATAAACTCGCTGTTCAATATCATTTAGTCGAATGGCAAATTCTTCTTTCATTTCCATTAGGCGTTTGTCATTTACTTTTACTCCAGTAAGTTCCATATCAGCTAAAATAAATGATAAAGGCAATTCCATTTCATTAAACAACTTAGTTTGCTCATTTTCTTCTAAGTTATCATTCAATTGTTTGCTTAAAACGCGGATTGCTTTTATTTTTCTTGCTATATGATCGTATGTTACTGATTTTTCTTCCGGAATAGCAAGCTTTGCACCTTTTCCATAGACACTTTCATCAGAAGAGACTTCATAATAATCATGTTCTATAGCAACTTCAGATAAATCCTTACTATTGTCCTTGGTATTCAGTAGATAAGAGGCTAATAAGATATCAAAATTAATAGATGTGATATCAATATTTTGTCTCTTTAAAGCTACATAGGTTCTTTTGGCATCAAATACTTGTTTTTTAGCCTCTGCTTTACTCGCCCAACTTTTAAAATCTTCTGAAGCGAAAACTATTTCAGGTTCTGCAATATATATTTGTTTATCATCGCCCCATCCTATGCAAAAAATTGGAGACGTATGATAGTTATCCTCTAACATTTCAACGTAAAGAGCCATATCATCATTAAACATGTCTGCTGTAATTTCGCTCACTATTTTATATGAAATTTCTTCTTTTTGGTTATTTTGTTCAGCGTCATATTCAGAAGTATCTAATTTACTTAGATGAGAATTAAAATCCATTTCTCGATAAAAAGCTATAAGTTTTTCCATGTGTGATCCAGAAAAAATTAAATCGTCAATTTTGATTTCGATTGGAGCTTCGGTATCGATAGTTGCTAATTTTTTACTTAACAATGCTATTTCTTTTTCATTTATAAGATTTTCTTTCATCTTACTTTTCTTTAATGAATCAATATTTTCATAGATTCCTTCTACTGAACCGTATTCTTTCAACAGTTTAAGGGCCGTCTTTTCACCAATTTTAGTTACTCCTGGTATATTATCCGAAGCATCCCCAGCTAAGCCTTTCATATCAATGATTTGTAGTGGGCTAATGCCCATCTCTTCTTGGATGGTTTCAATTGTGTGACCTTTTAATTCGCTGACCCCTTTTACCGTGATATCAACACGCACATTTTCTTTTGCCAATTGTGTTAAATCTCGGTCTCCAGAAATAACCACTACATCATAAATAGTTGGATCAACTTGTGTTGCCAAAGTTCCAATAATATCATCTGCTTCGAAATTTTTCAATTCATAATGTTTGATACCAAATCCGTCCAACAAATCTCTCAAATAAGGCATTTGTTCTGAAAATTCTCCTGGTGTTTTTGAACGTCCAGCTTTATAAGCTTCAAAATAACTATGACGAAATGTCGTATTTCCAGCATCAAAAGCGACCAATATATGAGTTGGTTTTTCTTTTGTTAAAACATTGTCAATCATATTATGAAATCCATATAATGCGTTAGTGTGTAATCCATTTTTATTTTTCATTCTCTCTAATTGAGAGTGCAACGCGAAGAAGGCTCTATATGCTACACTATTCCCATCGATTAGAACTAATTTTTTTTTCTCATTCATAAGAAATCTCCTTTTGGTCACTACTTTTAGTTACTACTATTATTGCCAACTATTTTAGTCTGTTCTTTTTTTTAAATCTATTTTCTGATCTTACTTAGCGTTATTATTTTAACAAAAAAACAGGCAGATAGCCAACACGCTTGAAATCAGCTTCAACAAAAAAAAACAGAAAAATATTGTTTAAACAATATTTTCCTGCTCTCGTTTTTTATTTCATTAATTTGTTAATGATGAATGGCTTAACAATGTTTCATAGGCCAATTCAAATTTTTGAACATCTCCAGCACCCATAAAAATAGCTACTGCATCATGGTGTTCCAATAATGGTGACATATTCTCTTCACTTAATATGACCGCTCCATTATCGATTTTATCAACCATATCTTGAATTGTAATATCTCCTTGATTTTCACGTGCTGATCCAAAAATATCACATAAATAAATCGAGTCGGCCAAATTCAGCGACTCCGCAAATTCACTCAGCAATGCCACTGTCCTAGTGAATGTGTGTGGTTGAAAAATAGCGATAATTTCTTTATCTGGATATTTTTGACGAGCTGCATCAATTGTTGCTCGAATTTCAGATGGATGATGTGCATAATCATCAATGATCACCATATCCAACATTTGTTTTTCAGTAAATCTGCGCTTAACGCCTTTAAATGTCTTTAGATTTTCTATTACACCCTCTTTATCAATATTTTCATATTGACAAATAGCTATCACACTAAGTGCATTTAATATATTGTGTTTACCAAATATAGGGATATCAAAATGCCCGTAGAACTCATCTCGTACATAAACATCAAAAGTAGAGCCCGTTGTTGAACGAGTCATATTTTTAGCTTGAAAATCATTATGATCCCCAAAACCATAGTATAGAATTGGCACATTAGCTTGAAGTTTTTCAAGTTGTTCATCGTCTCCACAAGCAACTATGGCTTTCTTCACTTGATTAGCCATTGATTGGAAAGCATCAAAGACATCATCGATACTGCTATAGTAGTCAGGATGATCAAAATCAATATTTGTCATAATAGCATAATCTGGTTGATAGGCTAAAAAATGACGACGGTATTCACAGGCTTCTAATATAAAGAAATCTGCATCAGGTACACCATGACCTGTTCCATCTCCTATTAAATAACTTGTGTTTTTAAGTGAACTTAACACATGCGCCAATAAACCTGTAGTACTTGTTTTACCGTGTGAACCAGTAACAGCAACACTATTGAATTGACCAATAAACTGTCCAAGAAAATCATGGTAACGTATAACAGTTAAACCTATTTCATTTGCCTCAACAATCTCTTCATGGTCGTCTGAAAAGGCATTTCCAGAAATAACGGTTAAGCCTGGCTTGATATTTTCTTTATTAAAATTAAAAATTGGAATTTCAGCTTCTTCTATATTTTTTTGAGTGAAGAAATATTTTTCTATATCAGAACCTTGAACTTTGAATCCTTTATCGTGCAAAATCAAAGCAAGAGCACTCATACCTGAACCTTTAATACCAACGAAATGATAAATTGTTTCTTTATTCATTACTTTATTTCCTCCATATTCGTAAATTCAACTTTTTCTTTCTGACTGCTACAATTTAAGAGCATTTTTTTGTGTAACGCCCCAGTTCGTTCTTTTAAGTTTGCGTAAAAAGATGCAATAAAGTAAATTTCCATCTTGTTTCATAAATTGATGGCTAAGCTGAACCGCTTGTTATTAGTCAAAAAAGACAAAATTACAACGAATTTAGTATACCATGAAATAATTTAATAGCACACTTTAAACCTTTAATTCCTCTCACTCTTGATAGAATGAAATATTGTGAACGGATTCAATTAAATAATTGACATATCTTTTTAATATAATTTTTATAACTGAAATTTAGTACACTTATATTTAAAAATGTCAAATAAAGGAGAAAAAATTAATTTTCTCACCTTTACTTAACTTATTTATAGAAATTTTTCTTCATAATCTACCTTAGTCAAAAATACTTCTCGCGGTTTTGATCCTTTATGTCCTGATATAAAATTCTGGCTTTCTAGCGACTCAATCAAATTAGCTGCTCGATTGAATCCTATTTTAAATTTACGCTGAAGTGCTGAAGCCGATACCTGCCCTTCTGAAACAATATATGGCAGTACATCTTCAAACAAATCATCTTTACCTTCTACTGATTCTAATTTTGCCATCAGAGATTCTGGTTCAAAAAGATACCTTGCGGGCCGTTGATCTTTTACATGTTTGACGATTCGTTCTATTTCTTTTTCAACATACGTACCTTGCACACGTATTGGACGCCCTGAACCATTTTCTTGAAACAACATATCTCCTCTACCAAGTAGTTTTTCAGCTCCACCAGTATCTAGAATGGTGCGTGAGTCTACTTGGCTAGATACCATAAAGGCTACTCTAGTTGGAATATTATTTTTTATTGTACCCGTAATGACATCCACGCTAGGACGTTGTGTGGCTACAATTAAATGAATACCTGCTGCTCTAGCCTTTTGCGTAATTCGTGCAATAGAATCTTGCACATCGTTACTAGCAACCATCATTAAATCGGCTAACTCATCGATGACAATCACTATATAAGGCATTTTCAAACCAAATTCTTTATGTTCTTTCGCTTTTTCATTAAATCGTTGAATATTTCGAACACCGGCTGCAGCTAATTTTTGGTAACGCTCTTCCATTTCGTTTACTGCCCATTTTAAAGCTTCACTTGCTGCTTTAGGTTCAGAAATAACCGGTGAAAGTAAATGAGGAATTTCATTATAAGGAGCCAACTCAACTGCTTTTGGATCAATTAAAATTAATCTCACTTCACTTGGCGTAGCTTTATACAGTAAGCTTATTAAAATTGAATTAATAAAGACACTTTTACCTGAACCAGTTGCACCAGCAATCAGTCCATGAGGCATCTTATCAATAGTGGAAACTACCGCATCTCCTGCGATATTAACCCCAATAGCTACCGTTAAAGGAGAATCACTTTCTATAAACTCTTTACTTTCCATAACTTCTGATAGCATGACCGGTCTAGATTTTTTATTTGGAATTTCAATGCCTACTGAACTTTTCCCTAAAATTGGAGCTTCAATACGAATATCTTTTGCAGCTAATGAAAGTTTCAAGTCGTCCGATAGGTTTGTTATTTTATTAACTTTTACACCACGACCTAATTGAAGTTCGAATTGAGTAACTGCTGGTCCAATCGTCCAACCGATAACTTGAGCATGAATATTGAATGCATCTAATGTCTCATTCAATATTTCTGCTTGACCTAACACCCAGTCATCAATTGCGTTCGGTTCGAGTTTCACAGGGCGAAGTAAAAGATCTACTGATGGAAACATATAATTCTCATCATATATTTCTTCACTCATCTCTATTGATTCATTGCTATTTCCCACTGTATCTTCTATCTCTTTCTCGGCTGCTATTACTTCTACACTAGCACTAGTAATAGGATTTTCTTCTTCAACTATTCCGATAAGAGTTTCAGCCATATCATTTGTATCCATCTGAACTTCTGGTTGTACTTCTGGTTGTACTTCAATTGACTGCTCTATTTTTTCTGGTTGTTCCATATCATTGGTCGGAAATGTCTGCTTATCTAAATAATTCATTCGACTTAACGCAGCCATTAGTTCCATGTTTTCAATTTCTTCAGAATTCTTAGGCTTGATTTTATTAGAGACTCGAGTTGGACTAATAGGTTGTCTGACTTTTTTTGGTATAGCAGTTCCTTCACCAAAATATCTTGCAATATTTTTCCCACGGTTAAGACGAATGTTTTGCTCATCCTCAATCATACCTGCTAATGAACGAGATAATCCACGCTTTTTCTTAGCAGGACGTAAAGTTTTAGTTGGAACTATTAATTTAGACTTATTGACAGCATCTTCTTCATTTCCTGAAATTTCGTCCATTTTTTTAATTTCTTTTGGTTCTGATTCTTGTAACGCTTCCGCTACTTGGATAACTTCCGATTCTTCTACTTCTTCTGTTTCTTGGATAACTTCCAGTTCTTCTTCTTGCATGACTTCCGATTCTTCTGCTTCTTCTGTTTCTTGGATAACTTCCAGTTCTTCTTCTTGCATGACTTCCAATTCTTCTGCTTCTTCTGTTTCTTGGATAACTTCCATTTCTTCTGCTTCTTGCATAACTTCAAATTCTTCTACTTCTTCTGTTTCTTGCATGACTTCAAATTCTTCTACTTCTGCTACTTCTTGGATGACTTCTATTTCTTGTACCGCTTCTTCTTTTTGATCAAAAAACAAATCTTTTTTATCTAATAGATATTCTTCAAATAATAAACGATCTTCCGGCTCTTTTTCTAACTCTGTAAGAATTTCCAAATAATCCGTTTCTTCATCCTTTTCAGTTGATCTTTCCTGAAAACCATAATAAGGAGAAGGAACCTTTTGAACTTTAAAAGGAGTCGAACTTCTTCCTTCTTGAAAAGGTGTAGCCACATGTTTTAAAGATTCTTTTGAATAAGTCGTTTGCTTGATTCTTTTTTCAAATTGCTTTTTTTGTTTTTTCAGTTCATTCTGTTTCTTTTGTTCCTCTCTGCTAATGGTGGAGAGGTAATTTCTAACGGACGTGTTGTCTTTTTGAAAAGTTATAAAATCAACTTCCGAACTTTTTTTATTCTTTTCTATTAATTGTTTAGTTGACTGAATGTCATTATTTTTTAAATGGGAAGTTTTAAAAGACTCTTCCTCACTCGTTACTTTCTTTACGTCACGATAGAAAGGAAATTTGAATTTTTTTTGACTATCTTGATTATTTTGATAACTAGGTCCATCATATTTAGGCATGATGACCCTCCTTTCCTACCTCAATCCAAATCTTAGTTTACCATAAAAAATAAAGTGATTATAGGTGCATTCTTTAAGAAACATACAATATCCTGAATAATTCATACTTTTTTTGAAATGCTCTGGAAAAACTGTTCTAGCGCTAGTTTAAGCTGGATTTCTCAACACCCTTTGGGTGTGCAAAAAAAACCCCAATCTGTTATGGTTAAATCACCTAAACGTAACCAAAGAAAGGGGTTCTCTCTATGGCAATTTTACATGAAAATCGGTTACTTTTCAATTCAAACATTTCGGTATCACATTCTGGTGGTAATTTATCCTCAGATTCCGGGTTAATATTAGTTAAGGAGTTTATGCACACCATTAATTTTTCTAATATTTTAAAACAAAACCTCATCATTAATGATAATCGACTTTATCATAAACATACTAATCAGGCGATAATTGAACAAATTATTTTTCAATTGATTGGTGGCTATCAAACAGATTCTTCGGCTGACATTTTATCAAAAGATCCCATTTTCCAGAGCCTATTAGCTAAAGAACAACTTGCTTCACAACCGTCTATTTCTCGCTTTTGGGATCGGTTAAATCAAGAAAATATTTTCCAATTGCAAGAAGTCAATCAAATCCTGCTTGATAAAGTACGGACTGCACGTAATACAACTGAGATGATTTTTGATTTAGACTCAACTCATTCGGATACCTTCGGGAATCAAGAAAATTCGAATTATAACGCTCATTACCAAACGAATGGCTATCATCCGCTAGTTGCCTTTGAAGGCTTGACCGGTGATTTATTGAAAGCAGAACTTCGTTCTGGTAACGTGTACACATCCAATGGTGTGGCAGATTTTGTCCAACCACTTTTTGACCATTATCAAGAAACCGTACCTGTAAGTTCTATTCTAGTGCGTGCCGATAGTGGTTTTGCAACTCCTGAATTATATGAGCTATGTGAAGAACGTCGAAATTTTTATGTTATTCGATTGAAATCGAATCGCAAATTAGGCAAAATCGCTGAGCAATTTATCTCTATAGATGATCAACACGATTGGTATAGAAAAGAAGTTCACTACGCTTCTGTACTCTATCAAGCGAAGAGCTGGTCACATTCACGAAGAGTTTGTATTAAATCTACGCGTGAAGCAACAGAATTGATTGCTCGACATGAATTTATCGTAACTAATTTATCAGAAGATATTTCTGCAGAAGCGGTCTTTCAAACTTATTCTAAAAGAGGAACCATGGAAAATTATATTAAAGAGGCCAAAAATGGGTTTTATTTCGATAAAACCGACAGCCCTCGTTTCTTAGAAAATCATGCACGCATGATGGTGAGCGTACTAGCTTATAACATGGTCAATTTTATGCGTACTCTTTGTTTTACGAAAGAAACCAAAGGTTTTCAAGTATCAACCATTCGCTTGTTCTTATTTAAAGTGGCAGGTAAGCTTGTTCATTCGGGAAGGAAAACCTCTTTGAAACTCAGTTCCTCCCACGTTTATCAGAAACTCTTTCGTAAAATCTTGTGGAATATCCAGCATTTTAAATGGGAGTAGCACTCATACTCAATACAATAGTTAAAAAAAATGGCTCATTCCAAGGGGTCAGTATGCCCAAAAATCTTAATTGCCTGACAAAAAAATGAGTGCTTTGTAAATTTGAAGTAAAATCAGTAAACCAAACAAGCTACTGTCCTGAATGAAGTGAAAAACACACTAATTTTTATTTTTTGAAAAAAGTATGAATCATTCAGGAATATTCTTATAAAAAAAGACATTATAAAAAGCTATCTTTCAAAAAATACATTTCTATTTTTTGAAAGATAGCTTTTCAAGCCTTTTATAGACTAATTCGAGTTAATTTATTTGAAATATTTCACCTGTGATAACAGAATCTGGCAGAACTAAAATACCATTTTTTCCTGAAGGATTTTTCACATTCAATTCTTGAGCTGAACAAATCATACCATAACTCGGCTCTCCTCTTAACTCGCCATCCCAGATAGCCATCCCGTTAGGCATCATAGCACCCACTTTGGCAACTACAACTTTTTGGCCTTGAGCAATATTTGGTGCTCCACAAACGATTTGAAGAATCTCACCATTATCTACCTCAGTTTGTGTAATTGATAAATGATCTGAATCGGGATGTGGAAAACATTCTTTCACTTCACCGATAACAAACTTGGGGGATTGCTCCGTTTCTAAAACATCAGAGAATCCCGCAGAAATAATCGCTTCATTTATTTTTTTTGCTTGTTCTTCAGTCAGGCTAACTTGCCCAGTTCTAACATCAATTAAATTTGAACAATTAAAAAAATTATATCCAACTGTTTGATTTGTCTCTTCTTTAAAAATTCGAACGATATCATTTTGTTTTTCAAAATTTTGTTCCTTAGATTCACTAGTATCTAACATGACAATAAGTGTATCCCCAATACCTTCTTTATTATAAATGCTAATCATTATTATCTTCCTCATCTTGTATTTTATTTCGTACTATTAAGACATCACATGGAGCATTGCGAATTATATATTCACTTACACTGCCCATCATCCATCTTTCAACAACATTCAAACCTGTTTGTCCAACCACGATTAAATCAATATGGTATTCATCAGGTATTTCTTTTGCTAGAATGATTTTTGGTTTTCCTTGTGCCATAATTGCTTGAACTTTTTCTATGTTATATTCTTTAGCTTTTAGTTTGTGTTCTTCTAACATTTTTTCCATTCTTTTCCTATCAATATCTATTACTGTTGCATCTAACGCACTTATACCTACATTGTCTATCATCCCTAAAGCATAGGCATTCACATCAAATACATGAGCAATAATCAATTCGCCCTTGTTTCTTTCGGCTATCTTAGCGGCCTTAGTAAATGCATTTTCTGAAGATTCACTTCCGTCTAGTGCAATCAAGATACGTTGGTATTGTTGTGTATCTAACATAATAACATCTCCTCTTATTTTTTTAGGTAATCAATCAAAGGGTAGCTATAAATTGTTGTATTTCTTCTTTCGTTTTACGGTTTTTACTTACGAAGCGTCCAGCCTCTTCTCCGTTTTCAAATGCCACAAAACTTGGTATTCCATAAATTGATAAATCACCGCATAAATCAATAAATTTATCACGATCGACTTCTACAAAATCGATTTCAGAATGATTTTCGATAATTTCAGGCATAACGGGTTTGATAAATTGACAATCTCCGCACCAATCTGCTGTAAAGAAGAAAATCACCTTTCTTGTGCTTTCTTTACTCATTATATAAAATTCTTCAATCGTACTTAATAATTCCAATTTATTTCCCCTTTCTATTTCTAATTAATTATTTTTCATTATTGTTTCAAATGCACTTCGATCTAGCGTACGGGCAACTTGAATGACCATTTCTTTTGCAGCAGCATAATCATCAATGTGAAAAACGGTTTGATGAGTATGGATATAACGAGCACAGACTCCGATGACTGCACTTGGTACTCCATTGTTCATTTGGTGAGCTGCTCCTGCATCTGTGCCGCCTTTAGAAACAAAATATTGATAGGGGATATTATGTGTTGCTGCAGTATCGAGTAAAAACTCGCGCATTCCTTTTAGCGTAATCATTCCTGGATCTTGGATCCTTAATAAGAATCCTTCTCCAAGATGGCCAAATTTAGTTTCATCTCCTGTTAAATCATCTGCAGGTGAACAGTCTACAGCGAAAAATAAATCAGGGTTGAATTGGTGAACAGCACCTTTCGCTCCACGTAAACCTACTTCTTCTTGAACATTAGCACCGGCAATCAGGGTGTTTGGCAATTCTTCACCATGTAATTCTTTTAAAGCTTCGAGAACAACTGTCGTTCCATAGCGATTATCCCATGCTTTACTTAAAATTTTCTTGCCATTCGCCATTTTAACTGTTTCAACGGATGGAACAATTGCGTCCCCTGGACGAACACCAAAAGACTCGGCTTCTTCTTTAGAATCAAAACCAGCATCAAATAAAATATCAGCGATATCTAATTTATTATTCTTACCATCTTTATCTCTTAATAAGTGTGGTGGAACAGATGAAGAGACACATGGATAATCTCCTTTAGCTGTTTGAAGGGTGAATCGTTGTGCCGATACAACGTATGGATTCCAACCGCCTAATGGAACCACTCTAAACAAACCCTGTTTTGAAATACTAGCTACCATGAAACCAACTTCATCCATATGAGCCGCTAACATGATTTTTGGTGCATTTTCAACTTTACTTTTACGTATCCCAAAAATACCTCCAAGTCCATCTTGTACGACTTCATCTACTAAAGGAGTCATTTCTTTACGCATAATTTCTCGTATGCGTTGTTCAAATCCACTTGTCCCTTGCGCTTCGGTTAATTTCTTTATCAAATCAAATGTTTTATCTTCCATTATTGTCTACCCACATAGTTTTTTTGTTGCTGCCTATGTGATCTATCCCCCTTATAAGCTTTATTTATTCCATTATACCTTAAATCATGCTAATTTTAAGTGGGAATGCTTTAATTTCATTTATTTTTAAACATGGTATACTATAAAAAAATATATTAGATAGGGGAGTTTATCATATGGCTTGTAAAACTAAAGAAACAACACCTTATATTTTAGCTAGCGGCTTACTTTTTGGAGCAGGATTAACCTGTGGTTATTTTCTTCATAAGCTAATCACTAAAAAGAAAACCATCCATGGAGACACCATTTTAAAATACGTTAAACATTTATTTTTAAAAGAAGGCCCAATAGAAGGCTCTTGGATCGAGTTGCAAAAAGTCCCTTTACAAAGATTCGCTCTTAAAACTGATGTTTATTATGGTGGTATTTCAAGAATTGAAGAAGACCAATTGATTCAATATGAATTCATTGCGGATGCTTACACTGGAAGCATTTTAGATTTATACCGTGTCTAACATAAAAAACGTTAAAACAAGAAAATCTTCTTGTTTTAACGCTTTTTTTTAATTTATTTTTTTAGGAAATTTCGCAACTACGCGATAAATTCGACTGCCGCGAGAAGAAAATTTCTCTTCATACTCAGTCATAACATTCCCTTCAAAATCACTTTCATGCAAATTTAGCCATACTTGTTCAAGTACCATACCATATTTTGAGAAACTAACTAAAGAATATTCGAATAATCCCTGATTATCTGTTTTAAAATGGATCTCTCCTTCAGGAACAAGAATTTTTTCGTAGCTTTCTAAAAAGCTTTTATACATTAACCGTCTTTTTTCATGACGTTTTTTTGGCCACGGATCAGAAAAATTCAAGTAAACTTGATCAACTTCTCCTTCTGCAAAATATTGTGTCACTGAACCTCCATTAACATGCAGCAATTGAAGATTTGGCAATTTTTCTTCAACCAATCTGTCTAACGCAACAACTATGACACTCATTTGAATTTCAATACCAATATAATTGATTTCTGGATGCAGCTTTGCCATTTCAGTAATAAAGCGTCCTTTGCCTGTACCAACTTCTATATGAATTGGACGGTCATTGTCAAATCTTTCTTGCCATTTACCTACCCAATTATCGGGTTGTTCTGGTATATATTGAGGGAATTCAGCAATTTTTTGTGGAGCATTTGGTTTATATCTTAAACGCATCTCTTTATTCTCCATTCTGTTTGTCTGTTTATTTTTGCATTACTCTTTTCACCGTTTTACATAGAAAAATCCTCTTCAAAAACAGAAAGAGGATTTAAATAACTGCAAGAAACTTCTAAGTTTTATCTTTTCTCAAAAAAATTCTTCCCTTGATAAAGACTTTGCAACATGATGATATCCTTATTCATTTCATGAAACCAAGTGTCTTGATGGTGTTTTTTTGTTTCAAGCAAATAATTCATTAAAGCATACCATACAATACGGCTTTTCAACTCTTCAGTCACTTCCGTATCATAATGTTCTAACCAGTCTACCCAACTATCTTTTGAGACATATTGGCAAAGTAACATGCTTACATCCATAGCTGGATCGCAAAGCATAGCAGAATCCCAATCGACTAAATAAAGTCGATTTTGATCTGATAGAAGCCAATTTTTCCGGTAAATATCTCCATGACAGACTTTTGTTTCAACTGTGCTCATTAAATCTACTTCACTTTTTAATTTTTTTAAGATAACTGATAATAAAGGATGATCTTGTAGATCTAATGATAGTTTTTCTTCATATTTTTGAATTAACTGTTTTGGTGTAACAACTTCGCCGCCTACACGGGCGAGCATTCTTCTTAATGTCGCAGAATTATGTATTCGACCAATGAGTTTTGCTACCTCTGGTGAAGACATTTCTTTCTTTGTAAGAACTCTTCCATTCAACCACTCTTGAGCGGTCAGCACATCGCCATTGCCAATACGTTTCGTCCACATTAACCTTGGAGTAATTCCTTCAACAGATAATGCAGCTAAAAAAGGTGAAGAATTTCGCTTTAAAAAAAGCTTTTCTTCTGCCCTTGTACCCATATAAGCTTGACCAGTGTCACCACCAACGGGATGCAACTTCCATCCAGAATCTATTTCAAAATCCATACCGAATCATTCCTTGCTTTATATTCTGAAACATTTCTACACAGACATGAAAAGCAGAACGGGATCGTAAAGTCCTTTTCGAAAAACAAAAAGCTTAGACCCGTCAAACTAATAGAACTAAATTCTTATTTAGTCTACCTGCAACTTAAGACAAAAAAAGGATAGATATCACAAAAGACATCTATCTTTCTGTTCCTTTTCTATTTTAGATAGATTTTCTTGATACGTCAAGCGTATATACGTTCTTTTTCTACAAATACTTATTTGATTTTCTAACAACTGATGGTACGAACCCACAGAAGCAGTTTTCGACGTATTTTATTTCATATTTCTAAATTTTTATTTTTATAAATTATAATTTTTTTCATAAAAAATCAGCCAAACAGAATATTTGGCTGATTATCTTAGTTGTTTTCTATCTTATTTTTCCACACTGTTCTTCTACAGCATCTACATATAATTGTTGCAGTCTTTCTACTACTGATCCGCGTTTTCCTTGTCCTACAGGATTCCCATCTATAAAGGTTATCGGCATTGCTTCCATAGTAGTACTAGATGCAAATACTTCATCTGCTTTCTTCAGATCCTCAATAGTAAAAGCTTCTTCTTTAACGGATAGTCCTGCTTCTCGAGCAACCTTTAACAACATTATTTTGGTAACACCCGGTAAAACAAGGTTTCCATCTGGGTGAGTATAAATCGTATTATCTTTGATCATCCAAACATTTGAAGATGAGCATTCTGTAACTACTCCATCACGATGAAGGATTGCTTCGTCCCCACCCTTTTTATGCGCCTCATGCTTAGCCATAATATTCCCAAGTAAACTAATCGACTTAATATCACATCTCAGCCATCGCATATCAGGTACGGTAAAAGCAGACATTCCTCGATCCATTTTTTCTTGATCTCGCGGAACAATTGTAGTTGTAGCTGTAAAAACTGACGGAACTAACTCAGGATCAGGATATGAATGATTTCTTGGAATCCCAATACCTCTAGTTAATTGCATGTATATATTGCCAATATCGATATTGTTTACTTCGATCAATTTGGTTAACAACTGTTTCAATTCCTCTTTTGTGAAGGGTAAAACCAAATCGATTTTTTCAGCACTGGAAAATAATCGATCTACGTGTTCGTTTAAAGTGAAAAATTCACCATTATAAGCCCGTACAACATCATAGATTCCATCCGCAAATTGGTAGCCTCTATCTTCCATATCGATCTTAACTTCACTACGTTCAACGATTTCATTGTTCCAAATTACTTTCATTTTTTTTACCTCTTTCTTCAAACTAAATAGATTTATTTTTTTTCTATCATATCAAAAAAAAGTGCCTTACGCATTTGAAATTTTAACTGATTGTCTTATTTGCTCTACTATTGCTGTAATTTCATCATTTTATTTATTCGAATAGGCAAATAAAATTGGCAAAATCCTAAATTGAAAACTACGCTACCTATCAATAAGACAAGCACTTCTATAAATGATAAGTGTATAGCAGATGCAGCGGTAATCAATAATCCTTCGAACATCATCAATAATGACAATAGTTTTTTAAGTGATTGAAGTTTATCGTTTTGTTTTATAGGATATAACACAGCTGACGATAAGTTATCAAAATGAAAATATAACGGCAACAATTGAAAACCTGTTAAATACAAAAAGATTACTGTGAAGAAAACACTTAATATGAAGGAACTGCCTAAACCATTAAGCAACATCGCAATCCCAACTAAACGAATGTACAAGCCACTGTATTCAGTGCCTCTCAAAAAGGCTCTAGCATAGAGATAGTAATATACATTGCTCTTGTTTTTTTGTATCTTTTTTAAAAAAACATCCAAGTAAGCCCTTCTTTTAACAGAACCTTTTAATGCTGGAATATCTGTAAATAAGTTAATAAATTGGTAAATTCTTTTCATTCTATTCGATTCATCTTTTAGCATCTTTTCCCATTGATAAGTTTGAGCATTACTTTTCCGACTGAGTACCACTCGATAACTTACTGCCACAGCCACAGCTCCTACTAATCCTATTATAGGACTGATAAAAAGGGCAAGGGTTGACACAATAAAATAAATCCCAAATAAAAGAAAGCGTATTTTGATCCATTCTTTTGATTCTTTTAATTTTAAATTTAAAACTTGCGAGCCGAGATCTGTTTCCTTTAAAATGATCAACATTGGAACAAAATAAAACATATCAGAAAACGCAAAGCCAGACATTGCAACTAGCAGCGGCATTAACGCACCAACGGTTACTATGATGGCAAAACTAGGCAGCCACAAACTTCTCCATTTCGCTTGTTCAAAATACTCTTCCATAGCTTCTTCTTTAGGCAGCATAAACACAGCATCAGCTGCTTGAATAAGTGTAGCTAACTTTCCAATACTTAGTACTCCTGTAAAAATAATTATTCCTATTAATTGACCTTTTACATCATAAGACGTTATTGTTTTCAAATAATTTGAATAGGCGTATCCCATAGCCCCGACTAAAAATAAACAAACAATTACAAAATGATCATTAAATATATACTTTAAATATTTCATCATTTTCTTTTGATGTTGTTTAACTCGTCGCTTCCATACTTCTATCATCATTTGCTATCCTCTTCTTTTGTTAATTGAATATATAGTTCATCTAACGTTGCATTTGGCATGTTAAAAGTCATTCGCAAATCTTCTAGAGTACCTTCAGCTTTAACTTTACCGTCATGCAATAAAACAAATCTATCACATTGTCTTTCAGCTGTCGCTAAAATATGAGTAGACATCAAAATAGAAGCTCCCTGTTTTTTCATCTCTTCCATTAATTCCAAAAGCGCATTGATACCTAGTGGGTCTAAACCTACAAAAGGTTCATCTATAATGTATAAGCTTGGTTCTACCAAAAAGGCGCAAAGAATCATAACTTTTTGCTTCATTCCTTTAGAAAAATTAGCTGGAAACCATTCTACTTTATTTTCCAATCTAAATTTTTTTAATAATTTTTTTGCACGCTCATGAGCAATCTCAATTGGTATATCATAAGCCATTGCTGTAATTTCAATGTGTTCTTTTAATGTGAGTTCTTCATATAAAACAGGCGTTTCAGGGATGAACCCAAATTTTTTACGGTAGGCTTCTTTATCCTTACCTAGTGTCAAACCGTCTATATTGATTTCCCCTTTTTGAGGTTGCAAAAGTCCAATAATATGTTTTATTGTCGTACTTTTACCAGCCCCATTTAAGCCAATCAACCCAATCAATTTTCCATCACCTACTTCAAACGATACATCTTTTAATACAGGAATTTGGCTATAGCCTCCTGTGATATTTGATACTTTTAAACTCATAATTATTTTAGTCCCTTCTGCACAAGTTATTGTAGTTATTGTACCATAAGAATTGGAGAGAATCTTTTCTCTTTTAATGCTTTACTGTTTCACTTTCTTTAACTTTTATGATACATTTATTAAACAAGAGAACCTATTTCTCTGTTCACTTTACCTTATATATAAAGATTTAATAGTAGAAAGAAGGATACTAAATGACAGATTGTATTTTTTGCAAAATTATCAATAATGAAATACCTAGCAGAAAAATTTATGAAGATGATGATGTAGTAGCCTTTTTAGATATTACTCAAGCTACACCCGGTCATACGCTAGTGGTCCCAAAAAAACATGTAGCCGATATTTTTGAAGTCGATGAAGTTTTAGCAGCTACTGTTGCCGGTAAGATCCCAAAAATTGCAAAAGCAATCAAGAAATCCAATCCTAAAATCAAAGGAATGAATATTATAAATAATAATGGTAAAGTAGCTTACCAATCTGTTTTCCATTCACATATACATATCTTGCCTCGTTTTGATGAGCAAGATGATTTTTCTATTCACTTCGGTGATAATTCTAAAAATTTCACATCTGAAGAATTAGATAGCATAGCGTTAACAATAAAAAGCAAATTGGAGGGGTATTAATGTCTAAACACTTTATGAATGGCCTATTTTTAGGAGCTGCTGCTGGAGGAATTTACGGTCTACTTAAATCTCCACATACTGGTAAAGAAAACAGAGTTGTATTAAAATCTTATATCGATGACACAACGGTACTCGTAAATGATGTTTCAAAAAGTGTCAATGACTTAAAAGGAGCTATTGCTCAATTAACAAATGAAGGAAAAACACTGGCTGAAGAATTTACACAGGATATAAAAGAATCTGTTGATGAATTTTCATATGAAGCTGAGCCTCGTATGCACCGCATCCAAGAACATACTGAAAAGTTAACAGCTGATATGGAAGATTTAACCCAAAGTATGAAATAAAGTAGCGCTATTGTATTATTTTTTAGTCGGATTGGGATATTAGTCTCAATCTTTTTTTCGTCTCCTGATGCAATTCTGGTCCAATTTATGAAAAAAAACTCATGACCATCCGCGATTTATTCAGGTTTATGATTTTTGTGTGATTTTTAATTGACTTTAAATTAAATATTGGAATTTTAGTTTTTTTTATGCAAATGAGTATGGTATATTTATAGCTGTTATTATGAAAAATTTATTTTTACAGTAAATCAAAAGAAATGGATGTGTTAAGGAATGAAAAAATCATTACTAGTTACAATTACTATCCTAGCAGGACTTACAATTGCAGGATGTTCTGATAGTACTGTTGCATCTTCAACTGCAGGAAAAATCACGGAAGACGATTTTTATGAAGCAATGAAAGAAACTGTTGGAACAAGCATGTTGCAACAATTAATTATAGAAGATGTTTTAACAGATCTATATGGTGACGTTGTTACCGATGAAGTAGTAGATAAACAATATACTACTGAAGAAACAGCTATGGGTGGAGCTGATGCATTTGAAAATATCATGTTACAACAAGGTTATACCCCCGATAATTATAAAGATACGATCCGTTTAAATCTTTTAATTGAAGAAGCAGTAAAAGACAAAACTAAATTATCTGAAGAAGAAATAAAAGCCGCTTATGATGCTTATACACCTGCCGTCACTGCAGCTCATATTCTTGTAGAGGATGAAGAAACAGCAAAAGACCTTATTACTCAATTAAATGATGGTGCTGATTTCGCAGAACTTGCTACTGAAAATTCAGCTGATACTGCTAGTGCAGCTAATGGCGGAGAAGTGACTTTCTCATCCGGTGAAATGGTTGCTGAATTTGAAGAAGCCGCATTTGCTTTAAAAGAAGGCGAAATGACAACTGAACCAGTTGCTACAGAGTATGGTTACCACATTATCAAAATGATTGAAAAACCTGAAAAAGGAACACTTGAAGAAGAAACAGATACAATCGAAGATCAATTATTAACAACTAAATTAGCTGATAGTGCATATATTCAAGAAGTTATTTCAGGAATTATGCAAGATGCTAACATTATCATCGAAGATAAAGACTTGTCTACTGCAATGGACACTTACTTGGTAACTGAAGAAGAGCCTGCTACCGAAGAGTCTGCTACCGAAGAGCCTACTACCGAAGAGCCTGCTACCGAAGAGTCTGCTACTGAAGAGTCTGCTACTGAAGAGTCTGCTGTTGAAGAATCTGCTGCTGAATAATCAGTCAGGTCTTTGGCCGTTCAATGAAACAATCAATTATATTAAATAAGCAAAAAGGGTTTAGGACTAATGTCCTAAACCCTTTTTGCTTTAGCTATTTAATTTTCATTTGCCTTTTCAGATTCATTAGGCTTATAAAAAGAACGATTATCTAAACCAAAAATTCTCTCTGTAAACAAACCTGGCTCTGTTCTGCTCAACGTAGAATTCAACATAGTGATAGTCGCATCCAAATTATCGATCATAAATAAAATTTCAGCTTCTCTTAACTTTGGTCTAACTGGTGAACCATATTCAAGTTGTCCATGATGAGCTAAAACCATATGTTTTAAAAGGAGTACGTCTTCATTTTTTTCATCAATCTTAAGTGCCATACATGCTTTTGTGATTTCTTCATCTACTATAACAATATGCCCTAAAAGGTTTCCTTCTAGAGTATATTCAGTAGCGATTGCTCCAGAAAGTTCAACAATTTTACCTAAGTCATGCAAGATAACTCCCGAATAAAGTAACGGTTTATTGATTTCTTCGTATTGATCGGCTAACGTTTTCGCAATCCTTAACATTGATACAGTATGAAAAGCTAACCCTCCAGTAAAAGCATGATGGAACCTTTTTGCTGCTGGATGCTGAAAGAAAGATTTTTGATATTGATTTAATAAATAACGTACAATACGATTCATGTTAGCATTCGTTATTTCAAATAAGGTATCATTTATTTCTTCCATCATATCTTCTTTTTTTAATGGAGCCCTTTCAACATACAAATCAGGATTATCTGAATCGCCTGATTTTATTACTGAAATTTTAAACAATTTGATTTGAGGGTTTCCTTGGTATAATTCTCGTTTTCCTGAAACCTTCACAACTTTTCCAGCAGTAAAGGCAGCAATATCTCCCTCTGGTGCATCCCAGTATTTACCATCCATTTGACCACTTTTATCTTGAAATGTAAAAGCAATAAATTTTTTGCCATTTTTTGCAACTCTAATATCTGCCGATTTAATTAATAGATAGATTTCAAATGTCTCATCGTTCGTATACTCAAATAATTTTTTTTCCATTCGAATCCCTCTTTCTATTCAAAACTTTTCTTTATTATAACATTTCTACCTGTTCTTTTCGAAAAACATCTGTAACAGTTTCATCAAATGTAAAATAAAACACCTGTACATCTTCACTAATTTTCTCTAACAGTTGGTACATCTCTTTTTTACGTTGTTGATCAAAATTCACAAAACCATCATCGACCAATAATGGCAATTGAATTAAGTCGCTAGCATTTTTTACAAATGAAAAACGTAAAGCGACATAGAGTTGTTCAGCCGTTGCTTGAGACAGCTCAAAAGCTTCGAATAAAGTACCATCTTTACGTTGAACCGTAATTGCCTGATCTTTTAGGAAGACCTTCTCATAATTACCTTGTGTTAAGATATTGAAAAAATATGTGGTATCTCGAATAGTAGCTGGGAAACGATCTTTCCTGGCTTTAGTTAATGTTCGCTCAATGAGTTCAGCCGCTATCTTGTATTTAGTCCATTCATCGACTAGCGTTTGTATTTCGCTTTTTAAATTAGCGTATTCTTGCAATAATTCAGAATACGCTCCACCAACTTCTAGATTTTTCAAAGCAACGTCTATTTTAATTTTTTTGTTTAATTTACTTTCAATTGTTTCTTTTAAGTGTTGAAGTTTAATTTTCATACTTTGAATACTTTCCAGTAAAGCAGCCTTGTCGCGATACGTTTCAAGTAACTCACTGTACTCGCCAACTTGCTGTTCTAATAGATTTAATCGAGCTATTTTTTTTGTGAGTTCTTCATTTAAAACATATTTCTTACGAAATTCCTCTTCAGTTTTTGCTTTAACAGAGTGTAACAGGCGGATACGTTTTTTTTCAAATTCTTTTTGTTGCATAATAAATTGTTCAATATATTGGTGTACTGCTTTTTGCTGCTTTGCACTAGTTCTGATTCTTTCTTCATCAGCTGTAGCCTCATTGAAAAAATGTTTTATTCCTTCAATCAACTGTTCATGGTTAGTCCAATCAACAAAAATTACAGGTTCCAAGTAATTGATTTTCTCTTTCCAAATAGCAACTCTTTTTTCTTTTTCCCCTAATTGTTCTTGTTTTTCATGTATGCTGCTAGCTTTTTCTCTTATCCCTTCAAAGACATCAACTTCTTGTACTAATTCTTTTATTGAATAATGTGATGGGTAACCATATTCCTGTTTCAATAGTCGAAATTCATTTTCAATATCGGCTTTTTCACTCTCAGTTTTTTCACTTTGAGTCTGTTTTTCATTTGATTCAAGAATCACTTGATCAATTTCTGCAAGCTTTTCTCTCCATTGTTTTCGAATCTCCGTTTGCTGAATATATTCTTCAAATGAATATAAAGACTCTCTAATTTCTTCTATTTTATTCACAGTTTCACTCTTTTTAACCATTGACCATATACTGTATAAAACTGATCCTAAACCAGCTGCTACGAGAATCAAACCAATTTCATTGGAAAGATATTGACCTAATACGCTTATAAGCAATCCAACTATCAAGCTAACAAGATTTTTTTTGCTTAATGGCCTTACTGTTTTCTTTGCTACTTCAGTATCCGCACGTTGGTCAAGATTACTTTTTTCTAATTGATCATTTACTTCTTGATAAGTTTGATTATTCCATAATCGTTTTTCTAATTTATCAAGTTGATCTCCTAATGATTCTTGCTGAAAATTCAAAAATGCTATGCGCTCAGTTACCTGTTTTTCTCTTAAAATAACTTGATTTTGTTTATCTTGTAATCGATTTAATTTATTTCGACAGTCTTCAGTTAGAACATCAGGTATATCTTGCTGCTCTTGCAGTCCTAATTGTTGCTTTTCACGTAAAAATTGATGTCGAGTCTCTAAAAGGTTCTTTTTAATAAACTCTGTCTCTTGTAACGTTGCTTGGATATCATCTAACTCATGCATCAATGTAGCAATTTCATCCCTATGTTCAATCAAGACTTTCAATAGTCGTGTTTCTTCAGTCTTGTTATTAAGATAATTCAGTCTTTCTTGTTGCTGATTAATGGTTAATTTTAATTGATTAATTTCTTGATTATAATGGTTCAGCTGATACAATCCATCTTTAGGCAGTTCGACAGTCTGTTCTTTATTTATTTGACGCTGAATATCTTGCATTTCACTAAAAAGTATCCAGTTAACTTCTAATTGGTTTAACTTAATCAATTTATCTTCGTAGTGCGTTCGTTGTTCTCTTAAGCTAACTAACCTTTTTTCTAAATCATCTTTTTCAAGAAGCCAATCCATATACTGACTGTTTTTTTCTTTAGCTAGTTTCATTTGTTTTCTTTTTGATTCAACTTCAGCCATTTTTTTATTGATAACCGTCACTCGTCCATTAGGTTTAAATAACTTGCTTGCTTCTGTTTGAAACTTATCTGCAACCTTTAATAACTGCTCGTTTCCAATTGTTCCTACACTTAAAAAATAGCGATTTAATTTTTCACGATTTAATTGTTGTACTTTTTGAAGGCCAGCTAGGTTAAAAGAAAATAAAGCTTGATACGTTGCTTTATCCAATCCAGATAAGATTTTTTCAAGATATTCTTCTCCACCTGTTTCCCCGTTAGCAAAAGTTATTGTTACGTTTCCATTAGCCTTTCCTCTCACGCGTTCAATTTGGACATCCCCATATTGTGTTCCAGTTAAAAAAAGCCTCCCACCATACTGGCTGCTGCTTTTAGGCTCGTATCTTAACTCAGAACTTATTTTAGAAGGGAAGCCAAAAAGAATGCTATGAACAAATGACATAATGGTTGTTTTTCCTGTTTCATTTTTCCCATAAAATAATTGCAACTTATTTATATTGTCGATTTTATAATCTACCCATTTTCCATAGCCATATATCTCAATTGATTCAATCTTCAAGGTTATCACTTCTTTCAAATCCTAGTTGATTACGGACCAATTCTATAGCTTCCAGTACAATCTTTTTCCGATACTGTTCTTCACGAGTTTCTACAACGTCTTCTATTCCAGGAAAATCAAAAAGTGCATTTGTTGAATCGTTAAATAAGCCCTCTTTTTCAATTTCACTCTGAACTTTATTCCATTCATCTGGAAAGAGCTTTTGGATGGCTGGTATATTATTCTCAACTATTGTTTGCAACTCTATCTTGTGAACCCAAACAAAAGTATCTGTTTTCGAGATTTGCTGCAGAGCTTCCAGTAATTCACCCTGCTTAATTTTCTTTATAACTCCTTCGAGTAACTGTTCATTGTCCGTTAAATGGATTGAAAGAAAAAGACTGTAATCCTCATTTTTTTGTTCTTCAATAGTTGTTCTCAATGCTTTATAGACTTCATCTAAATTTTTCATTTCTTTGACAGAGAGTTCAATGGTTCTCCATTGAATTGCTGCAGTAGAACAAAATTCAGCTGCCACACCAGATTCGGTCAACTTTACTAATTCAAATCCTTTTTCTCCACTTTCTTTGCTGCTTCTTCCTTGAGTATTTCCAGGATAAATAATCGGAGGGTTTTCACCTAATTGCTGTCTTTTATGAATATGACCCAAAGCCCAATAATCATATTTTTTGCTTCTTAACTCAGATAATGTAAAAGGAGCGTAATTTCCATGTTCTGAATTTGATCCTTCTGAGAAGCCATGTAATAATCCTATATGATAAGTTGCTCGTGGATGTTTTTCTGGGTAATCTTTGATTTTCCTTTCAAGAACCCATCTTTTATCATAACTAAAACCAGTAATGGCAATTTGTTCATCTTCCTTAGTAGTAAACCATTTTGTTTCCACCATTTCATTAAATAAAACGACATTTTCTGGCATGTCTAAATGCAATCCAGTATTTTCTATGTAATCATGATTGCCATGCAATAGATAAACTGGTATTTTCATTTTATTTAACCGTTCCATTTCATTTCGCAGATAAGCTTGAGCTTTAACACTTCGTTCATCATTATCATAAATATCGCCAACTAAACAGACAAAATCCACGTTTTTTTGAATCGCTTTATCCACTATTTTAGTTAAAGCTGAAAATGTAGATAGATAAATAGCATTCCAAATAAATTCGGGTAAAGTTTTTAAGCCTATAAAAGGGCTGTCCAAATGTAAATCAGCTGCATGAATAAATTTAACCATTTTGGTCATTCATCTCCTTTCTCATATATTCCATTTAAAAGGGCACATACGTTCCGTTAACACCAGAAAAAAAGAACTCACCACTCTTTATAATAGTGAGTTCTTTTTGATCATTCATCTTTATCCTTGGTATACATCTTGAACAGGTTTCATAATGATACGGTTTAAGTCTTCAATCAATGTGCTTAAACGTTGTTCAGACTCCATTAGCGCCTTGATAACTTCATTATCACCAGAAGTTTGAGCTAAGTTTTGAGCTTCAGCAATTTCCTCTTCAGTAATTTGTTCGCCTGCCATTTGTTTTTGTTGTAATTTCATTTGAACTTCTTGAAAATCATGGTACATTTTGCTGGCTGATTCATCTTTTTTTACTTCACCAAAAGCTGCTACTAATGTAACATATTCTTCACTATCTCTTAATTCTTTTTCTAAATTATTAGCTGTATCATAAATATTTGTACTCATAATAAACTTCACTCTCCAATTCGAATTTTGTTCTCATCATAGTTAACTATATCATTTTATACATTTTTTTTCCATTATTCTTGCCTGAATTATTAGAATTTTTCTATTGTGGCACTTTATTTGTAAATCCATCCAATAAACTTCCAACTTTATCCTTCAAAATGTCTGATCCTTCTTTGACCTTCCCACCTATTGAATCAACAGTATCTTTTATTTCTTGCTTCCAATCATTAGAACCTGTTTCATTCTCTTCTTCTGCAGCGACAATTTTTTCAGCACTTTCTGTATTAAAAGCTGTTGATTCTGTGTATGGTAGAATGTTTTCCATTTGTAGTTTAAACAATGGACCTACACCTGTAGAGCTGCCTGTTGTCATATAATGTTCCTCGTCTGTCGGATCAAATCCCATCCAAGTTGCAATCACGATATCAGGTGTGTAACCAACTGTCCATTGATCCGTTGTACCGCCTTTGTCATTAAAGGATACTTCAGTACTCCCAGTTTTACCAGCTATTGTGTAACCCGATGGATCATTGTTTCGTGCTGTTCCATTTGAAAATACTCCCATCAGCATACTAGTCATTTGATCTGCCACTTCTGGAGTAGTAACTTTTTTCTTTTCAGGCTCAGTATTATCAACAATCACTGCGCCTGTAGCATCAACGATTTTAGTAATAAAATGCCCCTCACTCATGAATCCTTCGTTTGCAAACGTTGTGTAAGCACTCGCCATCATGAGTGGCGATACACCTTTACTCAAACCTCCTAATGCCAACCCTAAGTAGCCATCCCCTTCAGGGCCCTCAACGAGAGGTATACCGAATTCTTCAACTTTTTCAAATCCATTATCTAGTCCAATTTCATCTAGAAGCCATACCGCAGAAGTGTTTTTGCTTTCTGCCAATGCTTGATACATGGGAACTTCGCCTTCATACTGATCATCAACATTTTCAGGAGTATAATTATCCTCACCATATGAGAGCGGCTCATCAACAAGCATTGAATCAATCGTATAACCTTGTTCCAAAGCCTCAGTGTATACGGCTAAAGGTTTCATAATAGAGCCTGGCTGTCTAACAGTTTGAGTAGCGTAATTGAAACCTCTAAATGTATGCTCTTTCCGTCCTCCATAAATTGCAAAAACGCCGCCCGTCTCTGGGTCTAAGGCAACAGAACCACTTTCTAGAAGTGTTGCATCTGATGCGTCTTGGAATAGATAATCATTTTCATAGGTTGTATCCATTGCTTGTTGATAATCTTGATTTAATGAAGTATAAATTTTATATCCTTTATTTAAAACTTCTTCTTCACTCAAACCGTATGTGTAGATTGCTTCATTTACTACCGCATCGAAGTAAGAAGGGTATTGATACCCTTCTCTGTCCGAATAAGTATCTACTAATATCAACCCTTTAGCTTTTAATGCATCAACTTCTTCTTGGGTCACAATTTCATTTGTTGCCATTAGATCCAGGACTGTATTTCTTCGAGAAATAGCATCGTCGTAATTATCGATAGGATTATAATTTGTAGGTGCTTTTAACATTCCAGCTATTGTTGACGCCTCTGATAGAGTAATATCTACTGCGGACTTTCCAAAATATTTTTGAGAAGCATCTTCCACACCCCATACTCCATTTCCAAAGTAGGAATTATTAAGGTACATTTCTAAAATTTCATCTTTTGTATAAACTTTTTCGATTTCAATAGCCAAAAATAGTTCTTTTAATTTTCGAATAACAGTTTGATCTAGCGTTAAATAAGCATTCTTAGCTAACTGTTGGGTAATTGTGCTCCCGCCCCCAACAATATTCCCACCATTAATAACATATCCAACAGCTGCTCTTGCAATCCCGATTGGATCGAATCCTGAGTGTTTATAAAAACGTTTATCTTCAGTTGAAATAACAGCTTGTTCGATTGATCCGGATATCTCTTCAATTGAAACGAACGTTCCCTTTTGTGAATAAAGTGTCCCAGCCTCTTCGTTGTTAACATCATAAATCGTCGTTGTTTGTTCCAAACCTGCTTTTAGTGTAGAAACATTTGCTGTTTTTGCTAAAAACAATAAATACGCACTTGCAACTAAAGCTATAGTCAACATAGCCAAAATGATTAGTTTATTGACATGGTACCTTTTCCAAAATCTTTGCCGTTTTTGATGGAACTTTATTAAATAGGGTTTAGCCCATTTCCAAAATATCAGCAGAATTTTTTTTATCTTAGTTAAAAAAGAGGATTCATCCATTCGCATTCATTCCTTAATAATAGTTTTTTAAATTGACCATGATTTTACCTAGTGTAGCAAAAAAATAATGAAGACACATCCTACTTAAGTAGGACATGCCCGAGATCAATTAGTTTGAAAGTAGACAATTTACTCAGTTTTTATACTTTTTTCTTTATCATTTTACCATATTGATGTAGAGTAAAGTTAAAGACTTTATTAAAATAAAAAATGGAATTTTAATGTTTAATACAAGTTTTATACATTAAGGATGAGGTGAGACCTTGGGACAGAAAATAAAATATGGGTATTGATCCATCAAAAGAATAGTTTAGTCTATAAAGCTATTTCTTTTGGTCTTTTTCAGCCTTGTATTCCCTCTCATCCTGAGGATATTACTGTTTGACCACTGAAATAATCTTTGTATAATCAACAATTATTAGCACATATCATTTAGAAACTATATTATAAGGAGGTGAAGTCTACGTTACCTTATTCAGCGTAGACAACAATTTGTCAATTATAACCGGAATTATTGTATTCTTTATTATTTTATTTCTTGCGTCACTATTCGTGATGTCAGAATTTGTACTGGTTCGTATCCGCCCGTCAAGGCTGGATTACTTGATTGAGAATGGCAATAAAAAAGCGATTTTATTAAAAGAAATGACTCAAAAATTAGATACTTATCTCTCAGCTACCCAATTAGGTGTAACGATAACTTCATTAGCTATTGGTTGGTTAGGAGATCCTACCTTTGGTCGCTTATTTGATCTTATGTTTTCATCTTTTGCTATCCCCTCTTCTGTCTCAACGATTGCTTCAATTATTTTATCTTTTACCATTTTAACTACTCTTCAAGTTATCATTGGGGAATTGGTACCTAAAAATATCGCAATCAATAAAACAGAACAAATCGGGTTATTCATTGCTAAACCACTACAGATGTGGTATCGCATCATGTATCCTCTAGTTTATATATTGAACCGTACTGCAAATGGTATTTCACGCCGAATCGGTATGAAAAATATCAGTGAACCTGAAGAAGGTGTCTCTGAAGAAGAACTGCGCATCATCATGGGTGAAAGCCTAAAAAGTGGTGAGATCAATCGTGATGAATACCAATTTGTAGAAAATGTATTTGCATTTGACGATCGAATGAGTCGCGAAATCATGGTACCTCGTACGGAAATGGTGACCGTATCAACGTCGATGACCCTAAGAGAAATAGCTCAATTGGTTAGTAAAGAACGCTTTACACGTTATCCGGTAATCAAAGATGGCGATAAGGATATTGTCTTAGGCATCATAAACACAAAAGAAATTTTTGCCGTCTATGTAGACGCCGTAGAAGCGAAGCTATCTGAGACATTTAGCTTTGCAGAATACATTAGACCTATTATTTCAGTTATTGAAACAATCCCTATCAAGGAACTTTTAGTAAAAATGCAAAAAGAACGCAATCAAATAGCCGTTCTTGTAGATGAATATGGTGGAACTAGCGGCATTATTTCAATGGAAGATATTGTAGAAGAAATCGTCGGAGATATTAGCGATGATTACGAAATTGTTGGTGAACCAGAAATCAAAAAAATTGGTGACCATCATTACCGCGTGAGTGCAAGAATGTTGATCGATGATGTAAATGACATTTTTGGTCTTTCTATTGAAGAAGAAGATGCCGATACCATCGGTGGTTGGATGATGAACCAAAAATACGATATTTCTATCGGTGAAGAACTAATTTATAATAATCACGGCTTTATCGTTATCACAGCTGGAAATGGAACACTTGAAGTCATTGATATTATAAAGAAAACGCCACAAGTTGCTACGAATGAAATAGATTGATTTATTTTCAAATAGACAAAAGAGCACAGCATTGAATCAACGCTGTGCTCTTTTGTCTATTTTATAGCTAACAATCTTTCTCACTACTATCTTTTAGCCTTCTTTAGCGGCTGTATAATTTTTGGTGTGGATGAAGAAATTCATTCGCACCTATTTTTTTATAAAAAAATAGAAACAAATGAATTTTCCAGTTAGAATAAAGTCACGACAACCCACTAGAAAGGAAAATTCATATGTCTCATAATAATTGTATCCGAACTGCACTTGATTTAAAAGATAAAAATATCTTTTTTGATGAAAAATTTTGCGAGGAGAAACGAATCAAAGGGTTCAGATCAAAAGTTTTCTATGCCACTTTAACGTACAAACCCACTCACTGTTAGTGTTGTGGGATGAAGAACCACGCCTACTCTATTGTAAAGAATGGGTATTTAACCTCTAGGGTTAAATGGGTCAGTTCGACTCATTATGCAACGTCTATTCGATTAAAGAAGCAGCGGTTTCTTTGTAGAGCATGCGGTGTTACCTTTGTTGCACGTTCTCCTGAAATTGAAGAAGGTTGCTTCATCGCTAAACGGGTCAAACAGTCTATCGCGGTTGAATTAGCCGACACTATTTCTATAAAAGACCTGTCTAAACGGCATTTTGTTTCTCCTACCACTGTAGACAGAGTCTTGAAACAACTCAATCAGTCTGTTAAAAATACCTTCAAATCCTTGCCGCAACACCTCTCTTTCGATGAATTTCAATCCGTTAAAAACGTCGAAGGAAAAATGAGCTTTATTTATTCGAATGCAGACACACATGAACCAATCGATATCTTGCCAACTCGGCTGCTACTAGCTTTACGCCGTCACTTTCTTCGCTATCCCTATAAGACGAGGATGAACGTAAAAACGATTGTCGTAGACATGAACGCGGCCTACTTTACATTAGTTAAAGATCTCTTTCCTAATGCTAAAGTGATCATTGACCGTTTCCATATCGTTCAGTTGATATCACGCTCGTTGAATCAAACCAGAGTTCAAACAATGAAACAATTCCATACCTCTAATTCAGAAGATTTAAAGAATTACAGAAAATTTAAAAGGTACTGGCAACTCCTGTTAAAGGATTCAGACGACTTAAATTTTAAGGATTACCGCTATCAACGACTCTTTAAAAAACCTTTACCGAATACAGAAATCATCGACTACCTACTTACGCTCGACGAGACTCTTAAAGCGACGTATGATTTGTATCAAAATCTTCTTTATTATTCTAAAAAAAATGACTATAAAGGGTTTAAAAACCTTGTACTTAAGGCTTCTCCTAAAGAGTTATCTCCTTTTATGCAGACTGCCCTTAAAACCCTGCGTAAACACTTGCCTAGGATAAAACATACTTTTATGTATCCCTATTCTAACGGTGCTTTAGAAGGGTCAATCAATAAAATAAAAGTCATCAAACGGGTTGCTTATGGTTATCGGAATTTTCAGAACTTTAGATGTCGTATTTTGATTAGTTTTAAAGCAAAAAAAAGCAGCGCGAGAAGATTCTCTCACGCTGCTTAAACAAGACGTTATTTCCAACTAAATTTAGCTCATCCACACCATTTGACGTAGAGCCTCTTTAGCGTTGTTCAGCTACTTGGATCAATTGTTGGATAATTTGATTCACTTCATGTAAATCTTTTGCATTGGCTCCACTCGCTAGCGGATGCCCGCCGCCATCGTGTTCTTTAGCTACCTCATTTATAATAGGCCCTTTAGATCGTAATCGGCAACGATAGTGACCATCAGGCTGTTCAACAAATATGCCCCACAAAACAATTTCTCCTAATGCACTAGGTAGAGAAACAATTGCAGAAGTTTCAGAATCTGTTACCCCAAATTGTTCCATAATAGCTTTAGTAAGAACAACTATTCCTACACCAGAGGGATGGATATCTATATTTTGTAAAACATACCCTGATAACTGTGCTACTTTTCGCGACATCTCGGTCATCTTACGATTGATTTCATCAGGCTTAAAAGAAAATTCCATTAAATCAGCAACGATCCGCATAGTTTTAGGTGTAGTAGCTGGGTATAAAAATCGGCCAGTATCTCCTACTATACCTGCATACAATAATTTAGCAGCTTTAGTTGTCATTTTTAATTCTTCTTTATGATAAAAACAAAAATCTGCAATTATTTCACTTGAACTACTAGCATTCGTATTCACTAACACAATATCCCCATAAGCATCATCATTTGGATGGTGGTCTATTTTAACTAATATCTTTCCTTTACTATAACGCTCATCACTGATACGGGGTGTATTAGCTGTGTCCATCACGATCACTAAAGCTTCTTGATAGGACTCGTTTGGAATGTCATCCATTTCAGCTAGGTAGCCTAAATCACCTACTGGACCACCTGCTTTTAAAACATTTTTAGTTGGAAAACTAGCTTTTATAATTTCTGATAATCCACCTTGAGATCCAAGAGCGTCTGGGTCAGGATTTTTATGTCTATGAATAATGATCGTTTCCGATTCTTTAATTGCCTCAAGTATTTGATTGTATAATTTTATAACCATTCTCTCTCTCCTTTAGGTTTTTTGCATCAACTGGCAGGCTACTGTTGCTTTCGCTACTAAAACAGTATCTGTGTAAACTTCAATATCCAATTTTGCAGTCCTTCTGCCTATTTCAAAGACACGGGGCCTGATTTCTATTTCACTTCCAAGTTGAACTAATTTCAAATAGTATAGATTCATTTGTTCAAGTATAGCGTTCTTTTTTTGAAAAACCACTAACGTATTCTTTGTCACAGTAGTGATAACTTCACTCAATAATCCAAATGAAAGTGTTCCAACATCATCGGTCATCTGTGGGGTTACTTTAAATTTATAATAAGGAATGTCAGAAAAATCAGATTTTGAAGAAGGTGCTGAAACCTCTATATTTTCATTGATTTGATCAGACAACGTATCACCCATCTGTGGTTGATGTTGAGAGGATTGCATAGATTTCATGACATCCTGCCTTGAAACAATCCCCATAAGTGTTAAGTCGTCTTCAACGATAGGAATAACTTCCAAACCATCCCAAATCATCAAGTGTCCAACACTTGCCACACTCATATGCGTTTTTGCAAATGTAGGATTTTTTGTCATTACACGTTCAATACTGACATGGTCTTGCTTACCAATAATATCTCTAGCCGTAACCATCCCTATCAAACGATTCTTTTTATTTACTACTGGAAAGCGTGTATGCTGGCTCTGATCATTTAGCTTACGGTAATCTAAAACTAATTGATTAGCCGTTAAATAAAGTGTTTGATCAGCCTTTGTATAAATATCATCCACAAGCATAATTTCTTTTTTGATCAGTTGATCTGTGATTGCTCTGTTGATCAATGTCGCTACAGTAAAAGAATCATACGTTGTACTTAATACAGGCATTTTTAATTTATCCGCTAATAAAATAATTTCTTCGTTTGTCTTAAAACCACCAGTGATCAAGACTGCAGCACCGTATTCAAGAGCTAGTTTTTGTGCATTTTCGCGATTCCCTACGATCATCAAAGAACCTGGTGTGATATAACGAACCATTGCTTCCTCAGTCATGGCCCCAATAATAAACTTACTTAAATCTTTATCTAATCCTTCTTTGCCGCCCAAGATATCGCCATCTATGATCTTCACGACTTCTCCATAAGTCAACGTTTCAAACGTTTCTTTTATTTTACGTTCAATACGAATGGTCCCAACTCTTTGGATCGTTGAAACTAACCCGTTTGTTTCTGCCTCTTTAATAGCTCGATAAGCCGTTCCTTCACTCACACCTAAATTTTTTGCGATCGATCGAACTGAAATTTTTTCTCCAACCGGTAAAGTTTCAATATATGCTATGATTTGGTCATGTTTTGTAGCCATTCTCTTACCTCCATACTACACATAAGATACATCGAATACTTCTCCTACTTTTAATGATAGACCCTGATTTTCCGGTAAACTGATACAAAATTCTTCAGCATTCTGTTTAATTAACGGGAATGTATCATAATGAATGGGAACAACTTTTTTTGCTTGAACGTAGCTTGCAGCACTAGTTGCATCTTCTGGTCCCATAGTAAAATTATCGCCGATCGGCAAGAAGGCTACGTCTATCATCTTATAAGCTCCAATTAACTTCATATCAGTAAACAAAGCTGTATCCCCTGCGTGGTAAATCGTTTGTCCATCTACACTAAAGACGATTCCAGCAGCAAGTCCCAAGGTAAGGGCTTCTCCTTCTATCTCATAAGTAGAACCATGGATAGCTTGTGTCATTTTGACTTCACCAAAATCAAATTGATGTTTTCCACTCATCTGCATACCATGCGTTTTAAAACCCCTTCGTTTAAAAAAAGTCGCTATTTCTACATTTGCTACAATTAATGCTCCTGTTCTTTTTGCAATAGGTTCTGTGTCCCCTATGTGATCATTATGTGCGTGTGTCAAAAATATCACATCTGCTTTAACAGTATTAGGATCTAAATCACTTTTAGGATTTCCAGTAATAAAAGGATCAATCAAAATAGTAACTCCTGAATTTGTCTGTATTTGTACACAAGACTGTCCGTGCCAAGAAATCTTCATATTTTTGTTCCCCTTTCATCATTAACTAAAAGTTAACAGCAGATAATTTTATTATACAGTTGAGAAAAAGAGATTGCAATTGGTGTTGTTATATAACAACATTCAATAACTAATCTCTTTATCCCATAATGGTAAGACGATATTTTCGTAGGACAATGGATCCAAATTCGTTACTGTAATGCCTAATAATCGTATACCTCTGTCCATTATTCCAATTTCATCCCAAAGATTCTGAGCATGAAAAAAGATTTCTTCACCATCTTTAACATAATTAGGTAATGTTAGACGCTTCGTCACCGTTTCAAAATTAGAATACCGCACTTTTAATACAACCGTTTTACCGTGCTTTTGATTTTTTTGGAGCGATAGTTGAACTTTATTTGCAATAAATCTTAATTCGCTTAAAATTTCTTGTACTGTTGTTAGATTTTTCCCATAAGTCAGCTCTCTGCCAACCGATTTTCTCTCACGACTTACTTGGACCGGGGAATTATCTATTCCTCTAACTTTACGGTACAGAGAATACCCCATTCTTTTGAACCCTTGGATCAGTTCCATTTCATTTTTTTGATACAAATCTTCCCCTGTATAAATAGCTGCTTCATGCATTTTCTCAACCGTCTTTTTTCCTACTCCATAAAATTTTTCAATGGGCAGCTCTCGTAAAAAAGCTAAGGCCTTATCAGGAGGGATAACCGTTATTCCAGCAGGTTTATGGTAATCAGAAGCGAGCTTAGCGATGAATTTATTATATGATACTCCAGCTGAACTAGTTAAGTGTATTTCTTGCCAGATATCTCTTTGAATGAGTTTAGCGATACGCGTTGCACTTGCTATTTTTTTTTTATTCTCCGTAACATCTAGGTAAGCCTCATCTAGAGAGAGAGGTTCAATTATATCCGTATATCTCTCGAATATTGCACGGACTTCTGCTGATACCTCTCGATACAATTCATAATGACCAGAAATAAAATTCCCATGCGGACATAATTCAAAGGCTTTTTGAGCACTCATTGCAGAATGAACACCAAATTTACGAGCCTCATAATTTGCTGTCGCGACAACTCCTTTTCCACCTGTTTCTTTTGGATGTCGCGCAATGATCACAGGTTTTCCTTTTAGATCAGGATTCTCTCGTTCTTCTACAGAGGCAAAAAAAGCGTCCATGTCAATGTGTATGATTTTCCTCGTTGTGTCTCTTTTTGGTTCATCAAATCTTACTACACCAATGTCCATCCCTTTCACCTCCTCCAATCCATTATAAGGGAACACATATTCTGAATCAAGATTTCTAATCAATAAGGTATAAATAGAGCACGTCTTGAATCTTTTATTAGAACACATATTAAACTAACGATTTGAATACAAAGAAGGAGCTGAAGTAATTTCCTCAGCTCCTTGAATTTTTTTAGTTTAAATTATTTTCCAACGCTTTTTTCAATATTTTTTGCTGCCTTTTTTTACGATGCATTTCATTAATAAGTCCATTTTTTGGAGAAAAAACAAAAATTACTGCAAATGTTAAACCAGTAGTGACTGCAATCATACCAGCTATGGAGACGTCAAAGTACATCGATAATTGAAAACCAATCAAACTATTAAAAGCTCCTAAAGCAGCACTGATCCCCAACATGTAACTTAGTCGATTTGTTAAAAGGTACGCTGATACTGGCGGTCCTACCATGAAGGCTACTACCAATATTGATCCAACGGCCTCAAATGCTCCTACTGCTGTGACGGATACTAAAGACATTAATGCATAATGTAGTAAAATAGGTGAAAAACCTAACGATGCTGCCAATAAAGAATCAAATGAAGTCAGTTTGAGTTCTTTGTAAAAGAATCCAATGAACAAAAGTAGTATAACAAGTATGATAGACATTGAATACACAGCCTGCGGACCAATATCGATACCAAATAGAATCAATCGGTCAAAAGGAGCAAATGCTAATTCTCCCAATAACACTGAATCTGTATCTAAATGCACATCACCCGCATATCGAGTAATCAAAATGATAGCTATACTGAACAATAAAGGAAAAATAATCCCAATAGAAGCATCTTTATCCAGTAATTTTGTTTGATGGATCAATTCAGTTAACCACACAGTAAGAATCCCTACAAATGCAGCACCTAAAATCAGGAACGGCGAATTTAAATCTTGGGTAATAAAGAAAGCTACGACGATCCCCAACAAAATCGTATGAGTGATGGCATCTGCCATCATGGCCATCCCGCGTATCACCAGAAAGACACCTGGTAATGCACAAGCTACAGCAACTAAAACTGCAATGAGCTGTATTTCAAAAACAGGGTTCATACTTATCCGCCTTTCTTTAATTGCATCGCAAATTCTTTTTCACGTCGTTTATTTTTAACTACTTTCCAAATGATCCCTCTATTTGGGGAGAACAAAATACTGACTAGCACAATCAAGCTGATCACTAATACAATTGTTGGGCCCGTTGGAATTTGTTGGCCTAATGAACTGATCATCGTTCCGATTATGCCGGAAAGAGAACCAAATAATGCTGCCAACCCGACCATGATTGATAAATGATTAGTCCATTGTCTAGCGGCTACAGCTGGTCCAATCAGAAGAGAACTCATTAAGATAACGCCTACTGATTGTAACCCCATTACGATAACGATCACCGTTAGTATGGCTAAAAGACTATTCAACCAATAGACCGGTAGTCCAATACTTGTAGCAAATGTTTGATCGAAAGCCATTAGTTTGAATTCTTTCCAAAACGCACCTACTAGGATCAACAGTACGACTCCTGCTAAGAACATAATTCTCACATCACGCTCTAAAAGAGTCGACGATTGCCCAAAAATAAAACTTTCTAAACCAGCTTGATTAGAGTTTGGACTTTTTTGGATAAAGGTCAGCAAGACTAAACCAAGACCAAAGAAAATTGCCGTAGTCAGCGCTAGTGCACTGTCAAATTTAACTTTAGAGTGTTTGACGATCACCATGATCAACCAAGTAGCAAGTAAGCCTGAAATGAGCGCCCCGAGTAAAAGAATTTCCATTTGTTTGTTTGAGGTAAGGATAAATGCCAAACAGATTCCTGGCAAAGCTGCATGACTCACTGCATCTCCAAGTAAACTCTGTTTGCGTAAAACAGTAAAGCTTCCAATAACACCGCTTAATAGACCTAAAATACTCGAGCCAAACACGACTACTTGAAAAGTATAATCAAAGAAAAGAGTCTTTAGTACATCCATTTACTCTTCCTCCCATGGTTTTGTTTGATTTTGGCGGTAAGTTTTAGCAATCAATTCTTTAGTAAAAGTTGTTTCAACTGGTCCATTTCCAATCAATTCACGATTAATTAAAATAACTTCATCAAAGTATTCTGGAACAGTTTGTAAATCATGGTGAACAACGACTATCGTCTTTCCCTCTGTTTTCAATTCCTTTAATAATTGAATAATAATTTTTTCGGTTTGGGCATCCACACCTTGAAAAGGTTCGTCCATCAAGTAAATTTCTGCTTCTTGAACCAATGCACGAGCTAAAAATACCCGTTGTCTTTGTCCACCCGATAATTGACTGATTTGTTTATGTTTGAAATCCGCCATACCTACTTTTACAAGCATCTCATTTGCTAAGGCTTTATCTTTTTTCTTGGGTCTTTTAAACCATCCTAAGTGACCATATCTTCCCATTACGACCACATCTAAAACAGTTGTTGGAAAATCCCAATCTACACTTCCATTTTGAGGTACATACGCAACTAAATTTTTATTTTTCCCATACTTTTCATCTGTTGTCTGCTCAAAAGTAAAATCTACTTTGCCAGCAACGGGTTTGATCAAATTGATCAAAGATTTGATCAATGTCGATTTACCCGCCCCATTAGGTCCAACGATTGCGGTCAATGTACCTTTAGGAATATCAACTGAAATATTCCACAAAACCGGCTGTGCTTCATACGCTACCGTTAATTGATTCAAACGTATTGCAGTTGTTTTTTCTATTCGCTCGATCTCCATACATTATGCACTCCAGTCTCTTTGTTTTATTTCAATGCATCTACAATAGTATCTACATTAGATCTCACTGTTTTTATATAAGTTTCGGTGTCATTTTCTTGATCTCCCAAAGAATCAGAATAAAGCTCTCCACCAATTACAACATCAAAACCTTTTGCTTTAGTAGCCGCCTGTAAGGATTCAATGGTCCTTGTTGGAACAGAAGATTCAATAAAGATAGCTTTTATACCATTGTCTACAATAAAATCTGCTAATTGGCTAATATCGCCTGTACCAGCTTCAGCTTTTGTATTTAATCCTTGAAGTCCAATGACGTTAAAACCATATCCTTTACCAAAGTAACTAAAAGCATCATGAGCTGTTACTAATATCCGATCTTCTTCTGGTATTTCATTTACACGATTGGTTACATATTGATTTAATTCTTCTAATTCAAGCAAATAACTTTCTACATTTGACTGATAACTCAATTTATTTTCAGGATCAGCAGCGATCAATCCCTTAGATACTTCTATAGCTGCTTTTTTCCATAGCTCTACATCAAACCAAATATGTGGATCAATCGATTTGCTGTTTTCTCCAGTAGAAATAACATCATTTTCATTCAAACCATTTTCTAATGCTATAACAATTTTTTTCTGGTTTTCAAGTCCTTGGAATATTTCACCCATTTTTCCTTCAAGTTCTAATCCACTATAGGCTACTATATCTGCAGATTGCATAAAAATGACATCTCTTGCGCTTGCTTTATATAAATGAGGATCTACTCCTGAAGGCATCAGTCCGTTTACATCGACATGTTCGCCACCTATTTCTTTCAATAAATCAGTTAGCATAGTCGTAGTCGCTACAACTTGCAATTTTTCCGAAGCCTGATCCGAGCTAAAATTATAACAACCGGCTAAAAAAATTAGTGCAATAAACAATGATCCAAAAAAAATGCGCTTAGTTGTTTTCATCTTTCTCCTACTTTCTATACTACTTCAATAAAAATATTTTCAGCTGCTTTGTAACTAACTACAAGTTGTTTGCCTTCTGTTTCGAGGGTTATAGGTCCTTCATACGCGCCTATATCAATAATCTTAAATACGTCACCTATATCAACCTCTAAGGATGCTAAATAATCGAGCAGCTCTTTCTCATCAGTTACTCTTTTAATTTTCACTACATCATAAACTTGTTTATCTGCTAAAGTCGGAAGTATCTTTTCATAAACAATTTCTTTTTCGGTTGGGATCATTCCTCCATGAGGACAAACTGTTGGAAAATCTAAGTACTTATCTAAGTGCCTCGCTAATTCAATAGAAGTAACATGCTCCAATACTTCAGCTTCTTGGTGGACCTCATTCCATGCGTAGCCCAAATGATTTACTAAAAAGACTTCCCAAAGTCGATGTTTCCGTACTAATGTGCTTGCTTTTTGGAGTCCCTCTTCGGTCAAATGAATTCCATGATAAGGAATATGTTTAACAAATCCCTCTTTTAATAACTTAGTGATCATTTCGCTTACAGAAGCTGCAGATACTTTAAGTCCTGAAACAAGCTGTTTATTTGTTACTTTTTTAGTTGTTCCACCAAGCTCATAAATCATTTTCAAGTAATCTTCTTTATTTGGCGTCATAATTTTCCCCTACCTTTTTTAGGCTAACCTAACTTATATTAAAAGTATACCTTGAAATAAATTAATTACAAGTCTTTATTGACAATTAATCAGATATTCAATACAAAAAAACGGAAACTAAGGCAAGTGAATTACTACCTTTAAACTAGACATTTAAAAAAACGATATTACGCAGTCCATAGAAGATGATCCCGATAAGCAACGGGGGTCATCTTCTTTAATTTTTTTTGATAACGACTATGATTGTAAAACGAAATATATTCTTCTACAGAATTCCACAAACCCTGAAGGCTTTCATGTCTTTCTGAGAGGACTACGTCCTTCATATGACCAAAAAAGGACTCCATTGGGGCATTATCCCAGCAGTTACCTCTTCTAGACATGGATTGTATAAATCCCATTTTTTCAACATTACTTTGATATGTAGGATTAGTGTAGTGGAAGCCTTGATCAGAATGCAAGTATCTTTCTGTATCAGGCATATCACTTGTGATACATTCTAATTTGTTCAAAGTTTGATAGACCAAATTCATCTTTAAAGAAGTAGCGAAGTGATGGGCAACAATCTCTCCTGTTGCACCATCCTTAACGGCAGAGAGGTAGGCCATTTGGCTCTTACCGTAAGGTAAATATGTAATATCAGTAAGCAATACTTTATAAGGCGTTCCTCTATCAAAATCACGATTAACAAGATTCTTCTTGGTTTTGTGTTCTTGTGTTGCCTTCATCATTTTCTTGTAAGGTTTAGCTTTTCTAATGGGTGACATAATACCGTAGATTCGAAGGATTCTTCGAATTTTTTTATGGTTCATTACGATATCATATTCAGCTTCTAATGCCATCTTTATTTCTTCTACACCACATTTATTTTTCTCAATGTATACTTGATAAAGCAATTCGAAATCATTGCTGTCCTGTTCGTACCTCTTATAACGTGTAGCCTCATTGTTCTTCCAATAATAATAACCACTACGACTAACTTCGGCAATTTCACACAAAGACTTAACCATGCCTTTAAGACTATATTCTCGTATGATTGAATTGATTAATTCATACCGCTCACGGGTTTTCAGAACGTTTCCTTTCTCGTTTTTCACGCTCCTTCCTTGAAATTCTAATTTTTTTACTAAATCTAAATTGCCTTCCAGATACGCTATACGTGCTTTTGCTTCTTCCAACTGCTCCTCGATAGATCCCATTTTTTCGCCTTCTGATCGTGTACCTTTCCCGCGAGTTTCGGTATGGAATCCTTCTTGTCCTCTTATTGCCATACTATTTTTCCAACGACGCACACATTGATGAGCTTTTCCTTTGCCTAGAAGATCTTCAGGCAGACCAGCATTTTCAAATATGGCCGTTGAGGTCATTCCACTCTTACTTTCCTTTACTACTTTAATTTTAAAAACAGGTGAGTAGGTAATACTTTTTGAAGATGCTGATTTTACATTAGGATTTTTTTGCAGTATCTCTATTTCATATTCTGTATATAATTTTTTGCTCATCAAAGAAACCTCCACTTAGAAACAATTCTATTAAAGTATAACGAAAATAAAATAAAAAAATAACCCAAAAACTAAAACACTCTTTTTTTTGAGTGTCTAGTTTTCGGGTAGGGTATCAAAGCCTTAGTTTCCGTTTTTTATTTTCTATTATATTTCTTCAAATGCTTCAATGATAATTTGTTTTAATTCACTGATCAATGGTTGTTTTGGATTTGCTGTTGTACATTGATCTTCAAAGGCTAATTCTGACAAATGATCAACTGTATCGTGTAATGTTTCAGAACTTACTCCTTGATCTTTCAAACTCATCTTGATTCCAACATCTTTACCTAATTTGTTGATTTCTTGGACTAATGATTCTACTAACTCTTCTATAGTATTCCCTTTGAATCCCATGAATCTAGCTATTTCAGCGTAATCTTCATGTGCGTGGAAATATTCGTATTTTGGAAATAAAGCATGCTTCGCAGGATCCTTAGCATTATATCGAATAACATGAGGTAACAATATTGCATTGGTACGTCCATGAGGGATATTATATGCAGCTCCAATTTTATGGGCAATGGAATGATTGATTCCTAAGAAAGCATTTGCAAATGCCATTCCAGCCATAGTAGATGCATTATGCATTTTTTCGCGAGATTCTTCTGTAGCATATTCGTACGATGTGCGTAAATTTTCAAATACAAGTTTGACCGCTTGAAGGCTTAGACCTTTTGTATAATCGCTGGCCATTACGGAAACATAAGATTCGATCGCATGCGTTAATACATCCATGCCTGTATCAGCTGTAACAGATTTCGGTACACTCATTACAAACTGTGGATCGATTATTGCGACATCAGGAGTCAACGCATAATCTGCTAATGGGTACTTGACGTGAGTTTCACTATCCGTTATAACTGCAAATGGTGTAACTTCTGATCCTGTACCAGATGTAGTTGGTATGCAGACAAATTGTGTTTTTGTTAAATTTGGAATTTTATACGTTCTTTTACGGATATCTAAAAACTTCTGTTTAGCTCCAAAGAAAATTGTTTCAGGTTTTTCATAAAATAACCACATTCCTTTAGCAGCATCCATTGCTGAACCACCACCGATTGCGATAATGGTATCTGGTTGGAAATGATTCATTGCTTCTGTTCCAGCTTTAACAGTATCAGTAGATGGATTTGGTTCTACATCTGAAAAAATCTCAACTTGAACTTTATTTTTTCGTTTCATCAACTCTTGTGTAACCTTATCTGCATAACCAAATTTAACCATACCTGGATCACATACTAGAAAAACGCGTTCGATGCCTTCCATTTCTTGTAGATAAGCAAGGGAATTTTTTTCAAAATAAATCTTTGCTGGCAATTTAAACCACTGCATATTATTTCTCCGTTTCGCAATTGTTTTAATATTCATTAAGTTGATAGCTGTAACATTTTTAGAAACTGAGTTTTTACCATATGATCCACAACCTAATGTTAATGAAGGAATCATGTTATTGTATAAGTCACCTATTCCTCCTTGAGACGTTGGTGAGTTAACTAAAATACGACAAGCCTTCATTTCTTCACCAAATTTTTCTGCTAAAGCATCATTTTGAGTATGGATCGCTGCTGAATGACCTAACCCACCTAATTCTAGCATTTGTTGAGAAAGTTCGAATGCATGTTTAGTAGAATCTGCTTTGATCATAGCTAGAACTGGAGATAACTTTTCGCGAGATAGAGGATAGTCTGCACCTACTCCGTTTAATTCTACAACAATCATTTTTGTTTCTTTTGGAATTTCTATGCCTGCTAATGCAGCAATTTTGTATGGGGATTGTCCCACAATTCCTGGATTAACAGCAACTTTTGCTTCATTCATTACCGCACTTTCAAATTTCTCTAATTCATTTGGTTTAGCAAAATAAATATTATGTTGTTTGAATTCTTCTTTTATTTCACTGTAAATTTCTTTATCCACAATAATGGCTTGTTCTGAAGCACATATCATCCCATTATCAAATGTTTTTGATGCAATGATATCGTTTACCGCACGTTTGATTTTTGCAGATTTTTCAATATAGCTTGGCACATTTCCTGGTCCAACTCCTAATGCTGGTTTACCAGTTGAATAAGCTGCTTTTACCATAGCAGCTCCCCCAGTTGCAAGTACGACAGCAACTCCTGGATGTTGCATCAAGCTATTTGTTGCTTCTAAAGAGCCTTTCTCGATCCATTGAATGCAATTTTCTGGTGCTCCGGCTTTTACAGCTGCTTCTTTCAACGCAGTTGCTGCAGCTATAGAACATTTTTGAGCACTTGGATGGAAAGAGAAAATAATTGGATTACGTGTTTTCAAAGCAATTAACGCTTTGAACATTGTTGTAGATGTTGGATTAGTAACCGGTGTGACCCCACATACTACGCCCACTGGAGTGGCTACTTCTATCAAATCTGTTTGGCTATCTCTACTAATGATCCCCACTGTTTTATTATCTTTTATCGAATTCCAGATTGATTCTGTTGCAAACATATTCTTGATACATTTATCTTCATAGATCCCTCTACCTGTTTCTTCTACTGCCATTTTAGCTAAAGGCATATGCTGATCCAAACCAGCCATTGCCATTTGATGAACAATAAAGTCGATCTTTTCTTGATCAAAAGTTTCTAAAATACTTAACGCTTCTTTTCCTTGGTTGACCAATAGCTCGATATCATCAGATACACTAGTTTGATTGTTCAAATTACTTTTTTTATTAGTTTTAATTTTTTCTTTAGTATTAACTTCCATCATATTGAACCCTCCTGTTATTGTTATCTATTTCACAATCATCATACTTCATTTTCTTTTTTTTGTAAAGAATTAAATCGTTTTTAATTGAAAAAAAGATGAAAAAGCCTACTAAACAACCATTAAATGATTGTTTTTTTTTGAATTTTTTTTCACCTTTTCAATATAATATGATAATAATTTCACATAAAACCATTAAATAAAAGGAATCAGAATAAATCATCTGATTCCTTTTAAAATAACCCTTCGAAATTCATATCATCAAGTGATGTAACTTTATAAACTTGCGCTTCTACCGCAGCATAATCTAAGTAATGATTGGGCGTAATTTTCATAATATCACTAATTTGTTGATAGTAGTGCGCTGGGACATTCCTTTTCCAGCACAAATCCACAACATATTTCCACAAATCTTCTTTATTTATTTGATGATATCCTAACTGGTTAAACTCTTGAATTTTCAAATTTAACCAAGGTTCATATTTAGTATAGTAAGTAATTGATTCGTTGATCAAAAGCATAAGCTCCTTCCTTATTCGAAACTATCTTATTCCCATTTTATTTATATCTGATCACTGTAGAACTTTAAAATAAAACTGAAACACTAAAAAGGATGCCGCCAGTTTTATTCTGATAGCACCCTTTTTAAACTCTTGATTGCCTATATTAAAGTTTTTCTTCGTTATCTTCTTCTGCTGTATGTGATGGCGTGTTCGTGCCAAGATCTTCGACAGCGTTTGAAACATCAGTAGTTACCACACGGGCAATAGCTTTCTTTTCAAATGTTAAAAAGATTCCATCACAATCAATTACGACAGTATTATTAGTAGTGTTTACTTCATCAATAACGCCGTGTAGACCACCAATGGTAACGACAGAGTTTCCTTTTTTCATAGCATTAAGCATATTTTGTGTTTTTGTAGCTGCCTTTTTTTGCGGACGGATCATCATAAAATACATCAAAGCCATAATCGCGATAAAAGGTAGAAAATTAAGAATTATTTCCATTTTTTTCACTCCATTCTTCTTTTAAATCATCTTTTCATTCATTACTTTACCAAAGATTAAGTCTTATTGCTATCTCTTAACAGATAATCTTATAAAACCTTCAGAAATTTCTAGCATTTGGTTTATTAAAACCATATTCTTCAAAGAAACTTTCTCTATATTCTAGTAAATTATCATCCATGATAGCTTGTCTGACTTCTTTCATTACATTTAATAAGAAATACAGATTATGGTAACTTGTCAGGCGTAAGCCAAAAGTTTCATTAGCTTTGATCAAATGGCGTATATAGGCTCTTGTATAATTGCGGCAAGTATAGCAATCACATTTAGCATCTAATGGTCCAAAGTCTCTTTCATATTGAGCATTTTTAATTACAACACGGCCTTTGCTCGTCATACATGTTCCATTACGAGCAATACGAGTAGGTAGCACACAATCAAACATGTCTACTCCTCGAATAACACCATCGATCAGCGAATCAGCTGTTCCTACACCCATCAAGTAACGTGGTTTGTCTTCTGGTATAAAAGGTGTCGTGTATTCTAATACTCTATTCATGCTTTGTTTGGGCTCTCCTACAGACAATCCTCCAATAGAATAACCTGGGAAATCCATTGATACTAAATCACGTGCGCTTTGTTGACGAAGTTCCTTGAATCCAGCACCTTGAATGATTCCAAATAGCCCTTGACTATTTGGTTTCCCATGAGCTTTTAACCCTCGTTCAGCCCAACGACTCGTTCGTTCAACTGATTTTTTTACATAATCAAAACTCTCGTCAAAAGGTGGGCACTCGTCAAAACTCATCATAATATCTGGACCCAATTTATTTTGGATATTGATCGCTTTTTCTGGTGACAAGAACATTTTAGAACCATTCAAATGATTTCTAAAATGAACACCTTCTTCTTCAATTTTTCGCATATCACTTAATGAAAATACCTGGAATCCGCCTGAATCTGTCAAAATACCTTTATCCCAGTTCATGAACTTATGAAGTCCGCCTGCTTCTTCTACAATATCTTCACCTGGGCGCAGCCATAAGTGATACGTATTGCTTAAAATAATATCTGCTCCCATTGACTCTAACTCTTCTGGTGCAATACTTTTGACCGTTGCCAACGTGCCAACCGGCATGAACATAGGCGTTTGAAAAGTTCCATGTGGAGTAATAATTTCTCCAAGTCTTGCGCCTGTATGTTTCTCTTTTTTTATTAATCGGTATTTAATTGCTGGTTCTGTCATGCTTCCATTCCTACTTTCGTTCAACTGAGGTTACTCATTTATTTGGATCTATAATTTTTAGTGTTGATAGATTTAATCTAATTGCACTACTTACCCAAAATTTCTAGAGGAATAGACTTGCTTGCGGCCATAGATAAGATTCAATGGCTCCACAAGCAAACCCTCCCATTCCAGAAGAAATTTTCATTTTGAAGTGTCTACACCATTTGATGTAGAACCATTTATTTAATTGGTTGTTTAATTACGTTCAATAAAATCAACTCACTGTTTTTAATATCAACTCGATCACATCATCTAAGTGGATCGTCATAGATTGTTCATCATCCGAATATTCTTTTCTGGCTTTATCAACTAGAAGACTCATGATCGCACTATTAAAAATAAAAGCAATCGTTTCATACTGTTGATCCGTTAGTGAATGGTCATTTGAGCATTCTTTTAACTTATTGCACAGTTGTTGTTGGATATACTCTTGTTTATAGGTGAAAATCGTTTTTGTTTGTTCATTTCCTACCTCTTTAATAGTCCCAATAACAATTTGCCGATGTTTATCAAAAATAGTTGCAATAAATCGTCCAGATTGATTCATTAAATCTGTGGTATTTTCAAAACTTTGAGAAAAAAATTCATCTACTTCTTTGGTGATTTGTACAGTATGCTGTTTAAATGCTGTGTCCATCAAAACTTGTTTAGACTGAAAATTTTTAAAAATGGTTGTTTCATTAACTTCGGCTTTCTGTGCAATCATTTTAGTTGTGGTACTTTTATACCCCACATGTGAAACTAAATCTAACGCTGCGTCAATAATTCGTTGTTGCGTATTTGTTACAGCTTCCTCGTTTACGTTTGCCACTTACTTAGACCTCCAAATTCAACATCTCTTAAATCAAGTACGTGCTCACTCAATATAATAGTTTATCACACTATTTTTAGAAAATAAAACTTTTTTTGAATTTCGAGACACATAAATGGTAACCGCTTTCTAAATGTGGTATATTATAGGTGGATAGAGAGATGCTTATAGAAGTGAATTAGTCGAATTTCTTTAGTGTTTAGATTCAGAAAAAACATTTAAAATCAACATTCTGTTTTGAGTTACCAGATTCACTGTCACATTTATTTGAAAAACCAGCTTCAAATTAGTACCGTTAACAAATTTAAAGACAGTTTTAAAAAAGTAGTAAAGAAGCTGTATGTCGTTTTTAGAAGAAGTTCAAGTAAAAAGTTTCGTTTCAACGATTCGCTGATTCGCTTCTATCCTCTCTAAAAACCAATAGAAGTTGGCCTAAAAAGCCAACTTCTATTTTTTATTTTGTTTAAGGGAATAAAGTCATTTATTTGATAAACATGGCATCTCCAAAGCTAAAAAACCGGTATCTTTTATCAATAGCATGCTGGTAAGCTGATAAAACATTTTCTCTTCCTGCAAAAGCACTGATCAACATCACCAATGTTGATTTTGGCAAATGAAAATTAGTTGAAAAAGCATCAACAACTTTAAATGTATACCCCGGTGAAATAAAAATACTTGTCCATCCGCTATCTGCCTTTATCTCGCCATTAAACTTTGTACCAATCGTTTCCAGTGTCCGAATAGAAGTTGTCCCAACTGCAACTATTCTCCCACCATTATTTCGAACAGCTGTTAAAATAGCTGCTGATTCTTCTGTTAAACGATAAAATTCTGAATGCATTTCATGGTCTTCAAGCGAATCAACACTAACTGGTCTAAATGTACCTAATCCCACGTGTAACGTTAAGAAAACCAACTGTACACCTTTTAACTTGATCTGCTCTAATAATTCTTCAGTAAAATGCAACCCTGCTGTCGGTGCAGCTGCCGAACCATTTTCTTTTGCGTAAACCGTTTGGTACCGTTCGCCATCTTCTAATCTTTCTTTGATATAAGGAGGGAGTGGCATTTCACCTAATGACTCTAAAACTTCTAAAAAGATACCTTCATAAGAAAAATCAACGATTCTTCCGCCATGATTTAACTCTTCTGTTACTGTAGCTGTCAGTCTTCCATCTCCAAAAGAAATAACGGTCCCTACAGTTGCTTTCTTAGCTGGTTTAACAAGTGTTTCCCATTGATCATTTTTTGTGTTTTTTAATAATAATAGTTCAATATGTGCACCAGTTTCTGGTTTTATGCCATGCAAACGTGCAGGCAACACGCGTGTATCATTCATGACTAATGCGTCACCTTTGTTCAATTCATCAAGGATGTCCGTAAAGTACTTATCTTCTACTTTACCCATTTCTTTGTCTAAAATTAATAGTTTTGAACTTGATCGATTTGCTAAAGGGGTCTGAGCAATTAATTCTTCTGGTAAATTAAAATCAAAATCTTTTGTCGTTAACATAATCATACTCCTAATCTGTATAAGTAATTGGGTAACCCAAATGAGCATAGCCTAAACGGGTTACGATTCTTCCACGGGGTGTGCGTTGAAGAAAGCCTGCCTGCAGTAAAAAAGGCTCAACCATATCTTCAATCGTTTCAACTTCTTCTCCAATATTAGCTGCAATCGTAGACAGCCCAACCGGTCCGCCATTATAGTTCTCAATCATCGTTTTCAATAGTTTTTGATCAACGAAATCGAGTCCTTCTTGATCGATTCGCAGCATAGCTAATGCCTCATCTGCTATTTCTTTTTTTATCACACCATTAGATCTTACTTGTGCATAATCTCTTACACGTTTTAATAGACGATTTGCTACACGAGGCGTTCCCCTCGAGCGTCTAGCTATTTCGATTGCACCTGATTCGATTATTTCAGTATTAAATATATCAGCTGAACGTAAAACAATATCGCTCAATTCTTCTACCGTGTAATATTCCATATGCGATACGATCCCAAAACGATCTCGCAAAGGTGCTGATAAAAGTCCTGCTCTTGTAGTTGCACCCACTAGAGTAAATGGTGGTAAAGGAAAATGGACAGGATGTGCAGTTGGTCCTTGTCCCACGATGATATCCACAAAATAATCTTCCATAGCAGAGTACAACATCTCTTCAATAAGTCTTGGCATCCGATGGATCTCATCGATAAAAAGGACATCTCCCGCTTCTAGTTCATTCAAAAGAGCAACTAAGTCTCCTGCTTTCTCGATCGCAGGGCCGCTAGTCGTTCGTATAGCTACATCCATTTCATTTGAAATAACCATTGCCATAGTTGTTTTCCCTAATCCAGGAGGGCCGTAAAGCAAAACGTGATCTAAGGCTTCTTCGCGATTATTTGCTGCTTCTATATAAATCGACAATTCTTTTTTCACTTTTTCTTGGCCAATATATTCTTTTAAATAAAGCGGACGCAACGATTTTTCTAATGACATCTCTTCTGTCGTGCTGCTGTCGCCGGAAATGATTCGTTCTTCTGGATTCATTGTTTTCACCACTTTTCTCATTTTACTTATCGGTTATTTCTTCATCAATAGTCTTAATGCTTCTCTTAAATAAGCATCTGTAGATTCTTTATTTAATTTACGGATTTGTGGTTCGATTTTTTTGATTTCTTTTGCACTGTACCCTAGCGCTTCTAAAGCCTCGATTGCTTCAGTAACATGACTATAATTCGTTGGTAAAACCAATTCTTGTTGGTAATCGACCGTATTTTCTGATTGTGTATGGGTTAAATCAGCTAACTTCCCTTTCAAATCTAATACAATTTGTGAAGCAGTCTTTTTACCTACTCCTGGAAATTTAGTTAAGTAAGCTGCATCTTCATTTTCGATTGCTTGTACTAAACCTTGATGATCATCATTTGCCAAAATAGCCAATCCGCTTTTTGGACCTATTCCTGAAACACTAAGCAACTTTAAATACAATTGTTTTTCAGTGTAATCCTTGAAACCATATAACGTAATAGCATCTTCTCGAACAGCTTGATGGATATAAATGGTTACTTCCTCGTTTAATTTACTCGAAAAACGAAATGGATTAGCCATAAACAATTGATACCCTATTCCATTCGTTTCAAGGACGATATACGCAGGACTAACAAATGTTACTATCCCCTTAATGTATTCATACATATTATTTTCTCCATTCATTCACTCATTTTACTAGGCGGAAAAAGGCACACCTGTTCGCTTTTTAGTTTACCACATTTGTATAGAAAAAAGGAGTTGCCGCCAAAAAAAGCCTATGTAAAAAAATCATAAGCACTCTTTAGCTGCTTATGCAGCTAGAGAGTGCTTATAAAACTTCACAAAATAGATCAAACAAATAATTTACGGTAACTGCCATAACCTTCTTCATCTAACTTATCAACAGGTACGAATCTTAACGCTGCCGAATTAACACAGTAACGTAGACCGCCTTTATCTTGAGGGCCATCTGTAAAAATATGTCCTAGATGAGAATTCGATTCTGAGCTTCGCACTTCAGTACGGCGCATACCAAATTTAGTATCCACTTTTTCAATAACTTCTTTTTCTTCTATCGGTTTTGTAAAAGATGGCCAACCGCATCCTGCATCGTATTTATCGTTTGAAGAAAATAGCGGTTTTCCACTTACAACATCTACAAAAATGCCGTCTTCATAAAAATCGTCATACTCTCCTGTAAACGGACGTTCAGTAGCTTCATTTTGAGTCACTTCAAATTGAATATCTGTAAGTTTATCTTTCAATTCGTTTTTATCATAGCTATTCATGAAAATCCTCCTTTTTGTATCTAACTTACATTTTACACTTTTTAAGGAATCGCTACAATTTATTGAATTTGTTTTAGGTAATTCAATGCGGATCTTGTATCCGTTTGAACATTTTCTCCATATCTTTATTGGTGAAATGGATCACCACTGGTCTTCCATGTGGGCAGTTATAAGGATTTTCCATCTTTTTCAGATCCTTTAGCAGTGCTCTAGCTTCCGCATCATTAAGGTAATGGTTTGCTTTGATCGACCCTTTGCAACTCATCATTATTGCCGTTGCTTCTCTAAATTTAGCAACGCTCACACTTCCATGATCCAACAGTAAATCGATCATCTCGCTTACAATCGTTTCTTCTTCACCCTGATTAAACCATACCGGATGACTTCTCAACAAAAAACTATTTTGGCCAAACGGTTCTAAGAAAATACCAACCATTTCTAATGCATCGTTATTTTCTTTGATTTTAATGGCATCACTATTCGGATAATCCAACATAATGGGTACCAATAAATCTTGTAAGTCAGTGCTGACCTCGCCGATTTTTTCCCGGAAATATTCGTATTTTATTCGTTCTTGAGCAGCATGCTGATCCAAAATATACAAGCCTTTTTCATTTTGAGCAAATAAATAAGTGCCGTGCATTTGACCAACGTATTCTAATGTTGGAAATTGATCAATGGATTCTTCAACTGTTGCTTGTTTCTTCATTAGTTTATCCGCTGCCTTTAAAGGGGACTCTTGATGGTAATCGATTAATTCACTAATTGTTTCATCATGAAACTCACTGCTCTTATTTTTCTCCGGCAGCTCTACAAGCGTATCTTCTTGCTCTTCTTGCAATAAAAAGGGTTCTTTTTTAATTTCATGATCCGTTCCACCTTCAAAAGAAAGAGGCTGTTGCTTTGAATAATGGGATTCGGGTAATGGTTGAAAGTTTTCAGATTCTCTTTTTTCTTTTTCAGGAGTTCTTTCTTGCTGGAACCTAAATGTTGTTTGCTCATTCTCTTCCATGGGTAGATCTATTTTCTTTTTAAATGATAAATTTTCTAGCCCATCTGGAATCAATTGTTCCTTACTTAAACAGTCTTGGATTGCTGATTCTATCAGTTGCATCAATTCTTTTTCCTTGCTGATCCGAACTTCTTGCTTTGTCGGATGAACATTTACATCTACTAGTAAAGGATCCATATCGATTTTAATAGCAACGATTGGATAACGTCCAACCATTAATTTAGATCGGTAACCTGAAATAATAGCTTTATTTAATAAATAATTTTTAATATAGCGTCCATTAATAATAATTGAAATATAATTCCGGCTGGCTCTCGTAAGTTCTGGTAATGAAACGAACCCAGATACTCTAAAATCCAAATCTTCTTTTTTTATTTCTCTCATTTTTTTTGCTGTAGCCACTCCATAAATTCCTGCAAGTGTCTGTTTTAAATCACCGTTACCAGCTGTTCTTAAAAGTTGATTGCCATCGCTAATTAAACGAAAAGCAATCTTAGGATGACTGATAGCCAATCGATTTATTATATCTGTTACATTCGATAGTTCTGCTTGTAGACTCTTTACATATTTCAAACGTGCAGGTGTATTAAAAAAAAGATTTTCAATAGTGATCTTGCTGCCTTTTCTTGCTTCATTTGGTCTTTCTTCGATTATTTTTCCGCCTTTTAAAGAAAGATACGTCCCGCGTTCTCCACCAGTTGACGTCTCTAAAACAACTTCTGAAACAGAAGCAATACTTGGTAAAGCTTCACCACGAAAACCTAGCGTACGGATCCGAAAAAGATCGTCTCGTGAATAAATCTTACTGGTTGCATGACGCTTAAACGCATTTTGAACCTCTTCTGGTTCAATACCTACTCCATTATCAATGATCTGTATTTTTTTTAATCCAGCTTCTTCGATAAGAATGTCAATCTGGCTGCTTTCTGCATCAATTGCATTTTCAATCAATTCTTTTACTACAGAAGCCGGGCGCTCAATTACTTCTCCAGCTGCAATTTGATTGGCTAATACATCTGAAAGTTCTTGGATTTTTGCCATCTATTCCATTCCTTTCCACTAACTAAGATCAATTCAATTTTTGTTGCCACTCATTAATGCAATTCATTGCTTCTAAAGGCGTCATCGTTAATAGATTCATTTTCCGAACCGCTTTAACAACTTCGGACTCAGAACCTTCAAGAAGCCCAAATAAGGAAAGTTGACCATCATCCATTGCTTTGTTTTTTTCCTTTTGTGAAATCTTGCTTGGAATTTGAACTTCACTAATCGGATCTATTTGACCTATATGATTTAACACAATTTCTTCTTTTTGTTCTAGTTCTTCTAATATAACAGTTGCGCGTGACAATAATTCGTCTGGAAGGCCAGCCAGTTTAGCTACTTGTATCCCATAACTTTTATCAGCAGGACCAGGAAGCATTTTGTGTAAAAAAACTAACTCTCCCTCTTCTTCTACTGCACCAACATGGACATTTTTCAAACGAGGCAAACGTTCATCCAGAAGCGTTAATTCATGATAATGGGTTGAAAATAACGTTTTCGCATGAACCTTTTCATGAATGTATTCAATGATTGCTTCCGCTAAAGCCATCCCATCATAGGTTGCTGTACCACGGCCTATTTCATCAAATAAAATCAAACTATTTTTAGAAGCGTATCTTAGAGCCTCATTCGCCTCCATCATTTCGACCATAAACGTACTTTGTCCGGCAATCAAATCATCTGCTGCACCAATACGCGTAAATATTTGATCGAATATCGGTATTAATGCTTTATCAGCAGGGACAAAACAACCCATCTGAGCCATGATAACCGTTAAAGCTAGTTGCCTCATATACGTACTTTTACCGGACATATTAGGTCCTGTGATAAGTAAGATCTCATTTTCTCGATTCATTTCAACACTGTTTGGTACATACGTCTGCTGACCTAGTACTTTTTCAACAACTGGATGCCGTCCTTCTATTAAGTCAATTTCTTGACTATTGGCTGCCATAACAGGACGAGTATAGTGGTATTTTTCACTTACTGTTGCAAAACTTTGCAATACATCAATAGCTGCTACTGTTTTTGCTAATTTTTGCAATCGTTCAATATACTGTTTGATTGTTTCTCTAACTTCCGTAAATAAAGTGTACTCTAGAAGCATCGACTTTTCTTCCGCTTCCAGTATTAAAATCTCTTTTTCCTTTAAAGCCGGCGTAATAAATCGTTCGGCATTTGCTAACGTTTGTTTTCGCTCGTAACGCCCTTCCGGCAAATTGACAAGGTTAGCTTTAGTGATTTCGATGTAGTAACCAAAGATACGGTTATATCCAATTTTCAAGTTTTTGATTCCGGTTGCGGCTTTTTCTTCTGCTTCTAACTGAGCGATCCACTTCTTACCGTTGCGCATAGCATCCCGATAAGTATCTAATTTCTCATTGAAACCATCTTTAATGATCCCACCATCTTTTATAGAAAGAGGCGCATCTTCATCTACTGCTAGATCAATTAACTCAACAACTTCAGGAACTTGATCCAATTCGGTGATGAATTGATCCCACTCACCTTTGTTCATCAGCTGTATGACCTCAATCAGCTGAGGGATCTGACGCAGGGAGGCTTGGAGTTGAATTAAATCACGCCCATTAACATTGCCGAACGCTACCCTCCCAGCTAACCGTTCTAAATCATATACTCTTGTCAAAGCTTCATTTAAATCGGTTCTTTCAAAAAAATGATTGATTAAACTTTCAACAATATTTTGTCTCATAGAAATTTGCTTTTCTTGAATGAGAGGACGATCGATCCACTGCTTTAGAAGTCTTCCTCCCATGGCCGTTTTAGTTTCGTCCAGTAACCACAATAGCGTTCCTTTTTTTTGCCCTGTACGAAGCGAAGAAACCAATTCTAAATTACGCTTAGAATAATGATCCATTTTCAAATAATTGGCAGGAGAATAGACTTCCACTTTTTGAAGATGACCTAGGTTCCTTTTTTGAGTAACGTATAAATAGGACAATAGTAATTTTACAACATTGATCGATTCGCTATTTTCTATCTCATCCGTCAAATAAGAAAATTCTGCACTTTCAACCATCTCTTCTTGAGTTGATACCATGATCCCTAATGTTGTTTTTAATTTCGCTTGTAATTCTATTTCCATCGCTTCTTTAAAAACAACTTCTTTCGTTTTCAAGCTCATCAGTTCACTCATCACGGATTCTATTGAATTTAACTTCGTCGTTTTTAATTCCCCAGTACTTAAATCAGCATAGGCTAAATAATAACCGTCTGTTTCGGTACTCATCAAAGCAGCCAAATAATTATTTGTTTTAGCATCCATTGATTTAGTGTCCATAGCTGTCCCCGGTGTGATCAATTGGACGACTTCTCTCTTCACCATACCTTTTGCTGTTTTAGGATCTTCTACTTGCTCACAAATAGCTACTTTGTATCCTTTTTCTATCAAATTATCAATGTATCCTTTAGCAGCATGATAAGGCACACCACACATAGGAATCGGCTCATCTGCATTGCGATTACGGCTTGTTAATGTTACTTCTAACAGTTGTGAGGCTTTGACAGCATCTTCATTGAACAGTTCGTAAAAATCTCCCAAGCGATAAAATAAAAAAGCATCTGGGTAGTTTGCCTTTATCCCTAGGTACTGTTCCATCATAGGCGTTTGTTTTGTTTTTTGCGGCATCTTTTTCGCCCCTTTGTGATTATTTAGTATTCAGCACTCTTTTATTTCGACTAATTTATTCAAATCCGCCATTAAATGGATGATCGTCATTGATAACAATGTTTTCAATTTTTTTAGCTTCGCCAGTAACATCATCAATTTCAATAAAACAACCTGAAAGAATTTTCCGGCCTTCTTTAGGCACTTCAAAACGTGTCGGCATTTGGGTCAAAAACCTTCTTAACACAGCATCGCGGTCCATCCCTAATGCTTCATCATAAGGACCCGTCATTCCAGCATCTGTCAAATAAGCTGTACCATTTGGTAAAATACGTGCATCATTTGTTTGCACATGGGTATGGGTTCCAACTACTGCCGATACTCTTCCATCTAAATACCAACCCATTGATTGTTTTTCACTTGTCGTTTCTGCGTGAAAATCAACAAAAATCAAAGGTGTCCGTTTTAACGCTTCGTCTATTAATTCATCAGCTTTTCTGAAAGGATCATCGACATCCGTCATGAAAACACGCCCATGCAAGTTTATAACGGCCAATTCAAGTTGATTGACTTTTATATAAGAGATTCCTTTACCTGGTGTTCCTTCAGGATAGTTAGCTGGACGAATCATTTTTTTAGCTTCATCAATAAATTCAAAAATATCCCGGTTATCCCATGTATGGTTTCCCATCGTTACGATATCCACACCATCTTGTAAAAAACCTTTATAAATTTTTTCTGTGATCCCACGACCTGCTGCTGCATTTTCGCCATTTAAAATCGTTACTTGTGGTCTATACATTTTTTTCAGTTTAGGTAAATAATCATGAACCATTTCGCGACCCATCGAACCTACAACATCTCCAATAAATAATAATTTCATACAGTTATTCCTCTTCTCTTTTTCATCTTACTTATTTTAACAATAAATGATCTAAAATAAAAGCTGGCCTTTTATTTTAGTTAGAATTGATTTTTAAAGATTGCAATAGAAAAACCGATATGAGCCAGATTTATCATTGGCTCGTATCGGTTAGTTCAACTAATCTTATTTAGCATATTCAATTGTTCTTGTTTCACGAATAACAGTTATCTTAATGTGTCCAGGATAATCTAGCTCACTTTCGATACGTTTTCTAACGTCACGCGCTAACTTACTTGCTGCTAAATCATCTAATTTTTCAGGTTTGACCATGATTCGAATTTCGCGACCTGCTTGGATAGCAAAACTTTGTTCAACCCCTTCAAAATCATTAGAAATACTTTCTAATTTTTCAAGACGATGAATATAGTTTTCAAGTGACTCGCTTCTTGCACCAGGACGTGCTGCAGATATTGCATCAGCTGAAGCTACTAAAACAGAAATGACGGATGTTGCGTCTACGTCACCATGATGTGAAGCAATTGAATTCACAACTGTTTCATTCTCTTTGTACTTCATCGCAATTTCTGCACCAATTTCAACATGGGAACCTTCAACTTCATGATCTAGTGCTTTACCGATATCGTGAAGCAAACCAGCTCGTTTAGCTAATGTAACATCTTCGCCTAATTCAGCAGCCATCACACCTGCTAATTTAGCAACTTCAATAGAATGGCTTAAAACATTTTGACCATAACTTGTTCTGAATTTCAGGCGTCCTAAAATTTTGATCAAGTCTGGATGTAACGAATGGACTCCTACATCAAAAGTAGCTTGTTCTCCAATTTCTCTGATTCTTTCATCCATTTCTTTACGTGATTTTTCCACCATCTCTTCAATTCGAGCTGGATGGATCCGTCCATCTTGGATCAATTTTTCAAGAGTCATTCGAGCGATCTCGCGACGTATTGGATCAAATCCACTAAGCACAACAGCTTCTGGAGTATCGTCTATGATTAGATCCATACCAGTCAGCGTCTCTAGTGCTCTAATATTACGCCCTTCACGACCTATGATACGACCTTTCATTTCATCGTTAGGCAAGGTTACAACGGATACTGTTGTTTCTGAAACTTGATCAGCTGCAGAACGTTGAATGGCTAACGCAATTAAATTCTTAGCTTTACGATCAGCTTCTTCTTTTGCTTTTTGTTCAGAATCTTTTACCATTACGGCTACTTCATGAGAAAGCTCATTTTCTGTTTCTTGTAAAATCAATTGTCTTGCTTCTTCTCGTGACAAAGCAGCTACTCGTTCTAATTCACTTTCTTGTTCTTTCACCAATTCAATGGCTTTCTTCTCTAAATCGTCAACATGTAGTTGTCTAGAACTTAATTTTGCTTCATTAGCTTCAAGTGTTCGTTCACGCTTTTCTAAGCTATCGTTTTTGCGATCAATATTATCCTCGCGTTGCAGCAAACGATTTTCTTGTCTTAGAACTTCATTCCTTCTCTCTTTCAGCTCTGCTTCAATTTCAGTTCGATATTTGTGGCTTTCATCCTTCGCTTCTAACATCGCTTCCTTTTTCATGGTTTCTGCTTCTCTTTTTGCTTCTTCCAATATTCCAGTTGCAGTGTTTCTAGCACCAGCTAACTCTTTTTCGTGGGTTGCTTTGCGGATGAGATATCCAACAATAAGACCGACAACTAAAGTAACGATAGCGAAGGTAACACTTCTAAAATCCATTCTTCCACCTCCGTATCATCTATTTAATTTGTCATTTATCATTTATCCATTATTTGGTAGATTATGCATAGCTTTGTACCAATAAAATCTACCCGATATTTAATTGTAAAGTAATAGATAACTTAATTTTAATTGTAGTGACGAGACATGTCAACTTAAATAATGGTTTTGTAGCCCTTTCATAAACTTTCATTAGCCTAGGATGATTTATTTATGTATCTTTTTCCATTCAATCTCGGAAAAACATTCAAATAAAACCAACAAGCATAGTGCTTATTGGTTTTATTTGATCTTATTTCTTCATTTTAATCTTCTAATGACTCTTTTCCAGACTTCTCTACTTCTGGCTCTTTAGTTCCAGGTTCTCCAAAACCATAAGCAGCACGAACTTTTTTCTCAACTTCAGCTCTTAATTCAGGATTTTCTTTGAAGAATTTTTTAACGTTTTCACGGCCTTGACCAATTCGTTCGCCATTATAAGAGTACCATGCACCAGATTTATCGATGATATCTTTGTCAGAACCCATATCTACTAGCTCTCCTACTTGAGAAATACCCTCTCCATACATGATATCTACTTCGGCTACTCTGAATGGTGGAGCAACTTTGTTTTTTACAACTTTAATTTTTGTACGGTTACCCATGATTTCTGTACCTTGTTTAATTTGCTCAGCTCTTCTAACTTCCAAACGAATCGTAGCATAGAATTTCAAAGCTCGACCACCCGGTGTAATTTCTGGATTACCAAACATTACTCCAACTTTTTCACGAATTTGGTTGATAAATAACGCAATTGTTTTTGTTTTATTGATCGATCCGGATAATTTACGTAAAGCTTGAGACATCAGACGAGCTTGCAGCCCTACATGAGAGTCTCCCATTTCTCCTTCAATTTCTGCACGTGGTACCAATGCAGCAACTGAGTCGATCACAACGATATCTACTGCTCCACTGGAAACCAAAGCGTCTGCAATTTCTAAACCTTGCTCACCTGTGTCAGGCTGAGATAGCAATAATTCATCAATATCTACACCAAGAGCAGCTGCATATTTTGGATCCAAGGCATTCTCAGCATCAATAAATGCAGCTATCCCACCTTGTTTTTGGACCTCTGCGACAGCATGCAATGCTACTGTTGTCTTACCTGAACTTTCAGGGCCGTACACTTCAATAATTCTTCCTCTTGGAAATCCACCTACACCTAATGCTACATCTAACGCTAATGAGCCACTAGGAACGGTTGAAATACGCGTATCTACTTTCTCGCCTAATTTCATAACGGAACCTTTACCAAAGTTTTTTTCAATTTTTTTTAATGCTGCATCTAATGCTTGTTTACGATCGTCTGCCATTAATTAAATCCTCCTCAAGTCTCTTTTATCCATTGATTAATCATTCATAATTTCATCTGCTACAACAAATATCATACCTTTCTTCCATAAAAAAAGCAAGGGAAAAGCGAACAAACATTCGGTCTTTTTTCCTAAGTAGTTAATTATTTATTGTTTCAAAAACTTTTTGTTGTATAGGAAGATTTAACAGCACTCTTCGGATCAAGTCTAAACCGGACATGATCGATTTCTCTCGATTGTTGTCGCGTCCTTTACCTAAATGGTACTCTTTAGCAAAGGCTGCTTTTCCATTGACCGCAATCCCGATCCAGACCGTACCCACTTCCTTGTTTTCAAGCATATTGGGACCTGCAACTCCTGTAAATGCAATTGCAAGATTTGTACCAAACATCCGTTGTGCATTTTTTGCCATTTCGATAGCACATTCAGCACTAACTGCGCCAGATTTTTCAATTATTTCTTTAGAAACTCCTAGAACAGCTGTTTTTATTTCGTTGCTATATGTTACGATGCCGCCTTTGAAATAATCACTGGCACCTGAAATACTTGTCATAGAACTTTGAAAGGCACCACCGGTAAGACTTTCGGCAGCTGTAAGAGTCATTTTTTGTTCTTTCAATAAATCTGCAACTACATTTACTAATCTATTATCCTCTCCATATCCATAAAAATAACTCCCTATACGCTGTTGTATGATAGCTTCCATATTGTCCAATAATAGAAAACAAGCTACTGCTGTGCTTCCGTTTGCTGTTATACGCAACCTTACTTCATGCTTACCAGCGTAGGTAGCAAGAGTAGGATTTTGCTGATGTTCGATCAAGTCATCTAATTCAGCAGCTAATTGAGATTCACCAATATCAAAAAAACGCAACACTCTCGATATGAGATGAATATCTTCCTTGGATTCACCCATTAATAATGGTTTGACCTCATTTATAAACATTGGTTCTAATTCACTGGGTGGACCCGGTAACAAGATAAAAGCTTTGCTTTTTTGTTTTAAAAACATTCCAGCTGCAAGTCCTGTCTTATTTTTTAAAATAGTAGAGCCTTCAATAACCATGGCTTGCAATCGATTATTATCTGTCATAGTTCGTTTTCTATTTTCGTGAAAAGTAATTATTTTTTCCATTGTAGTTTCATCTAAAATTAGTTTTTTAGTCAAATGATCGGCTAACACTTGCTTTGTAATATCATCTTTTGTAGGTCCTAAACCTCCTGACAGAATTACTAAATCACTTCTTTGCTCTGCAACCTGTATAACCTCTAATAGTCGTTTCGGGTTATCTCCAACAACTACTTGATGATAGACATCTATTCCCAATAAGGATAGTTCGCGAGACAGAAAAGATGCATTTGTGTTTATTACTTGTCCCATTAATAGTTCTGTTCCAATTGCTATGATTTCAGCATTCATTTGCTCACTCCTATTTTTATAATACGCAAAATTTTTTCTTGATTTTTATTTTGTAGTTTCTTTGAAAAGAGGATAAAAAAGTCTATCGTTCGGTAACTTGATTTTAACATACTTTTATAAGCAAAGACGGTTTGTCAAATTAAGTGCAACACCTTTTCCATAAACGCTTCGTATGGTGTTTTCCAGTCCAGGCATTTTCTGGGCCGATTATTAATCAAGGAAAGAGCTTCTTCAACTTCCTCTGTGAGAATGGTATCAAAATTCGTTCGTTTTGGGAAAAACTCCCTGAAAAGGCCATTACTATTTTCATTACTTCCTCTCTGCCAAGCAGCGTACGCATCAGCGAAGTACATTGGAATGTTCAACTCTGATTCAATCACGGTATAACAGGCAAATTCTTTTCCTCTATCCGTTGTAAAGCTTTGAAAGGCTTCTCGTGGATAAAGAGCATGAAGAGTTCGAATGGCTCGCTCCATTGACTTTGCGGAACGATCCGGTATAAGAATGGCTTTATACCAACGGGTTTGACGTTCTACAAAGGTGGCAACACAGCCCTTCGCTTGACCACGACCTGAGACAACAGTATCCAACTCCCAATGACCAAAAGTCGTGCGTTTTCTGATTTCTTTTGGCCGTTTGGAAATCGGTGTGCCGACAACAAATCGACCTCTTGTTTCCTTTGGTTTTTGACGCTTCCCTTTCTGACGCAAGACCGTCAAAGGCACGTCAAGCAAACCGGCATAAATCCAGCGGTAAATGGTTTTGAAGGTCAAGGATCCTTGAAGTAAACGGCCACTAATTTGTTCTGGAGACCACGTTTGATCCAACTTTTCTTGGATAACTATTTTTAGCGAGGCTGTTAGTTTAGAATGAGCCCCGCAGGCAGCTTTCCTTTGATTATAAGATGTTTGAGCTTTTTCCGCTTGGTAGTTTGGGTTTCGTTGGCATTCTCTAGAAACGGACGAGGGAGAGCGATTTAGCTTTTTCGCAATTGTACGAATGGACATCTTAAGTTCAAGATAGACTTCTATTTTGGAACGTTCGGTTATGGTAAAATGAGTGTAGCTCATGACAACTCCTCCAATCGAATGGTAGTGTGGTAACTTCATTCTATACGAGGACGTCATGGGTTTCTTTTATTTCGTCTTGGGTGTTGCACTTAATATTACAATTCATCCAAAAAAAAAGAAGGTATTTTGAAATCAATTTCAAAGCACCATCTTTTCTAATTATTTTTCAATTTTTATTATTTTGGACCTTTAAATACTGCACTGTTTTTCACAAAATAGTCTACACCAGAATAAATAGTAAAGAACAAGCAAATATATAACATGATTGAAGCAAGTGGTAAACCGATTCCTTCAAATGGCAGATTATCAACAAATAATAAAATAATAGCTATCATTTGCGTAGCGGTTTTAATTTTCCCCGGCCATGCAGCAGCCAAAACTGTTCCACCTTGCTCCACTAATAATAATCTTAATCCAGTGACTGCTAATTCTCTACAAACAATAATAGAGACGACCCAAGAAGGAGCTAGATTTTGTCCAACTAAAATAATTAAAGCAGTCATAACTAACATTTTATCAGCTAAAGGATCAGCAAATTTACCAAAATTTGTTACTAGTCCTTGCTTGCGTGCAATTTTCCCATCTAGCCAATCTGTGAAACTTGCTAAAGCAAATAGCACAGCTCCTATCAATTGAGTAACTTCAATTGTGGAACCTAATAGATGAATAACGCCCCAATCAAATGGTGCTAATACGATGATAACAAATATCGGAATCATAAAAATTCTCAATACAGTAAGTTTATTCGGCAAGTTCAACTTTTTTGCTTCCTCTCTTTATTGATATATGTTAAATATTTGTAAGGATGTTCCTATCAAAAACTTTTATCAGTCAAACATTAAAGTATTTTATTCAAATTGAAATTCAATTTCTTGTCGAACAGAATTTTCTGATTCTGGAGCGTATGGAACATCTTCCCCATTAAGATTGACCTTCGTTGCAGGCGTATTTCCAATTACAATAACTAAAGATGACGTGTCATCTGGAATTTTTGATTCTAAATTAGAACCATCTGTTATTAACTGAGCGTCAATCATTGCCCCGTCTCCTTCAACACTGATCCACGAATCCCCACCTGTTGCTGTTAATGTCAAAATGCTGCCTTCAGAAGTTCCGGTAACAGAATAAGTTGTAGTCGATCCAGTAGAAGATAAAATTTCTATTCCTTGAGCGTCCTCTTCACTTTCATCGGACTCTGCTGATTCCGTTGTTGGCTCTGATTCGCTTTCCGAGATAGATTCAGCACTAGAGACAGTTATTGCTTCAGAATCTTTTGTGATCATGGCTTCCTCACCTTGATTGCTTGTTTGGATCACAGCAAAATAAATAGCTGCCACAATTGCTACTGCTAGGATACCAATCAAAATTGTAGGCAGATTATTTTGAACTTTTGTCAAGAATTCATTCTCAATATTCTTTCCAGAACGTGTTTGACCCGTGTAAACTTTTTCGACAAATTCTTCATCATGGGCATGTGGCACTGCATCTGTATATTCTTCTAGTAATTGGTCCCCATTTAAGCCAACAGTATCTGCATATTGTTTAATAAATGCACGAGCATAAAATTTCCCCGGCATGACATCGTAGTTGCCTTCTTCGATTGCTATTAGGTAACGTTTTTGAATCTTTGTTATTTGTTGCAAATCATCTAATGTATATCCTTTTACTTTTCTTGCTTGTTTTAATTTTTCACCAATTTCATTCAACTGTCTCACCTACCTATTCTCTTGCTTAAAGAGAAAATCTCATATCATTTGCATTATAACATACCTAATACTTTAGAAACATTAATTTTTCTATTTTAACCAACCACCGCTGATGACCATCGATTGACCTGTCATGTAGGCACTTCTTTTATCGACTAGTTGAAGAACCCAAAAGCTGATTTCAGATATACTTCCTAATCGTCCTAATGGTATCTCACTTTCCAATTCCCTCACTTCTGCTGAAGTGAATTCTTGATTCATTTTAGTATCAATAGCCCCTGGAGAAATAGCATTTACTGTTATCCCTAAGCTGGCTACTTCTTTGCTATAAGCTCTAACAAAGGCTAGTTGAGCACCTTTTGTTGTACTATAAAGGACTTCCATTGCACTTCCTGTTTCGCCATAAATAGAACTGATAAAAATAATTCTTCCATGCCTCGAACGGGCTAGTTTATCTTGCAACTGTTGAATTAAAATGATGGGTGTTTTAACATGTACTGCCCACATGCGCTCCATATCCATAGAAGACTCTTCTGTCAATAATTGATAAGTCGTGAAGCCGCTAGCAAAAATAACGACATCTACCTGGTAGACTGACTTAAGAAAAAAAGGAATGTCTTCTTCCTTAGTCATATCTAAAGATACTGCATAAAAATCTTGTGTACGGTAGCGCTCTTGGTAATCCCACAGCTGAGCTGTAACACTTTCTGTATTCGAATGATAATGCAAATACAGGGACCAACCTTTTTCTGCTAATTCCTGAGCGATCCCTTTTCCAATATCACCGCTTGCTCCCATGATCAAGGCAAATTTCACGCTTCATTCGCCTCTTTTGGTAAAATATGAAAAGTAGTCATATGCTCTTCAATCATAAAATTTTCGGCAGCTTTTTTAATATCTGTCAGTGTGATGCTTTCGATAATGGGAACAATATCAAATAAAGTTGCTTCTCCATAAGAGGGTTGACTAAATTGATTAGCAATATATTCTAACGAATTTAAAGACTGAAGTTCTTGGCCAATCATTCGTTTTTTTACTATCACTAAATTTTCTTCAGTTAATTCTGAACTATTTTTAGTATCAAGTAACAACTTTTTAATTTCATCACTGAAAATGGCAGAATCTTTCGTATCTCCACTAATATCAACGAAATGGAATGTACGATCCAAATTAAACTCATAAGAGAAACTATCATCTATTATACCCTTATCGTATAGATCTAAATAATTTGCTGATGTAGGACCAAACAATAAAGTCAATAGTAAATCCATGGTCGTTTTATATTTCAATGCTTTTATACCATTTGGTATTATATCTATTCCTTTTATTCCAACAATGCTTTTTGGTCGATTAACAGGCATTTTAATAAAGTCATATGCCTTAATATCATGTATGGTTTCTTCAGGAAAGATACGCTCAATTGTTTCGACTGGGAGATAGTTTTTCTTTGCCTGATTTTCTCGAATCAACTGTATCATTTCTTCAGGGTCTAATTTTCCCACTACAAATAAATTCATATTGCTAGGATGATAAAAAGTTGCATGATTCTCGTGCAGCAATTCAGGTGTGATATTCATAATACTATCCACTGTTCCAGCAATGTCGATGTGTAATGGATGCTTCGGGTACATATTACCTAAAATACCAAAATATAAACGCCAATCTGGTTCATCTTCGTACATTTGAATTTCTTGAGTAATGATACCTTTTTCTTTATTAACGGTCGCTTCTGTAAAATAGGGATCTTGAACAAAATCTAATAATGTCTTTAAACTTTCTGAAACATGATCAGTGCTAGAAAAAAGATACGCTGTTCTAGTAAAACTTGTAAAAGCATTAGCTGAGGCACCCAACCGACCAAATGTATTGAATACATCTCCGTCTTCTTTTTCAAATAGTTTATGTTCTAAAAAATGAGCAATACCATCTGGGACAGTGATCATTTCAATTTTTCCACGAGGGACAAATTGATTATCGATCGAACCAAAATTTGTTGAAAATAAGCCATAGGTTTTATGAAAATCATTTTTAGGCAATAAAGTTACTTGTAAGCCATTGTCTAGTGTTTCTGTATAAATTGTTTCTTGTAATTGTTCGTAATTTTTTTTCTCCATTATTTCGCCTCCGCTGTTAAAAAGAATGTTGCTTTTAGCTTTACTTTGTTAGCTACTTCAATTATATCTTCTTTAGTAACTTTCTCAATTCTCGCTACCCATTCATCAATTGAAAGAATCTTTCCTTTAGCTAACTCTAGTGCATAGATACGTTCAATAACGGATCCAGGGTTATCTTCTGATTGGAATAGTTGGTTCTTTAACATTTCTTTTGTTTGAGAAATCGATTCATCTGTAAAGTTTCCGGCTTGCATTTCTTCCAACTGCAATGCAATAATTTCTCTGACCTGATCTACTTTTTGAACATCGATCCCTGTTTGAACAGTCATCATCCCTCTAAATGTATCCATGGAGCTAGCAGCATAGTAAGCTAGACTTTCTTTTTCGCGTACGTTCATAAATAATTTTGAATGCGGAAAACCACCAAATAGACCATTGAATACTTGTGCTGCATAATACGTCGGATCGTGGTAAAAAACATTCGTTGTATAACCTAGATTGAATTTGGCTTGGGTAATTTCTTGTTGCTCCGTCTTATTTTCTACTTCACTAGCTGCCGGTTCATCATAAAAACTGCTTGTTTTTATTGATTCACGAGGAGAAAAAGCAAATTGCTCAAAAGCAGACTGAATTTCATTTTCATTAACATCGCCTAGAACATAGATATCGATTTTATCTTGATTTAGTACATCTTGATAATAATCATGCAATGATGTAGCCGATATTTCTTTTAAGTCTTCTTTTGAACCGACACTTGGTGTTTGTTGATCGACACCTTTAAAGAAGAACTCTTGCAAAGAAAGGCTCGCGTATGTTTGTTTGTCATCAAGAAGTGAATCATAATAATCGACTAAATTTTCTTTTTCTCTCTTAAAGGTTTTTTCATTAAAATGACCATTTTCTGCATTTGGTTGGAAGATAACTTCTTTTAAGAAATCAATTCCTTCTTGTAAGACATTATCCCCTTTTGAAAGATATTTTTCATTGACTAGATTTAAATTGATAGAGAAAATATGAGTATTCCCTTTTTTGCTGACAGCTGTTCCAAAGTTAGCTCCATACATATTTGAAAGGGCACTTCTTAAGGCAGTTTGTGTATGGTATTTTTGGCTGTTTGTTTCTAATAAATTTGCTAGCATAGCCCGTTTTGTGATTGTTTTTTTATTTAATGGGGCACGAAATTTCAACATGATACGGATTGTTTTATACTTTTTAGTGGGGAGTACGTGTAAATGAACTCCTTCATTTAATTGAATAGACATACTTTTATTCCTCCTCTTACTTAAAAACTGTTCATTGTCTATCTTAAAATAAAAAGTGCTAAAAAGAAAGCAACAACAGACATATCCGTCTGTTGTTGCAAAAATGATGCTTATTTTGATTTAATATATGTTTTGCCACCCGCTGCTGGCCCTTCAGATTTACCGATTACTCCAACCAATACAATGATCGTGATAGCATATGGTGCGATTTGCAACCATACACTTGGAATGTCTTGAATAATCGGAATATAGCTTCCAATCACGCCTAGGCTTTGAGCAAACCCAAAGAATATGGCTGCTCCCATTGCGCCTAGAGGATTCCATTTACCAAATATCATTGCAGCCATGGCAATAAATCCTTGCCCAGCAATCGTTGAAGCTGAGAAACTTAACGAGATAGACTGAGCTTGAATAGCTCCACCCATACCACCTAGCAGACCAGATAACATAACACCGGCATACTTCATTAAGTAAACGTTTATTCCTAGTGTATCTGCCGCTTGAGGATGTTCTCCTACAGATCTTAATCGTAATCCGAAGCGGGTCTTAAAGAGCACTACCCAACAAATAACGGCAACTAATATTCCTGCAAAAGCAGGTGCTGAAGTTCCTTTGAAAAAAATATCGCCAATAATTGGGATACGATTTAATAAGGGGACCGTTACTTTACCGAAGCTTTCTGTAATTCGATCTGTTTGTCCAGCACCATTATACAATACCCGTGTAAAGAAAATGGCCAAGGCTGGAGCCATTAAATTAATTACTGTACCAGAGATAATGTGATCTGCTCTTAGATTAACTGTCGCTACCGCATGGATCAATGAAAAAATCACACCGATCAGTCCACCAACTAAAGCGGCGATCCAAGGAGTCCAATCACCAAAAACTCCTGCAAATGTTAAATTAAACACAATTGAACTAAATGCTCCTATAACCATTATTCCTTCTAATCCTACGTTAACGATACCACTTCGTTCAGAGAATGTTCCACCAAGGGCCGTTAAGACAAGAGGAGCTGAGTAGACAAGCGATGAGGCAACTATTAATTGAAGTAAGCTTATGATATCCATCCTATTTCACTCCTCCTTTATTCACTCTAGCTCGTTTGTCAATAAAGTAGCGAATTAAGTAATTAGCTCCTACAAAGAAGATAATAGATGAAATAACAATATCGACAACTTCAGTTGGAACTCCTGAGATCATTGGCATACTGTTTCCACCAATTTTCAATGCGCCAAACAAAATAGCTGAAAAGATGATTCCTACAGGGTTACTTAGCCCTAACAAAGCTACAGCCATACCATCAAATCCAATTGTTGGCATTGCACCTTGTGTAAAGATATTTTGGAAATTTCCCAGTCCTTCCATTACTCCACCTAAACCAGCTAAACCACCACTGATAAGCATAGATATAATAATGTTACGTTTAGAACTCATACCAGCATATTCAGAAGCACTCGGATTTAATCCAACTGTTCTGATTTCAAATCCAGTAGTTGTTTTTTTCATTAAGAACCAAACAACAACCGCCATAACTAATGAAATAAAGATCCCAGCGTGGAGTGTAGAATTACTTGTTAATTCGGTTATCCATCCAACTCGCAAACTAGCACCTTCTGAAATACGCGGCGTTGCATCTGCTGAATCCGTCAAAATATTTCGAATCAAATAATTTGTTGTATAAAGAGCTATATAATTTAGCATGATCGTAACAATAACTTCACTAGTATTAAAATATGCTCTTAAAAATCCAGCGATCCCTGCCCAAAGTGCACCAGCTACCACTCCTCCTAATATACTTAAAGGAAGTAAAATAAATCCTGGCAGATCCGCAAATATATTAGCCACCCAGACAGAACAGAGCCATCCTAGTAAGGCTTGACCTGCGACCCCAATATTAAAGAATCCAGCAGTATAGGCTACAGAAAAACCTAATGCCGTTAAAATAAGCGGTGTTGCTTGCCTCAACGTTTCACCAATATAAAAGTTTGAGCCAAAAGCGCCATTGACCATCGCTGAATATCCACTTATCGGGTCATACCCAAAAATGACCATGATGATAGCACCAAGAATAAATCCCATGACGACAGATAGTAAAGGCACTAATAAATTATTTAATGTTTCTCTTTTATTAGTCAATTTTGACACCCTCCTTTCCCTTTTCTTGCTTGATCAAAGAGCGCGCTTTTTCAAGCGATGTACCTGCCATCAATAAACCAAGTTCTTGTTGCGTTGTTTCTTTAGGATCTACAATGGCAACAATATTCCCTTCATACATAACAGCGATTCGATCAGAAACATTTAAAATTTCATCCAATTCAAAACTCATCATCAATACAGCTTTTCCATTGTCCCGTTGTTCAATCAAACGTGAATGTATGTATTCAATTGCTCCTACATCAAGTCCGCGAGTTGGTTGAGCAGCGATCAACAAAGAAGGATCACGATTGATTTCTCTAGCAATAATAGCTTTTTGCTGATTCCCACCTGATAGTGATCCAGCAGGAGCAGATTCGCTTTGCGTACGTACATCAAATTCTTCAATCAATTTCAAAGCAAATTTATTTATTTCTTTTTGATTTAGAATCCCATACTGGCTCAAAGGTTTTTTATAGTAGGTTTGTAATACCAGATTTTCTTCTAATGACATTGGTAAAACAAGTCCATATTTTTGACGGTCTTCTGGGATATGGCCTAATCCTACCTCTGTAATTTTACGTGGTGATTTATTTTGGATCTCTTGCCCGTTTAATTTGATTTTTCCACTTTCAGTCTTTGTTAAACCTGTTATCGCATGGATCAATTCACTTTGTCCGTTTCCATCGATTCCAGCGATTCCAACAACTTCTCCAGCCCGAACTTCTAAGCTTAGTCCTTTAACGGCCTCTAAACCACGATTTTCCTTTACAACAATGTTTTCGATCGATAACACTGTTTCTTTTGGTTGCGAAGCTTTCTTTTTTGTTTTAAAAGATACAGATCGCCCTACCATCATGTCTGCTAACTCTTGTGGAGATGTGGTGGAAACATCTACCGTGTCAATACTTTTCCCACGACGGATAACTGTACAACGATCTGCAACTGCTTTAATTTCGTCAAGTTTATGTGTAATTAAGATGATGGATTTTCCTTCTTTTGTTAGGGCTCTCATGATATTGATCAATTCATCAATTTCTTGAGGAGTCAACACTGCTGTTGGTTCATCAAAGATCAAGATATCAGCCCCACGATAGAGCGTTTTTAAAATCTCTACCCTTTGCTCCATCCCCACCGAAATAGACTCGACTTTTGCACTAGGATCGATCAACAGACCATATTTTTTAGACAATTCTTTTATGTCTTTTTTTGCCGATTCTCTATCCAAGAAACCATTTTTTGTTTGTTCCATTCCTAAAATGATATTTTCAGTCACAGTAAATTTTTTAACCAACATAAAATGTTGGTGAACCATTCCAATACCTAATTTATTTGCGACACTCGGTGAACTTATGTTTACTACTTGTCCATTCACTAAAATTTCTCCTGAAGTAGGTTCTAACAATCCTGAAAGAATATTCATTAAAGTCGATTTACCAGCACCATTTTCTCCTAAGAGAGCATGTATTTCTCCCTTTTTAAGCTGCAAATTAATATTATCATTAGCCTTGAAAACACCAAATTGTTTCGTAATGCCCTTCATCTCGATGACATTTACTGATTCTGACACGATAGTTTCACTCCTTTTCTCTTGCTCAATCCATTATCTATTATAGTTGTTTTACAGACAAGCGATTATCAAATTTTCTCTTTTAATTTTAATAGAAAAATAAATGCCAACTTATAGAAAATTTCAAACCTCATTTTATAACTCAATAGAGACTAAAAGACCGGTATATAATTACCCGGTCCTTTTATCTTTATCTATTCCTTAAACTATTGTCTACTCTAAAATTATGGTTTTTCTGGAACGGTAATATCACCATCGATAATTTGTTGTTTGTAATCTTCAACAGTTTTGATTGCTTCTTCAGATAAAGCACCCTCTGTAATACCTACACTGTCTTCAGCTAAACCAAAGTTGCTGACTTCACCGCCTGGGAAGTTTCCTTCCATTGATGCATTTGCGATATCTTGAACAGCTTGACCTACACCTTTAAGTGTTGAAGTAAGAGTTAAGTTTCCACCATCGTATTCGCCCTCAGCAGTTTGATCACGGTCAACACCGATTACCCATAATTGTTCATCTGGGTTAGCGTTCATGCGGTCAATAGCTTCAGAAAACACACCATTACCTGTATCTCCAGATGCATGATAAATGATATCTGCTCCTGAACTATACATTGCAGCTGCTAATTGTTTGCCTAAAGCAGCATCTCCAAATGAACCAGCATATTCAACATCAACTTTGATATCTGGGTTAACGGCTGTAACACCTGCTACAAAACCGGCTTCAAAACGGTCGATAACGGCACTTTCTTGTCCACCAATAAATCCAACATGGTCTTTTTCAGTTGTTTCTGCAGCAGCAACACCTGCTAAAAATGCAGCTTCATGATCTTTAAATAATACAGAAGCAACGTTATCTGCTTCAATCATTTCATCAATGATCACAAAATTTTGGTCTGGATTTTGAGTAGCAACATCTGTCATTGCTGGTTGTAATTTATATCCAATTCCATAAATTAAATCAAAATTATTATTTACAGCGGTATTTAAGTTTGTAACAAATTGAGAATCTTCATCAGATTGAATGTAGCTGTAACCTTCGGGTCCTTCTTCAAGTCCCTGTTCTTCTCCCCAAGCTTGCATACCTTCCCATGCAGATTGATTAAATGATTTATCATCTACTCCACCTACGTCGGTAACCATGACAATTGAATAATCTTTTTCTGAACCTGAAGAAGTTGAGGCAGTATCACTTCCTTCATCAGCACCACACGCTGCCAATGTTAAACTTGACAATAAACCTAGTGTTAATAAACTCTTGAAATTTCTACTCTTCACTCAAAAAACCCCCATTTTTTTTTAGTACGAATTAATATCTCATTAATTCATCCTCGTATTTATATTACCACCTTTATTTTAATAAATAAACAACAAAAGTGATTGTTGAAAACGTTTTAGCCGAAAAACGTTCAGTTTTTAATCTACTTTTAATTTACTGCACTCGATCTAGTCTGCATTCGAGACTTTCATTTGTTTAAAAAGACATTTTCTAAAAAAACATTCTTAAAAAGTTGATTACTTAAACGATACTTTTACTAATGTTCCTCTACTTCTATTTCTGATAATTGATCATCACCGGGAACTTGAGTAATATTTACCTTACGGGGTTTACTTCCTTCAGATGGGCCAACAATACCGCGCATTTCCATTTCATCAATTAACCGAGCGGCTCGATTGTACCCAATTCTAAAGCGACGTTGCAATAAAGAGATGCTAGCTGTCTGCATTTCAACAATCAGGGCTACAGCATCATCATAAACTTCGTCTTGGACCTCACTCTGTGTCGTTTTAGCTTCTTCTGTGGGCATCATTTCCTCAACGTAGTTTGCCCCCTGTTGATCAGTCACAAAAGCAACAATATGCTCAACTTCTTCATCTGAAATAAATGCACCTTGGACACGAACTGGTTTATTTTCTCCCATGGGTAAGAACAGCATATCTCCTCTACCCAACAATTTTTCTGCTCCGCTGCCATCTATTATTGTTCTAGAATCTACACCACTCGAAACAGCAAAGGCAATACGCGAAGGTACGTTAGCTTTAATAATACCAGTGATGACATCGACACTTGGTCTTTGGGTCGCTAGAATCATATGGATCCCAGCCGCTCTAGCCATCTGTGCTAAACGAATGATGGCATCTTCAACTTCATTACTAGCTACCATCATTAAGTCTGCCAGCTCATCAACGATTACCACTATAAAAGGCAATATCGGATAATTTTCTCCATTTTCTTCATTGTGCGTTTTTAAATGCTGATTGTATCCCGTAATGTTACGCGTTCCACTAGCAGCAAATAGTTCATATCTTCTTTCCATCTCAGTAACTACTTTTTGTAAAGCCTGAGCTGCTTTTTTAGGATTGGTCACAACAGGTGTCAATAAATGTGGGATACCATTGTAGACATTCAATTCTACCATCTTAGGATCTATCATCATTAATTTCACTTCATTTGGCTTAGCTTTCATCAATAAGCTGGTGATAATACCGTTAATACAAACCGATTTCCCACTACCTGTAGACCCTGCGACAAGCAAGTGAGGCATTTTTGATAAATCGGCCATCGTAATATTGCCGGATATGTCTCTTCCAAGAGGCACTTCTAGCATCTTTTCTTCATTATGAACTTGACCTTCAATAACATCCCTAAAAGAAACTAAGCTCACTTCATTATTTGGAACTTCAATGCCAATAAATGATTTCCCTGGAATAGGTGCTTCAATTCGAATATCTTTCGCTGCTAACGCTAGTGCAATATCATCACTAAGGCTGACGATTTTACTTACCTTCACCCCAATAGCGGGTTGAACTTCATATTTTGTCACGGCAGGACCTAAATTTGCTTTAGTAACTTTTGCATCTACTCCAAAACTCTTAAATGTTTTTTCCAATTTTTGAACATTTTTTTGTATAAGAGCGTACTCGTTGGTCTGATCATTTTGCGGTATTTCATTTAACAAATGAGAAGGCGGTAACTGATAATCTATATTTTCTCTTTCAGTTCCTATCTCGAAATCGATTGTTCCTCCTTCAGTATCCTCAAGGCCAACTTCTGCTGTTTTCTCTGTCATAGGTTTTTCAACCCGACTCTGATAGTTGTCAATCTCTAACTTCAATTGTTCATTTTTATCTTCTTCAACTGATTGATTCCTTGGATCTTTGTTTATTACTGTTTTTATTGTATTTTTCTTTTCTTTCGTTTCTTTCTTATCTTTTTTTGTATCATCTGTTTCAGATGATTTTTTTACGTATTTTATTTTTTGTTGGATAGCGATTTTAAACTTGCTCATTACAGACTTAAATTTTTGACAAATAAATATCGCTATATGACCTAATTTTCTCAAAAATGATTTAAAAGATAATTGAAACAATAGGAAGATCCCAAAAAAGCAGCTGAGTCCTGCGATGAAATACGTACCCCATTGTGAGAATAAAAAATAACTAGCCGCATAAAAAGTGGCTCCAATCATCCCTCCGCCAAGTTGTTGTGTGATTTCATTATTTGCCATATCTGTTATAAAAAAACGAAAAGTAGCAGAGATCACATTGATATCTGAATGGATAATTGGTGCGAACAAACGGGCGTGTAGAACTAACAACAAACTACTGTAAACAAGGGAAAAACCTATGATTCGTTTATTTCTAAACAGAGGCTCCTTACCTTTAAAAACTAAGTAGACTCCATAGATCCCCACTAAAATTGCTGCTATGATAAAAGTATTGCCCACAAAAAAACGGAATAAATTCGCACTAAAAATTCCCGCAAAACCAGTTTGTGAGATTGAAAAAACACTTAAAATAATAAAAATCAAACCAATAATTTCAAAAGAAAGATGGTATTCCGCATTTTTTTTGATTGTTTTATTCTTTTTTTTCACTGCCACGATTTTCTTCCCTCCTTACATTTCTCTTTGATTATACACAAAATAACGCTCAAACGGAATGCAGTAAACGAAGGAAGGGATAAGACAGCCTTTGCTGCCTTACCCCTTTCTTCATTAAAATTTAATTTTAATCATTCTTTTTCTCCATTGCAGCTTTCATCGCTAAAGCCAATGGACTCTCTACTTCTTCTTGCTGCTTATTTATTTTTTGCATTAATTTATTTGTTTCATGTTTACTAGGTTTTTTACTAGTTTTACCTTCTATTTTTTCAGAAATATTGCAATATTTACACTTGAAATAATTCCCGCTTTTCCCCTCATGGATTTCCATTTTACGGTGACACTGTGCACATCGGTGATTAGAAATTTTTGGGTCTTTTCTCCGTTTATAAGAACACGTTGAGCTACTGCAAATAAGCAATTTCCCATCACGACCACTTCGCTCTTTCAATAATTCACCACAGTCAGGGCATATCTTATTTGTTAACGCATGATCTTTATACGTTTCTGTACTTTGTTTAATTTCTGCTACCAATTGGGCGGTTTCTTTTTTTATTTGTTTTAAGAAATCCTCTTTTTTTAACGTACCTTTTGCAATTTCTTCTAATGACTTCTCCCATTCGCTTGTGAGTTCTGGAGTCACTAGTGCCGGATTTACTAATGTTAGCAGTTGTTGCCCTTTAGGAGTTGTACTTAATTTATTTTGGTTCCGTTCCATTAAATCACTCTTAATGAGTTTTTCAATGATTTCAGCACGGGTAGCAGGTGTTCCTAATCCATTTTTTTCCATATTCTGAAGGAGTGCACCTTCAGATAAGCGAGCTGGTGCTTCTGTTAATTGTTTTTTTATTGTATAAGTTGGATGCATTATTTGCTCATTTAATGTATACACACTTTCCGATTGTTTTTGGATATCCTTTTTCCATCCTTTTTCGAGAACTTCTTCTTGCTGCAGTTCGAATAAGATATTAGCTGCCGAAAAAACAATGGTCGTCTTAGAAACTTTGTACGCCGGTAAGAATAATCCTATAAATCGTTCAACAACCATGCGATAGATTTTTAACTCGTCGGCTTCCATTTTTTCAGGACGCGGACGTTCTTCGGTTGGGATAATACCATGATGGTCCGTTACTTTTGCAGTATTAAAAACACCTTTTTGAGTTACTTTGGTTCCATTTTTCAAAATTCCCTTAACTTCCTGAGGAGCAAAATTTTGAATAGCCGTTACTCTTTCTTTCATCGTGCTGATCATATCTTGGGTTAAATATTTTGAATCTGTTCTTGGGTAAGAGAGCACTTTATGGCGTTCATATAACGTTTGCATCAAACTAAGTGTTTTCTTTGCTGAAAATTGATAGCGCTGGTTTGCTTCACGTTGAAGTTCAGTCAAATCATAAGGCAATGGAGCTTGTTGAACTGTTTGCTTTTCTTTTATATCTACAACTACAACTGGGTTATTTTTCAATGAAGCTACTAGAGCTTCTGCTTTTTCTCGTTCACTAAATTTACGGGGTGCACCCTCTTGCACTACTGCCTTTTTTCCATCAACTATTAATTGAACAGTGTAAAAAGTTTCTGGAACGAAAGACTGTATTTTAGCTTCTTGCTTACGTACCATGGCTAACGTAGGTGTTTGGACCCGTCCAGCAGATAAACTATCTTGGTATTTCACAGTCAATGCCCTAGTAACATTTAAACCAATCAACCAGTCTGCTTCTGAGCGTGCAACAGCAGAATCATACAATGTATCATATTTTTTGCTAGGCTGTAATTGATCAAAGCCATCTTTGATTGCTTTATCGGTTTGCGAAGATATCCAAAGTCTTTTTACTGGTTTATTAAAGTGAACATACTCTAATATCCATCGTGCAACTAGTTCCCCTTCACGCCCGGCATCGGTAGCAATAACGGCTGATCCAATATCTTTTCGATCAGCCAGCTGCTTGATCGCTTTTAATTGACCTCTTGTATTTTTTAATGGTGTGATCAACATTTTTTCTGGGACAAGCGGCAGGGTGTTTAGATCCCAAGTTGCCCATTCTTTTTTATACTCTTCAGGCATTTTCAACCCTAATAAATGGCCTAATGCCCACGTTACGATAACGTCTTTTCCTTCAATATGCGTTTTACTTTTTTGTGTTGCTCCGAGTACTCGTGCAATTTCTTTTCCTACACTTGGTTTTTCGGCGATAATCAATGTCTTCATGATCGTTCCTTTCTTAAAACCGCTTATCATTTCTCTTTTTCCTATGAAACGCTGTACAGTCATTGTAAATTATCTCTATACTCAATGCAACAATCCCAAAGTGAATGCTATTCTTTTATGTTCAGAACAAAGAATGTTTGACCAACTTCAAGGTAATCGTTAAAATAGACTAAATAAGCAAACTATTTTTTGGAAAAGGATGGGATATTAATGACCTCATTTTTTCGAACAATCAAACAGTTTCTTTTTCCAATAAGCAAATCATACGATTCTTCAAATAATCAGATAACCAATGGAGGGATTTCTATGAAAAAAGTTTCTATTCGTGTAGTAGGATCGGTACAAGGTGTTGGCTTTCGTTTCTCAACTAAACTAGTGGCCGATCAGATAGGTGTCTATGGTATTGTTCGAAATGAGCCTGATGGAAGTGTCTATATAGAAGCCAATGGGGACCCGGAAAAAATCGACCTCTTTATAGAAAAAATAAGAAACTCACCTTCACCAAGCGGCTATGTTGATTCTATAATAGTAGAAGAACTCCCTTCCTTGAAGATTAGAGACAAGTTCACAATAAGCAATTGAAAACCGTACAAGAATCCTGTATAGTAAGTGATGTTACTTAATTTAAAAAAAATGAAGGATAGTGAACAATGAAAAAATTTAAAAAATTACTTTTATCGGGAACGCTTTTAAGTGTCATGATTTTTTTGTCAGGTTGTATGGGTCATGACTCTGATGGTAACCCTAGTGGTACAATTTATGAGTTATTAGTAGTTCCAACGCAACGAGTGATCATTCAATTGGCTGATTTATTTGGAGGTAGTTATGGCCTGTCTATTATAGCTATTACATTAGCTGTGCGTTTAATTATCTTACCTTTAAACTTAAGTCAATCTAAAAAATCAATCATTCAACAAGAAAAAATGGCTTTAATCAAACCAGAAATGGATGAAGTCCAGAAGAAACAAAAAGCTGCTGTTACTGCTGAAGAAAAGGCGGCTGCACAACAAGAACTTATGAGCTTATATAAAGATAACAACATGAGTATGTTAGGTGGTATTGGTTGTTTACCATTATTGATCCAAATGCCTATCTTTACTGCTATGTTCCAAGCTATTAGTTTGTCTAAAGAAATCGGAAGCAGCACTTTCTTAGGTTTTAGTTTAGGAAATCAAAATATCGCTCTTGCTATTGCAGCCGGTGCAGTTTATTTTGTTCAATCTTATGTTTCTATGATTGGCCTTCCGGATGAACAAAAGAAACAAATGCGTACAATGATGTATGTTAGTCCGATAATGATTTTGATGGTTTCATTTACCTCTCCTGCTGGATTAGGATTGTATTGGTTCGTCGGAGGAATTTTCGCGGTATTCCAAACGCTTATTACCAATTTCATCTTTAAACCAAAAATAAGAGCTCAGTTAGAAGCAGAAGCTAAAAAGCGTCCCGCTAAACCAAAACGGACGATTAAACAAGCTGAGCCTGTTGAACAACAAACTAAAGTTTTAAGTCAGCCTTCCAACAATAAAAATATTAATAGAAGAAACGCTGGCAAACAACAAAAGAAACGTTGAAATAAAAAATACCTGCTCAAATGAGCAGGTATTTTTTTGTTGTTATGATTCTTCTCGGTAGATAGGTAATGATATTCTAAAGATTGTTCCATGATTTAAAACACTTTCAACTGTTATATTTCCGTTATACCCATTTAATAATTCTTTTGCAATGGCTAATCCGAGGCCGTTTCCGCCTTTATACCGGCTGCGAGCCTTATCGATACGATAAAAACGATTGAAAATTTTTTCTGTATCTTCTTGAGTCATTCCTTCACCAAAATCTTGAATAGCAATTTGAACTTCTCTATCATCAGTTGAAACTGAAATATGAACTTCCTTACGCTCATTAGAATATTTTACAGCATTGTCTAATAAAATAACTAAAATCTGTTCAAGATGATTTCGGTAAATAGCAACATAAATATCATCGTAAATATCATCATCTAAATTAAATATAAAATCAGGATGGATCATACTAAAATTATTATATGTTTGCTGAATAACTGCTTTTATAGCTGTTTTTTCATTTTTATAATGAATTTCTACTTGTTCAGCTCTAGATAAATCAAGCATTTCCTGGACCAGACTTTTCATTCGTGTGATTTCTTGTAATGAAGCAGAAAGTGATTCATCTAGTATTGCAGGATCTTTTTTTCCCCATCGATCTAATAACTTCAAATGCCCTTCCATAACGGCGACTGGTGTCCTTAACTCATGAGAAACATCTTCTACAAATTGTTTTTGCTGCTCAATATACTTCTGCATCTTATCTAACATATCATTAAACACCATTGAAAGATGATCCAATTCATCATTTCCTTCTGTAACTTCAATCCTAGAAGTCGATTGCGTATCCTGACGAAGATCATTCATTGTATTAGTAATGGTTTTTATTGGCTTTAAGAAATTAGATGCCAACAAGTAACCTATAATACCGCTAGAAATAAGCGCAGCAAAATTCATCGCTACTAGACTGATGATCGTGACATCAATCATATTATGATACTCAGTCATACCATCAATCACTTGCACATAACCAATAATTTGGTTTGTTTCATCAGAAATAACAGGCATGACCCCGTAATAGCCTTCTTCACCATTTACTTCTATCCTTTTGATAACTGGTTCTGAGCTTCCTTTAAAAGAAAAATCACCCAATTTAGACTCAAAAAGTAGTCTTGATGTTGGAGTATAGACTTTTACGATTACATCTTCCTCATTCATTTTTGCATATAACGTATCTTGGTAATTTCCAGCATCTTCAAAAGTTGTATTTCGCTGATCGTATTCTTCCGTTGATCTCATCGTATCTGGAGAGTACGAAGGATTAAAAGCAGAATAAACAGTTGCTTTTGATAAAGCAGTTGAGTCACTATCCGTTAGTTTATTCTCATCAACTAGACGTTTGGAAGCACCAAATAAAACTTCTCTAAAATTTTCTTCTTCTTGCGTAAACATAATCTGCCTAAAACCTACAAAAATCACAATAGAAAAAACTGAAATTGTTAAGAAAATTGCAAGCGTAGCCCCAATAGTCCACTTCCATTTTAACGAAAATCGTTTTTTTTTCTTTCTATTCTTTTTTTTGTCATTAAACGGGAATTTCACGAACGCATCACGTAACCCGTACCACGAACAGTTTGAATATAGCTATCAACGTTAGGAACGTCTATTTTATTGCGCAAATAACGAATATAGACATCTACAACGTTCGTTTCAACTTCAGTTTCGTATCCCCATACTTTATTTAATAATACATCACGAGCTAAAACGACATTCACATTTTCCATTAATTCCAATAATAATTCATATTCACGTTTTGTTAATTCGATAACTTCTTCTCCACGGCGCACAACGCGATTTTCTTTTTCAACCTTTAGATCTCTGTACGTAACGGTTGTTTGTTTTGTAATGTTTTGCTCACTCTCAATTTCAATACGACGGAACAAGGCACGTAATCGTGCTAATAATTCTTCAATAGCAAATGGTTTAACAATATAGTCATCTGCACCATGATCTAATCCAGAAACTCGATCGATGACAGAATCTCTAGCCGTCATCATGATGATAGGCACCTTGCTTACTTGTCTAATACGACGACAAACATCTATTCCATTTAATTCTGGTAACATTAAGTCTAATAATATAACATCCCAATGTGCATCTTCTGCAACTGCTGCTTCTAATCCACTGCGTCCATTGTAACGGACCTCTGTCGCGTAACCTTCATGTTTTAATTCAAGTTCTACAAATCGAGCTAAATTCTTTTCATCTTCAATAATTAAAATTTTATTCATGCTATTGCACACCTGCTCCTCTAAAATCACTTTTTTTCTATTTTGCTCTTGTTACGATACCACGATAAATAGTTTTTCACAATCAATTTTTAATGTGTCCGTTATCATTTTACCATAAATTAAAAATAAATGAGAGCATTGAAACTTAGATTTAAGGGATACTTAAGCCTTTAAACAGTTTTCTCTTATATTCCGCTATTTTAGACCACAAAAAGAGACTAAATTCAAGTTTTAGTCTCTTTTTGTTATTACATTTATTTAGATTTTTTGATAGATTCAATAATTACAGTTGTTCTTCTCCTTCATTACCATACCAATCAAAATGGAATGTTCCTGCTTTATCCGTTCTTTCGTAAGTATGTGCACCGAAATAATCCCGTTGAGCTTGGATGATATTTGCTGGCAGATCAGCCGTACGATAAGAATCATAATAAGAAATTGCTGAAGAGAATGTTGGGATAGGGACGCCTGATTTAACCGCAATACCAATAACGTCACGAACAGAATCCTGGTAATTTTTAGCGATATCCATGAAGTAACTATCCAGCATTAAGTTTTTAAGCTCTGGTTTATGATCATAAGCATCAGTGATTTTTTGTAAGAATCGAGCACGAATAATACAACCAGCACGGAATATCTTAGCTATTTCACCGTATTGTAAATTCCAGTCATACTCTTCACTAGCTGTACGCATTTGCGCAAATCCTTGAGCATAGCTCATAACTTTACTGAAGTATAAGGCTTGTCTAATTTTTTCGATTAGTTCAGCTTTGTCTTCTTCAACTATATAACTAGCAGGCTTTGGTAAAACTTTGCTTGCTTCAACTCGTTCTTCTTTTAGTGCTGAGATATAACGCGCGAAAACTGACTCTGTAATCAGTGGAAGTGGAACACCTAAATCTAATGCACTTTGCGATGTCCATTTACCTGTGCCTTTATTTCCAGCACGATCCAAAATGATATCGACCATTGGTTTACCCGTTTCAGGATCTTTTTTAGTTAAAGCAGTCGCTGTAAGTTCGATCAAGAAACTATCTAATTCGCCTTTATTCCATTCAGTGAATACTTCAGCTATTTCTTCAACAGATAAGCCAGCAACGTTGCGTAATAGGTGATACGATTCAGCAATTAATTGCATATCTCCATATTCGATACCATTGTGTACCATTTTAACATAATGTCCCGCACCATTTGGTCCGATGTAGGCTACGCAAGCTTCGCCATCTTCGGCTACAGCAGCAATCTCTTCAAGGATAGGAGCAACTAAATCATAGGCTTCTTTTTGTCCGCCAGGCATAATTGCTGGTCCTTTTAAGGCTCCCTCTTCTCCACCGGAAACGCCTGTTCCAATAAAGTTAACTCCTGATTCAGCGAGTTCTTTACTACGGCGAATCGTATCTTTAAAGAACGTATTTCCTCCGTCAATCAATATATCACCTTTATCAAGATGCGGCAGTAAAGATTGAATCGTTGCATCTGTTCCCTTACCAGCTTGCACCATTAATAAAATACGTCTTGGTTTTTCAATAGATGCTACAAATTCTTCGACTGTACGAGTCAATACTAATTTTTTGCCTGGATTCTCTGCAACAACTGCTTCTGTTTTAGAAGTTGTTCGATTGTAAACCGATACAGAATATCCTCTGCTTTCAATATTTAAAGCTAAATTTTTCCCCATAACGGCCATTCCAACTACACCAATTTGTTGCTTACTCATATTTATTTAAACTCCCTTCAATTAAAAACTATTTTTATTTTAATGGTATTTCTCTGTTCTCCACTATCGTAGCAAAAAAAAGAGGAAATTAAAAGTTGTTTCATTTAAACTAACGACTTTAAAAAATAATTTTATAGCCCTTTTGGCTAAACTGGGTCAATTTCTCTATAATTAACACAGGTTTCACCTATTTTATAACTAATTGGTGTAAAATAGGTGATAAAGTAGACTTTATCGCTTAATTGTAATTTTTATCAATCCCATTTTAAGGAGCGTTTGCGATGATCCAGTCCTATTACACAACAAACCAAGGCAAAATTGTTCAAGATACCGAATTTACCCATGGAGAGTGGATACACCTTTCCGATCCAACAGCTGATGAAATTCATCAAGTAATTAGTCAGTTTAACTTTCCAAAAGATTACCTCGATGGTGTGTTAGATCCAGACGAAGTTTCCCGGTATGAAAATTTAGAAATGGGAGAAAATAAAAGTTCATCATTAGTTATGTTTCTTTACCCAATAAAAATCACTAGCAACCCAAATGATAACGAATATATTACGAGACCACTGGCTGTTATTTCAACAGCTAATACGATCATTACAGCTTCTGTTGATACACCTATTTTCATTTCAAATATGATTGAGAACAAATTGAACTACTCAATTGATAGTACAAATCAAGAACAGTTTTTGCTAGACATTGCTTGGCACATTTCTTCTGATTACATCTCTTATCTAAAAGAAATCAATTCTAAAGTTGAAATACTAGAAAAAAACTTAACCACCACTACAAAGAACCGCCAACTATTTTCTCTAATGGCTTTACAAAAAAGCTTAGTCTATTTTAGCACGGCTATTGGAAGCAATCATCCTATTTTCAAAAAGCTGAAGTCAATTGAGCGTTTCAATAAAAATAAAAGTAATCTTTCTTTTTTGCATGATGTCGTGATTGAAAATCAGCAAGCAGAAGCTATGATACGGCAGTCTAATAAAATGTTAGAGCAAATTAGTGCTATTTTTTCTTCTGTTATTTCAAATAACTTGAATAATATTATGAAAGTTTTGACTTCAATTACTATTGTATTAACGATTCCAACTATTATTGGAGCACTTTGGGGAATGAATGTCTCTTTACCGCTAGAAGACACATCCGGTGCTTTTTGGATCATTTGTTTGATTAGCCTCATTATCTGTGCTATAACGGTCTGGATGTTAAGAAAAAAAGATTATTTTTAATAGCCTATTGATTCTGCCAGCTTCTTTGTTGTAAACTATAAGAAATAGGTACATGAAAGTGAGGGATCACCTCGTGGCAACAAAAAACAAGAAAAAAGCATCTAAAACGCAGCGCTTCACGAAGGCGTTTGTTTGGATAATGCTTGTTGCAATGTTAGGTTCAGGATTTTTTTCTGTTCTCTATACACTAGTTACAATGAATTAAAGTCAACCCTAGGAAATGATTTCGCTAAATCGTTTCCTAGGGTTTTTATTTTGAAATTTGGAGGGACAATAAATAATGGATTTGAATAGACGTTCAACTAGTTTTCAAACAGCTACCTTTAGTATGGGGTGCTTTTGGGGGCCAGATAGTCAATTTGGCCATCTGCCTGGTGTGATTCGTACGCGTGTTGGTTATGCCGGAGGGACTGCGCTTGATCCTACCTACCATTTGATGGGAGACCATACTGAAACTTTAGAAATCGATTTTGATCCTGAGGTTATTCCTTACTCAACTATTGTAACTTTATTTTGGGACAGCCATGATGCTGCTAAAGATCGTACTTATAAAGGACGCCAGTATCTTTCTCTTTTATTCTATCATGATGCCGAGCAACAAAAAATAGCTCACCAAGTTAAACAAGACTGGGAAAATAAACATCACAAAAAAATACAAACAGAAATCCAGCCCTATACTCATTTTTATCAAGCCGAAGACCGCCACCAAAAGTATTTTCTGAAACGTTACCCTAAAGCCCATTCCTCTATTACCTATCTTTTCCCAACTTATTCTGACTATATTGATTCTACTATCGCTGCACGTCTAAATAGTTTTGTTAGAGAATTTGGACTTCTAGCAGATATCAAGAAAGAACTGGAATTTTGGGGTCTAAATGAAAATGAAAAATATATCTTAGAAGAATTACTTGATACTATCCGTTGGTAAAATTAATTGTAACTAGTTTTAAATAAAAATGATCTTGCAATACATCAGACCTTAAAGTCCGATTGATTGCAAGATCATTTGTTTTAACTAATTTTTTTTTGCTTTTGTCTTTCTATTTTAGCTAATACCGTTAATTCTTTCGCATGTTCTAATGTTAGTTTTGTAATTTCGGTTCCCGCTAACATACGAGCAATTTCCTCAACCTTTTCTGTAGTTTCCAAAGCATTTACATGCGTTTTTGTTCGGTCATTTTCAACGCTTTTTGAAATATATAAATGATTATCTGCCATCGCCGCTACTTGAGGTAAATGAGTAATACACAGAACTTGAGAATGAACAGCTACCATATAAATTTTATTTGCAATAGCTTGTGCAACTCGTCCGCTCACACCTGTATCTACCTCATCAAATATAATACTTGTGATCCCCTGAGATTTAGAGAATATTGTCTTCATCGCTAACATCATACGAGACAATTCTCCTCCAGAAGCTACCTTAGCTAAAGGTTTTAACGGCTCACCCATATTTGTAGCAATATAAAACTCAACCGCATCAAAGCCTGATTCATGTGCTTCTTCACTCAAAAATTCTTTAATTGGTTTAAAGAATTGGACTTCAAAAACTACTTTTTCCATATATAGTTCTTGTAATTGTTCATGAATAGACCGTTCAATGTCTTTAGCTACTGTTCTACGTTTTAAAGAAAGTTGACAGCCTTTTTTTATCAATTTTTTTGATAAATCAGCTAATTCTTTTGTCATATTCGTTAAATGATTTTCACGATTCATGGTTTGATCTAGTTCAGCTGAAATTTTTTCATAATAAATCTTTATTTCTGCAATAGAATCACCGTATTTTCGCTTTAATTGTTTGATGATTTCCAATCTTTTCTCAATCTCATTTAACCGGTTCTCATCATAAGCCATCTGATCTATTTCCCTCAAAATATCACTAGCCGCTTCTTGGAGCTGGAAGTAACTATTTGAAATAGCTTCTGATAAATTTTTATATTTTTCATCTATCTCTTCCAGAGAGCTCATATCAGTCATTGCATTCCCAACTAAGTCAATACCATTGACCTCATCCCCTTGCAGCACATCATAGCTCAAAGATAAGGCTGACATGATTTTTTGATAATTAGATAGGATGTTTTTTTCTTCTAGCAATTCTTCTTCTTCTCCATCAAGAAGTTCTGCCATTTCAATTTCGCTTGTTTGATACTGCAGCATATCTAAACGTTGTGCTAATTCTTGTTCGCCATTTTGCCATTTTTCATAGGCTTTTTCGACTTTTTTATATTGCGTGTAGGTTTCTTGAAAATCCTTTTTTAATCCGACTAATTCTTTATCGCCAAAATGATCTAACATACTTAGATGGCGTTCAGGATTCATCAATTCTTGATGTTCATTTTGACCATGGATATCAATAATGGATTCTCCAATTAAACGCAACGTTGCTATAGTAACTAATCGGCCGTTAATGCGACAAATATTTTTTCCACTGCGATGAATGTCACGTTGAATGATAACGATACCTTCATCACTATCAATATCATAAGTTTTTAACAATTCATAAGTAAGCGAATTTCCTTCCAACGAAAACAAAGCTTCTAATACACACTTAGCAGCACCATGTCGGATAAACTCACTAGATCCTCTTCCACCCGCAAGTAATCCAACAGCATCGATAATAATTGATTTACCTGCTCCTGTTTCTCCAGTCAATACGGTCATGCCACGGTTAAAACTAAGATTCAAATTCTTTATGATAGCAAAATCTTTGATTGTTAATTCTTGAAGCACTGTTTAACACCTCCAATACTTCTCTCTTGGACACTTAAATTAATTGTATAAAATGATTTTTTAACTGTACCGCTTCTTCAGGTGAACGACAAATAATAAATACTGTATCATCTCCCGAAATGGCTCCAAAGACACTTTCAAAATTTGAAGAGTCAATCAAGCTTCCTAGAGCGAAAGCGTTTCCAGGAATGGTTCGAATGAGTAGAAAACAATCTTGTGTATCCACTGAAACAAAAGCATCTTTAAATAAACGCTCCAATTTTATTGATGTATCATATTGGATATCAGGCGGCAAACTATATTGGTATCCTCCTGTTTGTGAGGGAACTTTTACTAATTGCAGTTCCTTGATATCCCGTGAAATAGTTGCTTGTGTGACTTCTATGCCTCTTTCTTCTAACATACGCACAAACTCTTCCTGCTTTTCAATAACATTTTCTCTAATCAACTCTTGTAATAAATGGTGACGTTCTCTTTTCTTCATCTTTCCACCTCATTCTCATAACTGTATTATTCATTTAATACTCCTATCATAGCGTACTTATTTCAGATAGAAAAGAAAAAAATAAATGCTGGATTATATAATGAAGTTAGCCACTAAGGCTAAAATATAAAAACGCCATGTGAATTTCATGTTATATTGAAGTTACCACTAACTCTCAATAGACAGGATGAATTCACATGACGCACTCTAACGATAACACACCAGCACGTAAGGGGAAACACTTATCTTATTCAGAACGATCTCAAATTGCTATTTTGAAACAGGAAGATTATTCGAATCGTCCTATTGCTATTGTCCTGAATCGAGTACCTCAAACAATCAATAATGAGATAAAGCGTGGAACAATTACTCAACTTAAACGTCAAAAGCAAAAGAGTAAGATTTATGATTATTTTATTAGAATTTATGATGCTGGTACCGGTCAGGCTGTTTATGACAAGCATCGTTTAAACTGTGGCCGTCGACCAAAATGGGCGGATACAGATGCCTTTATAGAGTGGGCCGATGATAAAATGTTGACTGATAAATGGTCACCTGATGTAGTGGTTGGCTTTGCTTTAAAGCATGAGCTGTTTGATCCCACAATTATCCCTTGTACCACGACACTTTATTACTGGATAGATAGAGAGATTATGAGAACGAAAAACCTCGACCTTCTAGAAAAGCTGTCTCGGAAACCGAAGGTATTATCTCTGAAGAAGCGTCCAAATAAGCGTATACTTGGACAATCAATTGACAACCGTCCAAAAGAAATTGATAATCGTAAAACCTTTGGTCACTGGGAAATCGATACTGTGATTGGCAACAAAATAAAGACAGATGCCGTATTACTCACTTTGGTTGAACGCCAAACACGCCTTGAAGTTATTATGAAAATAAATGGTAAAGATCAAGAATCTGTAAATCAAGCGATTCGTACTCTTCAAGCACGATCCAGAGAGGACTTTCCAACTTTTTTCAAAACGATTACCTCAGATAATGGTTCTGAATTCGCGGGACTAGATGAGGCTTTGAAAGACACTTTAGATGTTTATTTCAGCCACCCTTATGCTTCTTTTGAACGAGGAACGAGTGAGAATCAACATAAATTTATTCGTCGATTCATTCCTAAAGGGAAGCCTATCAGCCAATTCACTGAGACACAATGCCTGCGAATTCAACAATGGATGAATGATTATCCCAGAAAAATATTAGATTATAGGACCCCACATGACTGCTTTGTGAACGCACTTCGCCTAGAACGACAAACAGCTTAAAAGCCTTTTTCGGCATAACTTGAAAGCTGGGAAGATGACCGTAGACAGTTCGTCGATAAACTTGTGATATCTCAGTGTAGCACCAAGCCTTACAAAATGAATTAAGCTCTTTAATTTTCACATGAAATAATTCTTTAACAAGTGGCTAACTTAAACTTGAAATTTACAAAAAGAAAAAAATAAAAGATCCTAGAATAAAAACACGAGTGTACTAATTCAATTAGCACACTCGTATTTTTATTTATTTTTGTTTTTTTAGTGTGGCATATGCTTCTGTTAAAACTGACTCTATATCTACGGTCTTAGCTAATTCACCGTGCATTTTATCATTCCATTGTAGATGAGCTAAAAATTCGATATTTCCTTCTCCACCAGTGATAGGTGAAAATGTCAAATTTAGTACATCATACCCAATACTTACCGCAAATGACAGCATATCTGTTAGAACTTGTTCATGGACCTTTTTATCACTGACAATTCCTTTTTCACCCACATCTTCACGACGAGCTTCAAATTGAGGCTTTATCAAAGCCAAAACATCTCCACCGGAAGCAATAATATTTTTTAAAACCGGAAGAATAAGGCGTAAAGAAATGAAGGAAACATCGATCGATGATAAGTTTGGTCTGCCTTTTGAAAAATCTTCTGGCTTACAGTACCTGAAATTCGTTTGTTCCATAACAACGACCCTTGGATCTTGACGAAGTTTCCACGCTAACTGATTAGTTCCGACATCCAAAGCATAGCTCATTTTAGCTCCGTGTTGCAAAGCAGCATCTGTAAATCCTCCAGTAGAAGATCCAATATCTAGCATGATTTTATCTGCAATAGTCACATCAAAAAATTCCATAGCCTTTTCTAATTTAAATCCCCCGCGACTCACGTAACGAGAATGCTTTCCCTTTAATTGGAGTTGCGTATCGGATGCAATTTTTTCTCCAGCAGTATCGATCCGTTCTTCTTTAGCTGTGTATACTTGACCAGCCATGATCATACTTTTCGCTTTTTCTATAGACTCTACAAGGCCTTGTTCGACTAAGAGGATATCTACTCGCTCTTTTTTCATGTAACGGCTCCTATCTTTTTAATCGATCACCAATAGATCAATAATTTCTTCCAATAAATTAATTTTGATTGGTTTCGTTGAATCCTTGCTAATGTATTCAACGGCCATCAAATTTTCTTTTGCAGCTGCTAACTCTTGATCCAAAGCCTTTTTTGCTCCTACAAGTGTCAACAAACCAGGATAAGTGCTTTTATTATGGGCTTCATCCATTCCAATATTTTTACCTATTTCTTCTACATCGCCGATTACATCTAAAATATCATCACGAATTTGGTAAGCTAATCCGATATGTTCAGCATACTTTACCAATTGTTCTGCTACTTCTGGTATTGCATCAGAGATCACACAAGCTGCATAAATTGGGAATTTTAATAATTCACCAGTTTTATTTCTGTGAATAAGCTGAAGTTCTTCCAAGTTAAGGTTTTTGCCTTCTCCTTGAATATCCGCCATCTGCCCTAAGATCATACCTTCTGGACCTGCTGCTTTTGCTAATGCTAAAATTAATTTCAGTTTTTTTTCTAGTTGTATTTCAGATGCTGCAACGATTTCAAAGGCTTGTGTCAGCAAAGCATCTCCAGCTAAAATTGCTATATCTTCACCATATACAATATGACTTGTTGGTTTTCCCCTGCGTAGATCGTCATCATCCATGGCTGGCAAATCATCGTGGATCAAGGAATACGTATGGATAAATTCCAAAGCTGCACTAGCAGCATAGCCCTTTTTGACATTGCCGCCCAACGTTTGGATCGTTGCCAAAAGGAGTAAGGGTCTAATTCTTTTTCCACCTGCTGCTAAAGAATAAGACATAGCTTCATGCAGTTTTTCTTTCTTAGTTAAGTCTTTCCCTATATATGCCAGCATTTCTTTTTCAAATGACGGCATTACCTTTTCTTTAAACGAATTTAGATCCATGGTCGGCCCGCTTTCCTATTCCTTTTCACTATTCTCTTCAAACAATTTCTCTTTTCCATTCTCGTCTACTATTTTAGTCAATGTTTGTTCTGCATTTTGTAAGGTTTCTTTACAAAACTTACTTAGACTTACACCTTTTTGGAATTGATCTAACGCCTCTTCTAATGGAACATCGCCACGTTCTAAATTCGTCACGATTTCTTCTAACTGCTGCATAGCTTCTTCAAATTTCATTTTTTTAGCTGTACTCATTTAGATTCCTCTTCTTTCTTTATCACTTTTGCCTCAAAGTTTCCTTTGTGCAAATGAACGTGTATCTTATCTTCTAATTCAATTTGTTTGCTGTCTTTAATAACTTTTCCGTCCTTTGTCGCATAACTGTATCCTCGGTTCATGATTTTTAACGGGCTCAAATAATCTAGCGACTGTACAGCGTATTGAAATCGTTTAGTTTGATTTTCCATATACCATTCCATTTGCGTCGTCAACTGGCGGTTTATTACACTCAAATCACTAAATTTTTGCTTTACCAATTGCGTTGGATTTTGTGCATTTAGCTGCAGCATTTGTACATTTAACTCATTTTTTAATTGCTGGTTTTTCTCTTCCATTGCTCGAACGAGCCTTTCAGATGAAAGATCCAATTTTTGAGCATATCCCTCATACAATCTTTGCGGTTGACTGAATATATAAGAACTTAAATGACTGTTGAGTCGTTGATTTAAGACCTCTACTTTCCGAGCGTAACTTTGAACAAGGCGCAATTTCAACTGATCAATTTTAATCAACTCATCAGACAATAGAGGGACGGATAGTTCAGCCGCCGCTGTTGGAGTTGCTGCTCGAACATCTGCTACTAAATCTGCAATAGTCGTGTCTGTCTCATGTCCTACAGAAGAGATAATGGGTGTTTGAGCTTCAAATATCGCACGCGCAACTTTCTCCTCGTTAAAAGGCCATAGATCTTCAATCGAACCTCCACCACGCGCAATGATCATTGTATCGAAATAACCTTTTTCTTCTACCATACGGATACTTGATACGATTGCATCAGCAGCTTTATTTCCTTGGACAAGTGTAGGGTAAATAACCAATTGTACAATAGGAAATCGTCTTTTGATCGTGGTCATAATATCTCTTACAACAGCGCCGCTAGGACTCGTTATAACTGCAATTCTTTTAGGAAAAGTAGGAATCAATTGCTTTGGAGCATCAAATAATCCTTCATTTTTAAGTTTTTTCTTCATTTCTTCTAAGGCTTGATATAAAGCCCCAACTCCATCGGGTTCCATATGTTCAATCGTTATTTGGTAATTCCCACTTGCTTCATATAACGAAATACGCCCAATAACTAATACTTTCATTCCTTCTTCAGGAGTAAACTTAAGTTTTTGAAAAGCTGGTTTAAACATGATAGCAGAAATTTTTGCATGGTCATCTTTTAAGCTGAAATATTGATGTGCATTTGGTCTGTTTCTAAAGTTAGAAATTTCACCTGTCAAATAGATTCTTTCTAAATAAGGATCCCGTTCAAATTTTCGTTTAATGTATCTAGTCAATGCGGTGACCGTTAAGTAATCATCTGACAATTTATTCACTCCTTTAGCGGTATTGCAGTATTAAAGATGCTATCTTTTTTTTGAGCTAGCAGCAATTTTTTTAGCACTTTCAATCGTTTGATACAATAGCATTGTGATCGTCATTGGGCCTACTCCCTTAGGAACTGGCGTTAAGTAGCCTGCAACTTCAGCTACTTCATCACTTTTTACATCACCGATCAATTTTCCATTTTGGTCACGATTCATCCCTACATCAATAACTGCGGCACCTGGTTTTATAAATTCTTTTGTAACAAAGTTGCCTCTGCCTATCGCAACAACTAAAATATCAGCCGTACGAGCCAATTCGGCCAAATTTTTTGTTCTAGAGTGAGCCACAGTCACAGTTGCATTCTTCATCATTAACAGCTGTGCCATAGGCTTTCCAACAATATTGCTACGGCCTATGACTACTGCTGTTTTTCCTTCGATTTCTATTTCATAACGTTCCAATAGTTTCATAATACCATATGGTGTACAAGGTATTTTATCCGGTTGTCCTATAAGTAATTTTCCCATATTCACAGGATGGAACCCATCAACATCTTTTACAGAATCAATAGCATTTAATATTTTATCTGAATCGATCTGCTTTGGCAAAGGCAATTGGACTAATATCCCGTGAAAAGAAGGGTCTTCATTATATCGGATGACTTCATTCAATAATTTTTCTTCTGATATATCTGCTGGATAACGCTTTACGAGCGAGTGAAATCCTAAAGATTTTGCACGCTTTTCTTTATTTCTAACATACGTTTGACTTGCAGGATCTTCACCCACTAATAATACAACTAAACCAGGGATGATTCCTTCTTCCTTAAGTTTATTGACATTATTCTGCATCTCGATCGTCATTTCATCGGCTAATAGCTTACCGCTCATAATTATTGCACTCATAAGAATCCCACCCTTTTCGTCTCAACTGAAGTAAAAATAATTTCATCATAACTATCTTATCATAAGAATTCGAACAGTTATACCCTCAAATCTCCATTGCGAAAGTTTCTAAAAATAACCTTTATGCATCCAGAAAGTTCAAGTAAAGGATTCACCTAATCTGCTAACACGAAAAATGGTAGTCCCTTTTTCGTAAAAAAATAGGCGTGGATGAATTTCTTGGCTGTATAATTTTTGGTGTGGATGAAGAAATTCATTCGCACCTATTTTTTTATAAAAAAATAGAAACAAATGAATTTTCCAGTTAGAATAAAGTCACGACAACCCACTAGAAAGGAAAATTCATATGTCTCATAATAATTGTATCCGAACTGCACTTGATTTAAAAGATAAAAATATCTTTTTTGATGAAAAATTTTGCGAGGAGAAACGAATCAAAGGGTTCAGATCAAAAGTTTTCTATGCCACTTTAACGTACAAACCCACTCACTGTGAGTGTTGTGGGATGAAGAACCACGCCTACTCTATTGTAAAGAATGGGTATTTAACCTCTAGGGTTAAATGGGTCAGTTCGACTCATTATGCAACGTCTATTCGATTAAAGAAGCAGCGGTTTCTTTGTAGAGCATGCGGTGTTACCTTTGTTGCACGTTCTCCTGAAATTGAAGAAGGTTGCTTCATCGCTAAACGGGTCAAACAGTCTATCGCGGTTGAATTAGCCGACACTATTTCTATAAAAGACCTGTCTAAACGGCATTTTGTTTCTCCTACCACTGTAGACAGAGTCTTGAAACAACTCAATCAGTCTGTTAAAAATACCTTCAAATCCTTGCCGCAACACCTCTCTTTCGATGAATTTCAATCCGTTAAAAACGTCGAAGGAAAAATGAGCTTTATTTATTCGAATGCAGACACACATGAACCAATCGATATCTTGCCAACTCGGCTGCTACTAGCTTTACGCCGTCACTTTCTTCGCTATCCCTATAAGACGAGGATGAACGTAAAAACGATTGTCGTAGACATGAACGCGGCCTACTTTACATTAGTTAAAGATCTCTTTCCTAATGCTAAAGTGATCATTGACCGTTTCCATATCGTTCAGTTGATATCACGCTCGTTGAATCAAACCAGAGTTCAAACAATGAAACAATTCCATACCTCTAATTCAGAAGATTTAAAGAATTACAGAAAATTTAAAAGGTACTGGCAACTCCTGTTAAAGGATTCAGACGACTTAAATTTTAAGGATTACCGCTATCAACGACTCTTTAAAAAACCTTTACCGAATACAGAAATCATCGACTACCTACTTACGCTCGACGAGACTCTTAAAGCGACGTATGATTTGTATCAAAATCTTCTTTATTATTCTAAAAAAAATGACTATAAAGGGTTTAAAAACCTTGTACTTAAGGCTTCTCCTAAAGAGTTATCTCCTTTTATGCAGACTGCCCTTAAAACCCTGCGTAAACACTTGCCTAGGATAAAACATACTTTTATGTATCCCTATTCTAACGGTGCTTTAGAAGGGTCAATCAATAAAATAAAAGTCATCAAACGGGTTGCTTATGGTTATCGGAATTTTCAGAACTTTAGATGTCGTATTTTGATTAGTTTTAAAGCAAAAAAAAGCAGCGCGAGAAGATTCTCTCACGCTGCTTAAACAAGACGTTATTTCCAACTAAATTTAGCTCATCCACACCATTTGACGTAGAGCCAATTTCTTCATCCACACCAAAAAGTGTATAGCCTAAAAACAAAGATTATTCAGCTTCATCTTCATTGTTTTCATTTACTATATTTGCTAAAACACCGTTAACAAATTTTCTTGATTTTTCATCACTGTACTTTTTAGTAATTTCCAGTGCTTCATTTAGTGCTACTCTATCTGGTACATCTGAAACGTACATCATCTCAAAAATTGCTACTCGAATAATAATTAAATCCGTTTTAGCAAGGCGATCTAACGACCAGTTTTCTAGATGACTTTTTATTTTTTCATCTATTTCATCTTGTTTTTCCATTACACCTGATACAAGCATATCTAAATAACTTGGTACAAGAACTGTTTCAACTTCATCAACTAATTCATTTTCACTCGTTAAAGCTTGTTGCATCGCTTCTTCTTTTGACAATTCATCATTAACGGAAAGTTGAAAAAGCGATTGTAATGCTTTTTCTCTAATATCGCGTCGTGTTAAGCTCACTATTCTTCACCATCTTCTTCTTTATCAAGATCTAATAATTCTTGTAATTCTGTTTTTTCCGGTACAATTCCTACGATGTGAACATTTACTTCAGCTAATTCTATGTCTGTCATTTGAAGTAATTGTTCTCTTACTTTTTCTTGAATTTCTAAAGCAACTTTTGGTACTGATACTCCATAAACAAAGTAACAGTAAATATCTACTTTTAAGCCTTCTTCACTAGATGTTAGATGGACCCCTTTTTTATGGTCTACTCGTCCGAATAACTCAGAAACACCAGAAGATATTTTCCCTCGCATTGCATAGACTCCATCTACTTTATTTGCAGCAATACCTGAGATTACTTCAATTACTTGAGGAGCTACTTCTATTTCACCCAGAGTACCTTTAGTATCATGTATTGCAACTGTCGCTTCTTCAGCCATAAGGCAAACCTCCTATATTCACTAATTTCTTTTTACCATTGCGATTGAATGACTATGCACGTGATACGTAAGAACCGTCTTGAGTATTAACAATCAATACATCATCCACATTCACAAAGAAAGGAACGTTTACGGATGTTCCCGTTTCTAAGATTGCTGGTTTTGTTCCACCTGAGGAAGTATCTCCGCGAATACCAGGTTCTGTTTCAGCAACACGCAGTTGAACTGTATTTGGCAATTCGACACCTAATACTTCTGTATCGTACATCAAAACATGAACTTCCATGTTTTCTTTCAAATATTTTAATTCTTCGACGATTGCATCCCTTGATAATTCGATTTGCTCATATGTTTCACTATCCATAAATACATAAGCGCCGGCACTTTCATATAAATATTGCATTTTTTTATTATCGATTTGAGCTTTTTTCACTTTTTCGCCTGCACGGAAAGTTTTTTCTTGTACAGCACCAGAACGCAAATTTTTAAGTTTTGAACGCACGAAAGCAGCACCTTTACCAGGTTTTACATGTTGAAATTCTATAACACGCCATATTGAACCGTCTACTTCGATTGTTAAACCTGTTTTAAAAACGTTTACTGAAATCATTTAATTTCCTCCTATGAGTCCGTTCCTATTTTCTATATAAGTGTATCATTTTTTCAGTGTTCTGCCTAATAAATTGTAAATAAATACTGTTACAAAATGATTAATTCTTTTGGAGAATGAGTAATGACCTCATTTCCATTTTTAGTGATCACCAAATCATCTTCAATTCTGACCCCACCAAATCCTGGAAGGTAGATTCCTGGCTCATTAGTAATCACATTTCCAGGTACAAATACTTTTTCTGCTAACTTGGAAACATTTGGTCCTTCATGAATTTCTAACCCGATCCCATGACCAGTTGAATGCCCAAAAGCCTCTCCATAACCATAGCTTGCAATATGGTCTCGTGCAACAGCATCTAGCTGGACACCCGACATGCCTGGTTTAGCCGCATCAATAACTTTCAGCTGTGCCTCAAGTGTAATAGCATAGATTTCTTTTAATTTTTCGTTTGGTGTACCCACTGCAAATGTTCTCGTCATATCAGAAACATACCCTTCATAATAACAGCCGAAGTCAATTGTAACGAAATCTCCTGTTTCGATTTTCTTATGGCTGGCTACTCCGTGAGGCATTGCTGAACGGATCCCGCTAGCTACGATCGTTTCAAATGACACGCCTGTTGCTCCTAAGCCGCGCATATGAAAATCAAGCAAATTGGCAACTTCAATTTCTGACATACCAGGTTTTATTTCTCCTAAGATAAATTTAAATGCCGCATCAGAAATAGAACAGGCTTTCTTGATCGTTTCAATTTCCGTTTCATCTTTAACTTCTCTTAGTTCTTCAATTAATCCTTTTACTGGAATCAATTCACTCGGAATAATTTTTTCTAATAATTCAAAGGTACTGTATGTGACAAAATCTTCTTCAAAACCTAAAGTTTGAATTTTATTTTTATCTAGCAACTTTGCGACTTCATCGAAAATAGGTCCAACGTTTGTAATAATTTCGAATCCTACAGCTTGTGTTGCCACTTGTTCAGTATATCTAAAATCGGTCACAAAGTAAGCTTTATCTACTGTTATAACACATAGACCAGTTGTACCTGTGAAATTTGAAATATACCGTAAATTATAAGGACTTGTTACCAATAATGCCTCAATACCTTTTTCTTTCATACCTTCACGTAATTTAGCTAATTTAGTCACTATTCTTCACTCCTTATTTTTGTATGTATTTTAATCTTTTTTTAAGTAGCCGTTTCTATTCGATCATTATATCAAATCGAACCACAAAAAGAAATAACCTCACTTACGCTTACAATGAAGTTATTTCTCAATTTTTTAATTTTCTGTAATAGCTATTCTGTCTTCTTGTGCTTCCATATCATTCGAATTTCCAATAGGTTGTTGCTTTAGTTGGACTTCCATCTGTTTTGAAAAGACATTTTTAAGTGTTCCTTTTAAAGTAAATGAATCCATGCTTTTTTTTTGGATAGTCACTGTTCCATCAGAAAAAGTAACGATTCCATTTTCTATTTCTTGATTTAGTTCATACTGATTCTTGAGTTCCATTTTGGAAAGGATCAGCATACTTTCTACATTATAATAATGTTTTGTCATTCTTAATTGGTTCATTTGATTCTCAAAAATTTTATTTGTCCCTAAAAGTATGATACTCATCAATAAGACAAACACCATCACTGAAGGTAAAACAGCTCCCTTTTCATTCATTTTGAACACCTGCTAAATTATCCTCAATAGATAATTGTGCATGATAGGTCTCTTTGTTTAAAAAAGTTACTGTGATCTCTATAAATGAATTATTTTGAACAAAATTTATTGCTTTGACTTTCATTAGCATAGGATGATGTCCTCCAGACCCCGTTCGACGTCTTAGTACTTCAAAGTGTCTTTCATAATAAATCATTTCCTTAAACTGGCCTTTTTCGTCCAGTAATTTAAACTGTAATTCACTTGGTTTAGCACTAACAAAAACGAGTCCTTCTATATTGTATTCGAATTGGTTCAAAAACATATGCCATTCAAGTTGTCGCTCTTCAAAGGTTTGTTTACGTATCGCTTGGTATTGCATCGTTGCAAAGCTTAAAAGAGAAATGCATAAAACTAGAATAAATAAAGCTGCTAAGGCTTCTATTAAAGTAAACCCTTTTTGGTCAAGGGTTAACCTTTTGAAAAGACAGGATTTCAATGGAAATTTCTTCTTTCTCATGTTTTATACGTACTCCTTTTTGAGCAGTAGTTGTTATTTGTTCGATGGTAAAAACTTTCCCTCCCGTTCTCCAAGTGTTATCCGTTGTTTGAAGCTGCTCAATTTTCTGTACTTGTTCGTACTGGATGCGATACATTTCAACAGCTGTCTTTTCTGCATCAACTTTTTTTAGCATACTTACAATGAAAGGAATATAAATAGCCATACACAAACTTAAAATAGAAAATGCTACTAAACTTTCAATCAATAAATACCCTTTTTGATTCAGTTTCTTATTGCCAATTATACCTGCCACTTCCTAACTGAAAGGCCATGGTATGCCTTGTATTGTTAATAAAAAAAACTAAAGTATCAAAATTACGTAAATTCCCGCTGTAGCCATTAAAATAGTAGGTCTTACGATCAGGAGTGGTTATCGTTTCTGGTAAATGGATCAATTGGTTCAATTCATTCTGTTCATCATCAATAACTTTAAATTGGATCGTCTTGTATTGAGAGGACACAATCATTGTCGTTGTATTCCCAGATAAAATGGCATAATTTTGAATAGCTGTCATATGACTTTGTAATTCTTCAACAAACAACTGGTTTTCTAACGTATTTTTAGTGTGTTTTGTGTAAATAGTTGGAATAAGTAATAAACTAGCAGCAATTAACAAAACAAGGAGCATTTCAAAGAGCAGTATCCCTTTTTCATTTAATGATTCCATTAATTTTGACTCGAACTCACTATGCCGTTCGTAATAGTAATAGATTTAGCGCTTGCTTGCTTAACTTGTTTCGCTGATAGATATCCTTGTTGCTGTAATGCGTCTAAGGATACTGCCCCCTCTTCACCCTCTAATTCATAAAGCTCAACTTGCGTTTGAATAACGGTAACCAATGCTTCTGTCCCCTGAGCATCGATCGAATCTTTTTGTTTCACTACATTGGGTACAATCAACAGCATCAATACTGAAATAATGAATAACACCATTACCATTTCAATCAGTGTAAATCCTTTTTGATTCAATTGTTTTTTCATTTTCATAAGATTTCCTCCATCATTGTGAACGTTGGTAATAACAAAGCTAGATAAACACACATAATAAAAAAGGCAATAACTAAAAATATAACAGGTTGGATCCAACTAAATATTTTTTGAATCTGAACCGTCAATCGCAGTTGACAATCTTTTGCATAGACAGCCAGTTCTATTCCTAAACGGCCAGTTGCTTCACCATGCATAATAATGAATCCAAGTTCACTATTAAAAAAAGAAAAACTGTCCATTGATTCTTTAAAATTCCGGCCCATTCTTAGCTCTTTTTCTATCTTACCCGCAACCTCTTGCATGAGTTGCGTTGTTTCCTTCGATTGCATGAGTTCAATAATTTTATTCATTTGATGACCACTTTTTAATAATTGACTCCACTCATAACTAAATAAATTTGTATAATACAACCTTAATAACGTAGAAATAATAGGGATTTTCATGAAAAAAGCTGTGCGTTGAATAGCTGTCTGTTTTCCTAATTGATAGCGAATCGTTAAAATAATCAAGGAGACTATTACTGAACCGATACCTAAAATAGCTGGGAAGTAGTAGACAAATCCAATCGCAACGCTATTAACAATAGAACCCTTTGTAGCATTCATTTGCTCAAAATTAGGCAGTATCGTATAGCGGATCGCCATTAAAATACCAATCATAAATAGCAATAAAAATATGGGGTACTGCAATAATTTTGTCAGTTGGCTTTGTTGTTTCACTTTTTCTTCTAAGTAATTCCCGCTCGCCTCTAATGCTTCTGTTAGATTACCATGGATAAAAGATAAATAAATTTGAGAAGAAACTCGTTCAGAGAATCCTTGTTTTTTTATGCTGCGATCAAAACGCTCTCCATTTTCTAATTCTTCAAGAATGGCTTGGATCCAATGCGCTTCTCTTGGCACTATCATTTTTAAAAATAATAATGCTTCTTTTAAAGAAAATCCTTCTGTCATCAATGCAGAGAGTTTAATTAAAAATGAAGCTTGGATAGACAGTGATTTTTTTTTAGGGGATTTGGAACTGAATAAAACTTTTTTCACTGATGTAGCCATATGCATACACCTTTCTTAACAATAAGTTAAAAGACCTGGTTTGTTTCTCTTGAATTTGTTCTTCTGTTTGAGTCTGGTTAAGATACTGCTTAAGCTCTTCCCTTGATAAAACATCATATAATATTGCTCTTTTTTCATACAAATTTATATGGAGGCATGCCGGTTCACAGTCTCCTTTACAAAAAGGACAATATCTCGGAATCAACTTTTGAAAGACTACCCCGAGTAAAGTTTGCTTTAGCTGCTCTTGTGTCACCCCAAGTTCCAACAACCGTGAAATAACTCCAACAGTATTTTTTGCATGAACACTTGCAATGATCATGTGCCCGGTTAAAGCTCCCCTTATAACCATTTTCGCTGTTTCTTCATCTCTTATTTCACCAATAATAATGATATCGGGGTGATGACGCAGACTAGACTTTAAAAGCGTCTCATAAGTAATTCCAGCTTTTTCATTTACCTGTGTTTGTAAAAACAATGGTTCTTCAATTTCAACGGGATCTTCGACTGTTATAACTTGTTGTCTACTTGTTAGATAACTTTCACGAACAAGTTGATACATCGTTGTCGTCTTACCTGATCCAACGGGGCCTGAAAAAATGAGTAACCCACTATTAAATTGAGCCAACTGTTCAATCATTTGAACTTCTTTTTTGAAATAAGTTGTTTTCGACAAAGATAGATGCATCGATTGGTTTAAAATTCTTATAACCATAGATTCTTGAGCGCGAAAATTTGTAATAGTCGAAAACCTTAATGCAGTAGTATTTCCTTCAATTATCAATTGAGCAGCTCCACTTTGCGGTTTTCTTCTTTCACCTACATCCATATTCGCTAAATATTTAAAATAGGAAATAAATCGTTTACCTTCTTCTTCTGGTACAGTATTCCAGAAACTCATCTTTCCACCGATCCGAAAATAAAATCGGTATTGATTATCTTCAGGCAAAATATGAATATCACTTGTGCCTGTTTCTTGAGCTTTTAAAACAACATACTGTGTAAACTCTTCAATCTCCATTATCCACCTCCCTTATCCGCATTTTTGTTATTGTTCTTAATTTAAATATGTGCAGTCAAGTTAGTATTGCGTTATTCTTTTTACTAATTTTTAACAAAAAAATCCCTACCTTTCTATTTGTGCTAGAAAGGCAGGGATTCTTCAATTTTTAGTTAATAGCTTATAATTCAGCGTTGTGGAAAACTTCAGTTACATCGTCATCTTCTTCAAGTTTATCGATCATTTGATTGAATAAAGTTTTTTTATCTTCCGGCAACTGAACCATCGTTTGTGGAATCATAGTTACCTCAGCTTGCGCTAATGTATAACCTTCTTTTTCTAAAGCATCACGTACATCTGGTAAATCAGAAGGATCTGTATAAATTTCAAATACTTCATCTGACGTTTCCATTTCATCTCCGCCAGCTTCTAGGACACTCATCAGCATGGTATCTTCATCAACTTCCAGCCCTTCACGTTCAATTGCGATATACCCTTTACGATCAAACATATAACTAACAGAACCTTTTTCGCCCATAGAGCCGCCATTTTTGTTAAAAGCGACACGAACATTAGTCCCAGTACGATTTAAGTTATCTGTTAAAGTATGAACCAATACAGCTGTTCCTTTCGGGCCATACCCTTCGTAAATCACTTCATCATAGTTTTCATTTTCACCTGTTGTGCTTCCTTTTTTTATAGCGCGTTCAACATTATCATTCGGCATATTATTAGACTTAGCCTTATCCATCACCATACGTAATGAAGGGTTAATGTTTGGCTCAGGCCCACCACTTTTCACAGCCATGTATATTTCTCTTGATATTTTTTGGAATATTTTCCCGCGTTTTGCATCTTGTGCATTTTTACGCCCTTGGATATTGTTCCATTTTGAATGTCCTGACACTCCAAACTCCCCATTTCATAGTATAAGTGTATTAAGCTAGAATAAATAGCTGTCCTTATTTTATCAAAAAACCCATTACAGAGCAACTATTCACTAATTTATCTATCGTTTTATCTTTTTAAATAAAGATCTATTTTTTTTCTTTTTAGAATAGAACAGGAAAAATACTATAGCTAGGAAAATACTTGTCAATGCTCCTGTAGCGTCCAAAATGACATCTTCCATCAAAGGAGTCCGATCAGGTGTGATACTTTGATGTAACTCATCAAAAGCTGCATAACCAGATGCTAATAGCCATGATACAAACGCTGCTAACCCAATACTTGTCATTTTATTTTTCAATCCTAAAAACCAACATAATCCTAATAAAAAATAGATTCCAAAATGAGCCAATTTTCGAATGAAGAATTCAATGAACGAACTATATCCTTGTGCAGCGATGCTCACTTCATCGCCTGCATAATTGAATTGAATCAAGCTTAAGAGTTCCTTCAATGGTTCTTTAGCTAAAATTTCATCTAGCATACTTGTCAACGATTGTTCTCCATAAGGCTGAGAAGAACTGTAAAATAATACTGCCATTATTATAAATGCTAGTAGAATAAAAAAATTATCTTTTGTAGTTGAACGCATCTGTATCTTCCTTCTTTCATAACTTTGTATTAAAATTTATTTTTATTTATCATCAAGCTAACTATGTCTATTTTACATTATAGTGAAGTATTTTTGGCAGTTATTTTTAAGTCAGGCTTATTACACTTATTTAGTTTGAATAACTACTGATTTTAAAACTTTGACAAACTAGAGTATAATGGATTTATTCAAAGTGTGAAAGGGAGTTACAATATGAAATACAATATAAAATGGGATCTTGAATCTATTTTTCCAGGCGGCAGCAGTTCACCACAACTAAAAGAAAAATTAGCTCTTATCCGAAATCAGCTAGATGAATTATCTTTACTTACTACTAAGTGGGATACTGAAAAAGATGGTCCCGCATTTAAAGAGCTAGCCGATATTCTGCTTGTTCAAGAAAAATTAACAAAGGGACTTTCTCAAGTTTTTACTTTTGTAGAAGCTGTTCAATCTGCAGATGTACTTGATAAACAAGCAGGGGCCCTTCTTGGCCAAGTAATCGAATTGAGTAGCGCTTTTAGTACGCTTCAAATTATTTTAACAAAAAAAATGGTCGCTATGCCTGATAATAATTGGAATGAGCTAGTTAAACTACCTGCTTTTAAAGAAATTGAATTCAGCCTAAATGAAACGCGTAGACATGGTAAAGAACTATTAAGCGAAACAGAAGAAGCCTTGATCAATGCTCTTTCCATCGATGGTTTCCAAGGATGGAGCGATCATTACGATTCATTAGTAGCAACTATTGAGATTCCTTTTGAAGATGGTGAAGGTCATATCCATCAGTTGTCAGTTGGACAGGCCTATAATAAAATGAATACTGATCCGGATGCAAAAGTTCGCGAGCAATTATTCAAGAAATGGGAGGAAACCTGGGGGGGCATGGCTCCTTTATTCAGCGACACATTAAATCATTTGGCTGGGTTTCGTTTAGCAGACTATAAAGCTCATGGTGTTAAAGATTTTTTAAAACGTCCTTTAGAATATAATCGGATGAACCAGGAAACCTTAGATACAATGTGGAAAGCCGTTAGCGACAACAAAAAACCTTTTGTTGATTACTTAAATCGTAAGGCTCAATTGCTGGGAAAAGACAAATTATCTTGGCAAGATACTGAAGCACCAGTGATAATCGGAAATGCATCTGCTAAGGTTTATCCATATGATGATGGTGCTGATTTTATTGTAAAAAATTTCCGTAAGTTTAGTGGGAAAATGGCTGATTTTGCTCAATACGCTTTTGACCACAGTTGGATCGAAGCCGAAGACCGTGGTGGAAAAAGACCTGGTGGATACTGTTCAGAGTTGCCAGAAAGTAAAGAATCTCGTATCTTTATGACTTATGCCGAATCGCCAAGTGAAGTATCCACATTAGCACATGAATTAGGTCATGCTTTTCATAGCCATGTAATGACTGATTTACCAACTCTTAACCAACAATATGCCATGAATGTTGCTGAAACAGCAAGTACTTTTGCAGAAATGATCATAGCCGATGCTACCGTTAAAGAAGCGACTTCTAAAGAAGAAAAAATCACTTTATTGGATACGAAAATACAAAACGCCTTAGCCATGTTTCTAAATATCCATGCGCGTTTCTTATTTGAAACACGATTCTATAATGAACGTCAAAACGGTATTTTAACAGAGGATCGCCTTGGTGAATTGATGGAAGAGGCTCAAAAAGAAGCGTATCAAGATTCTTTAAGTGAGTATCACCCACATTTTTGGGCTAGTAAACTCCACTTCTTTATTGCTGATGTTCCTTTTTATAATTTCCCATATACTTTTGGCTATTTATTTAGTTTAGGAATTTATGCTCGTTCTTTAGAAGAAGGAGCTGGTTTTGAAGATAAATACATTGCATTGTTGAGAGACACTGCCTCAATGTCTACAGAAGATTTAGCTAAGAAACATCTAAATGCCGACTTAACTAAACCAGATTTTTGGGAAGCTGGTATTGCCATCATGAAAAATGATGTCGATACTTTTATGTCCTTAACTGAAGAATACGTGAAATAACATAAAAAATAAGACAATCTTTAAAAAGATTGTCTTATTTTTTATTCATTTTTTGAATCTCCTGGGACAAAAATCGTGATGTGACTAGGTAAAACTTGAACGGTAAGAGGAAGTTTGTCTCCCTCATCTCCATCAATATTACTTACCAATTGGATATCTTTTTCTACGACAGCTATTTTACCTGATTTAAATTTTCTGTATAGTGTCTCATCTGCCTCAGTTGCGTTTCCTGAAATCACTTTAGGAATTAATTTAACTTTGTCCATTAAAGTCTTCCCTTTTAATGCAACTAAATGCAGGTATCCATCATCTATTTTCGCATGCGGCAACATATTTTCAAATCCTCCGACAGAATTCGTTAATACGATAAGTACTAAACTAGATTCTTGTTCAATGACCTCATCATCTAAGACTAATTTAAAAGGATAGCTTTGATTATCGTTAAAAGCCTTTGCTCCTTCAATAAAGTAAGATAACGATCCTAATTTTGTTTTTTGATCAACGCCTACATCTTTAACTGCTTCTGGGATTTTCCCAATCGCGATGACATTAACAAAATAACTATCATTTACTTTTCCGACATCTAGTTTCTTTGTGACTGCGTCTGGCAACATGCTAATGGCTGCTTTTGGATCAAGTGGAACGCCCAAAGCACGACCTAAATCATTGACAGTACCCAAAGGAATGATGCCTAATTTTGGACGATAGGCTTCCTCTGCTAAACCACTTATACACTCATTTACTGTTCCGTCACCACCCATGACAATAACTGCTTCTACGCGTTCTTTAGCAGCTTTTTCAGCAAATTCTTCAGCATCTCCGCCTTTAGCTGTTTCTTTAAGTATGACCTCATCATACATTGATTCTAAAACTTCTAGAGCAAGCTCCGTATACTCTTTTCCCTTTTCTCCTCCTGAAGAAGGATTTACGATCAGTACCACTTTAGTCATTTTCCATCAACCCTTCCTATACCTATGTATACCTATGTAAAAATCGTCTTTTATAGATTTAGTTTAACTTAAGCTCTATTCGATTGCTAATAAAAGGCTCTTCTTAACGACAAGAGGTGATTTTCTGATTTACTATAACAAACTCTGTTTTTTCCGACTATTATGCTTCCTTTCTATAAGTTTATAATTAGAAAGGAAAGGATGAGAGAACCCTAGGAGAACAAAAAAAATCGTTGCCTAATTGGCAACGATTTTTTCTATTTTTTAATAACGTCCATATCCTACAATTTTTGGTCCCCAGTATGAAGAACTAACTGAAGTATAAGCAACTCCCGTGCTGCTCTGAGATCCAACAAATTGACCATTGCCTACATAGATCCCTACATGAGATATTGATCCCCCATCTTTGAAGAAAACTAAATCGCCAGGTTGTGGATTTGTAACCTTAGTAGAAGATGCATATTGTGCTGCTGCTGTCCGCGGCAGAGTAATTCCTACCTTTGCAAAAACATAAGATGTAAAACCAGAACAGTCAAATCCATTTGTAGAAGTTCCACCCCACAAATAAGGTGTTCCTAAAACTTTAGAAACACTTGGCTGTAAAGCTGACCAAGAGGTTCCAGAATTAGAAGGCTGAGTTTGAGTGATTGGTTTAGGTGCTACTGGTTTCGTTTCTGTTTCAACTTTCTTTACTGGTGCTTTAACTGGTACTTTAACTGGTGCTTTAGTTTGTGTAACTTCATTTGTTTTTACTGGAGCTTTTGTTGAAACAATATTAGTTGTTTTTACAGACTGAGTTGGAGCTTTTACTACAGTAGAACTAGTTGCTTTTGAAGATTCACTTGAAGTTTCAGTTGGTTGAGATACTTTGACTGCTATTTGAGTTTCAACACTTTCTTCAACTACTTCTGTTATTTCTGACGTTTCAATTTCATTTTCAGAAGATTCTTCTATGACTGCTTCTTCAGATTGTTCTACTTCATAACTTGCTAATACAGCCAACTCTGCTGCTTCTTGAGCTGCAGTATATTCTGCCACTTGACTCTCTGCTTCAGCTTTTTGAGCAATATACTTATCTTTATCTGCTTGCGCACCAGCTGTCTCAATAGCTAATTGAGAAACCACTACTTCTTTTTCTAATGATTGTTGTTCCATTTCAGCTTTTGCATTTTCTAATTGAGCAGCAAGAGCATTTTGTTGAACAATTGATTGTTCAGTTTTTTCTTTCTTTTCTACTACTGATTTCTTATCATCTGCTTGCGTTTGAACAAGATCCTTGTTTGCTTTCACTAAATCGGTAACCACATCAACTCGTCCAAGTACATCAGACATAGATTCAGCTTCAATAACAAATTCTATGTAGTTCTTTGTATCACCATTTACTTGTACTGTGCGTGCTTGATTTTCAAGTTGTTCACTGCGTTGTTCGATTTTTTCTTTGAGTGATTCAATTTCTTTTTGTAATGTTTCATTTTCTTTCTGAGATGCTTCAATATCAGCTAATAATGTAGTTGTTTTATCTTTATTTGAATTGATTGAATTTGTGATTGCTGCTAATTCAGCTTCTGTTTGGCTTGATTGAGCTTGTAGACCATCAACTTTTTGTTGAGCTGCTTTAATTGCTGTTTCAGATTGATTTAGTTGTTGTTCAGATTCAGAAACTTGATTTGTAAAAGTTTCAGCGCTAACGGCAGTTGGTAAAATAAGAGAACTAAAGGACATGGTTCCTAGTATTGCAACAGTTAATAGTTTTTTATTCACGTGTTTTACCCTCCAAATAGAATTTCTGTTATTTAAAATCTTACTTTTTTTAAGATTCCTTAATTGGCTTTTATTATAACATAGGACATATGATAGAATCGTATCGTTTAGATTACAACTGTGTGTCAAATAAACGATTTATTTAAATGAACAATCATTGAGGTGATCGTTTATCAAACCTGCAGCTTCCATGAATGCATAACAAGTTACTGGTCCAAAGAATGTAAAACCTCTTTTTTTCATTTCTTTTGATATAGTTATGGACAACTCTGTTTTAGCTGGTACTTGCTCTGTATTATTAAAATGATTGACGATCGGCTTTCCTTTCACAAATGACCATATGTAGGCATCAAATGTACCGTAGTCTTGTTTTACTTTTAAAAATGCCTCTGCGTTCTTTAAAAGAGAGTTGATTTTTAATTTATTTCGAATAATTCCAGGATTTGAAAGTAATTCTTCTATTTTTTTTTGATCATAGAGAACGATTTTATAAGGATCGAATCCATCAAGCGCTTTTCGGTAATTTTCTCTTTTATTTAAAATTATAGACCAGCTTAATCCAGCTTGCATCGTTTCAAGAATCAATAATTCAAATAAAGCCTGGTCATCATGAAGCGGTTTGCCCCATTCTTCATCATGATATTTCTTCATCAAATCAGTTGTAGCCCAAGTACATCTTTTCATTTGTGCACAGCCTTTACTTTTATTTGATATTATTACCTTTTGAAGTCTTGCTTTCTATTATTTGGTTAGTGTATAGTGTATTGTTAGTATAGATCAACTTTTAAGGTAGTTCGCCTACCTATTGTTAAGAATCAGATTAGGAGGATTTGCTATGTCTAAAGATTACCGTGTTTTACTTTACTATAAATATGTTCACATCGAAAATCCAGAAGAATATACAATAAAGCATTTAGCTTTTTGTAAAGAAGTTGGTTTAAAAGGAAGAATTTTAGTCGCTGAAGAAGGCATCAATGGAACAATTGCAGGTACTTTCGAACAAACGCAACAGTATATCGATGCCATGCATGCTGATCCTTACTTTTCAGATTTAGTTTTTAAAATAGATGAAGAAGAGCGCCCACCTTTCAAAAAAATGTTTGTCCGCTTACGTCCCGAGCTTGTATCCCTGAACTTATTAGACGATATCGATCCAAATGAAGTAACTGGGAATTATTTAGAACCGAAAGAATTCCGTGAAGCTATTCTTGATAAAAATACAATTGTTATCGATGCGCGAAATGATTATGAATACGACTTAGGACACTTCAGAGGAGCCATACGCCCTGAAATTAGAACTTTTAGAGAGTTGCCTCAATGGATCCGTGATAATAAAGAAACCTTTATGGATAAAAGAGTGGTAACCTACTGTACCGGTGGAATTCGTTGCGAAAAATTTTCTGGTTGGTTAGTTAAAGAAGGATTTAAGGATGTTGGACAATTGCATGGAGGAATCGCTACTTATGGAAAAGACCCTGAAGTTCAGGGGGATCTATGGGATGGTCAAATGTACGTATTTGATGAACGCATCAGTGTTCCCGTCAATCAAAAAGAACATGTGATTGTTGGACTTGATTGGTTTGACGGCACTCCATGTGAACGTTATTTAAACTGTGCAAACCCTGCTTGCAACCGTCAAATTTTAGCTTCTGAAAGTAATGAGCATAAATATTTACGTGGATGCAGCCATGAATGCCGCATAACTCCAGCAAACTTATACGTAAAACGCAACAATTTGAGTCAAGAAGATGTTGCAGAACGGTTAGCTGTTATTGGAGAGAAACTTCCAGCATCAGTTTAATAAAAAAAAGGAATTGAGATTTTTCTCAATTCCTTTTTTATTTATCCTAATATCAGTACATCTTCAGTTACTGTTTCTCCACTGTTCTTTTGAAATAATGCTAATAAATCTGGTACAGTTAATTCTTTTTTCTTTTCTCCTGAAATATCTACTACTATTTTTCCGTTGTGTAACATGATCAATCGCGTTCCATGCTTGATTGCATCTTCCATATTATGAGTGATCATTAGTGCTGTCAACTTTTTTTCGCGGACGATTTTATCCGTTAATTTCAATACCATTTGACTCGTCTTAGGGTCTAACGCTGCTGTATGCTCATCCAATAGAAGTAATTTTGGTGGAACGATCGTTGCCATTAATAACGTCAAGGCTTGTCTTTGGCCGCCTGACAATAATCCGACTTCCATTTTCAATCTGTCTTCTAAGCCTAACTCCAGTAATTTCAGTTGCTCTTTGAACAATTCTCGTTGCTTGTCTTTTACACCCAAAGTCAATCCTCTTTTTTTCCCTCTTTTGAAAGCCACCGCTAAGTTTTCTTCAATTGTCAGTCGTGTTGCAGTCCCCATCTTTGTATCTTGAAAAACTCGTCCAATGTCTTTTGCTCTTTCATTTGTTCTTTTATAGGTAACGTCCTTTCCATCCAAAAAAACAGCACCCTCATCCACTACATAGGTTCCAGCCACACTATTTAGTAATGTTGATTTTCCAGCGCCATTTCCTCCGATGATCGTAACAAATTCTTCTTTCTCGATCGTTAAATCGATCCCTTTTAAAACATGGTTTTCATTAACGGTTCCTACTTCAAAGCTTTTATGGATAGTCTTTAATTCTAAAATTGCGGTCATACTAATTTGGCTCCTTTCCGGTTGATCCTTTTTACTTTCTTTTTCAATAGTGGAGTAGAAAGAGCAATTGCCAGTATGATTGCTGAGAACAACTTGATATCTTGCGGTTCTACACCTAATTGTAATACCAAATCAATAATTAAGCGGTAGACGATTGCTCCAATCACGATTGTTATTAAACGCTTCGCAAAAGATAAATTATGGAAGATCACCTCACCAATAATAACAGAGGCCAATCCGATCACAATCGTTCCAATTCCCATACTAATGTCTGCATAACCATTATTTTGAGCAATCAGTGCCCCTGATAAAGAGATCAATCCATTGCTCAACATATAGCCTATTATTTTCATAGCATCTGTGTGAATACCATTTGCTTCGCTCATTTCTTCGTTATCACCAGTAGATCTTAGTGCTAATCCAGTTTCAGTACTGAAAAATAAGTAAAGCACTAAAATAACTACTCCAACTGCTATTGCGCCAACAATTAAAACAGCTAAACGATTTTCTAAACCAAACGACTGCAAAGTACGCATCATTGTTTCTTGCCCCAATAAAGTGACGTTTGCTTGTCCCATTATTCTTAGGTTGATGGAATACAAAGCTGTCATGGTCAAGATCCCTGTGAGTAGAGCGGGGATCTTAAGTTTTGTGTGCAACAAACCCGATACGCTCCCAGCGAGCATTCCTCCTACTAGTGCCAATAAACTGGCAATCAAAGGAGATATTCCGGAAACAATAGCTACCGAACAAATAGCGGCACCTAATGGGAAACTTCCTTCAGCAGTTAAATCTGCGATATCTAGAATCCTAAAAGTAAGGTAAACACCTATCGCCATAACAGACCATAATAGTCCTTGAGAAATACTTGATAATATAATATCCATTTTAATTCTCCTTTATCTTTTACAGTTTAGTCAGGCAATACAATACTTTCAGGATCTATGCCTAATGATTCGGCCACCTCTTCGTTAATAACAAGTTCTAAGTTATTAGAAGTTTCAACCGGCATTTCTGCTGTTTCTGCACCTTCTTCAATAATTTGGAGTGCCATTTGAGCTGTTTGACGTCCTAATTCTTCGTAATTGATCCCATAAGTTGCCAATCCTCCAGCTTCTACCATTTCCGCTGAACCTGGTATAACAGGCAATTTGTATTCTAATGCGATCTCGCCAACTGTTGGCATTGTGCTTGCTAATGTATTATCAGTTGGAATGTATACCGCATCAACTTCCTGAGCTAATGTTGTCATTACTTGTTGAACATCATTTGTAGTTGTAACGGTTAACGTTTTCACTTCTAAGCCTTCCGCTTCAATGGCTTTTTGAGCTAAATCTGCTTGGATTTTTGAATTTGGTTCACTTGAATTATAGATGATCCCAACCGTCTCAGCATCTTTTGCTAATGATAAAAGCAAAGCAACTTGGGCTTCTATCGGAACCATATCACTCGTTCCGGTTACATTCCCGCCTGGAACTTTATTATCAGCAACTAATCCGGCATCAACTGGATCTGTTACTGCTGTAAATAAAATAGGATCTTCTTGTGTCACTGTTGCTAAAGACTGTGCTGCTGGTGTTGCAATAGATAAGATAACATCATTTTCACCTATCAAACTTTCACTCATACTTTGTAAATTTGCTTGATCTCCTTGGGCATTCTGGTAATTTATGGTTAAGTTTTCTCCTTCAATATAATCTGCTTCCTCTAATTCGCTGATAAACCCCTCGCGCGCTTTTGATAATGAATCATGTTCCATATATTGCAAAATACCTACGTTCACATTTGTTTCCTCTGGATCTCCAGTCTCACTTGTGTTCCCGCAAGCTGCTAACAATAAACCTGTTGAAACGGTTGCTAAACCTGTCAGTATTTTTTTCTTCATCCCGTTTGTTCTCATCTTTATTTCCCCCTATTTTTTTGAATCTATTCTTTTACAAAAAATAAAAACGCCCACTTAGTATTGAAAACTACCTAAGTGGGCGTTTATTTTATGTAAAAATAAACAATAAATTCTTTATGATTCACCACTTAGATAATCTCTATGTGGCAAATACTTAGCAAATCAAATTGCTTTAGCCATATAGATACAAACATTTCTGTTTCCTGTTTGTATCCATAATGAATCAGGTCTACAAACAGCTCCTAAAATAGCTAAAGTAATAATTATTTAATTGTGTTTGGTTAGCTACATGACTGTTCATAATAATCCCTCACAATTTCGATTTGTATTTGTTGTTACAAGTATAAAAAATCAAATGAGAAAAGTCAATAGTTAAATTAAAATAAACTCATCTAAAATTCATTTGATTATTATAATATTCTTCAATGTAAAAACTATACGCTTTTATACCTTCGTTCTTTATAAAATATTAATTTTCTGCAATGTTTCTTCAAAAATTGCTCTTTCCACTCTCTTTTTGTTATAATAGGCCAAGTAATTAGAGTAATTAAATATAATTTTATGAGGTGACTTAAATTTGAACAGTCCACGAAATACTAATGGATCAACATTGCTAGAGAAAACAAAAATTGTCTCTCAAAAAACGATACAATTTATGAAGAAACAATGGATTTCTTTCAAGAGAACAGATTTTTATCGATCCATTCGTTTTAAAAGAATAAATCCACATAAAGAAAAATCTCAAGATGAATCATCGTCCTTAACAGCTACTAATGATAAGCAGCAAAATGGTGATAAAAAAAGAGCGTTAAATAAAGAAGGGAAAAATTTTACATTAAGCAAATTTTTATTCGGCTTCAATGTCGGCTATAGTGTAATCAAAAACCTATTCATTATGATAGTTATTATTGGACTGATTGGTGGGGCACTTGTAGGTGGGATAGGCTTAGGATTCTTTGCTTCGCTAGTTTCGGGTGAAAAAATCCCAACGTATGAGGAAATGAAAACAGATATTGAGAATGTTTCAGCAACCTCATCCATGTATTACGCTACTGGAGAAAAAATCAGCGATTTAAAGACTGATTTAAAACGATCTGAGATCCCTTTAAGTGAAATGTCGCCTTTAGTTCAAAACGCTATTATCGCTACTGAAGATGAATATTTTTATGAGCACTCCGGAGTGGTTCCAAAAGCTGTTGTCCGAGCATTATTCCAAGAGGTTTCCGGTGCAGGTACGACATCTGGCGGATCAACTCTTACTCAACAACTGGTAAAACAACAAATATTGACAAATGAAGTTTCCTTTAAAAGAAAAGCAAATGAAATTTTATTGGCTTTTCGTATTGAAAATTACTTTACAAAAGAGGAGCTTTTAGAAAATTACTTAAACGTCTCCCCTTTTGGAAGAAATAATAAAGGACAAAACATCGCAGGTTTGAATGAAGCTTCAACAGGTATATTTGGTTTGAAAGCCAGTGAGTTGACTTTACCACAGGCTGCTTTTCTTGCTGGTCTGCCTCAGAATCCAATTATTTATAGCCCTTACACCCAAACAGGCGCTCTTAAAGAAGATTTTTCTGCTGGTATGGACCGTAAAAACGAAGTGTTGTTCAGAATGTACCGTGAACAATACATTACTAAAGAAGAATATGATACTGCTTTAGCCTACGATTTAGCGAAAGACTTTTTACCTCAAGAAATGGATATTAAAGACAGTACTGATTATGTATATAACTTTGTAGAACAACAAGCCAGACAAATTCTAATGGATCAATTATACACAGCTGATGGTTTTTCAGCTAAAGACCTTTCTAATGATCAAGATTTGAGGGATTCTTATTATAACCAAGCAAACGAAGATTTAAGGACAAAAGGTTATACAGTTTATTCAACCATTGATAAAGGCGTTTATGAAGCTATGAATGATGTAGTTAAGCAGTATGCATCACCAGAAATTTCTTATGACGAAAATAACGATCCAATCGTGAACAACACGAGCGATTTGGGCACAGTCAAAGTTGTTGATTATTTTGATGCCGAAACCGGTGAAACAAAAAAACTAGTTGAACCAGTTCAAAATGGCGCAATTTTAAGAGATAACGCTACTGGCAGAATAATCTCCTTTATAGGCGGTGTCGATTATGAAATCACTCAAGTTAATCACGCATACCAAGCTCCACGTTCCCCAGGTTCAACGATGAAACCTTTACTAGCCTTTGCCCCAGCGCTGGAAGAGGGCATCATCACACCAGCTACTATGGTTTTTGAAAGCTCTGCTAAAGTACCAAGCTGGGAAAATGGTTCTTTAGGTACTCATGAGATAACCAACTTCGGAGATGTGACTCCGAATAAATGGACCAATGTGCGTTCAGGTCTATCAAAATCAAGTAATATCGTAACAACAAAAATCTATGAACAAATGAAAAACACTTATAATATGGCAGAAAAACTTGAATCATATATGCACAAAATGGGCTTTGGATCTGACGTCATCACGACAGAAGAATACCAAGGGGATTATTACACTCTTCCTATCGGTGGGATCACCAAGGGGACTACTGTTTTAGATCAAACAGACGGCTTCTCTACTTTAGCAAATGACGGAAATTATACAGAAGGTCATGTGATTGATAAAATTGAAGCGGCTGACGGAACTATCGTCTATCAACATGAAGCAGAACCTGTCGAAGTATTTTCTGCCGAGACAGCCTATCTGACAACCGATATTTTACGTGATGTATTAGAGTCTGGTACTGCGAAAGATATAGAAGGACAATTAAATTTCAAAGCCGATATCGCAGGTAAAACTGGAACATCAGATGGCCAAAAAGATATCTGGTTTATCGGTTATACACCTCAAGTTACCCTAAGTTCTTGGATCGGATATGATAATGCTGTCGATACTTCTGTTAACGACTTAACTAACTCCGGTTCTGAAAGTCCAAGCTTGAGAAACAGAAGACATTGGGCTCGTTTAATGAATGCTATCTACAATGCAAACCCGACCGTTTTAGGTATTGACCAAACGTTCCAAAAACCAGAAGGCATCGTTGAAGCAAAGGTTCTTAATGCAACTGGTATGCTGCCGGGAAAAGTAAAATTAAGTGATGGCAAAGAAGTCACCGCATCTGGTGCTACTAAAACAGAAATTTTCAATAAGAAGTTTGCCCCAAAAACAACTATCTACAACTTTGCGATTGGCGCTTCTGAAAAAGAATTAGCAGATTATTGGAATAATGTTTCTAAAACAGCTAGCTCTCAAGAAGCTAAAAAAGCTGCGGCAGATAAGAAAACGGCTGAAACGGAAAAAGCTGAAGAAGATAAAAAAGTTGAAGCAGATAAAAAGAAAGTAGAAAAAGATAAACAAGCGCAAGAAGCCGCTAAGAAGAAAGCTGAAGAAGCTAAGAAGAGAGAATAAAAAAATAAGACATCGAATTGTAATACGCCTCGCAAAAGTTGGTTTTCTCTAACTTTTAAGGGATACTACAAAATCGATGTCTTATTATTTTTTTTAGTTTTCTTTAGTTGTTCCTCTATTTGCAATGTGGTGAGGTAAAATAATCGTTTTTTCATCTACGTCTTCTTTATTCATCAACTTAGTTAATAAACGCATAGATACGGCACCAATATCATATAATGGTTGAGTAATGGTACTCAATTTAGGTCTTACCATTTCAGATAATTTAGAGTTATTTGCAGTAACGACTTCGAATTCTTCCGGTATTTTAACGAAATGATCTAAAGCTCCGTTCATGATCCCTACAGCAATTTCATCATCACCAGCGAATACGGCAGTTGCTCCCGCTTCAGCTAATTTAGTATAAACTTCTTCTCCAGCTACAAACGTATAGGCTGTTTCAAAAATCAAACTTTCATCATAAGCAATACCCGCAGTTTCTAAGGCCGTTTTATACCCTTTTAATCGGTAAATACCATTGATAGGCTCTTGAGCGATCGATCCAGAAACGAAAGCAATACGTTCATGTCCACTAGCAATCAATTGTGTAATTGTTTGTTCTGTTGCAGCTTCGTAATCAATATTCACACTGCCCATTTGTTCATCTGGATCAACTGTTCCTGCCAAAACAACAGGCGTTTTCGAACGTGAGAACTCTGCTCTTAATTCGTCTGAAATTTTATGACCCATATAAATAATGCCATCTACCTGCTTAGCTAGCAGTGTATTCAACACTTGGATCTCTTTAATGTCATTTTGATCAGAGTTAGCTAAAATGATATTGTATTTATACATTGTTGCAATGTCATCGATTCCTCTTGCCAAAGATGAAAAATATAGATTCGTTACATCAGGAATAATAACCCCTACAGTTGTTGACTTTTTACTTGCCAATCCACGAGCAACTGCATTTGGACGATAGTCTAGACGATCGATTACTTCTAATACTTTTTTCCGAGTAGTTGGTTTTACATTTGGATTGCCGTTTACAACCCGTGAAACAGTTGCCATTGAAACATTTGCTTCTCTTGCAACATCATAAATAGTGATAGTTTGTTTTTCCATGATTAATCTCCTTTAAATAATTAGATTCGTTTACTTTTTGTATACTACTAATTTAGCAAATTCACACTAGCAATGCAAGCGTTTCATTTTCATTTTCATGAAAATTTCATAATTTCTTTCATTAATTATACTTTTCACTATTTTTATTTTTTAGTTTTCTTTAAGAAAATCATTATTAATAGTGCTACAATTACCTTAATACATTCATACGAAAGCAGGGATAATTATTGTGAATACACACCTAAATATATTACAAAGATGGTTAGTCGAACAGAGGATAGATGTTGCTTTTATTAATGAACCTAGTACAATTGCCTACTTAAGTGGCTATGAAAGTGATCCGCACGAGCGTATTTTAGCTTTGGCCGTTTTTGCTACTGGAGAACCTTTTCTCTTTACACCTGAACTTGAAAAAGAAGATGCCTTGAAAAGTGACTGGTCACATGATGTTTATGGCTATTTAGACAATGAGGATCCATGGGCTCTTATTGCAATCCACTTAGCATCTCGTAAAAGTGATCTTAGCAGTATAGCTATTGAAAAAGATTTTTTAACCGTTGGACGATTTGAAAAACTCCAATCTTTTTTCCCAGTCATTCCTTTTTCAGATGTCACTCCTAAAATACAAGCTATGAAGTTGATCAAAACGCCAGATGAGATAAATAAAATGATGGAGGCGGGCAAATGGGCTGACAGAGCTTTTGAAATTGGCTTTAAGGCAATTAAAGAAGGTGTGTCCGAAGAAGAAATCGTGGCAGAAATTGAATACGCCTTAAAAAAAGAAGGCATTAAAGAAATGAGTTTTGAAACAATGGTCTTGACTGGAGTTAATGCCGCTAGTCCACATGGTACACCTGGAAAAAGACGAATACAATTAAATGAATTTGTTTTATTTGATCTAGGTGTCGTTTATAATGGGTACACTAGTGATGCTACTCGTACAATTGCTTTCGGAGAACCTTCAAAACAAGCAAAAGAAATATATGACGTTGTATTAGAAGCCTACAACGCTGCATTGACAGCCGTTAAACCAGGCATAACCGCTGGCGAATTAGATAAAATCGCTCGGGATATTATCACTAAAGCAGGTTACGGTCAATACTTTACTCATCGTTTAGGTCATGGTCTAGGAAGTTCAGTTCATGAATTTCCGTCTATCATGCAAGATAGTGATTTTGTTATTCAAGAAGGTATGTGTTTCTCAATCGAACCTGGTATCTATTTACCTGGTATTGCAGGCGTTCGGATAGAAGATTGTGTGGTCGTCACAAAAGACGGTTGCAAAGTTTTCACTCATACGCCCATTACGTATACTTCCATCTAAATCTACAACTTGAAAAATTAAAGCTATTTTATACAACAAAAGTAAAAAGCAGCGAATCCCTCAGAGGTTCACTGCTTTTTACTTTTGAAGTTAAATTCGTTTATTTGTATTAGTTGTTCTATGCTAATCTTTCTTTCCATCTTCTTCAGTTTGTTCTGAATTAATATTTGTTGTTGAATAATCAAAATCTTCTTCAACTTTTTCTTGATCATTATCAAAATCCATCGTACTACTTTCAATATCTTCTTTACTTTCTTTTGTAGTTGATTTAACTTCTTCTAATGTATCTTTTGCTGTTACGTTTATATCTTCTGCTGTTTCAGCAGCGATTTCTTTCAATTCTTGTGCTATGTCTGTTGTTGATTTTTTAAGACTATTCAACTCTTCTCCTACATCTTTTGAAGCACGTGTTAACTGTTCTTTTATTTGGGAAGCTGATTCTTTCAAGCTGATTTTAATCTCATCTGATGCATCTTTAGCAACAGTTTTCACTTCTTTTCCTTTTTCCTTAGCGATATCTGCATATTCTTTTGCTGAGCTTTTAGCATCAGTTGTTTGTTGATTCAACTCTTCACGTAATTCTTTACCAGATTTTGGTGCGTACAATAAAGCTGTAACTCCTGCCGTTGCAGCGCCTATAATTGCTCCTAAAAGAAATCCACATTTTTTAGCCATCTATACTTCTCCCCTTTTCTTGATCCATTATGAATGTTTTAGTTTCTTATTTGATAACTTAAACGTGCTCTTTTTTATTTTTACGCTTTTTATTCATATTTACTGCTGTTTTACCCATTTTGCTTACCATGCCTGCTTGAGCTGTTTTCTTAGTTGCTCCAGTGACATGTGTAGTTAAATTACGAGTAGAATCATTTAAACTTGAAACAGTTGCCCCTAAATCACCAATGGCTTTAAATACTGGGTCAGTTTTACCTAATTTCCCATTGACATCATCTAATGTAGCATTGGATTTATTTAATAAACCTTCTACTTCGATCAGAAGACTATCCGCATCTTTTGTTAGTATACTAATGCTTTTGTTAGCTTCATTAACTGTTGTTTGGACTTCTCCAATTACCTTAGAAACTTTTAACAATACAATGATTAAAAACACAACCAATGCTGCAAAAGCTACAGCAGCTATCAATGCTGCAATTTCTCCACCTGTCATATAAACTCCTCACTTCCTTCTATATCTTTTCATTTTTTATTTAGAAATAAAAAATCTTCTACACGTATAGAATACCATTATTTATTTTTTACATCAAATAATATGAAACCGAAGATAGTGTCAATTTATTGTTGGAAAAAAATTCTCCTAGCTAAATCGTTCTTTTTTATCTTAAGGAATCGCCTACCGCGCTCCGCTTGGTTCATTCCCTTCAAAGCTAAAAGGAAAAATTCCTTTTAGCTTTGAAGGGAATCACATTAAAAATCTATTTTCCACGTATTCCTTTTAATACAAATGATAACGGACTTTTTTTATACTGAGTCAGCGCGGGAAGCCCTCCATACACTGGTTGGAATTGTTGGGTGTATTTCCGATTGACTCGTTTATCTAATTTTTTAATCGCTAGTTGACGAATACGTGTTTTATTTTCTCTTTTTAAAGCTGTTTTTATGTCTCCACCATTAAAAGTGTAGGCTCTCAATTTCGCAATATGTTCTGCACCGGTTAAACTCCAGCCTAATGGTCGGGAGCTAAGTCGAGCAGATAGAATGTGACTAATATGCCCTTCGGCACTACAACCATAATAATTGGGATCTTTTTGCTTTTGGATGGCTTCCCAGTGCCTTAGAATATAGCGTCTTGATTCTTCTAAAGCTTTTCTTTCAGATTCTCTTAAATCATCATCTAAACGTGTTTTAAAGTACAATTTAAGCAACTCTTTTTCGTTACTATAAATCCACCTATAGAGATTAGAAATCCATTCATGATGCCCTATACAGGCTTTTTTAATGTATTTTGATAAGTGAAAATAATCTAAGACAAATTCGCTTTTGGGTATCATTTTCGTACCGGATTTAATCCAAGCTGCTCCATCGCCAGAAATGTAGATTTTCTTTACTTGATTTAAATCATACGCTTCTTCCAAGTAATCGAGTACAGTTTCCCATAAGTCATCATTATCTGGATAAAGACCGGTAAAGTAGCGTTTCCCCTGTAACTCAACTCTTTTAGTGATTCCCGTGGATTCTTTCCGTCCTTCATAGACATAAACCAATTTCATGAAGCGATTGGTGCCATCTTGATAAGCCACGTGATCTTCATCTGCTTCAATATATAATCGGTCGATGGACTTCTTATGCGCTGGTAAATCTGCTTCTGTAGGCTCTACTAAATGTTTATGAACAACGTTCATAACTGAACTCCGACTATGGATTGAAATGTTTTTAAAGCTATCGATTGTTTTTTGATACGACAAATCTTTCGCTTTTTCTAAGATGGCAGCTGTTAATCCTAAATCCATCCGGGCATGCGGTTCGAGTTCTAAATAATCATCCACTAGATAAGAAAACTCACCTGTTTGCTTGTTTTTGTAATACGTTCTGTCTAGAATGATATCTCCCATAGTAGTCGCAATTAGTTTCTGATCCTTGTTCCGTTGGACATGATACAACTCTTTTCGTGTCGTGTCTTTTCTCAAAATAGTGTCCAGTTGGACAATATAATCTTCTACCAATGCAATCCCTACTTGATTCATTGTTTCTTGAACGTTTGAAATCAATTCATTAAAAGGCAATTGTTTATTTTGGGTCAATTCAATATTTCTACTCATCATTTTGCTGATTTCTGTCATGACATGCTGTATAATATCCATTAAGGAACAACTCCTGTTCTATGTTTTTAGTAGGTAAAAACAGTTTAACACAGGAGTTGTTTCTTTTTTTTATTTTCCAACAATTATTTTACACTAACGAAACCGAATACTTTTATGCTCCTTCTTTTATATTATATTCGTTATTTTTATTCTTTCATTTTCATTTAAAAATTTAGACTTTTCTTAATACAGCTGTCACTATAATTTTGCTTAGATATTTGTTATTATGATAAAGAACATTCAAATAGAAATATATTTATTTAAAGGAGTATTTAGTTTATGGACAGTAGTAATCAATTAGATAGTTCAATTGCAGTTGATGTTGTTGATACTTTTACAGAACAGACCAATATTTTTTCGAAATTTTGGACTTCAATCGATTGGAGCAGTATTATTTCCATGGTGACAGCCAGTGTCATTCAAATTTTATTTTTCATGATTTTCTTTTTCGTTGTAAAAATCATTGGAAACTTTTTTATTGAACGAACATTTGAAAATTACCGAAAGAAAAAAGATATATCTACAAATCGCTTAAATACACTCTATAATTTGACCAAAAATTTATTTCAATCCTTTGTAGGCTTTTTCTTATTCTATGCGATTCTTTCAGCTATTGGTATTCCTGTCGGTACTCTGCTTGCTGGGGCTGGGGTCATCGGTTTAGCTTTATCTCTTGGGGCTCAAGGATTCGTCAGCGATATAGTAAATGGGTTTTTTCTGCTGCTTGAAAAGCAAATAGACGTCGGCGATATTGTTAACTTAGATACTGTTTCGGGTACTGTTGTTGATGTGAATTTAAAAACGACTAAAGTAAAAAGCTTTGATGGAACGCTTAACTTTGTACCTAATCGCTATATTACTATCGTAAGCAATAAATCACGTGAAGACATGCGTGCTCAAGTTGACATTCGGCTTTTACCAAATACTGATATCGAAAAAGTAAATTTGATCATCGCAAATGTGAATGATCAAATTGTTCCACAGTATCCAGATATTACCGAACCTCCTACTAGCTTAGGCTTGATTCATCTTGGAAATGGTTACTACGGGGTAAGAATTGTGATATTTGTCTTACATGGACATGAATATGAAATACAGAATGCTTTTTCTCAAGCATACGTAACTGCTTTAACAAAAGAGGGCATTGAAATACCTGTCAATCCGCTTAATATTGTACAGTAACAATTTCGTATCTTTAACCTAAGGAGGCAAACGTTAATGTCAGTACCACCTAAAATATTAATTTTAACTGGAAGTTATGGAAATGGTCATCTTGAGGTGACTCGTTCCCTAATTACAGAATTAAATAAACGTGGCATCTCCAATATTATTACATCAGATTTATTTTACGAAGCACATCCTGTTTTGACTAACGTTACTAGGAAACTTTACATTAAAAGTTTTACTAAAGGGCAAAACATCTATGGTTTTCTTTATTATAAATCTGATTTTAGATTAACTGATTTTAGAATTGATCGAATGATCGACAGATATGGTTATATGCGTATCAGTCAGCTGATGAAAGAAAATGATTTTGATCTTGTGATCAATACTTTTCCAATGCAAGCTTTGCCTATCTACAAACAGCATACCAAAAGTACCAAGGCTGTGATCCCATTTATTAATGTATTAACTGATTTCTGCTTGCATACCCGCTGGATTTCAGACGGCATCGATTATTTTTTTGTAGCTTGTGATAGTTTGAAGAAAGAATTAGTAGATACTGGAATAAATGAAAATAAAATTACCGTATCAGGTATTCCTATAAAAGAAGAATTTTACCTTTATGATAAGCCTTCTTCTCATGAGTCTGATATCTCCATTCAAACAAAGAACTTACTAATTTCTGCTGGTGCTTACGGAGTAGTAAAAGATTTAGCTAAAATTATCGAAGAATTAAAAGTGAAAGAAAATTTGCATATAACAGTCGTCTGCGGTTCTAATAAACTACTTTCCAATGAACTTATGCAAGCTTATAAAAGTGATGGTAACGTAACCATTCTTGGGTACGTTTCAAATATGGCCGATTTAATGAATCAATCTGACATTATGGTTACCAAAGCTGGGGGGATTTCTCTTTCAGAAGCTCTGGCAATTCGAATCCCTTTAGTTTTAACACCTGCTGTTCCTGGACAAGAAAAAGATAATGCAAGATTTTTCGAAAAAGAAGGAATGGCCATTGTTACAAAATCAGAAGATGAGATTGTACCAGCTATTTCAATTTTATTAAAACAACCTCTTTTAGCAAAAAATTTGACCGATCAAATGGAAAACCACTTCCATCCGCATGCATCTGCACTCATAATAGATAAAGTTTTAGCGCTGATTGAAAAACCTTCTATTTTTAATGAGGCTGACCATAACTCAAATGAGATTGAAAGTTGATAAAAAATTCTTGTTTCAACGTATTCAATTGATGTTCGTTGAATACGTTCGTACTTTACTTTTTAATGGATTTGTTTTATTTATTCATTAAGTGACCGATGCCAAATTCAAGATAATCAAAAAAGTTCCCAGTTTAAATCAATTGATTTAAACTAGGAACTTTTTGATTATTTTACAATAGTTTGTTAGCTTTTTTTTCTAAAAAATCACCTACATGTTCAATAGCAAAGGGAATAGCTTTTTCATTTGGTGTCATTTTAGGGTGATGCAAACCATAAGGACAATCGACACCTAACCAAAACATCGTGCCAGGAATTTTGTCTAAATAATAGCCAAAATCTTCACCTGTCATTTCTGTTTCCATATCTTTGTATTCGATACCTTTTTTTTTTGTCATATAATCAATAAAGGCTAGCGTTTCTACTTCGTTGTTGACTACAGGGTAATAACCACCTTGGTCTAAATCTAAATAAATTTTGCAATTATAAGACAACTCGATCCCTTTAACAATATCTCTTACTCTTTGTTGGGTCAACTTACTCATCTCAGAGGTTAATGTTCTTATAGTCCCAGTAAGGCTAGCATATCCACTAATAATATTTCCAGCTGTTCCAGCATGCATTGTTCCTAAAGTAATCACTGTGCCTTCCATTGGGTTAACACTTCGACTAATGATCGTTTGAATTTGATTGATAAATTGACTTGCAGCTACTATCATATCATTCGATTCATGCGGGTATGCAGCGTGTCCGCCTGTACCGCGAAATTCTACATTGATCGCACATGTGCCAGCAAATAACGTTCCTACTTTTGTTCCTAAAGTTCCAACTGGTAAATCCGGTTTCACATGCAGTGCATAAATTTCGTCTGGCATATAATCATTTAAAAAACCACTATCATAAATGATTTTTGCTCCGCTCACATTCTCTTCAGCTGGTTGAAAAATAAACACTAAATCATCTACTGTTTGATGAGAACTAAAATACGTTAATAATCCTAATGCAATCGACATGTGTACATCATGACCACAAGCATGCATTCTTCCCTCGTGAGTAGATCGAAAAGGTAAGTCTGTTTCTTCTATTACTGGCAAACCATCTATATCGGTTCTCCAACCAATCGTTTTTTCCCCAACACTGCCTTTTACACGGACTACAATAGCTGTTTCCCATGTTTTTATCTTTAAATTTTCCTGTGGCAACTCTTTGATTTTAGACATTAGATAATCATGCGTTTTGTACTCTTCTAAACCAATTTCAGGAATCAAATGCAATTCTCTTCGCATTTGGATAAAAGGGTTCTCTTGTGTCATTTTCTTCACTCTCTTCTAAAAAAAGAGATGAAGCAGAATGAGATTTCTCCTATACTGTTTCATGCTCTTTTGATTTTATCTTTTTTATATTTATAGTTCGCGTAAAGCGTCAATTAAACCTGTTTTACTTTTTGTTTTTTCGTCAACGTTTTTGATCTTTTTTGCCGGTGTTCCAGCTACAACGGTATAAGGTTCAACATCTTGGATAACAATAGCACCTGCTGCAACAATGGCACCTTCTCCAATTCGAACACCCTCTAATACAACTGCATTAGCTCCGATCAAAACATTATCTTCTACAATAACGGGTTGAGCACTAGCAGGTTCGACTACACCTGCTAATACTGTGCCTGCACCTATATGACAGTTTTTCCCAACTATTGCTCTCCCGCCTAATACAGCACCCATATCGATCATTGTTTTTTCACCGATGATTGCACCAATATTAATTACAGCGCCCATCATGATCACGGCTGAATCACCTATTTCGACTTGATCCCGTATAAAAGCACCTGGCTCAATTCGGGCTTTAAATTTTTTCATATCTACTAATGGAATAGCAGAATTACGGCGATCATTCTCAATTACTTTATCTTCGATCCATTCCTTATTCTCTTCTAAGAAAGGTTCGATCACACTCCATTCACCAAAAATAGTGCCTACTTCATCAGTTGTGAAATTTTTGATGGTTTCAGGAAAATTTAGTTGATCTAATTTACCCTTTAAATAAACTTTTACTGGTGTTTTTTTTTCACTTTTAGCTATAAATTCAATAATTTCATTAGCATTCATTTTCATCATCCTTTTCTAATTAGTAACTTTTCAATGCAAATGTTCTGTTTTTCGGATCACATCATATTTATTTTCAAACTCGTGGGCAATTCGATTCGTTCCTTTTAAGATTTCACTTCTCGTGATGATCCCAATAAAACTGCCATCGTCACTTGCTACACATATAAATGCATGATTCACTAATAAATGAAGAACTTCTTCTAGATCATAAGGGTCGTTTACCACAGCAAAATCAGTGTTCATCACATCTGAAACCACTATATCACCTAATTTATCAAAGTTGATATCTTCTAATCCTGTTATCGCTTCAATAATCATGGGCATAGAAATAAGGCCTCTAATTTTATAATTATTATCTAGAACCGGAATAACTGAATACCCTATTTTTGTAAGAACTAATAATGCATGATTCAATCGATTATTCATTTGAACATGGGCTACTCTGTCAGCTGGAATCAAAAGATTCTCTTTATTTTCCAGTAACATCTTACCAATTTCTTTCCCAATCATTATCTTCATTTCCTTTCTTTAGATTACTAGATCCAAGTACTATTCTACGTTAAAAGTTCGTTAAAGAGTAGTAACTCAATGGAAATAAATAAAAAATGATAAGCCAATTTAAAAAGCTTTTTGTTTACTTATTTTTAGAAAAATGACTGTTTAACTCATCCATGGATTTATGTGCTCTATTGTAATAAGTAACCGCTATTTGGTGCTCATCGCTCTCGACAATGGCGTAAGTTGGAACTTGATAGTGACCCCTCGGCTCTGAAATACTGCCAGGATTCAATACTACTATATTGTTTATTTTTTCAGATTTAGCTTGATGAGTATGCCCAAAAAATGCATAATCTGCATTTTCTGCTTGGGCTGCATAAACTAACTCTTGCATGCCATGATTAACATTAAATCGATGCCCATGAGCCATAAATATGCGTTCATTTTTTACATCAGCGATTTGTGTCAACTTATACTCATCAGTAAAATCCATATTCCCTCTAACTGCCATCACTGAATCCCAAATTGGATCTGTTGCTTCCAATTCGGAATCACCGCAATGAAAGATTTGATCCACTTTATCCTTATAGCGTTCAACGAGTTCAACTAAAATCTCCCGATCCCCATGACTATCGCTTATAACTAATACTTTCATGCTTTACCCCCATTAATGATGCATTATGTTAACGGTTTATCCATTCATCCCATACTTCATCTAATTTTTCTAATGCTACTGCACGATGACTTAAAGTATTTTTATCTTCTTGAGACAACTCGGCCATTGTTTTGCCTTTACTTTCAACAAAAAATAACGGATCATAGCCAAAACCATTTTCCCCTTTAGGAATGGTCAAGATGGATCCTTCTACTTCGCCTTCAACAACCAAGCTGTCTTTCCCTGGCAAAGCAAGTGCAAGAGTACAATGAAATTGAGCAGTCCGCTTTTCTTTGGGTATATCTGTTAATTCATGCAATAATTTTGCATTATTCGCGGCATCACTTTTAAATTCCCCAGCATAACGAGCAGAAAACACTCCTGGTGCACCATCTAGTGCATCAACTTTCAATCCTGAATCATCAGCTAGCACTACCATATTGAGTGTATGGGCAATCGTTTCTGCTTTTAATAGTGCATTTTCTTTAAATGTAATTCCTGTTTCCTCAACTTCAGGAATCTCTGGGAAATCACGCAATGTTTTCACCTTGAATCCTTTTTCAGCAAACAACGCTTCGAATTCTTTTGCTTTGCCAACATTATTTGTCGCAATTAAAATTTCATCTTTGGCAACCGCCGGATGAATCGTTACTTCTTCATTTTTTAAAGCGACCGCTTGATCAAAAGCGTCATTTTGTATTTGTATCAATTCTTTGATTCCTTTTTTCCCAAATTCTAATAATACTGAAAGTTGATCGGCAGAAAAGGTAGCTTCTTCACCTGTACCTTGAATTTCAACAAATTGTCCGCCAGAAGTCATAACTAAATTCATATCCACATCTGCTGCACTATCTTCTAAATAATTTAAATCTAACACAGCTTGTCCATCCGTTAAAATTCCTACGCTTATAGCGGCTACATTTTCTTTTATAGGACTAAGTGCCAATTCACCACTATCTAACAATGTTTGAATAGCTAATTTCAAAGCTACAAATGCGCCTGTCACACTAGCAGTACGCGTTCCACCGTCTGCTTGGATCACGTCACAATCTACCGTGATAGAACGTTCTCCTAACGCTTCTAAATCGATGCTTGAGCGTAATGAACGAGCAATCAGCCGTTGGATTTCCATTGTACGGCCGCTTAGTTTACCTTTAGCTGCTTCACGAATATTTCGCGTATTAGTAGCCCTAGGCAGCATACTGTATTCAGCATGGACCCAGCCGCTTTTCATTCCCTTTAAAAAACGTGGAACTTTAGTTTCAATTGTCGCATTACAAATTACTTTCGTATCACCGAAAGAAACTAATACCGATCCTTCAGGATTTTTCAAATAATTGGTTTCTATTGTCATCAATCGATTTTCGTCATTTTTTCTACCATCTGCACGCATACTTGAACCTCACTTTTTTAGTCGAGCTTTTAGCTCTAGTTTAAATTTTTTCTGTTCCTAACTTAATATGTTCAATATCTAATGCCTCATCGCCTAACCATTGAGAGGCAATATCATTAAACATGTGGGTAGATCCTGTGGTGAAAAATTTTCGTTCGGAAACTTCTTTGTTTTCACTTAATTCTGCAAGATTAAAGTAATCTAAAATAGTACTCACTTCACTGATCGTTTCCGCACCTGAATCAATCAATGTCACTGAATCTCCCATCACGTTTTGGATTATAGAGCTCAACAAAGGGTAATGAGTACAGCCTAAAATTAATGTATCGATTTTTTTATTTTTGATCGGTTTCAAAGTTTCTGCGACAATTTTTTTAGCAATCGAACTTCTGTATTCATTACTTTCAACCAAAGGGACAAATTTTGGACAAGCTAAACTATTCACGGATGTCAAAAGGTCTTTTGATTGAATCATTTTTTTATATTTATCGCTATTTACCGTACCTTCAGTTCCAATGATTCCGATGCGATTATTTTTTGTTGCCTTGATGGCAGCACGGCTTCCGGGTAAGATAACACCGATGATTGGTATAGCTAATTTCTTTTTCAAATCTTCTAAAGCTACTGCAGTAGCAGTATTGCAAGCAATTACGAGCATTTTAATATCCTTATTCAATAAAAAATGCGTCATTTCCCAAGTGAACTGTCTAACTTGTTCTTCAGGTCTTGGGCCATAAGGGCAACGAGCAGTATCTCCTACATAATAAATGGATTCATTTGGAAGTTGTCGCATAGCCTCTTTCACTACAGTTAAACCACCAACTCCTGAATCTATAAAACCTATCGCTTGTTTTTTCATTTTTAACAACCTCAATTTAGTTTCATTTGTACACTCTTCTTATTTTCCCTTTTTTTACACTTAAATTCAAGGGATTAAGTAAATTAACTTTGATAAATATTTAAATACCCCTTTTTTATTTTCTGATTTGTCAAATTAAGCTATACAAAATATCTTCATCCATGTAACTCATAAAAACTTCCAGCGGTGTTTGGTAATTTAATGACTTTCTTGGAATTATATTCCGTTTGTGTGCAACAGACGATACGAAAGCCTGATCAACTTCGTTGAAATCCATTTCTTTTGGCAATCCATCTTTTCGAAGAAGCCCATTAGAATTCTCGTTTAAAGCTCGTTGTGAAGGCGTTCCAGGGTCAGCGAAGTAGATAGCGACATCATGCTGGTTGCACAAAGATTTCCAGTTGGAGAACTCCTTACCGCAATCAAAAGTAATGGATTTGAATAATTTTTTTGGTATGGATTGGAACCATTGATTCATAGCACTCTCAATGTCGCAGGCTTTACGCCCTTTGGGCTTTAAGGTAATGATAGCTTTCGATAAAATCTCTACTAGAGTAATGACCGCACTTTTGTGGCGGACACCTACAATGGTATCTCCTTCGATATGACCAAATTCTTCTTTAAATGTTGGATAATCTATTATTCTTTCAGAGATATTTCGTTTATAAGCTTGTCTACCTCTACGTTCTTGATGTCCGTTAGGCTTTCTTTTCCCTTTCATTGGAAGGGTAGCTTCATCGAATGTTTTTTCTTTAAATTGTCTATAAAGTGTTCGTACGGAACAGTCTATTGTCATTTCTTTACGGCCAATAATGACATCAGGCGTCCAGCCTTCAGCTACTTTTTCCTTGATATAAAGATGTTGTTCTTCTGGTAAAACAACTTTTTCGCGTCCACACTGCTTCTTGTTTTTCTTATACCGTAGGTAATACTCGAAAGCTGTATGTCCTGCTCTGAAGAACCTGATAACATTATTAATCGGTGTTCGAGTACGATTCAAGTAAGCAGCTATTTTAGCAACTGGAATACCTTGATGGTAATAAGCTTCTATCATCACTAGTTCATCCATGGTAATATGGGTATAGGTCATTTGTGATCACTCCTTGTTTTCTATGGTTGGAAATACAATTAGAGTGTATCACGAATGGCTTTTTTATTTGTATAGCTTAATCTTACAATCCACGTTTGTTAAAAACCACTGAATCGTATTTTTTTGTAAAAGTGTAGGTTTCTGTTTCAAATCACGTTATAATAAATCTTCAATGACAGAAGAGGTGAATGAGCAAGTGAGTAGAAGCAAAAATGAACAACAAGTGGATCTAGAAAAATTTAATGATATGCCTTCCTTGTTTGGATACGAATTGATCAGAGATATATTGATACCCAATTTATTAGGAGCAGATACACATGAAATTTTATATTGGGCTGGCAAAGAATTGGCTAGACAATACCCACTTAAAAACAGACAAGATATTATTCATTTTTTTGATAAAGCCGGTTTTGGCCTACTAAAATTGAGTAAGGATCAACACAACAAACAGATTTATACTTTGTCCGGTGAAATTGTGCAGGCTCGTTTAGAACACGTACAGTCTAGTTTTAATTTAGAAGCTGGATTTCTAGCTGAACAAATTCAAATGCAAGATAGTTTGTATACTGAAGCTCTAACTGAAGTCAATAAGAAAACAAAAATCATTACTTTTATCGTGCAATCAGATGCACAAGACCGTTTATCAATTGAAGAACCACTGACTCATTTTATTTTGGATGATCATAATGATAATCGAGATGAAAAAGATGGTCTGATGAATGATGAACTTACTGAATCAGATGAACAAGCTTTACCTTCAAGATCTTCCAGGCATAAATTATGATCGAAGCAAAAAAAACTGGGATGCAAATAGCCCAGTTTTTTTTTGATTTTATTTTTTTCGTTCATTTTTTAAAATACTCCAAGATGTTTTCATCGTTTTCATCATTCCAGCATCTGAGTAGACTAGCACATTTGAGCGGTACATAACTAGCGATAACAAGGTAAATAGTATAGTGAACACAATCATCACTATGATAGAAATCCCTATTCCAGCAGTTGAGACCGTTTCACTTGCTACCCTAAACGGCATAATGAATGGTGTGAAAAAAGGAATATATGAACCAACCTTAACAATAAGTTGATTTGGACTAGCAAAAGCAAATAACCCACCATAAAATCCAATCATTGCCAAGAAAATCAAAGGTGTAACAGCTTTATTGACATCCTCGATTTTAGTTACTAGTGAACCAAAGAAGGCTGCTAATCCAGCATACAGAATGATCCCTAATACAAAGTAAATAAGTGTTGTGCCAATTAAATTACTCAACAACTCTCCAAGATCAATGCCTTGCAAGAATTCTTGAATAAATTCCATATTTTTCACAAAAGGATAAGCAATCAAGATCAAAATAACATAGATAATGATTTGTGTCAGACAAACCAATAAAATACCTGATAATTTCCCGAAAAAATGAACAGTTGAAGAAACGCTTGATAAAATAACTTCCATGATCCGTGTCCCTTTTTCAGATGCAATTTCTGTCCCAATAATGCTTGCATAATTAATAATAAAAATAAAAATTGCGATCCCAACAATATAGGAGCTCCACATTTTGATGGTCTCAGCAGTACTGTCTTTGCTTGTTATTTCGCCATTTTCAAAATCGATCGTTTCAGTTGCTAAATTAGCTGGCGATATTAATTCCTTGGTTTCTTGTTGTGTCAATCCATATTCCGCAGCTTTTCTATTTAACTGAATAGCTGTCAAAAGACCGCTTAAAACAGTCACATCCAAAGTATCACTGGACGACGTATCCACATACTTAGCGGTAACGAGTTGATTTTCAGAGCTGACTTCTAAATAACCATCTAACTCTTCTTGCTTCATAGCTTCTTCTGCAGCTTCTTTAGTTGTAATTTCTTTATTGATGGTAAATTGATTTTCTTCTGTTGCTAATAGCGTCTGTACTTCTTGGTCAGTTGTTAAAATAGCAATTTCAGGCGTATCATTTTCAGTTTGGTCGATAAAGTAGACAACTCCACCAATGATCAAGAGCATCACTATAGGTGAAAGTACCATTGTTAAAAAACTAAAGGACTTAACATTTTTTTTGTAGACATCACTCACGATCACCCAAAACTTATTCAATAGGTTCACCAGCTTTCATTTTAAAGATTTCTTCTATAGTGGGTGGCTGCTGACTGAAAGTAGTGATATACCCATTTTTTGTCACTTTTCCAAAAATTGCCTTTCCATCTTCAGGATGTTCTAAATCAAGAACTTTTAAACCATCCTTTGTCGTTTCGACCTTCAATACTCCTGGCATTTTTTTTAATTCATCACTAGAAACTAGTGTTTCCAAAAATAATTTTTTCCGTCCGAACTGCTCTCTGATTTCGCGAACTGTTCCATCTAATACCATTTTACCATCTCGTAACATAACTAAATGATCACAGATATCTTCAACGTTATTCATGTTGTGGCTAGAAAAAATAACGGATGCTCCTTGCTTTTTCAATTCTTTGATCCCTGCTTCTAATAAACTAGCATTAACGGGATCTAATCCACTAAACGGTTCATCCAAAATAACGAGCTTAGGCTGATGGATCAGAGTAGCAATCAACTGGATTTTTTGTTGGTTGCCTTTAGATAACGATTTGATTTTATCCGTTTTCTTTCCTTTAACTTGAAACTTTTCCATCCATTTATCTATTTGAGGCTTGATTTCTTTTTTAGATTTCCCTCGTAATTGTGCAAAATAAATAATTTGATCTTCTATTGAAACTTTAGGATATAAGCCACGTTCCTCTGGTAAATAACCGATAATATCATAATCTGATTTTTTTATTGGTTGTCCATTCCATAAAATTTCCCCAGAATCAGCTGTTAAAAAGTTTAATATCAACCGAAAAGTTGTCGTTTTTCCTGCTCCATTCTGACCGATCATACCTAGAATTTGACCATCCGGAATCGTAAAACTGATATCATCAACAGCTGTCAGTGCTCCGAAAGTTTTTTTCAAATTCTTAACTTCTAGCATAACTTTTCCCCCTAATATCTATGTATTTAGACATTAAGTTTAACAGACTTTCTACCAATAAACTATCAATAACTAAGGAGCTTTTGTTCTTCTTGATCAAAGCTAAAAAGCGAATTGAGACAGTTGTCTCAATTCGCTTTTCGGTACACTTTCATTTATCTACTTGAATATCCCGTTGCAAGTCTGTTCCTGGTGCTCTAGGCATACTTGGATTGTCGATTGGATGATTCCCACCGAATGTTCCATCAGATTCTTTTAGAGGAATCCCTTCTATCGAAGGTCCTTTGTTACTTCCAGTCGGGATTTTTCCTTTAACAGATGCTGATACCTCACCAATAGTCGGCAAAGTGGGATCATCTTTATCTTTTATCGATCTATTTCTTGGATGATGATCCACTTGGTTCGCTTCTGTTTCCTCAGTGATGATCACATAACCACCATGCTTTATTGTTTTATTGTATCGTTCGGTAATTCCAAAATCTAATTTATATTTTTTAAGCGGGTTCTCGACCTCTGATTCACTAAACGTATCTCTGGCACGATCCCATACTGATTTATTTTGTTTATTAAGAATAGGGTCCACTTCTGCAATAGTTAAACTTTCAATCGTACCTTTATTTTCTTTATGAGTAACAACAGTTATATCTTCAGGCTGATAACCTTCTATAATCAAATGTTCAACTTGAGCTGCAGCTTCCTCAACTGATTGGTAAGCACCTTTGAATTTTTTCACCATACTTATTTGCCCTCCTATCATATTTAATTTCTACAACATAATAGTACCAAATAAAGAAGGCGTTCCCAAATAATACGGTTTAAAATTTATTTAACCTTACAAAACCATAAATAGCTTTTGTATTAATTCCTTATAAAGTAAAAAAAAAACTACCTTTAGTTAAGGTAGTTGAGAATGTAGAAGATAGGATTCGAACCTATACCTTATTTAAACACAAGAAAAAACAATCGTTTGACCTCTAAAAAGTGAAACACCACGTACATCTACATCCAATAGTATACCACACTTAGTTCTTAAAAGCACTAATTACTTTGCTCTTTTTCACTAACTAGTAGATATAGACGCGATATTTCAGTATTTATCTATCGAACAATAGCTTAAGAATCGAAATAGCTTATCTTTTGACAAACTCCTTTATTGCAAATGACGCTATTTCACGTGATCTACTATGATAAAAAAATATTCTTATGCATTTAAAAGCATCAAATTCTTATTTTACTTTTTATAGTTAAACATAATAATGTACAACATATACGCTGCGGGGTATAATGATTACTGGTAAGACTATAATGTGACGATGACAAAGTAAAAGGAGACTGAAATGGCACAAGAATTCTACAAAAAAAACTATTCAATCCAAGAGTTTTATCCCATTCTTTATCAAGGGATACGGACAATGAAATACATGATCAAAGCCAAAAAAGACAAATCATTGCAATCTGAACTCATTGAAAGGATCATGTTGGGTGTGACGGAGGTCAACGGTTGCGAAGTTTGTTCTTATGCCCACACAAAGATGGCTCTTCTTGAACAAGGTTTTAGCAATCAGGAAATACAGAATCTATTGACCGGAACAGCTGATGATATCCCTTCCGATGAAATGCCTGCCTTTCTGTTTGCTCAACACTATGCAGATACTCGTGGCAACCCCACTGAAGAATCATGGAACCGTATCGTGTCACTATATGGAGAAAATAAAGCAACAGGAATCTTAGGGGCGATCCGTTCCATCATGATTGGGAATGTCCACGGCATCGCATTGAGCGCTTTATTTAGTCGCATAAAAGGCAAGGCCATCAAGAAAAGCAGCCTGTTCTATGAACTGGGCATGATTTCCAGCCTCATCATTTATCTTCCTGTGGCTATCTTTCAAGCAATTATTGCTGACTTTTTGAAAAAGCCAATCATCCGTTTTTCATGAGAGGCTGTCTTGATTCGTTTAGCAATGTTTAACGAGGATACTATTTGACCTAAAAAGTAATTTTACACTTAGAAAATTTATCATTTCCTAAAAAAATAAGAACGAAGACCTCTCAAATAGCAGGCTTTCATTCTTATTTTTATTTGATTTTTTTTAATATTTTTCGAGATTCTGCTGAAAAGATTTCAAATGTCCCTCAGAAGCGTTCCGCAAAGAGGTAAATACCATCCGAACATCTTCGGGAATTTCTAGCTCTAAAAATTTATTGTACATCGCAATATTATCGACTTCACCGTCTGCGCAATTTTCCAATCCCTCTTTAACTGTCGTAGGAACAAAAACATGTTCAGCCGATTCATCTGCTGGAATCGCAAAACCATATTTTTCAAAAATGGCGGTCAATTCGGCTATATGTTGTTCTTCAGAAAGTACGATATTATTAAACGGATTTTGGTCACCAAATTTTTCTAGTACAAGAGCATATTCCCCGTGCGCCAAATGCTCATCTTGGATGGCGTATACCAGCATATCCTCTATTGTCATCTCCGAATCCGCAAGCGCTCCAACTGCTCCATAGCCGGCCTTCTCTGCGGCTGAAGGTTCAGAACTAGAGCTTTCGGATGAAATGTCAGCACTGCTAGATTCTGTCGCACTCTTTTCAGACCCTGTGGATGATAGCGTTGCTGAAGAATCACCTGATATTCCCTCGTCGGTGTTGGAACAACCTGCCATTAAGCCCAAACTCAAAATCAAGGTAAACCACGCAAGCAGCTGTTTCATCTGACTTCTCATACTTGATCACTCCTTCGGATTCATCAAAGTACCTTATACAGAAAAAATCGTAAATGAAGTAACACTCAATTTTTCAATCTTTATAAATTAAGGCTGCATCGCTCCGAAAAGAACCAGCCAAGCCAAAATAGATTTGGCAACAAGACTTAAGATGATATAAATTCTTTCACCATAGACATAATCTTTCCATTTCCCAATTTTCTTGTATTGTAAAATCATGTTTACGGGGAATGTGTTGAATGCCACAAAATACGTCCCGACGATGGCCCATACGAACCAAGGGACCTGATCAAAATTACCATTGCCGAACATGTACAACAGGATGGCTATCCAAGGTGCGATACCGGCAATTGAACCCCAAATGAACGGCCCCCAGATGATGTTTCCTTTTGATTTACCAGTATTCAATTGTTCCATGACTAAACCAAATAAGTTCATCGTCGCATTGACTGCGAATATTAATACAAGCGATGCAATATCATAGATTCCGAACAACGTCGCAATCAAAACAATCATAATAGAAGAACTAATCGCGTACTCAAACCAACGGAATTTATTAATACCCTTTTCCAAATCTGAATTGTAAATATCATTCAGTTTTTTTGGTATCGAAATAAGTGCATGAGCACCAGCCGAGATGAATAAAAATGAAGCCACTAAAATACCGAACGGCAAGTCGAACAATACTTTTGATTCCAGTTCAAGTGAACTCGTCTCTTGATTGAACGCCAAATAATTTTGCGTGATTTGTGGCGAAAATTCTCCAATTGTTTGGATCACGCTTGTCGCCAGAAAAAGCATTGCAAGCCCTTGAAGCAAATGAAGGCCTCCCATGATCATGTTGAATTTCCTTAATTTAGCATGTGTAATCTCTCTCATCAGTTAAAACCCCTCTCTCTTTTAAAATAAAATGTCTCTCAAGCAAGTGTGGACCGCTATCCTATTTATTAATTTTATTATATTCTATTCGGATGGTTATTTCCACCAGAATGACCCAATCATTAAGTACACTCCACACCTACTACTCCATTTGTTTACTGTAATGCCCCTTAAAGAAATAAATCGCAGTATACATTACATACTGACTGTTGAAAGAAAATTTTATCTTCGAAAAAAAAGCACCCTTTTTAACTACATAGAAAAAACCAATAAAAGCTGTACCATCAGCGTTTATTGGTTTTTTCTATAAGTGTCAAAGAAGGGTTAAAAAAACTAGGCATTTTTTCATATGTTAATTAATGGATAGTGACTTATTACCGTTATTTTTCCTTGTTTTTTAATTTCATATAATCTAAAATCGTGATCACGATCAGAACAATTCCCGTAATAAATGAAACCTGATTGCTCTCTACAAATCCGTAAACAAGTAAAATAACTCCTGAAAGTAAAATAACTAAGGCGACAATTTTTTGTATATTCATATTTTAACCTCTTTCATATGTGAATTAATAGAATTTTTCTTGATCCAATAAAGTAGTATACTGCAATTTTTACCCATCATCAATCATTTTTCAAGCATTATTTAATTTAAAGTATAAAATAATATGATTCAAGCAAATAAGGTTCATTGTAGTTTACAGCTAATTTCCACAACATTTTCTTTAATGTTTTTAGTGAGCCATCATTTTTTTCAACTTTATCTAATTGTTTGAAAAAAGCAATTTTTTCTTTTTCTGTTGCTTTATTTTTAAAATAACCATAAACATGAGCAGCAGCATTCACCGCAGTTCCTGTTGTCACTTCCATTTCTAATGATTGATCCACTAAACGATAGAAATCTAGTGCAGGAAAACTATTTTTATCTTTTAATAATTGACGTATCTTATCATATAGCTTTGGTGATCTTTCTAAAACACTGTATTTATAAAGACTCCATTCTTTTTCCAATAATTTGACATGCTGCTGCGGTGTTGTCGCAATAATGCATTTTATAGCAGAAAGACTCTTATCTTTTACCTCTAACATAATATCCAAGTCTTCTCTTGAGACCTGATGATAAAAATCCATAAATGGATCAAGTGAAATTGTTCGCGTATGTGCCCCTATTCGGCTCATTGCACTTTGTTGAGAATAATGTATTTTTTGAGGACCATCTTCAGGCTTCCATGTTTTGCGGGTCAGTTCGATCCAATAAGCATCATCTTTTGTTACATCACTTGTATTGATAGCATTATGAAGATTATCATAAATAACCGGAGCTCCTGTCGTTAGACTAACAGATAATACATCAGAAACGGTATAAGAACGGTCATCATTCTCAATTACCAGTCTTTTTTTTATTGTATCTGATAACATTTGATAACTGCTGACAAAACGCTTCACAGCAATCTCTTTTTCTTGGTAGACACCACCAATATGCAACACTATTTTATGTTCGGAACCGACTCCAAGACTATCTAAAAAGCGTGCATGATAATTTAAATCTTCAATCGCTCTCGATACAACATCTTCATCTGGTGAATTTAATACCGTATATTGTCCAGGATGCATCGATACTCGCATTCCACCAGCTTTGATTTTTTGTCCGATCTGTTCAAATTGAGGTTTAAATAGTTCCCACCATGCTAATGTGTTGACCGGACTTGAACCAAAAGGGATGATATCTGAGCTAATACGAAATAATTTGATTTTATTTTTTATATTGTAATCTATAATATTTTCAAGTGACTCCAAATTAAAAAGAATCAATTCTTTTAGTTTTTCTTCTGTTGCATTTACTTTCCGACAAGTTCTAATACTTGTTCCTGGAATTCCTATTGTTAAACAAGCATAGCCAATACTCATCTCATTCCTCCTTGAATAATCTTATTCAACTGTCTAATTATACAACTTATTTTAAAAAAAACACAAGAAAAGTTCTAGCGGCTAGCCAGTCACTTAAAGCCATATGTATTAGTTAGCAACAAAAAATAAGTTTGAGGAAAGCAATCTGCTTTCCTCAAACTTTTTTTTATCCATAGAGCAAGATTGAAAAATAGATAAATCCAGTACCTGCTAAAACAAATAAATGCCATAAGACATGCATATACTTAACGTTACGCATACTATAAAAAATGGTCCCAATTGTAAATGAGAGTCCTCCAGCTAACAATAAAGCAAATCCCTCAAAACCTAATCCGATATACATTGGTTTGACAGCAAATATACTGAGCCACCCCATACCAATATATAAAAGAGTCGACATTTTTTTGAATTTTTCAATCCAGAGACATTTATAAATAATTCCAAAAATAGCAATTACCCAAACAATCCCAAATAAGGTCCATCCTATTGCCCCACCGATCGTGATCAGAGCGATAGGCGTATATGCCCCAGCAATCAACAGAAAGATGCTGCTGTGATCAAAGATTTTAAAAATTTTTCTTGCACGTGTAAAAATAAGGCTGTGGTAAAGTGTTGAACTTAAGTAGAGTAAAAATTGTGAAAAGCCATATATACAATAAGAAACCAATTCTAAAGTGGTTCCTGTGTTCACAGCTTTCATAATGAGTAATACCATTCCTACTATACTTAGAATAGCTCCTATGCCATGAGTGATTGCATTCAGAACTTCATTGGTGACTAAGTATTTCTTTGTATACATTGTTTCTTCTCTCATATTTATTTCCTCCTTGAAAACCCATGGCAAATAAGCACTATTGCTGAAAAAAATCTTTGTCATTTATTTTCTATTTAACATTAGATTAACACAGTTTCAATTACTATTCAACCTAGTTATCGAAACTAGTTTGAATAGTAATTGATTAAGCAAAATTTCAACTCATAATAAATTATACTAACAGTTCTACATTGTTAGTATAATTTATATCATCGAAACTATTCAAGAAATTAGTTCTGACTTTCTATATGATTGCTTCCTAATTATTCACACGCTCAAATGAGTTAAGAAAATCTGGTTTTGTCGTACAAAAAATTCTCTGCGAGTTGATTGAATTCTTTATATTTTTCAACCATCAAAAAATGACTTGCTTTTGGTACGATGACTAGCTTACTGGTGCTGATCAATTTATGCAGTTTTTTAGTATGACTTTCTTCAATAACATCATACTCACCCGCTACTACCAATGTAGGAGCTTTTATGGTTATTAAATCAACAGATTTCAAATCTAATTTATGCCACATAAGATCAATGACTTGTTTTTTTCTCTCAGCTTTCGAAGAAAATTTACTTAAAATAGCAAATAAAATGTAGTCTCTTTTCACTTCAGTTAATGATTTTTTTTCTAATCCATCTACTTTATAATTAGCACCAACCACAATAAGTTTGTTTACCTTTTCTGGATAATGACTAGCGAAATACAGTGCTAAATTTCCTCCATCACTAAAACCCATGATCGTTACTTTTGATACATTAAGGTAGCGTAGAACTACAAGGATATCTTGAGCCATTCTTTGAAATGTTAACAGCTTTTCCCCATGATTGGAGCATCCATGTCCTCTCGAATCTAATGCGATGACTTTAAATTTTTTACTAAAATACAGCAATTGTTGCTCAAATATTTGATGATCTTCGCCATTTCCATGAAGTAATAATAAAGGTTCCCCATCTCCTAAAACTCTGCAGTAGAGGTACTCATCTTCTGATCGGATATACATCGCTCTCATCTAAACTACCCACCCCTTAATAATTTTGTCTATTAGAAAATAATACTAAGTACTCCCTTTAAGTATAACAATATTTTTAATTGAACAGTTTAAAAAGCGTTAATTTAGGATCAACGCTTTACGGTCCATTTATTTAATTTTAAGTACTTACATATTTAAATTAAGACAAATCGTATTCAAAACTATGGTTTTTTCGCCCTCTAATTTTACAAATAGTAATTTTGTGGTTTTCATATCACGTGGATTGTAAGATTAAGCTATACAAATAAAAAAGCCATTCGTGATACACTCTAATTGTATTTCCAACCATAGAAAACAAGGAGTGATCACAAATGACCTATACCCATATTACCATGGATGAACTAGTGATGATAGAAGCTTATTACCATCAAGGTATTCCAGTTGCTAAAATAGCTGCTTACTTGAATCGTACTCGAACACCGATTAATAATGTTATCAGGTTCTTCAGAGCAGGACATACAGCTTTCGAGTATTACCTACGGTATAAGAAAAACAAGAAGCAGTGTGGACGCGAAAAAGTTGTTTTACCAGAAGAACAACATCTTTATATCAAGGAAAAAGTAGCTGAAGGCTGGACGCCTGATGTCATTATTGGCCGTAAAGAAATGACAATAGACTGTTCCGTACGAACACTTTATAGACAATTTAAAGAAAAAACATTCGATGAAGCTACCCTTCCAATGAAAGGGAAAAGAAAGCCTAACGGACATCAAGAACGTAGAGGTAGACAAGCTTATAAACGAAATATCTCTGAAAGAATAATAGATTATCCAACATTTAAAGAAGAATTTGGTCATATCGAAGGAGATACCATTGTAGGTGTCCGCCACAAAAGTGCGGTCATTACTCTAGTAGAGATTTTATCGAAAGCTATCATTACCTTAAAGCCCAAAGGGCGTAAAGCCTGCGACATTGAGAGTGCTATGAATCAATGGTTCCAATCCATACCAAAAAAATTATTCAAATCCATTACTTTTGATTGCGGTAAGGAGTTCTCCAACTGGAAATCTTTGTGCAACCAGCATGATGTCGCTATCTACTTCGCTGACCCTGGAACGCCTTCACAACGAGCTTTAAACGAGAATTCTAATGGGCTTCTTCGAAAAGATGGATTGCCAAAAGAAATGGATTTCAACGAAGTTGATCAGGCTTTCGTATCGTCTGTTGCACACAAACGGAATATAATTCCAAGAAAGTCATTAAATTACCAAACACCGCTGGAAGTTTTTATGAGTTACATGGATGAAGATATTTTGTATAGCTTAATTTGACAAATCAGATCATTTAAATCTCTTAAAGATAATTTATGTTTTCTTAGAACTCCGTCAAAAGGACAATCAAGAATTCCATCAGCATTTTCAATCAAATCATCTTCATCTACAGGTAAAGTATTGAAAATATTTTTCCCCTCAAGAATATAAGCATAGCTATTTCTTACTCCTAATACATCTGCTTCCATAATGTCCCTCCCACTCTTAAAACGACAGGCCTATTTGTTATGATCCAAAGATGAGCAAGAAGCCGTCAGTAGATTATCCAACTCTTACTCATTCAAAAAACCAGCTAAGGTCAAAGCAATGAAAGACAAACTTAGACTTGCTTTAGCCTCCGCCGCCAACGAACCAGATTACTGGCAAAAATGCTACCAACCTTTTCAACATCTTCTTCATGTAATCCCTCCTAACTTTGACTTCATTATAGCAAATGATTTATACTTTCCTATATAATGTTCATATAATCACATTTTTTTTTGGAAGAAGGTTTATTAATGACATATATCTGTCAAACTTTTGGTGAAGATTTTAAAAAAATAAGAGAAAATAAAAACTATACCCAACAATATGTTGCAAAAGATGCAATGGCACGCTCGACCTACACTAAGTTTGAAATGGGCAGTATTGTTCCAACCATCACTAAATATTTTGAAGTTTTAAATAATTTAGATATGAGCCATGAAGAATTCAACTACATTCATAACGACTATCAATTACAGGGAAAAGATGCCATACTCTATCAATTTAGAACGATTGCCATAAATAGTGATTTAAAGATTCTGTTTAAAGTTAAAGAAACAGCGAAAATCTATTTAACCGAACACAAAGATAATGTTATACAAGATATTTTTGACATTTGTAGTGCTCTTATTACACTTTCAAAAACCAATGACTTAACACAAGCAGCACCTCATGCCGAAAAAGTTTGGCATCGAATTGCTCAGCTCGATAAGTGGTACTTAACAGAATTACATTTATTGAATAATATCCTTTTCTTCTTTGATTTTGATACTTCTCTTCTCATTTCAAAACGTGCCTTAGTAGAATTAGAAAATTACGATCATTTTCATGAGGCAACAGCATTAAAGTTGGCATACTCCATGAATTTAATTTACTTGCTAATGGAAAATAAAAACTATATACAAGCTCTTGAAAAAGCAGATAATTTAATCGCATTAAGTAAAAAAAATGGAAGGTACCGCATGCTTGGCGTACTGTATGTACGAAAAGGTATTGTTTTAACTAAATTAGGTAAAACTGAATCAGAACTATGGATCAAAAAAGGTTTTTATTTATTGGAAGCCATTGAAGATTTTTCATTAAAGGAAGAACTCAAAAAAGAAATTGTTTATTATTTAGATCATTATTCGGGGGAAGAATCAAAATGATACCCTACCCGAAAACTAGACACTCAAAAAAAAGAGTGTTTTTAGTTTTTGGGTTATTTTTTTATTTTATTTTCGTTATACTTTAATAGAATTGTTTCTAAGTGGAGGTTTCTTTGATGAGCAAAAAATTATATACAGAATATGAAATAGAGATATTGCAAAAAAATCCTAATGTAAAATCAGCATCTTCAAAAAGCATTACCTACTCGCCTGTTTTTAAAATTAAAGTAGTAAAGGAAAGTAAGAGTGGAATGACCTCAACGGCCATATTTGAAAATGCTGGTCTGCCTGAAGATCTTCTAGGCAAAGGAAAAGCTCATCAATGTGTGCGTCGTTGGAAAAATAGTATGGCAATAAGAGGACAAGAAGGCTTCCATACCGAAACTCGCGGGAAAGGTACACGATCAGAAGGCGGAAAAATGGGATCTATCGAGGAGCAGCTGGAAGAAGCAAAAGCACGTATAGCGTATCTGGAAGGCAATTTAGATTTAGTAAAAAAATTAGAATTTCAAGGAAGGAGCGTGAAAAACGAGAAAGGAAACGTTCTGAAAACCTGTGAGCGGTATGAATTAATCAATTCAATCATACGAGAATATAGTCTTAAAGGCATGGTTAAGTCTTTGTGTGAAATTGCCGAAGTTAGTCGTAGTGGTTATTATTATTGGAAGAACAATGAGGCCACACGTTATAAGAGGTACGAACAGGACAGCAATGATTTCGAATTGCTTTATCAAGTATACATTGAGAAAAACAAATGTGGTGTAGAAGAAATAAAGATGGCATTAGAAGCTGAATATGATATCGTAATGAACCATAAAAAAATTCGAAGAATCCTTCGAATCTACGGTATCATGTCGCCCATTAGAAAAGCTAAACCTTACAAGAAAATGATGAAGGCAACACAAGAACACAAAACCAAGAAAAATCTTGTTAATCGTGATTTTGATAGAGGAACGCCTTATAAAGTATTGCTTACTGATATTACATATTTACCTTACGGTAATAGCCAAATGGCCTACCTCTCTGCCGTTAAGGATGGTGCAACAGGAGAGATCGTTGCCCACCACTTCGCTACTTCTTTAAAGATGAATTTGGTTTATCAAACTTTGGGAAAATTAGAATGCATCACAAGTGATATGCCTTATACAGAAAGATACTTGCATTCTGATCAAGGCTTCCACTACACCAATCCTACATATCAAAGTAATGTTGAAAAAATGGGATTTATACAATCCATGTCTAGAAGAGGTAACTGCTGGGATAATGCCCCAATGGAGTCCTTTTTTGGTCATATGAAGGACGTAATCCTCTCAGAAAGACATGAAAGCCTTCAGGGTTTGTGGAATTCTGTAGAAGAATATATTTCGTTTTACAATCATAGTCGTTATCAAAAAAAATTAAAGAAGATGACCCCCGTTGCTTATCGGGATCATCTTCTATGGACTGCATAATATCGTTTTTTTAAGTGTCTAGTTTAAAGGTAGTAATTCAAAATGTCCCAATCCTGTTTTTATTATTTTTGATTATTTATATTTTGCGATAACATCTTCGATTTGTTCTTTATTGTGATAACCAATCAACTTTTCAACAACTTGACCGTCTTTTTTAACTAATAACGTAGGAATACTCATAATACCAAAAGAGCTTGGTACTTCAGAATTAGCGTCAACATCCATCTTCACTATTTTTACTTTATCCCCAATTTCTTCATCTAGTTCTTCTAATACTGGTGATTGCATGCGACAAGGGCCACACCATGCTGCCCAAAAATCTGTTATTGATAAACCATCTTTTGTTTCTGCTTCAAAATTTGCATCGGTTACTGCTTGTACCATTACTATTCCTCCCAAAAACTATTTTTACAGCTTATTAATAGTAAGCTGCATCATCAGTTTATTATAGCAAAAATTTCTTTTAATATCTACCAAAAGGTTTATGAGTCTGTGTCAAGTTTTTCTCGGTCGTCCTATTATCCTGCTAGTTTAGGCGTTCTACTTTTGTACACTCGTCTACTACCGCACGGCTCCGCCGTTTGCTGGCCCATCCGTTTGGAGAAGGTTCCTAAAACAAGGAACCTTCCCCAAACAGAAGGGAATTAACGAAAACTTTTTATGAGTTTCCCCATTGCTGATGAATGAGAAGCATACAACGGCATTGTCCCATCCTTTGCACCAACCGACTGACGTGTCTTCTGATGCAATAGCGACGATAAACGAACCGTTTGTTTCAGCTTGCGTTGTTGTCTCGTACTCCTATTTTGTTGGTGAAGATAGGCGTCACGTAACGTGTGATTTAAGATGCCTTGTTTTACCTTTACCATGGCTTCACAGCCTTCTTCGCTCCAATGCATCCCACGCTTTTTCATCCGAAAAGAAATATGCCGCTGATTCGACTCCATTGCGCCTAAACCTCTTGCGTCCTGCGGAACCTGTTCTACTTTTTCACGCCAATCGAAAATTCGATCCCAATTCCGTAATACGTATGTTCTAAAGGTAGTCAGTTTTTCCACTGCTGGTGTCTCGTCTAGTGTGCTTTCATAAGTATCCAACCAGATTGTTAACTCATTTAAATCATGTGTTTTTAAAGCTTGATTGACCTTCTGTTTAAAGAGGCTAGTCTGTGAACCAAACGCGCGATTTAAGCCTTGGAAGATGTGATAAGAGTCTAACTGATTGACTACAGGATAGTTCGACTGAGAAAAGGCTTCTTGAAATTTGTCTGCGGTATAGCCTTGTCCACCGTCACTATTGGTAATGACTTGAGCTTGTTGTAACGCATAATGACTCGCAGTAAAGGCTTGAACTTCTGCCCAAAAACCAGCCGTTTTTTTAGTCGTCATGATCGCTTTAGGCTCCTTTAAGGAGACTCTCTTTCCATTTTTCTCCCAGCCTTCGTAAAGTAGCGCATGACGAACTTCTAAGCTTTTTCTCTTTTCCGTCCCACGAACAAAAATGCCATCAGCCTCGGCGTAAAAATAGTCCACTTTTTTACCTTCTGGCAACTCGACGGCTTCGTCTAGTTCTACTACCATTTCTTCATCTTCACGTGCTTGTGCTCCTCCAACTCGTTTAAGAAGACTGCCGACTGTTTGGTGACTAATAGTGACTGCCGTCCATTCTTTCAATAATTCAGCGGTGTCCCGGTAGGTACACTTACTAGCTAGTTCTGCTACTTTCACTTCTACGAGTGGACTATGGCGTTGGTAGTTTCGAATGCCTAACCAGTCATCTAGCGGATAATGATTTTGACTCTCTTGATCGACCATTAAGGTACGGCGATAACGAACAGGACCAAAAATAAACTGAACGGTTTTCCAATCGTCTCGTTTCACTTTCCAGCCTTCGCCTTGTTTTTGTTCTTTGATCACTTGATTCATATGGGTGAAGATATCTCCTACTAATTCAGTGAATACTTCATACATATAGAGTTGTATAGACTCCTCTGTAGCGATTAAATCGCTCGATTCCTTTATTATTTCATATAATTTTGTTATAATTCTATCCATAAGAAGGCCTCTTTCATCTATGTATTTGCCGCTCAGCATACATTTATGATAGAACGCCTTCTTTCATTTTGCTAGTAAAAAATAAAATCATCTCGAGAACTATTTTACACATACGTTTATGATTTGAATTCTACTATCGTTGCGCCATTTCCTCCTTGATTAGGTGGAGCATAATGGAATTCTTTTATTGAAGGATGTTTTTTTAATGCATCAGTCACGCCTTGGCGGATAGCTCCAGTTCCCTTTCCATGTACGATCGTAACTTGAGGATAATTAGCTAAAAGAGCTGCATCTAAATATTTGTCTAGTTCTGCTAGAGCATTCTCATATCTTTCACCTCTTAAATCTAATTGAGGCGAAACATGACTGCTTGATTCTGAACGTACTGAAGTGATCATTTTACGATTAGGTTCTTTTTCTGGCTCAGTCAGAGTTAAATCACTTTCTTTAAGTTTCATTTTCAACATACCCATTTGAACGACCCAAAAGTTTTTGTCTGCTTTTTCCATTAAAACGCCCTTTTGCCCAAATGACTGTACCATAACATCATCACCTGGTTTCATAACTTGCTTCGCTTTGGCTTTTTTCAACACTTTATTTTTTGCTAAAGCTTCTTCTTGTCTTAATCCAGACAGTTGCTTTTTAGCATCGATCAGTTCATGTTCTTTTACACCTTCATACTGGCCTGAAATTTGTTTTTTACGTAGCTCTTTAATAATTTGATCTGCTGTCTCTTCTGCCTCTTCGACAATACTATTGGCTTTTTTACGAGCTTTTTTCATTAGTTCTTCACGTTCTGTATAAAACTGCTGCACAGCTGTTTGTAAATCAATATACAGTTGTTCAGCTTCATCTACATAATAACGTACTTCAAGATATTCCGTTTCAGCCATTTTACGTCTATTTTCTAAATCGGTGATCATTTCATTTAAATTTTGACTTTCTCCATCAATCAATTGGCGAGCCGAATCGATCACTTCTTCACTTAAACCTAATCGCTTAGAGATTTCAAAAGCATTACTGCGTCCTGGGACGCCAATCAATAAACGGTAAGTTGGACTCAATGTATCTACATCGAACTCCATACTAGCATTGATTGTTTGTGGGCGATTATAGCCATAGGCTTTTAATTCAGGATAATGCGACGTTACCATAACATAACTACCGACAGTACCTACTTTATCCAGAATAGCTATTGCCAGAGCAGCGCCTTCTTGTGGATCTGTTCCTGCTCCCAGTTCATCAAAAATAATCAAACTTTTGTTGTCCATCCGGTCTAGAATAGAAACGATATTTGTCATATGTGAAGAAAAGGTGCTTAAGCTTTGTTCGATCGATTGTTCGTCTCCAATATCAGCAAATATTTCAGTAAATATGCCGATTTGACTATCTGGAGCAACAGGTATTTGCAGCCCTGATTGTCCCATCAATTGCAATAATCCTAATGTTTTTAGGATTATGGTTTTCCCACCGGTATTTGGGCCTGTGATAATGACTGCTTGATTTTCTCCGCCAATTAAAATATCATTCGCTACAACAGATTCAGGATCCAGTAAAGGGTGGCGTGCACTTAATAATTTCACTTCATTTTCATCATTGATAAATGGACGATTAGCAGCAATTGTTTTAGCATAACTTGCTTTTGCACCAATAAAATCTAATTTCCCTAATAAAAACATATTATTTAAAATATCTTTGCTATATGGGGCGATTTCATTTGAAATTTCAGCTAAGATACGATCGATTTCACGACGTTCTTCAATTTGAAGCTGACGTAAGCGATTATTCAATTCTACTACACTTTGCGGCTCAACAAATAAGGTTTGACCTGTCGAGCTTTGGTCATGTACCACGCCGCCAAAATGGCTGCGGTATTCTTGTTTCACAGGGATGACATACCGATCATTGCGGATCGTTATGATCGTATCACTTAAATACTGCGCACTTTTTCCGCGAACGATCCCATCTAATTTTTCACGAACGTTATTTTCCCCTCGTTTAATGCCCGTGCGTATTCCTTTTAAAGCAGGACTTGCATCACTCATAACAAGGCCGTCTTCATCTACTTTTTCACGAATCGATTGATTCAAAGCAGGTGTTGTAATAAAGTTTTCAGCTAAATCATATAACCGTTTCATTTCAATTCCAGATTCTTTTAATTTTTCGAAAAAACGATTTATTTCAGAAGTTGTACGCAAAATTTTTCCGATTTGTGCGATTTCTAATCCATTTAAGCTAGCACCGATATCCAAACGTTTTAGATGGGGACGAACATTTTGTAATTTTGGAATCGGCATTCTACCTCGTAATTTCAAAATTTTTGTTCCGTCTTCTGTTTCATCTTGCCACGATTCTACTTCTTCCTTATTGATTGAAGGAGCTAAAGATAAGACGTGTTCTTTCCCTAAATCAGATGCTGCAAGATTTACGACAGCTTGGATAATTTTATTGAATTCTAGTGTTTGAAGGATTTTTTTATTCATCTGTTCCACCTCGTACTTAATTTTATTTAATTAAGTTTCATTTTTCTAAACTTATTTCTGTTGAAAGTTATGATTATCTGGCTGACATCAAGAAATCGTCCCCCTAATTTAAGAGAAACGATTTTTTTAAAACTATTTAACTGATTGCTTACTTTAATGATAATTCTATCCACCAGTTATACAATTGTGTTGAAATGACTGGTGTGTCTTCTAAAATCGTACGTGCTAACCAGCTATTCTTAAATGCTTCTTGTACTGCATCTACCGGAAGCATCGTCAATAAAAATAAAATTAAAAATACAGCAACGTATGAAACGATAAAATTCAACAATGCCCCACCTAAAGCATTCAACTGCTTTATGACAGGAATAACTGTTACAACATTTAATAACCCGCCAATAAACCGTGTGATCAACCACCCAATAAATAAGATGATGATAAATGCAACACCATTATAAAAAGCACCATCCAAATTAAAAGCTAATGCTTGATCATAAAAAACGAATTGACTACTTTCAGATGCAGACGGATATGGGACGATCAATTCTAAATGTGGTCCCAGTATTTGATAATACTGACTTGCCAATAAGTATGAAACAAAGTAACCTACTGTCAAAACGAATTGAAGAATCAAACCTCTTCTAGCTCCACTGTAAGCTCCTATGGCCAAAACAACTATTATAAGAACTGTCATCAACATATTTATCACCTTTATTCAGGAATTTATTCTTCGCTTATTTTCAATTCCTGAGCTTTCTCTAATTTCTTTTCTAATTCTACTATTTGTTTTTGCAAAGTATTTAATTCTATTTGCATATTAATTTGATCCGATACAGCATTTACCGCTACTAAAACTGCTCTACGTTCGGAGTCCAACCCTTTTGATAATGATTCAATCTGTTGCATTTGCTCATTTACCATTTTAGACACTGACCTCATGTGTTCTTCGGGTCTAGCTCCGATAATCGTGTAAGGTCTTCCTGCTATAGTAGTTTTATACCGAATTTTCCCTTTTGACATGGCCGCCCCTCCTAAAAATTACATTTCCCTTATTTTACCATGAATCACCTAATAGTTGCACATTTTTTCGTTTCATTTTAATATCACTCCTATAATGGTTGGAATTATATGGTAAACTATTATCTAATGCATTAATAATAAGAAATGAGTGACACAATGTCTAATGAAGTACTCTTAGTTTCCAAAAAAACGTTAATAGATATGAAACAGTATTACACTGATTATTTGAAATCATCTACTCCTCCTGGCGGTTTTTTTGCTGCTAAAAAAGAAGCCGTAAATATAACGGGGTATAATTCCGGCAAAGTATTATTTCAAGGTGCAAATTCTGAAAAAGAAGCGGCTGTTTGGAAATCCAAAGCCTCCATTGTCGCACCAAAAAAAAAAGAATCGTCCGCTTCATCTTTGAATACCCCTTTACCAAAAGATTTTAGCAACTGGTCAGTTATTGGCAGCGATGAAGTCGGAACCGGAAGTTATTTTGGTCCATTAACGGTTGTTGCCGCTTATGCCGACCATTCTCAACTGGCTTTGTTAAAGGAATTGGGCGTGCGCGATTCGAAGGATATGAAGGATCCTGAAATTATTCGTGTAGCAAAAGACTTGATTACTTTCTTACCGCACAGTTTACTGAATGTTATGCCTGAAAAATACAATACTATTCAACCAACAATGACACAAGGTAAAATGAAAGCTATTTTACATAATCAAGCTTTAGGTCATGTCCTTGAGAAAATCAGCCCTCAAAAACCAGATGGCATTTTAATCGATCAATTTGAACTGCCAGCGACTTATTTTAAACACATCAATGATCAACCAAATCAAATAACAGAAAGTGTTTATTTTCAAACAAAAGGCGAAGGCCATCATTTGGCTGTAGCGGCTGCATCTATTATTGCTCGTTATGCTTTCTTAAAAGGATTAGATGAATTAACTGCAAAAGCAGGTCTTAAAATCCCATCTGGGGCTGGCAGCACTGTTGATTTAGTTGCTGCAAAACTTTTAAAACAAGGTGGAATACCGCTACTTAGAAAATACGCTAAGTTGCATTTTGCGAACACAGAAAAAGCCAAGAAGATCAGTGGCATAAGCTGATCATGCTTCAAAAAAACCTCCACTCGTTGATCATCCGCGAGTGGAGGTTTTTTGATTCATTTAGTCTTTTCCAGGTACTCCATATTTCTTTTTGCAATAGAAGTAAACCGGTATTCCTATCAGTGTTAGAAAAATACCGATAAAGGCATTTCCTGGCTGAACAATCAAAGTATTAAGGATGATATATAATCCTCCTATTATAGCGATCAACGGGATGAACGGATATAAAGGAACCTTATACGGTCGTTCAATGTCTGGCTGGGTTTTTCTTAAAATAATAACAGCAATGAAGGTTAAAGTAATAAAAAACCAAATAACAAAAACAATTAGATCTGTCAGCTGATTGAACTGTCCAGTCAAAATCATCAAAATGGCGATTCCTAAAATAACAATACCACCGTTAATTGGTAAATTCGTTTTAGGATTGACTTTGGCAAACCAGTTGCTAAACGGCAACATTTTTTGAGTTGCTAAAGCATACGGAACGCGTAACCCAGAAATGATATAGCCATTTATTCCTCCGAATACGGAAATCAATATTCCTATCGTCACTAACTTGCTGCCGATCCCATCGAAAAGACGAGAAGCAACTAAAGCAGCGGGTGTATCTGTTCCGGCTAGTTGTGTACTGTCTAAGACAAACAAATAAGCAATATTGGTTAATAAATACACAGCCATAACGATTGATAATCCTCCAATAATCACTTTCGGCAGCATCTTGCCAGGATTTTTCATTTCCCCAGCAAGTGTTCCGACATTGATCCAGCCATCATAGGCAAACAAGGTAGCAATAAGAGCTGATCCAAAACTAGTCAATACTGGATGACTTTCTACTGAGAGAGGTATCAACCTTATTACGCCTCCACCAGGATAGAGTAATCCTGCTACAATGATCACTAAAAGAGGAATCAACTTTAAAATAGTTGCGACTGTCTGGATCCGCCCACTATACTTTGTTCCTAAAAAATTTACGCCCATTAAAAAGATAGCCGTTAAAATAGCTGTTGGTACGATCACATTATCGGATAAAGAAAATAAATTAACAAATTGCGTTGAAAAAATAATAGCTAGCGCTGCTATGTTCGCTGGGTAATAGATGATCATCTGAGCCCATCCAACTAGAAAACCTAACCATCTTCCATATACTTTTTCTAAATAAATCATCATTCCACCTGTTTGAGGGTAGATCGTTCCAATTTCTGCAACCGTTAATCCACCAGCAATGGTAATAACTCCTGCTACAAACCAAGCTAACAGGCCTAATCCCGGGGCACCGGCTGCACCATAAACAGCTGTTGGCTTGAAAAAAATACCTGCCCCTATGACTGTTCCAACTACAACAGTTAACGCCGTAAGACCACTTACTTCTTTTTTTAACTCATTCTTTTCCATAAATTTCCCCCTGGATTGCCTTTTTTAGACTGCAAAAAAGATACTGTAATCTTTTTTTGTTTTGTGCTTGCTAGCATAACAAAAAGGCCTTGCTATTAGCAAGACTCTTTTGTATTTTTTTAAAAAATTATTCAATATCGATACGATCAACGCGCTTGTCTAATTTTTCTATAGCAATTAGATTTAACGAACAACAACTCGATACTCTTCAACTAACGCATTTGTTACTTTATCAAAAGCTTTCGAAACTTCTTCCTCTACCATAGTTGCAGTAGGGTTTAAATAAGACAATGTATAAGCCATTGATTTTTTGCCATCTTCAATATTCTGACCTTGATAAATATCAAACAAGCGTACGTTGATCAAATATTTGCCGCCTTTTTTATAAATCAAATCGACTAGTTGTTGATTTGTAATGGTTTCATCTACCAATAAAGCAATATCTCTTGTCATTCCTGGGAATTTTGGGATAGCTTCATAAATAGTCGGTTCTTTTTCAGCATCTACAATTGCTTGTACATTTAATTCGAAAGCATAAGTTTCATCTAACTCATATGCTTTTGCTGCTAAAGGATGAATTTGACCAGCGAATCCAATTTCCTTTTCTCCTAAGTAAAGAGCAGCTGTACGTCCTGGATGCATTCCTTCACGTTTGTTATCTGAAACGAAAGTTATAACCTCTGTTAATCCATATGCAGCTAGTAATCCTTCTAATATGCCTTTCATAACAAAGAAATCGACTTTTTGAGGCTGACCTTTCCAATCTTTTTCTAATAGAGATCCAGTCAATACTCCCCCCAAATGCTCTTCTTCAATTGGCAGCGTTCGGCTTTCCTCTTTATAAAATACACGACCGATTTCATAAAGAGCAACATCTTTATTTTTTCGCGCTTTATTATAACTAACATCATCTAGCAAACCGCTCAATAAATTCATCCGCAATGTGCTGCGGTCTTCACTCATAGGCATTTCTAGTTGAGTTGCTTCACTTTCACGCATCGTATATTGAGCAGCTTTTTCTGGAGTAGTGAGCACATAGCTAATGGCTTGTGATAAGCCTGCTCCTTCTAAAAAGCGGCGTGTATGGCGAATAAGACGCTGTTTGTCATCTAAAGCTGCAGGTCTAGCTGCACTTACTGGTAAAGTAGAAGGCAGATTATCATACCCAAAAATACGAGCAATTTCTTCTACTAGGTCTGCTTCTATATCAATATCCCAACGACGCGGTGGAACCACAACTTCGAATAAACCATCTTTTTCACTAACATCAAAACCAAGTCGCTCAAAAATAACCATTACTTCTTCAATTGTAATAGAAGTTCCTAAAGAACCATTGATCCTGTCCAATGTAATAGAGACAACACTATTTTTTATTTCTAAAGCCGTTTCAGAAGCAGTGCCTGCTACTACTGTTCCCCCAGTTAGTTCAGCTATTAAGGCTGCTGCATGATCTCCTGCAGTCACAATAGTTGCAGGATTGATCCCTTTTTCAAAACGAGAACTCGCTTCACTTCTTAAATTATACCTTTTAGCTGTTTTACGAATAGAGATCGGTTCGAAGACAGCTGCTTCAATTGCAACAGTCACAGTCTCTTCTTCAATTTCTGAATCAAGTCCGCCCATTGTCCCTGCCAATGCTACTGGTATAGAACCATTAGTGATCACGATATCTTCTGAAGTTAACGAACGTTCTTCACCGTCTAAAGTGGTTAGAGCCTCCCCATCTTTCGCATGACGAACGATGATTTCTTTTGATTGTAGTTGGTCATAATCAAAAGCATGCAAAGGCTGTCCGTATTCAAGTAAAATGTAGTTCGTAATATCTACTACATTGTTCAAAGGACGAATACCGGCATTCATTAATTTTGTTTGTAACCACATTGGACTTTCAGCAACTTTCACATTTTTAACGATGCGGACATTATAGCTAGGTGCATCTTCACTGTTTTCTACAGCAACTTTAATGTAGTTTTCCACTGAATCTGTTTCGTCTTCTGTTAATTCAAAAGAAGGAAACACCGGTTTTTGATCGTAGATGGCTCCTACTTCATGAGCAACCCCACGCATGCTCAAAGCATCCGCACGATTAGGTGTGATCGACAATTCAAGAATTGCGTCATCCATCGCAAGATAAGGAAATACGGCATCCCCAGGTACAGCATTTTTTGACAATACATATATGCCTTCTGCATATTTTTTGGGAACAACTTTTTCAGAGAAACCCAATTCACCTAATGAACAGATCATTCCGTTTGATACTTGACCGCGCATTTTCCCTTTTTTGATTTTTACATTTCCCGTAATGCGAGATCCGGGCAAGGCAACAATGATTTTTTGATCAGCAGCTATATTAGGTGCCCCACAAACGATTTGAGATAGTTCTTCTTCTCCAATATCTACCTGACAAATATGCAAGTGATCAGAATCAGGGTGATCGACCACTTCAACTGTATGTCCAACAACGATTTTTTGCAAACCTGTCTCTGGTATGCTGACGTCTTCAACCTCGATACCAGTTCGTGACATTTTGTCTGCCAACGCTTCTGGTGTTACATTTGATAAATCTAAATATTCTTTTAACCACTGATAAGATACCTTCATGCTCTTACTCCTTTACCTTGAATTGATTTAAGAAACGAACATCATTTTGATAAAAATGACGAATATCATCAATCCCGTATTTTAACATCGCTACACGATCTGGACCTAACCCAAATGCATAACCACTATAGATGGTTGCATCGATCCCAGACATTTCAAGTACATTCGGATGAACCATACCAGCACCTAGAATTTCGATCCAACCTGTGTGTTTACAAACATTGCAACCTTTTCCACTACATTTAAAGCAGCTGACATCTACTTCTACAGAAGGTTCCGTAAACGGGAAATAACTTGGACGTAAGCGTATTTCGCGTTCTGCGCCAAATAGTTTTTTAGCAAAAACTTCTAAGGTACCTTTTAAATCTCCCATTGTGATATCTTTTGCTACCACTAAACCCTCCATTTGATGGAATTGATGAGAGTGGGTAGCATCATCACTATCGCGACGGTAAACCTTCCCAGGGCTGATCATTTTCAACGAACCTTTTGAAAAGTCGTGTTTGTCCATTGTTCGAGCTTGGACTGGAGATGTATGGGTACGCATTAGAATTTCATTTGTGATATAGAAAGTATCCTGCATGTCTCGAGCAGGATGTTCCTTAGGCAAGTTCATCCGTTCAAAGTTGTAGCTGTCTTCCTCAACTTCAGGCCCCTCTATAATTTGATACCCCATTCCAATAAATAAGTCTTCGATTTCTTCCATTATTTGAGTCAATACATGCGATTGACCTACAGCTACATGGCTACCAGGCAATGTCACATCGATGGATTCGCTTTCTAGATCTCGATTGATTTTTTCCATTTCTAAAATTGCTTTTTTTGCTTCTAAGTTTGTAGTAATTTCATTTCGCACTTCATTTACAAGTGCGCCTAGAATCGGACGTTCTTCAGGAGAAACAGTCTTCATCCCTTTTGAAATTTCAGTAATTGGACCCTTTTTACCTAAATAGGCTACACGTACTTGATCAAGTGTTTTTAAATCTTTTGCTGCTTCAATTTTTTCTACAGCTTCCTTACTTAACAATTGTAAGTTATCTTTTAAGTCCATCTTTATTCCCCTTTAAATAAATTTATGATCTATCCTTTAATGAATCGATTTTTTTAAGCTGTTTTTGAGCACACAAAAAGCCCAATCCCTAAAAAGGGACGAGGCTACATTCGCGGTACCACCCTTGTTTGAACCAAGCTTACGCTAAAATTCACACTTCATTTACATAACGGCGTAGACCGGAACTTTATTCATTACTTTTACAAGCTTAGTGTAATTCCCAAAGTCAACTCAGGAAGTGAATGTTCATTTGGTTTCTAATCAAGTGTTTTCAGCCAACGACACTTGTTCTCTCATTTAGATTATCCAAATTACTTTTTTTCCATCATTGTATTTATTGCTATTCTTTTTATAGACACATTTAGTTTAACGTAAGTTTGACTTAAAGGTCAAGTACTTTTCAATAAGATTAGGCTTCTGGTGCACATATCCATTTATCGGCCCATTTTTGAACATCAGCCATTACTACTTTAAGGTCTTGACCTTTTTCAGTTAAGCTGTATGCTACTCTCATCGTTGCATCTGGATCTACCGTACGAGACACAAGACCTTCTTGTTCAAGTTCTTTTAAACGTTCAACTAATACACGATCACTAACATTTGGAATAGAAGCAGCAATATCTTTAAATCGTTGAGGACCTTCTAATAACACTTCAATGATAAGTCCCATCCACTTTTTGCCTAAAATAGCAAATGTATGTTCGAATTTAGGGCAAATAGTTTTTTGCATAGTTTCACAAGAGACTTTTTTTCTTTCATTTTTAATAGTTATCATATCTTCTTCACCTCTTTTTTATCATTATAGCATTATCAGTTATAAATAGTAAGTAATCAGCCATCGTTTGTCAACCTTTTATTCAATTAATTGTTTTATTCAGACAAATTTCCGTCATTTTAAAAAAAACAAACGAATACTTTTTCACTTTACAACTTTGGACTATCAAAAACAATTATTTTCCGAAGAGATCACATAGTATAAACTGAAGTATTTGATAGTGACTCAATTAATGAAGAAAAAAGACACCATCCGAAGATGATGTCTTTTTGGTTGCGTGGCAACGTCCTACTCTCGCAAAGGGAAACCCTTCACTACCATCGGCGCTAAGAAGCTTAACTTCTGTGTTCGGCATGGGAACAGGTGTGACCTTCTTGCCATCATCACCACACAATTTCAATCAAGAGAACATTATTCTCTCAAAACTGGATAAGTTAAAAATCGTTTTCGTTCATTGACCGTCTATCACCGTTTAAATCTTTGGTTAAGTCCTCGACCGATTAGTATTGGTCCGCTCCATATATCGCTATACTTCCACTTCCAACCTATCAACCTGATCATCTCTCAGGGGTCTTACTCACTTACGTGATGGGAAATCTCATCTTGAGGGGGGCTTCACGCTTAGATGCTTTCAGCGTTTATCCCGTCCACACATAGCTACCCAGCAATGCCCTTGGCAGAACAACTGGTACACCAGAGGTGTGTCCATCCCGGTCCTCTCGTACTAAGGACAGCTCCACTCAAATTTCCTACGCCCGCGACGGATAGGGACCGAACTGTCTCACGACGTTCTGAACCCAGCTCGCGTACCGCTTTAATGGGCGAACAGCCCAACCCTTGGGACCGACTACAGCCCCAGGATGCGATGAGCCGACATCGAGGTGCCAAACCTCCCCGTCGATGTGGACTCTTGGGGGAGATAAGCCTGTTATCCCCAGGGTAGCTTTTATCCGTTGAGCGATGGCCCTTCCATACGGAACCACCGGATCACTAAGCCCGACTTTCGTCCCTGCTCGACTTGTAGGTCTCGCAGTCAAGCTCCCTTATGCCTTTACACTCTGCGAATGATTTCCAACCATTCTGAGGGAACCTTTGGGCGCCTCCGTTACACTTTAGGAGGCGACCGCCCCAGTCAAACTGCCCGTCAGACACTGTCTCCCAGCCCGATAAGGGCTGTGGGTTAGAGTGGTCATACAGCAAGGGTAGTATCCCACCAACGCCTCCACCAAGACTGGCGTCCTGGCTTCATTGGCTCCTACCTATCCTGTACAAGCTGTACAAACACTCAATATCAAACTGCAGTAAAGCTCCATGGGGTCTTTCCGTCCTGTCGCGGGTAACCTGCATCTTCACAGGTACTATAATTTCACCGAGTCTCTCGTTGAGACAGTGCCCAGATCGTTACGCCTTTCGTGCGGGTCGGAACTTACCCGACAAGGAATTTCGCTACCTTAGGACCGTTATAGTTACGGCCGCCGTTTACTGGGGCTTCAATTCTGAGCTTCGCCCTAAAGCTAACCCATCCTCTTAACCTTCCAGCACCGGGCAGGCGTCAGCCCCTATACGTCATCTTACGATTTTGCAGAGACCTGTGTTTTTGATAAACAGTCGCCTGGGCCTATTCACTGCGGCTGACCAATTGGTCAGCACCCCTTCTCCCGAAGTTACGGGGTCATTTTGCCGAGTTCCTTAACGAGAGTTCTCTCGCACACCTTAGGATTCTCTCCTCGACTACCTGTGTCGGTTTGCGGTACGGGCAGTTTGTTTCTAACTAGAAGCTTTTCTTGACAGTGTGACATCGGGAACTTCGGTACTTAATTTCCCTCCCCATCACAACTTGTTCTTAAAGAAGCAAGCATTTGACTCACTTCAAAACTTGTTGCTTGGACGTGCATATCCAACAGCACGTATTCCTTAGCCTACTGTGTCCCTCCATTGTTCAAACAAAACAAACTGGTACAGGAATCTCAACCTGTTGTCCATCGTCTACGCCATTCGGCCTCGACTTAGGTCCCGACTAACCCTGGGAGGACGAGCCTTCCCCAGGAAACCTTAGTCATTCGGTGGACGGGATTCTCACCCGTCTTTCGCTACTCATACCGGCATTCTCACTTCTAAGCGCTCCACTAGTCCTCACGATCTAGCTTCAACGCCCTTAGAACGCTCTCCTACCATAGAACCAATGGTTCTATCCACAGCTTCGGTGTTATGTTTAGCCCCGGTAAATTTTCGGCGCAGGGTCACTCGACTAGTGAGCTATTACGCACTCTTTAAATGATGGCTGCTTCTGAGCCAACATCCTAGTTGTCTAAGCAACTCCACATCCTTTTCCACTTAACATAAACTTTGGGACCTTAGCTGGTGGTCTGGGCTGTTTCCCTTTCGACTACGGATCTTATCACTCGCAGTCTGACTCCCGGATATAAATCAATGGCATTCGGAGTTTATCTGAATTCGGTAACCCTAGAAGGGCCCCTAGTCCAAACAGTTGCTCTACCTCCATGATTCTAATTCCGAGGCTAGCCCTAAAGCTATTTCGGAGAGAACCAGCTATCTCCAAGTTCGATTGGAATTTCTCCGCTACCCACACCTCATCCCCGCATTTTTCAACATACGTGGGTTCGGTCCTCCAGTGCGTATTACCGCACCTTCAACCTGGACATGGGTAGATCACTTGGTTTCGGGTCTACGACCACATACTCATTCGCCCTATTCAGACTCGCTTTCGCTACGGCTCCGTCTCATCAACTTAACCTCGCATGTGATCGTAACTCGCCGGTTCATTCTACAAAAGGCACGCTATCACCCATTAACGGGCTTTAACTATTTGTAGGCACACGGTTTCAGGGGCTATTTCACTCCTCTTCCGAGGTTCTTTTCACCTTTCCCTCACGGTACTGGTTCACTATCGGTCACTAGGGAGTATTTAGCCTTGGGAGATGGTCCTCCCGGATTCCGACGGAATTTCTCGTGTTCCGCCGTACTCAGGATACTGATCAGAGTGAAATTGGTTTCGGTTACAGGGCTTTTACCTTCTTCGGCAGACCTTTCCAGGTCGCTTCTCCTACCAACTTCATTTATGACTCTATATGTTCAGTCCTACAACCCCAGAAAGCAAGCTTTCTGGTTTGGGCTATTCCCGTTTCGCTCGCCGCTACTCAGGGAATCGATTTTTCTTTCTCTTCCTGCAGGTACTTAGATGTTTCAGTTCTCTGCGTCTACCTCTACTGACCTATGTATTCAGTCAGCAGTAACATCCTATCAAAGATGCTGGGTTCCCCCATTCGGAAATCTTTGGATCAAAGCTCACTTACAGCTCCCCAAAGCATATCGGCGTTAGTCCCGTCCTTCATCGGCTCCTAGTGCCAAGGCATTCACCGTGCGCCCTTATTAACTTAACCTATGGTTAATCGTTAATGTTTAATACTCATCTTTCGATGAGAACCTTAAAAAACTTATTTTTTAAAAATTTCGGTGTGTTTCTGGTTTCTTACTTAAATTACGATTTTTAACTTTATCCAGTTTTCAAAGAACAAGGTGCTTCAATTAAAAAGATTGAGAAGATTAGACCTCTCAAAACTAAACAAAGATAAGATGAATGTGTGGGTTTCCGTTATATTCCTTAGAAAGGAGGTGATCCAGCCGCACCTTCCGATACGGCTACCTTGTTACGACTTCACCCCAATTATCTGTCCCACCTTAGGCGGCTGGCTCCCAAAAGGGTTACCTCACCGATTTCGGGTGTTACAAACTCTCGTGGTGTGACGGGCGGTGTGTACAAGACCCGGGAACGTATTCACCGCGGCGTGCTGATCCGCGATTACTAGCGATTCCGGCTTCATGCAGGCGAGTTGCAGCCTACAATCCGAACTGAGAATGGCTTTAAGAGATTAGCTTAGCCTCGCGACTTTGCGACTCGTTGTACCATCCATTGTAGCACGTGTGTAGCCCAGGTCATAAGGGGCATGATGATTTGACGTCATCCCCACCTTCCTCCGGTTTATCACCGGCAGTCTCACTAGAGTGCCCAACTGAATGCTGGCAACTAATAATAGGGGTTGCGCTCGTTGCGGGACTTAACCCAACATCTCACGACACGAGCTGACGACAACCATGCACCACCTGTCACTTTGTCCCCGAAGGGAAAGCCCTATCTCTAGGGTTGTCAAAGGATGTCAAGACCTGGTAAGGTTCTTCGCGTTGCTTCGAATTAAACCACATGCTCCACCGCTTGTGCGGGTCCCCGTCAATTCCTTTGAGTTTCAACCTTGCGGTCGTACTCCCCAGGCGGAGTGCTTAATGCGTTAGCTGCAGCACTGAAGGGCGGAAACCCTCCAACACTTAGCACTCATCGTTTACGGCGTGGACTACCAGGGTATCTAATCCTGTTTGCTCCCCACGCTTTCGAGCCTCAGCGTCAGTTACAGACCAGAGAGTCGCCTTCGCCACTGGTGTTCCTCCACATATCTACGCATTTCACCGCTACACGTGGAATTCCACTCTCCTCTTCTGCACTCAAGTTCCCCAGTTTCCAATGACCTTCCCCGGTTGAGCCGGGGGCTTTCACATCAGACTTAAAGAACCGCCTGCGCTCGCTTTACGCCCAATAAATCCGGACAACGCTTGCCACCTACGTATTACCGCGGCTGCTGGCACGTAGTTAGCCGTGGCTTTCTGGTTAGATACCGTCAGGGGATGAGCAGTTACTCTCATCCTTGTTCTTCTCTAACAACAGAGTTTTACGATCCGAAAACCTTCTTCACTCACGCGGCATTGCTCCGTCAGACTTTCGTCCATTGCGGAAGATTCCCTACTGCTGCCTCCCGTAGGAGTCTGGGCCGTGTCTCAGTCCCAGTGTGGCCGATCACCCTCTCAGGTCGGCTACGTATCATCGCCTTGGTGAGCCATTACCTCACCAACTAGCTAATACGCCGCGGGTCCATCCATAAGCGGTAGCCGAAGCCACCTTTCTTCTATTCGTCATGTGACGTTTAGAAATATGCGGTATTAGCATCCGTTTCCGAATGTTATCCCCCTCTTATGGGCAGGTTACCCACGTGTTACTCACCCGTCCGCCACTCCTTGACTTCGGTGGGTGCAAGCACCCGGTGAAGTCAAAGCGTTCGACTTGCATGTATTAGGCATGCCGCCAGCGTTCGTCCTGAGCCAGGATCAAACTCTCATATAAAATGATGCTTGAAGCTCATTATTGAATTGCTAGCGAATAATTATTCACTAATTTTGTTACTGTTGACTTAGCACTGCTAAGTCACCCTCACATTTATTTCATCTTACTTTGTTTAGTTTTCAAAGGTCTAAAGCGTGTTGTTTGTTTGTGACAACTTACTTATAATATCATGTCTCAAACTGTCTGTCAACAACTTTTTTAATTTTTGTTTCTCGCTTTGTCGGTTTGTTTCAACCTGTCTCAGCGACATGTATTAATATAACAGGGATTCAGAGTATCGTCAATGTTTTTTTTACAAAAAAAACACATTTCTATTAACCACAAACATTAATTCGTTGTTTCTAAACTCTCGACTCTTTTTTTAAGTAAACACGAACTAATTAAGTCTTTTCTCATTGAATCATCCGCTAGGTCTAAAGAATATTTATTCAATTAAATAAAAATCTATTCATAATTTAAAGTTCAATTAAAAAAAAGTAGAATCAAACCCTTTTCAAGCCTATCTGATTTTACTTTTTATTAATTTTTTTAGTTGATTCTCAATCCATAATACAAATGATCGTGTAACACTCCGTTAAATTCAGCAATTTTCGGCATTCTTCCCCATTGTTTAAAACCAAATTTCCCAAGAATGTATTCACTTGCTCCGTTGCCTTCTACAATCATTGCAATAACGTTTTGATAACCAATCTCTTTAGCTTGCTGTAGCGCATAATCAACTAACTTTGATCCAATACCACGATTCCGGTAATCACCATTTACATAGTAACTAATTTCAGCGACCTGATCTACCGCTCTTCTTCCTACTCGGTATCCACTTAAATGACTATATCCAGCAACCTTTCCATCAACTTCATAAACGAACAGCGGATATTTTTCTATTTGATGAGAATCAAACCATGATTTTCTTTCTTCTATTATAAACGGATCAAGATCACAGGTGATTCCTCCTGTAAGTATTGCCTTATTATAGATATCTACCATTTCTGGCAAGTCTACTAAACTTGCTTCTCTAATAAGTGCTTTTTGTTTGGTAAAAGTTACCTCTATCATTTAAGCTTCCTCCAATCCTATCTAAAAATTCATTTTTATTGTGGTATTTATTGAACCGTTTACATTGCTATCTCACTAGCTTAAGAAGACATAAATTATCTCTTACAACTTATACGGCAAGGATTATTATATACTCTGAGTTATGCTTCGACAATCTTTTTTTTGAAAATTTTATGTATTGTTTGTGTGTCTTTAAAAATAGTCTTTCTATTACTTTAACGAATGCGTTTCTTTGCATGTTGAAAGGTATCTTTGCTTTATAATTTTATTTACATTCACTAAACTTACAGTATCTAAATAACGAAATTTTTGGAGGTGAAAACGAGATGCAACGAATCTTATTTTGGATTTTCACTAGCTCATTATTGTTTCTAGGCTATTTCTCTTATGATGTCATCACAATGCAAGGGCCTATTAACGATGCCATTGAAAAGCCTAGCAGTGAAGTCATTATTGAAGAGGGGGATGCTTACCTTAATGAAATAAAAGAACTTATTGGCCATCCTTTAGACTTCACATCTGGAGCTCCTAAAAAAGCTGGTAGTAACATAGAACAAAGTCAAAGTGCTTTAATCTAAAAATCAACCATTGTCACCTACCAAGTTACTAATGATGCTCTTTCCAAAGGAATCATCAATACTGCTAATACTAATCAGACTGAATTTGCTAGAAATACGATTGCTCATAATCAACTATGGGACACCTTTAGGACTATCATTCCGAAAGATTTACGCACAAACATTTATTCTTTCTCCGTTTTCTCAGATGGAGCTAACAATCTTTTAGGCTACGTTGAACCGTTAGACTACAATGGAGATACTTGGCAACTTGGCGTTGACTTTGTGGATAGCACTGATAAAAAAACTTTTATTACACTTTAATTCATGAATATGGCCACCTTCTAACTTTAAATAATAAGCAAATGGTCAGCAATTACGATTGGAAAACCCCTAGTCAAAAAGAAACTACTTACTCTTCTTTCTATGGAGAAAGCACTCCTGATTCGTATATGAATTTATATTATGACGAATTTTGGATTGATTATTACAAAGAGTGGCAACACCTCAATGTCCAATCAAATTCAGAAGCTCAACAAGCCTTTTACCTTGAACATGCTGATGATTTTTTGACAAGTTATGCTGTCACACATCCTGAAGAAGATATTGCTGAATCATGGACTTTTTTTATTCTTTCTCCTAAACAAAGTAATGATACCATTGCACAAAAAAAGCAAAACTTTTTTTATCAATTTCCAGAATTAGTTGAAACACGAACTGAAATTCTAAAGAACCTTTTAACTGAAGCAAAAAAAGACTAAGCCTCAATTAAGGTTTAGTCTTTTTATTTTTAACTTAAAATTATCTATTACAATTAATCTATATTTTTATTAAGCTGTAGCCGGTTTTAAACGTGCCCAAGCATTTTTTACAGATGTTTTCATTTTATCAGTCAAAGGAACAGTTACTTCTTTTACCGCACAATATTTATCAACAAATGTCACAATATAACTTTCTTTATACTTGGGTAAAGCTACTGTGGCTAACCACATATGTTTAATAATAATATCGCATTCTAGTTCACTTAACTCAGTTAATTTCTTGGCATTTTCACAAGCCATTCGAGGATGGACATAAGCATGGGAGCCTTCCTCAAATTTCGTTATTCTCCAGTCATAATAAAACAAATCATGAAGTAATCCTGCGCGAGCTATTGCTCTAACATTCAATCCACGTTTTTTGGCAATACCATAACTGATATAAGATACACTAATTGAATGTTCTAACCTTGTGGTAAAATAATGTTGTGTATAGTCATTCAGCTTTTTCACTTCTTCAAATTCCAACAAATCTTCAACAAGAGCAATGTATTCTAAATCTTGCTTCCACTTTGGTTCGATCATCACATGACTTCCTTCTATTTAATATTTTATATTTTATATTTTTTTCTAACTGGTTTTAATTTTACATTGTATGACGTTTTTTTTAAAGATGAACAGCTTAAACTTAAAGAAATATTAGGAAAACTTATTCTTTAGACACAACCTTGCAACACAAGTCATTCTATTTTTGTTAACCAGAACATCACTATTCCAGCTGCTACTGCAACGTTTAAAGACTCCGCTTGTCCAACAATTGGAATGTAAATATTTTTAGTAGTTCGCTTTAATAATTCAGCAGACATCCCATTTCCTTCATTCCCCATGACTAATCCGTAAACAGATTGCGGTTCAATAGACCGATAAGAAACAGCTTCTTCATTTAATTCTGTTCCATAAACTGGAAAGCCATTTTTAAAGAATAAGTCAAACCATTCATTTAAATCGCCTTGATAAATAGGCAAGTGAAAATGACTGCCTTGCATAGACCGCAAGACTTTACTATTGTAAAGATCTACAGAACCTTTTCCTAAAACCACTCCGCCAAAACCAGCAGCATCTGCTGTGCGAACCATCGTTCCAACGTTTCCTGGATCTTGAACATTATCGAGTAATAAAAATGGTTTATCTAAAATTGGTTCATTGATTAGGTCTACTTTTTGGACAACCGCAAAAACACCTTGGGAAGTTTCTGTTTCACTTAAGAGTTTTGCGATCTCAATAGAAATTTCGACTTGTTTTTCTTCATCAAATTGCGGAATATCTTCAATTGCAATTTCTTCACTTATCATCATTTCCAAAATTATTGCATGATTTTTTAAAGCTTCTTCTATTAAATGGAAACCTTCTATCAAATAGACCCCTGCTTTTTGGCGTCCTTTTTTAGTTTGCAGCTTTTTCCAATTTTTTACGCGTTCATTTTTTGTGGATAAAATTACTTCCATTTGTGATCCTCCGCTCGTTTCTTCTACTTCTTATTCATTCTACTAAAAAAGTCCGCTCTTTTAAAGAGCGGACTTCAGCTGTTTCTATTTTAAAATTTATAAGTTACTGTACTTAGATCAATTTTTTATGGGACCATTTTTCTTATAGATAACTTGCAGGGTCAACACGCGAACCATTTACATAGACTTCAAAGTGTAAATGGACTCCTGTGGAAGAACCGGTTGTACCCATTGTTCCAATTTGTTGACCTTGAGAAACTTGTTGTCCAGAAGAAACGAGCAAGCTTCCTGCCACCATATGTGCATAAAGTGATTGAACTCCGTTTCCATGATCGATTTTTACATAGTAACCCCAAGAGCTGCTGTAACCAGCGAAAACAATTTTTCCGCTTTGGGCTGCCACGATCGGACCACCGCCACCAAAATCAGTCCCACCATGTAATTTATTTACACCTGTAATCGGGTGGATACGGTAGCCATAAGAAGAAGTAGTATATCCTGCACTTGGATTAATAAAACCTGAACTATTTGCAGAAGATGAACTAATTGACGGTGCAGCAGTGACTGTTGAAGTGCTGGACTTGCTCGTTTGTTTAACTTCTACAGCTTTTGCTGCAGCCGCAGCTTCTGCTTTTGCAGCTTTAACTTCTGCTTCTGCTTCTGCTTTTTTAGCAGCTTCTTGCGCTTTTTCTTCTGCTACAATGATGCGTTGACGCTCTTCTTGTAATTCACTAGATAAGACACTTGTTTGAGTAGCAACAACGGCTTGTTCTTTTACAAATTGTTTTTTCTCAGACTCTGTCATATCGTATTTAGTTGCTACTTGAATGATTTTATCGTCTAATTCTGCTTTTTGAGCAACTAGGTTACTTTTATTCACTTCGATTTTAGCTTTTAGTGATACAATAGCTACTTTTTCTTTCTGAGCAGCCTGTTCATTTTTTTCTACTTCTTTTTTATCATTCTCTTGTTGTATTACGATATCTTTATTTGCAGAAACTAATTGATTTACTACACCAACGCGGCCAATCAAATCGGATAAGCTGTCTGCAGCCAACACTAGCTCAACCATATTAGATGTACTTCCATCTGTTTGAACAGTTCTCGCTTGATGCTCTAATTTTTCTTCACGTCTAGCGATTAGATCTTTCAGTTTTTTAATCTCAGCTTTTAATTTCTCGATTTTAGTTTCTGAATCAGCTAATTTTTGTTCTTGTGCTTTTAATTCTAAAACGACTGTATCAATATCTGTTTGTAATTTTTCAACTTCTGATTCAAGATTTGCTTTTTCAGCTTCTAGATTATTTAGTGTATTTTCTTGTGATTGGATTTTTGAATTTAAGTCGGCTGATTTATTTTCTAATTCAGCTTTTTGGTTCTCAAGTTCTTCGACGCTCGCTGCTTCTGTCACAGTTGGCATTACGATAGGACTGGCAAATAATAGAGTTGCGATAATTCCAGTCATCAATTTCTTTTTCAAAGCATACCCTCCGTGGTTTTTTATACCTTCTTATTTTTCTCACATTCGTTATTATAGCATAGAAACTTCACTAAAATGATGCTAATTACTTAACAAAGCTGCCTACTTTATTACATTTTCATTTCTGCAAACGATTACATATTGTTTTTAATTTAAGAAACGATTGTTTTGCATATTTAGCCATATTTTGTACATATTTAACAACCTATTTAAACATACGCCGTTCTTGACTATTATTTTTTATTCAGAGCTATTGTTAAATAAATAAAGATGATTCATCCTTATTAATTGTATCCGCTCTTGAATAATTGATATAGCATCAATCTTTTTGTCTTAATAGTTTCACATAATCACGGCAGGAGAATTTTTATAGTGAAATTGATTTTGGGTTTAGTTATCAGTTTTTCTAGTGTTGGTTGGATATGATAGCCATCAACATCATGCTATTGACACTTTGATTGTTGCTCTAATTTGTCAAATGCTATTGTTTAAGTAATTGAACCACACGTCTTTCAGCACTGAGGGCATTGCAGTCGATACTGATATTGGCGAAATTCTGGATAAAGACTCATCACTTGATAATAAACCGTTAACATTTATCAACCAATTAAGAAATTATGAAAACCAAATTTAGTACTCACATAAAGATGACCGTAAACCCAATCAATTTTATAAATAGAACACGGGGCTGTCTCGAATGAGTCAGCCCCGTGTTCTATTTATAGTTGATTCGCCCTGCAGAATAAGGTACATTGCCTACCATGCAAGGTCAATTATTCATTCATCATAGGAAACGAGATAAAGAATGTCGTTTCTTTTCCTATAATACTTTGCAATTTGATTTCCCCGTTATGCGCATGCATGATATCTTGGCAGATTGCCAAACCTAGACCCGTTCCTCCGATTTCGCGTGAGCGATCAGTATCGATGCGATAAAATCGGTCAAAGATGAATGGTAGATGCTCCTCGGCAATACCCTCTCCGTAATCAGTGATTGCCATGATGACTTTTTCATTTTCATAGTAGGTACGCATCAGTATTGGTGTGTTTTTATCGGAATGGAATATAGCATTTTGGACAATGTTTAAAATGACCTGTTCTACTTTATTACGGTTCATCAGAACATTCGGTACCTCACCTAACGTCAGTTTGATTTCCCGGCCTTCTTGGATCATCTTCAGTAATGGAGAAAGTTCCTCTAGAATGTCATTCAGGTTCAATTCGATTTTCCCCATCTGAACCTTTCGATCCAACTTTGATAATTCTAGCAGTTCATTCACAATATTTGTCAAGCGCTTCGTCTGATCGAGCATGCTCTCCAGAGAATAGCGTATTCTCTCAGGGTTATCCAGTTTACCCCGTAACAGAACTTCTGAGTAGCCTTGGATTGTCGTTAGCGGCGTCTTTAATTCATGTGAAGCATCAGAAACGAATTGTTGCAGCTTACGCTGATTCTCTTCAATAGTTTGAAAGGAATCATGTAACCTTGCTTTCAACTCATTAGTCGAATCGACTAATTTAGCTATATCCGCTTGAGCATCATCGATAACAATAAGCTCATCCAAATTGCCGACAACAACCTCAGAAACCGATGCAATAACACGATCTAAGGGGTCCAGCGTTTTCCTCAACATGCGTTTATAGACTAGCCAGGCTAACAACAGAATAACAATGCTGGCAATCACATAAATAATCAACTGCGTAAGCATCAACTCCAAAGACTCGTGGATGGAATAGATGACTTCAATCGTCCCAATTGTTTTCCCTTCATAATAAACAGGTTCAGTGTATGTCGCTATCTGTTTATCCTTTAAAAATACTCGATTGATGTGAATCATTTGTTTTTCCCCGGAACTCGCATAAAATATGATGTTCGCATTTGAAATGATATCCTCAGCAAGCTCTGTTGCCTTTTCAGACAACAGTTCTCCTTCACCGAACAGATTGTCAGATTGCTGTAGAGCCTGTAGGTAGCTGGTCACTTCCGATTTTCTTTGATTTTCCGTATAGAGATAAATTAAGCTCGTCTGCAAAAAACCAATAATCACCAAAAACAACAGCAGCAACAACATACTCCTTTGGAACAGTTGCCTATTCAAGTTTTTCCTTGTTTTCATCCTTCCACGTCCAATTTATAGCCGAATCCACGCTCCGTTTTTATGTAACGGTGCTCTGTATCCTGCAGTTTTTCTCTTAAGTTGCGGATATACACTTCCACCACGTTCGAACTGCTGAAATAATCATAACCCCAGACCTGATTCATGATTGTTTCTTTTGAGATAACGATGTTCACATTATCGAACAGCAGACACATCAGTTTATACTCCGTGGGTGTCAAATCGAGCTTTTTATCCTCGAACATAATCTCATGGCGGGCATCATCGACGGAAAAGGGACCTTTACTGATAACTGAATTTTTTTGCGGGAAGCGACTATTCAAGCGGACCTCCATCCGCGTCAGCAGCTCCATAAAGCTGAAGGGTTTGGCCAGATAATCATCCGCCCCGATTTTCAGCCCTTTTACAGTATCTTCCGCTTGGTCCTTCGCGGTCAGCATAATGACGACGACCTCGTATTTCTGCTTTAGCATGCGACAACATTCGTAGCCGTCCATACCTGGCATCATCACATCCAAAATGACGATGTCGAAGGGATTTTGATGCATTTTCGTCAATGCTGATAAGCCATCTTTTGCGGTTTCGACGCTGTATCCTTCATCTTCCAAACCCATCGTTAAAAAATCGCGGATACTCTGTTCGTCATCCACTACCAAAACACACGTTTGTTTCCCGTTCATTGCATTCACCTCTTTGCCTTATTATATCATGTTTTCAATTTCTGATTGACCGCAAAACGTCATCTTCAGCTAATCTTCAGCTTACCTTCATGCCGTCCTCAACTTTCTTATCTATACTGAATATAAATAAGAAAACGGAGGAAATGCTTATGAAAAGAAAAGTAATCCAAATTATGATTCTCGCTATTTATTTTTTGAGCCCCTTGCCAATTGCTTTCATATCACTAAGAGGGCTAAACTTCAGCATCGCAGCACCTGCTTTTATTGGAATCATCAGTTACACCTGGTTATTGTCTGAACTGATAACCGCCGCAAGACCTAAGTTCATCGAAAAATACTTTAGTCTGGATAAATTCCATCGCTTCCATGGCATTATGGCCATTGTCGCTTTGGCACTTGGCATGCTTCATAAAGAATGGGCCAATTTTGCTTGGGGAGAGTTCGAATTTTCGACTGTCTTCGGAGATTTTGCCATCATGCTTTTCTTGCTGTTGACCGTTTTATCTTTGCTTTTCATGACTGGCTGGCTGCGAAGAATCAAAATAATAAATGTAATGTTGGATACATTAGGAAATTTTGCCCTCGCTAAATACGGAACCATGAAATTTCTGCATAATTTCAATATTGTTGCCATTATCTCACTATCTGTGCATGTCATCACCATCGCCTATGTTGTCCGGTCCGATATGACGTTGACTATGATGTACGCCCTTTATTTCATTGTTTCTTTGAGTTTCTTTGTATACCTTAAGCTGATCAGACCTTTTTTATTGAAGAAAAACATTTATACCATAACCAATGCAGTAAATGAAACTGACCAGATCGTCAGCTTGACACTAGAAGCTGAAAGCGGACAAATTTTTGATTACAACGCCGGACAGTTCATCTATTTAAGGGTCAAGGATGAAAAATACACTTTTGAAGAACACCCTTTTTCTCTGACTTCCGCACCCGCAAATCCGCATGTCCTTTCCGTATCCATCAAAGATTCCGGGGATTACACGCATATCATCCAACATATCAAGGTGGGAACGAAAGTGACTGTTGAAGGTCCTTATGGTGGGTTATGGCAGCCGTTGGAAAACATCCAAAAAACAGATAAGAGCTTAGTGCTGTTTGCCGGAGGTATAGGTGTTACACCTATGTTGGGCATCTTGGAAAGCCTTCGCCAAAAAAAATTCAAAAATAGAACAGTACTCATCTGGAGTTTGCGCAACGAATATGAACTCGCTTATGCAACAGAACTAGCTTCTTTCCAGAAAGATATGCCCAATTTCATATTCGTTCCTTTTTATTCAACCAAGAACGGCTACTTGGATGCGGAAAAAACGGAAGCTATTTTCGAATCAGCTAAAGTCCCCTGTTCGACTAGCGAGTTTATTCTCTGCGGTCCCAAAAAGTTCATGCATACCATTGAATCAACGTTGGTTTCCAAAAATGTTTCAAAACAAAAAATCCACTTTGAGTCATTTGGGCTGTAAAAAATGATGAGAGTCTAAAAAAAGGAGAACCAAAAATGAAAAACAACAATAAATTAAAAGTGATTACATTCTTACTAGGTGCAGCCTTACTTTTCGGGGGATGCGGGACGACTCAGGGGGCTACTATTGAAAGGGCTTCTACTAGTAGTGCTGCCAGTTCAACTGTTTCATCCTCGGAAGCTGTACCTTTATCCAATGCTGCTTCATCTTCTGATGCCCAATCGAATACAAAAAACTTTACCCTTGATGAATTATCGCAATATGATGGGAAAAATGGGAATGATGCCTATGTCGCAGTTGCAGGCAACGTCTATGATGTCACCAATGCGGATAAATGGCAGAACGGAAATCACTATGGTGTACAGGCGGGTACCGACTGCACAACCGCCATCAACAGTTCTCCGCACGGCAGCTCCGTGTTAGATGGTCTGATTATCGTTGGAACATTGGTTGAATGATCTAACAAGCTTTCATGAAATTGCATGATAATAAAAGTAGCCACCAGTCAATTCTGAGATATGAATTGGCCGGTGGCTACTTTCTTGTTAATGTTTTCTCTACTGAATCATTTCTGCTGTTTCTTTCGATACTCTCGTTTTTTTATTATAGAAAAGACCCAATATCAACCCGCAAGTTGCACCAACAATTGTTCCATAAAAAGCTTTTTTGAAGTCACCGTTGTTGGCTGTGAAAGTTTCTGAAGTCACTTTTAGTGCAACAAAATCATCGCCGAATAGCCAATAAAGGCAATACCGTAGTTAATGTCTTAGTATTTTAATATAAAAAAGTCACTTTCTACCAGTCATGGTCTGAAATGGACCCTGTGTCAAGGACATTTTAAAAAAGAGACCTCATGAAACACTCAATAAAAGCTGCTCCCTGTAATGAACAGGGGGCAGTTTTTTCAGATTCCATTGTCCACGTTCATTGTTGTAATAGTCCATATAATCAGTCACAATTGCTCGAAGTTCTTCCAAATTCCCACAATCTTTATACTCTATTTCATCTTTCAAATGTCCAAAGAACGACTCTTGTGGAGCGTTATCCCAACAGTTCCCTCTTCTGGACATGGATTGCCCTAACTGATTATCAGCCAATTTCTTATGGAATTTAGGGCTGGTGTAATGGACTCCCTGATCTGAATGGATAAAGGCATCTTTATGTAGCGTTGTGCTATGGGCACTCATTAATAAATCAACCGTTGTTAATGAAAGATCAAGTTTTAAACTGTCAGACACATAGTGAGCTAGAATTTCTTTCGTTGTTCCATCTTTTACAGTTGATAAATAACCTATAAACCCGCCGGTTCCAGGTAAATAAGTGATATCTGTTAATAAAACTTTATGGGCTATTCCTTGATCAAACTGACGTTTCAACTTGTTCTCAACAGTGCTGTGTTCTTTGGTGGCTTTTGCCATTCTTTTATAGGGGTTTGCTTTACGAATAGGACAGAAGATATTAAATTTCCTCATCAGGCGCTGTACTTTTTTACGATTGACGGTAATGCCCAGAACGTTTAGGAAGTACATTACGATACTTCGAGAACCTTTCTCGTAACCACGGTAGTTATAAGCTTCTTCAATTTGAGTTCTCCAGACTTGATCTTCCTCATCACGTGCATTTCTACTGTCTAAACTTTTAACATAATTGTAGTAACCTGAACGAGAAACACCCAACGCTTTACAGGCATCTATGAGGGTTCCTGTATAGGAACCCTTGGTTTTCATTTCATGGATCCTTGAAAAGATTCTGCTAATCTTTTCGCTGTTTTCTGGCCTCCTTTCGCTCCATTCTGATTTTTTTAACAAGTCATTTTCTTGTCCTAATAATAGGATTTTGGCCTGTAACTTTTCAATTTGTTGTTCAAGTGTTAATGGTGTTTTTCGAGGTCTGCCTGAACAATCTTGTCGTGTATCTTTCAATGCCAAAACACCATTATCACGGTATCTTTTTCGCCATTTACCAGCGAATGATCTTATCCTACTTTTACCAATCATTTCCGGATCAAATCCAGCTTCAATAAATAGTTGCTTAGCCGTTTTTGAACCCAATGATTCTGAAACAAAGTAGCGTTTAAACTCATCGGAATAAGTAATACTTTTCTCCGATACATTTTTAACGTATGGGTTTGCTTTTAAAATTTGAATTTGTTCTGGTGTAAATGTTAATTTTGACATTTATCCGCTCCTTTCTGCACGAAGTGCAAGTATTAACCTATTCTTCTTTATATCAGTATACAAAAATAGACCCTATAGAGAGCACCTTTTTTTGGTGTCCATTCTATAGGGTCCATTTTAGTCGGCTCTATATTTTAATACCCAAACATTTTTGGTGCAAATAAAAAAAAGAAGCGACTGAATAATACAGTCGCTTCTTTTCCTTCTATAGATAAGAATTATTTTAATAGAATTCCTTATTCTCCTACTTTTATAACGATTTTGCCTACCGCATGATGGGTCTCACTCATTGCGTGAGCATCGTAAATGCCTTTTTCACTCAATGGATAAGTGGCTCCGATAATTGATTTCACTTTTCCTTGTTCCATCAAGTTAGCCAATTCTGTCAATTGTTTGCCATTTGGTTCTAACCAGATATTATGAAATGCAACATCTGCGTTCTCGATCAACTCTTTGTCTGCTTCCGCAACGATGGAAATAATTCTCCCAGTATGAGGTTTAACAACTTTAAAACTATTTTTTAATACTTCTCCACCCATAGTATCAAAAATAACATCTACATCATTTAAAATTTCGGTAAAGTCTTCATTTTTGTAGTCAATAAATTGATCGACACCTAAACTCAGCAATAAATCGCGATTTTTTTCACTTGCTGTAGAAATAACAAAAGCTCCTTTACTCTTTGCTAATTGTATCGCGTAGGTTCCTACACCGCCAGAACCAGCATGAATCAAGATTTTTTCTCCTGCAGCCAATTTTCCATAATCAAATAGTGCTTGCCAAGCAGTCAGTCCAGCTAAAGGAACAGCCGCTGCTTCTTCAAATGAAATAGTTTCAGGAATATGAGCCAATAGGTTATCATCTACTGCCGTATATTCAGCATATGTTCCAAAACGTGTTGTCTCTGGACGTGCAAATACTCGATCTCCAACTTTCCAATCGGTTACTTCACTGCCTACTTCAGCAATTTCTCCAGCAACATCCCATCCTAAAATAATAGGAAATTCCCATGGTATCATTTCTTTCAAGTATCCTTCACGTAGTTTCCAGTCAATAGGATTAATTGAAGTTGCTCTTTCTTTTACAATAACTTGATGTGCTTTAGCTATTGGCATTGGTACTTCTGTTTCTTTCAACTTTTCTTTTCCACCATATTCTTCGATAATAACAGCTCTCATTTTGCTTTCCTCCAAACACATATTAGTTGTTTCAAAATAAATCCTCTTACTAATAAGAAGTATAACTAAACTAATAACAAATTGCTACTATTTTGACTGAATTAAAAAAAATAAAAAAACAACCAAAAGCTGCAACTTTTGCTTGTTTGCGTAAATCAGAACGTTTCTTTTTTTAATTCTTCCATTAGATACCTTAAATCTTTCTCAAATGCTATCCCATATAGCGGATCGATTTTATCATCAATGGTTCGCTTAACAACTTTTGAAATATAGTTTACCGCTACTTCATTAGCTCTTCTCAAACTCTGTTGTTGAAATAAAAATCCGGCTACTACGCTCGTAAACAAATCTCCTACCCCATCAAAATGTCCTGGATGAACCTGCGAAAAAGCATAACAAATTTCTGAGCTTCCTTTGGTAACAAAAGCAGCCCCTACTTGTTTCTCAGTTCCAGTCACACCAGATAACACAATACTTTGCTTATTCTGTTTGTTTAGTTTGCTGATGATTGGATCAATTGTTTTTTTAGTATGAGGCTTTTTAGGATAAGTTGTTCCCGTTAACAAACAGGCTTCCGTTACATTTGGAATCAACACGTCTGCAAACTGGCATAATTCACGCATCGCTTTAACATGTTCCGAAGAAAAACCTGGATATAAGGTTCCGTGATCGCCCATCACTGGATCTAACACAATCAGAGCTTCTTCAGTTGTAAACTGAGTAATGATATTTTTCATCAATCTTATTTGTTCTACAGAGCTTAAATAGCCAATGACGATCCCGTCAAATTTTATTCCTAGAGAGCGCCAATGGTTTAAGATAGCTGGAATCTCAGCACTTAAATCTAAAAAAGTATATCCTTCAAAGCCTTTGCCGGTATGTGTTGATAAGAGTGCTGTAGGCAAAATACTTACCCAGTTTTCTAAACAACTTAAAATCGGCACTGCCACATTCATTGAAATCCGGCAGCTTGTTGAAATATCTTGAATCACTAAAATTCTAGGCTGTTTCATCTTTTTCTCCTCTTCTACTTGGTTCATATCTCTGTCTAGTCTAGCATATTTCACATTATAGAATCGGTTCTTTTTTATTATTTTTTAAATTCGAAAAAAAATCATGACATTGTCCCTAAAAAAAGATAAGATAACTTTATGCATATATATAAAGGATGAGGATCATGCAAAAAATCAGCACTAAAAAAATTGTAACAATTGCTCTATTCATGGCTATGACTATAGTAATGACGATCGTCATTCGTATTCCGACCTTTCGCGGCTATATTAATTTAGGAGATATGGTTTTGTTGTTTGCAGCCCTTTTTTTAGGAAAAAAAGCCGGCTTTCTTGTTGGCGGATTAGGAAGCGCTCTTGCTGATATTATAGTTGGTTATGCTTTTTATGCTCCTATCACATTTGTAGTAAAAGGGCTCCAAGGATATATTTGTGGTTGGATCTTTCAAAAAACAGGTTATCATAAGCCTCTTTTAGCTACTATTCCGGCTGGTCTTTTTATGGCTTTTGGTTATTTTGTGGCTGAAAGCTTCATGTATGGTTTAGCTGGAGCAGCAATTTCGATTCCAGGAAATTTACTTCAAGGAATTGTTGGAGCATTAGGTGCTGTTTTATTGGAAAAGAGTGTCGGTACAAAAATAAAGTATTAATTGTAGCTGGAGAAGTGTTAGTGATGAGTATCCATCACTAACACTTCTTTTGATTTACTGGCTTTAAAATTGATATTTAAAAAGAACAAACGATTGCTTTATTTTTCTTATCGATAATGTATTTTAAAAAACAGAAAACGTATACAACATTATTTTACTTACCTTCTGAAAAAGCTTACAATAGAAAAGTAACATCTTTAAAAATGAGGAGGAAATAATTTATGATGAAAGAAAAAACTTTTGTGTTTCACAATGGCGTTGAGCTTCCAAATATCGGATTTGGTACGTGGCAGATCCCAAATGAGGAAGCTTACGCTGCAGTAACGATGGCCCTTAAAAATGGTTACACTCATATTGATACAGCATTAGCTTACAAAAATGAAGAAAACGTTGGAAAAGCTATCAAAGACTTCGATTTGCCACGTGAAGAAATTTTTATCACTAGCAAATTGCCCGCTCAAATTAAAGGGTACAATGAAACTTTAGAAGCTTTCAATACAACCATTACAAATTTAGGGGTAGATTACTTAGACCTTTATCTTATCCATGCTCCATGGCCTTGGGATGCAATAGGCACCGACCATACTGAAGGCAATATTCAATCTTGGAAAGCAATGGAAAAATTATATAATGACGGAAAAATTCGTGCGATTGGGGTTTCAAACTTTACTGAATCTGATATTCAAGCTCTTATTGACGCTTGTGATATCGTACCCATGGTTAATCAAATTCCTTTCTATGTTGGACATGATCAAGAAGACCTTCTTACTTTTTGTGAAAAACACAATATTGTAGTAGAAGCATACTCACCACTAGCAACAGGTCAAACATTGAATAGTCCAGAGATCAAAGAAATGGCTAAAAAATATGGCGTAACCCCTGCACAATTATGTATTCGTTACTGCTTAGAACGTAAAACCTTGCCACTTCCAAAATCAACCCACGAAGAGCGAATCATCGAAAACAGCCAATTAGATTTCACCATCTCTCCAGAAGATGTGGAAAAATTAAATGCTGTAGAAGACGTACGTAAATAAGTTTATAATCGCATTTCTTTAGAGGTACTGCTGAAATTTTGCAGTGCCTTTTTTTATACAAAAAAAATGAAAAGAAGCTAGATCTCCTCTATTCATTATTTTTTCTAAATTTTATATTTTTATATTCTTATATTCTTAAAATTATGCTACTCTATTTTTAAGAAGCTCATTTGAAAGACTATTTTTAGACTTGTTAGTTCTTGTTCTGCACTTCTATCGTTTCAAATAAACTAAAAATTAGATAAGAACACTGAGTAGATAAACTATCAGCTGGTTCTTTTACTTTATAAGGAGATCGTTATGCTATCATCTTTTTCAAAAAACATTCAAACAACCTTAGTCACCTCTTTTTTTAGCAGTTTAGTTTATGCTTGTACCATTCCTTACCTAATTATTTATTTGGCCGGTCTATTCAGTCCAGAACTGCTTGGAATATTGGTTATGATAAATGTCGTCTCCTCATTTTTAGCTGGGATCATTGGCGGCTATTTAGCTGATAATTTTCAACGCAAAAAAATTCTAATGATCTTCCAAAATTTATATGGCGTATCCCTGTTTGTTGTTGCTTTGAATTTTACGGGTATTCTGTCTCATCATTTTTGGCTTATCGGTGGTTATCTTATTTGTGGTATCACTTATAATTTATATTACTCTGCCTTTGATGCCGTCCTGCTTGATTCAACTGTTCCTGCTGAACGAAAAAAAGTCTATCAGCTTGAATATTGGTCCTTTAATTTATCCATGGCTTTAGGTGCTTCTATAGCTGGTTTCTTGTTTAAGTATTATCTTTTCTATCTATTTTTTGGAGCAGCACTTCTACAATTTGCAGTTTCTGCTTTTCTACAAAAAAATCTCAGCTATAAAAACTCAGTTTCCCACACTAAGGGGAAAACTATTTTCCATGATTTGTTTACCAATTACTACATCGCCGCCAAAGATAAGCGTTGGGTTATTTTGATCTTAGGTATCGCTCTTTATAGTGCTGCTGAATTTTCCTTACAAAACTATACCGGTATTCGCTTATCAAAAGAGTTTGAACCCATCACTCTTTTCTCTGTCAATATTGATGGAGTAAGAATGTTAAGTATTCTGCAAGTAATCAATACTATCATGGTTGTCTTTTTCACTTTTATTGTTTCAAGAATAACAGAGAAAAAAACGGAGCGTACCGTTATTATTGTGGGCCTACTTATTTATATTAGTGGGTACGGATTGATGGCTTCTGCAAATAGTATTTATCTTTTGATTCCTTTAACAATTTTAGCAACCTTTGGAGAATTAGCTTCGGCCCCTATTCTAACAGCACGACAAGTTGATTTGATTCCTGAAGATAAGCAAGCTTCTTATTTAAGTTTTGGTTCTCTTTCTTTTCAAATCTCTCAACTGATAGCAGCAGTCGGTTTAACTTTAGGCGGCTATCTTACAGCCAGTTTGATTAGTGGCTATATCATTATTCTAGGAGTTGCTGGTATTTATTTTGTTGTTTCAAGCTTATACGATGTCAAAAAGTCGACCTATTGAGTTTTCTTACTAAATAAGTAAAAACGATAAAAAGCTTATAAACCGATTCAATCAGTTTATAAGCCTTTTATCGTTTTTAATATAAATTTTTGTTTTAGCACCATCTATTCTATTCGGCTCCATCTAAGCCAGTTCTTTTTCGTTCTATATTGACCATAACAATAATATTTCCATTTGCTATATCTTTTTGGTAAGCGTACAGAGGGTCATCGTCAGTGCTTGTAAATACCCTATCATCATAATCATCCGTAGAAAAAGTTTCTTTGATTCTTTCCCAAATCGACTGATGGTCTGTCCTATTTCCCTTAGCTGCTTCACCTGTAATAGCCTCATCAGTAGTTACTTCTACATCTGTAGTATTAGAAATCAAATTTCTAGCTTCTGAGCTACAAATCAATGTAATATCTTGTTTTTGGTAGCCTTTTCCTTGTAATTCTTTGACTGCTTCTACTGCTTCTTGCGACTTTGCATAGCTTCCAACAACTTGTCTTTTCATTCTTTCCCCTCCTCGTATTTACCATCTGTAAAAGACAGCTATATCATTATTGTAAGGTCTATGAAATCGATACTCAAACGATAGACCTTACAGATAAAGCTAAAATTTTTTCAATCTAATTGTAAGCCCCAAATTGCAATAACGATACCTAAAGTTAATAAGGCATCTTTTTCTTCCTTGATATCTAATACATAGGAATCTCCATAAGAAAACCATTTCTTTTTGAAAGAAGCAATTTCGTTGAATCCTGCTTTGATTTCATAATCCTCTTCTTCAACATCTCCTTTAATTTTCCAGTTTACTTTTTCAATTTCATAATCCGGTGCAACTAAATTTTTTATTTGTTTTACTGCAGCAATCTTTTCACCCTTTTGATAAATATTGTATTTAGGGGAAAAGCCTATTTTTTTCTCTTCAATTGACAGGATCTCTTCCTCATTATGATCATAAATATGCACCTTATCCCCTATTGAGATCCGTTCGCTTTTAATTTCTGATTTGTCAAATTAAGCTATACAAACTATCTTCATCCATATAACTCATAAAAACTTCCAACGGTGTTTGGTAATTTAGTGACTTCCTTGGAATGTTATTTCGTTTGTGTGCAACAGATGATACGAAAGTCTGGTCAACTTCGTTGAAATCCATTTTTTTTGGCAATCCATCTTTTCGAAGAAGTCCATTAGAATTCTCATTTAAAGCTCGTTGTGAAGGCGTTCCAGGATCAGCGAAGTAAATAGCGACATCATGTTGGTTGCACAAAGATTTCCAGTTGGAAAACTCCTTTCCGCAATCAAACGTAATGGATTTGAATAAATTTTTTGGTATGGCTTGGAACCATTGATTCATGGCATTCTCAATGTCGCAGGCTTTACGCCCTTTGGGCTTTAAGGTAATGATAGCTTTTGATAAAATCTCTACTAGAGTAATAACCGCACTTTTGTGGTGAACACCTACAATGGTATCTCCTTCGATATGACCAAACTCTTCTTTAAATGTGGGATAGTCTATTATTCTTTCAGAGATATTTCGTTTATAAGCTTGTCTACCTCTACGTTCTTGATGTCCGTTAGGTTTTCTTTTCCCTTTCATCGGGAGTGTAACTTCATCGAATATTCTTTCTTTAAACTGCCTATAAAGTGTTCGTACGGAACAGTCTATTGTCATTTCTTTACGGCCAATAATGACATCCGGCGTCCAGCCCTCAGCTACTTTTCCCTTGATATAAAGCTGTTGTTCTTTTGGTAAATCAATTTTTTTGCGTCCACACTGTTTCTTGTTTTTTTTATACCGTAGGTAATGGTCGAAAGCTGTGTGTCCTGCTTTGAAGAACCTGATAACATTATTAATCGGTGTACGAGTACGATTCAAGTAAGTAGCTATTTTAGCAACTGGAACACCTTGGTGGTAATAAGCTTCTATCATCACTAGTTCATCCATGGTAATATGGGTATAGGTCATTCGTGATCACTCCTTGTTTTCTGTGGTTGGAAATACAATTAGAGTGTATCACGAATGGCTTTTTTATTTGTATAGCTTAATCTTACAATCGACGATTTTATAAACCAGTTCATTTTGCTCATCTTGTACAATCAACTGATTTCGCCATGAAAAACGTTTTTCTTTAATATATAGCTTCATTATCGAAACACCTGCTTTCGTTTTATTGAATAGGCTTCACTTTAATTATAATCATCCAATTGACTGTTAGCCACTCCTAAGCTAGTTGTGAAAATTTTTCCACACTATTTCATTTCGATTTTTTCTTTCTTTTAGATTATTCTCATTTAAAGTTCGATATGCTATGATGAACATATCAAATCTTATTGCTAATAGAGGTGAAACCATTTTGAATTTCGAACAAAATTACACTCAATTACAAAAACAGCAATTAACTATGACGCCCCAATTGCAACAGGCCATTCAAATGCTGCAATACAACCGTAAAGATTTAGTTGATTTTTTAAAACAGAAGTCCTTAGAAAATCCTCTTATTTCTATTTCAGTTAAATCAACACCAAAAACCCAAGGAACTTTACCACAAAAATACAATAGCAATCAATCCAGAACAGATCAATCAACTAGCGGTTCTATATGGGATACACTAGCAGTGATTTCGACTACTTCTCTTTATTCCGCAGTTATCGATCAAATCCATTTATCTTTCAGAGAAACTACCTTACGTGATTTAATCATTTGGCTAGCTCAATACCTTGATAATAATGGCTACTTAACTCTTTCGTTGGAGGATGCCATCACTCGAACTCAAGCTGACTCACTTCAGTTACTCGATGCATTGACTCTTTTACAACAGTTAGAACCTGCTGGTGTAGGCGCTAGAAATTTGCAAGAGTGCTTAATGCTTCAAACAGAACGAAATGATGAGGCCCCGGATCTTGCATATCTGATCCTTGAAGAAGAATTTGAAGCTTTTGCTAATCGGAAATGGGACCACATTGCAAAGCGTTATGCTATATCATTACATGATGTTCAAGAAGTTTCTGATTTTATTAAAACTCTCACACCTCATCCTGGAGCACTTTTTTCAAATGCTCCTACTCAATACATTCGCCCGGATCTATCTGTTAAGATAACCGATGATCAACAAATTATAGTGAGTTCTGTTAAATCAGGTCTTCCAGTTATCGTTTTCCAAAAAGATTATTATGAGGAATTAAGCGTTATTAAGGATAAAGAAGTAGCTATGTTTATAAAAGAAAAGCAATCTGAATATGAGTGGCTAAAAAACACCCTTATCCAACGGGAAGATACCATTCTTAAAATCGGTATTGCCATTGTACACGCACAAAAATCTTTCTTTTTATCCGAGGATCATCCCATTCAATCCTTGATCCTTAAAACCATTGCTGAAGAGCTGGATATTCATGAATCTACAGTAAGCCGCGCCATCAACGGGAAATACATTACAACTGAATTTGGTTTATTTGAATTAAAGCACTTCTTTACAAATGCTTTGGTTACAACTTCTATCGAAGGTAATGGTTCCATTTCTTCTAACCAAATAAAGAAAAAAATCGAACTATTTATTCAAGAAGAAGATTCTAAGAAACCATTGTCAGATCAAAAACTTGTGGATCTCTTAAAGAAAGCTGGCATTGAAATATCACGAAGGACTGTTACAAAATACCGTGAGGCTCTTTTTATTGCCAGCTCTCCAAAGCGAAAGCGATTTGACTAAAAAAGCATGGAATTTATCCACTAGAGGATAGATTCCATGCTTTTTAATTTATTTAATATCAATGAATAGATAAAACTCACTATTGTACTGGTTATTGTAGAAATCAATTGCCCTAAACACCAACTTCATTTCGGCTTGTTCATTTCCGGTTATTACAGTTGCTTCTTCTACAGTCAGTAAAGTTTTAGTTTGTGTAGTTGTAGCGATTTGCTCCATTGTCTCTTGAAGATCAATACTCAAAATCGTTTTGTCATTTTCATCAGTTAAAACGAGATTCGTTTGTTCATCTTCCACCTCGGAACCAATTGTATAAGCTGAATCTTCAACCTTGAAATCGATAGCTGAAATTTCATTTGAATCATAGTAAGAGTACGCGACCATCTTATCGTAACCCTCAATTGAAATCAGCTGATTTTCATTCCAATCCAATGTTGCATGATAAGAGTCCTGAGTTAGCTGGTTGCTTACAAAATCGATTCCGTCATATATAGGTTTGAAACCGACTACCTCTTCAAATTGATAGATCAGCTCTTGATCATAGGGTTCTAGAAATGCTATTTCTTTACTATAGTCCATGCTGGTTAAATAATGAATGGTTTGACTGATTTTAATTTTATCTTCTTTAGGAATATCAGCATTAGGAATGATGCTATTTCCTTCTAACATTTGATTTTTTTCAAGTGTTTCCTTTAGTAAGTTAGTCTGTGATACCCGACTGACTGTAAAAGCATCTACTGGAGGTATCAAGGAAATAACGGAAAGTACGATCAATACTACCGCGACCCACCCATTTTTTCTTATAGGCAAAATACTAAAAATCAATCCTGCAATTACTGCAAATAATCCAAATAAAATGACGTAGTAGCGACCGTGTGTCAGCCCTGTTTCTTGGATCTTCAAAATGGATGAAATGGTTTGAAATAAAACGATTGGGACCAATACTTTTGGGAAAATTTTTCTGAAGAGAACAGCCGATTTAGTCTCTATGTTACTAGCTAAAAGATAAACGACAATGACGGTGATCGAATAAGAAACCAACATTGGCTCTAATAAATTATTTGTCCAAAAATCACCTGTGATATTCTGTAAAAGGTAGATTAATAAGATAATCGTGAAAATTGCTGTTAACGGAATAATAATATATGAAATCAATAGTTCAAGTACTTTAGGAACTGAGATATCTTCTTTTATTTGTTCCTGCTTAGCAGCAATTTTTTCAGGCGTTAGAGTGGATTCGTCTTTTTTACTCACATATAAAGGGGTATAGGATAGGAAAAAAATAGGTGAAAAAAGTGAACCAATTAAATTAAAAGTATGCATATTTACTTTTTCATCTACTGAAAATAATAATTGATCAATAGCTACAATGATCAAATTAATGCCCGCGAATAAAACCATCGTAAACAACAAGGTTATAAACAACGCTTTAAAAGCAGATAGATAACTTTGATTAAATGTGATCCTATTCTTTATAGTAGGGATCCACATAAACGCAATAGTGAGTATAAAGATAATAATTCCCGTTTTAACATACATTTCAAGATCATAACCAGATGATGTTCCAATTGTATAATAGTATAAAGTCGTCAAAAGAAGTGTTCCAACCATTAACACTATCCGTTGATACATTTTTCCAAAGAGACTTTCATATAGGTGTTGAGCTACCACACTTAAAAATACGCCAACTATAAAGCTATACAAATATCTCGTGTAATCATCTGTTTCTTGTTGAATCAAATAAGCATTGAGTCCAGCAACAGCTACTAAAAATATGACAGTGAGCGGATAGCGTCTGATTGCTTGAATAAGTCCTTGAAATTTCCCCTGTATTATCTGTACTAATTTCATTATTGACCCTCCTTTTTAAAAAAAAGTCTTTAACCCATCCTAATTCCTACTTACCTTTATTATGAAGCCTAGCTCAAACTTATGTCAATAATTAGCTATATTTTTTGAAAATAAAAAAACTGGAATATATCCCTCTTTCTTTTTCAAAGTGGCAATGTTCATTTTTCGCGTTTGTCAATCAATATATAGTATAATGGTAACAAATCCGAATAAACATCTTTTTATAGAGAGGAAGGAATTACCCATATGGAATTTATCCGTAACTTTATTGAATCATATCCCTTACTAGTTAATATTATCTGGTTTCTTTTGTTCTTTATGATTCTTTATCTGTCACGTCGCTTTATTTTGAATCGTCTGTACGAAAATTTAAAGAACTCAGGACATTGGCATGTTACTCGAAAAATTGCTCGTTGGCTAAATAACCTTATTTTATTTGTCCTATTTATGTATATCTTTGGAAGAAATCTTACTGGACTTTCGACAGCAATCGGCCTGGCTGGGGCTGGAATTACATACGCTTTACGAGAAGTAATCATGAGTATCGCAGGATGGTTTGCGATTTTATTTGCTGACTTTTTTGAAACAGGCGATCGAGTTCTCCTAGGAGGAATCAAAGGAGATGTCGTGGATATCGGTGTATTGCGAACCACCTTAATGGAAATTGGAGAATGGGTAAACGGTGATCAATACACAGGTAGAATCGTTCGTGTCGCAAATACTTATATCTTTAGCTCGCCTGTATATAACTATACCGCTAATTTTAAATTTTTATGGGATGAAATCATAATTCCATTACGCTTTGAAAGTGATATAAAGTTAGCCAAAACTCTTTTATTAGAGATAGCGGAAAAGCATACAGGACAATACAACAAAGAAGCTATTCTTGCTTGGGAAAATATGAAGAAACACTACAAACTAGAAAATGCTTCTTTAGACACCCAAGTTTTTCTTTCTTTTAACGACAATTGGGTAGAAATAAGTCTCCGATATGCAGTCGATTACCGAGAACGCCGTATCGTAAAAGACAAAATTTCTTCAGAAATCCTCCAACGATTCAAACAAGAAGGAGCGCGCCTCGAAATAGCATCCGAGACGCTTGAAGTGATTTCTGGCGGCACTACAAAAATTAAGTAACTAGACTGATCTGTTGCTGATTTTTAACGTTTTATTAAGCAAAGTAAAGTTCGATACGAAGAAAAAATTTTAATTGACTATAATCGATTGTATGAAAAAAGAGACTGGGATATATATCCCAGTCTCTTTTTTCATACAATCGATTTATTTAATCCACGTAATCTGTTTGATTTTTATTTAACCATGAGTACAGCATTCCAATCATTAATGCTCCTCCAACATAATTCCCTAGGAAAGCCACGATCAAGTTTACCGTTACAGCACTAAACGTCATACCAGGGACTGTTCCGCCAGAAGCAAAAAAGGCTAATGAAAATGAAGAAAAATTGGCAATAACGTGTTCAAAGCCTAGATAAGCAAAAATGAAAATGATGAAGATCATCGCAATAATTTTACCAGCATCATCTTTCATTCGTATCGTACAATAAACGGCTGTATTAACAATAATATTTGCAAAAATACCTTCTGAAAAGACTTGTACAGGCGTTTTAGCTAATTTTCCGGCTACCGCAGTAAACAGAAAATGGTCGCTTGGCAATGCGTGAAACTTATAGGTGAAAGATATAACTAAACTTGCAATAATTCCGCCGATTAAGTTGAATAACACACAATAAAATAAGATTGCTAAAGCTTTTTTAGGTTTCAACCACTTTCTTTGCATTGCAATTGTCATATACATCATATTTGATGTGCCTAATTCTGCATTCATATAAATAATCATAACTAGCGACCAACTAAACATAAATGCGTAAAGCATTTTTCCTAATCCGGGGGCGATCTCTTCGCCTGATTGTCCGATCATAACCGCAACTGCTGTTCCTAATGTTAAGAATAAACAAGCTAACATCGCACGAACAAAATAACGTGACTTACTATTATCATATAAGCTTTGCTTTTTCATAACACTTTTTTCAATATTGTACATTAAACCTGTATTTTGTGTTTCCATTACTTTCCTACCACCTTTTTAATTTGTTATCTTTTTAACAATATTACCATTATACTTCATTGAAAAACATTTTTGGGAAGAAATACGTTTTCATTTTTTTTTTTTTTATAAAGGTCAAAATCTATTCACTGATAAATTCAACTGTCGCTAGATTTAGCCATAAAAAAACACCCTAAACACTAGATTATTTGATACACTCTCCAAACAACAGATATTAGAAACAACCAAAATTTCTAACCTATTGTTTACAAAGTGGTTCATTTTCTCTAATTTTTTGGGTGAAATATATCTAAGTATCATTTTTTATTCTTTTTACGTACTTTTATTTAAATCATTTGATACAAGTCTTCTGCGGTAACAAAATTTTCTATCAGCGTCGTCTTCTTTTCTTCGCCAGTTGTTACTAGCAAGCACGATGGTGTTCCTATTATTCCTAAAGATTTTGAAACTTTTTGATCAGATAGAAAAAGTTTTTGAACAAAAGGAGAATGGAGATCTGATAGAAACATATCAATATCTAAATTTGCCTTTTTTGCCGAATCAAGTAATAGCGATTTTGACAATGGTTCTTTTTGCTTCAACATCTTACGTTGAATGTTCATTAAAAATTTTCTACCCTTCTTTTTACCCTGTATAGTAGCTGCAATAAAGGCTAGCGATAGATGGTAACTATCATTATGAAGCTTGTTCCATAAAGCGGTACTTTCAGGCGCTAATTGATTTTTTATCATATAACTATAGAGTGTATAGATATTGTGATAAGTAAAAATAGTTATTTGTGCATTTTTTTTATAGGTGTCAATAAACTTAAATGCTTCTTCTTCCATCTTCAATGAAGCAAGACTGATTGGATTAACAAATAAGAACAATTCAACTTGCTTAGTACTTTCTACCATAAATAATTCCCCTCAATTCCATACCATCTTATGTTTCTATCATAACAGTAAATAAGTTTCACAAAAAATAATTTGCTCAATACTGTTTTAATATGAAATTCGAGAGCTTCATTTTTTAACCTTCCAGTTATTTTATTCATCTAAAAAAATAAAAGGGATATGAGTTTTTATCTCATCCCTTTTATTCCGTCAACTCATATTTAATTATTTTTGATCAAATCTTCGTAGAAAGCGACTTTTGTTGCATTTTGATAAGGAAGTAACCATATTAACCCTATACCTAAAGATAAAACGGATAATATCCCCCAACCTATAAAACTTAGATCCAATACAAAAAGGCGCCATTTATGACCCTTCATCAAGTTTTTACTTTCCGTAATACAGTCTAGCGAAGAAATTTTTTCATTTGATAATTGCTTAGAACGATCTTTATAAATTAAATATGCTTGTGAATAAGCATATGATTTAATGATTCCTGGAATAATAAATAATAGGCTCCATAACGTGATAAAGATAGTGGATATAACATAGATAAGCAATACTCTAAGAAAATACTTTTTAGAAAATACTTGTAGTCCATCTTTTATTGGGTGGATCTTCATACTAGGATTTCTGAAACAATCTAAAAATGTAAATGATATACCTACTGTAAAAAGTGTTGATAGCATTGCACTACCGACATTACTTGTTCCATTTCCATTTCCATCATCAGACATCATAGAACTATTTACCCAACTGCCAAATTCAGTATCCGAATAAAGAACTAATGCAATTATGAACGCTGCAAATACTAATGTAATAACTATCAGAATTACTGTTGGAATAAAATTTAATAAAATAGCATCTTTCCATCTTCCTTTAAGCAATTTTTTCGTATCGTATTTTAATTCTCTACTCGTTTTATAGTTTTTCATTTCTTATGGTCTCCTCGTATAGAAAATTTAGAATCTATATCGTATAGTGTTTAGAGCTAAAATAAATTTATTATGGAATGTTAATTAAAAAGCACAACCCAATGTTAGTCTCTTATAAAGACTTATCTTCCGTTTTCGATTGTTTTCCCATAATGAATTTTTTTAAGTTAGTTTTATAATAGTCTTTATAAGAACTGATATCACTTTGCAGTAATTTTAATCCTATTTTAAAATACAATGGTATTTTTTTATCGCTATCGATTTCTTCTTGATAGCGCTGGATATCTTGTTGAAGTCTCTCTCCAAAAACTTCGGTATCTATAGATTCAGGAGCTTGACTTAATTTATAGCCCACAGAATTGATACTCTCTATCAGCTTTTGCAGGCCTTCATGTTTTAATTCAGGAAAATCTTTTTTTATTAAAGCATATAATTGTTCAGTCTCAGTTAGAATATCATAATATTTTGGTGAAAAAGTGCTACTGACAATAGTGTTTGATCTTCTGATATAATGATAACCAACAGTAGTCGTCACAATTGTCTTGCTAGATATTTTAGCAAGTTTATAAGTCGTCACAATATCTTCAAAAATTTTTCCTTCTGGAAAAGAAACTTCATGAAATAAACTATGGTGATAGATTTTATTCCACGTATAAAAAGCTACTCCTGAGAAACTGAATATCAATTTAATTAGTTCTTTCGGCTCAATAATAATTTTATCCTTACTGCGTTTTTTAGGGACACTGATACCACCGTATACTTTATCAAAATTCATTACATACATGGTCATATCTGGGTGTTGAATTTTTTCTTTATAGAAATTCAAAAAAGCCTCTTTATCAAATCGATCATCGCTATCGATAAACGCATAGAATTCACCAGAAGCCGATTTTATCCCTTGATTTCTAGCGGCCGATAATCCTTTATTTTCTTGATGGACAACTTTAATACGCTCATCCGTTTTTGCTAATAAATCACAAATTTCCGGTGAACTATCTGAAGAACCATCATTGATCAAGATGAGTTCAAAGTCGCTATATTGTTGTTGTAAAACGCTTTTAACTGCATCTCCTAAAGTTGCGCTTGTATTATATACAGGCATAATGACACTTAGCAACATATTCTTTCCTCCTTGAATACTTTAAACCACTTTTTTTTGCTAGGTTATTCTTCAAGCTTTGTTACCCACCTAGAGAATTAACATCATCATTAAATTGCTTTGACACTTCCACCGTCAATCATCAAAGCCGATCCTGTAACATAGGAATTTACATCTGAAACTAGAAAAACAACAAATTTTGCAAATTCCTCTGGCGTTCCATAGCGACCAAGTGGAATTGATTCTTGTGTTTTTTTTGCTATTTCTTCCTTAGAAACATTCTGTTTTTTGGCTATTATTTCATCTAACATCGCGATCCTATCAGTTGCAATTCGTCCTGGTGCAACAGTATTCACTAAAATATTGTAAGGTCCTAACTCCTCTGCTAACGTTTTGCTAAGACCCAAAACACCAAGACGAAATGTATTCGATAATATCAACCCTGAAATCGGTTGTTTGATCGATGAAGAGGCAATATTAATGATTTTTCCACCGTTCTCTTTTAAATCTGGTAAAACTTCACGAATAGCGCGAATATAACTCAATAAATTCAGTTGAAAAGAATTTTCCCAATCTTCATCTGAAAATTCTTCAAAAGAACCCGTTGGTGGTCCACCAGCGTTATTGATAAGGATGTCGATGGAACCGAATACTCTTTTCGTTTCTTTTACGAGTTGTTGAATATCTTCTTTTTTTGTAATATCAGCAGGGTAGAAAGAGACTTTCCCTTTTCCAATTGCGTTTAATTCTTCTTGAACTTTTCTTAATTTCTCAGTATTCCGGCTAGAAATCATCACATTTGTTCCTTCTCTTACCAATTCAGTTGCTACTGCTTTGCCTAATCCTTGACTTGAAGCCATCACTAATGCTGTTTTACCTGCCAAATTTAGATCCACTAAAAACGCCTCCTTTAATTCATTCATTGTCTTTTCATCTTATTTCATTTTTTCATAACTTAACACAAATGTAAACTTTTACCTTGAAGTATTCTTTAAAAGCCTCTTTCTTTCTTCTAATTAATGGGGGTGGTATACTTTCAACACCAATGAAAAGGTTTTCACAACGTATACTAATAGATGGAGCAGATCTTATCTTATTCATTATGATAGTTATAATTTTAATTTCTTCTCCATCGTTTCTCCATAAATTCACATTATACTATTACATATAGCTAATTAAGGGGGAATTATAGTGAAAAAGAATACACTCATTACACTATTCCTATTTTCTTTGCTTTTATTAATTGTTGTATCCATTACTTTATTGCTAAACTTCAACAAAACAAATCGTCTCTTGACCAATAACGAGGACAGAACAGGAATGTTCAATACTGATACAAATCCTATGATGGGAAATGGTCAGATGAGATCAAATAATACAGCTGACATTATCAATGATTCTCAGACACAGAATAAACTCAAGCTGCCGCCTCTTTTGGAAAGTGACCAAGAAACCTCAACAGATATTTTTTATACACTAACGACCCAATCAGGAACAACAGCATTCAAAGATGGGCCTTTAACAGAAACATATGGGTATAATGGTTCCTATCTCGGTCCTATTTTACGTATCCGTAAAGGTCAAAATGTCCATCTTACTACCATCAATAAATTAAATGAAAATACTTCTTTTCATTGGCATGGTTTAAAAATACCCTCCAATGTTGACGGTGGCCCACACAGTCCCATTCAGCCTGATGGAACAGCAACTGTTGATTTTACAGTGATGCAAGAAGCTGCTACTTTGTGGTTTCATCCCCATCCTGAAGGTCTTACTGGTGAACAGGTCTATAATGGATTAGCTGGATTAATTTATATCGAAGATGAAAATTCTGATGCATTGGATCTTCCAAAAGATTATGGCGTAAATGATTTTCCAATCATTATTCAAGATCGCTTCTTTGACGAAAACAATCAATTTAATTATGAAGATATCCGAAATATAAATGGTACTCAAGGAGACACCTTATTAGTGAACGGAACCATAAGCCCTTATATAGAGGTAAAAAACGAACAAATAAGGTTACGTCTTGTCAATGGTTCAAATGCGCGCAATTATCAGTTCAAATTATCGAATGAAGAATTTTTTTCTCAAATAGCCTCTGATGGAGGGTTTCTAAATGAACCCATACAAATGGATACCCTTCAGTTAGTTCCTGGTGAAAGAGCCGAAATTGCAATAGATCTGAGTGATTATAAAAATGGAGATACGCTACAGTTAATGGACGGAAATGCTGAAGTCCTTTCCATAAAGATTGTGGAAGAAATAGATCCTGACGGTATACCATTACCTAAAACTTTGAATGACATATCAACTAATTTTGATAATGTTTCTGTTCCAGATAAAGAAATGACCTTCAGTGGGATGGGGAATATGGTCGCTATCGATGGGAAACAGTTTGATATGAATCGGATAAATCTGCGGGCAAAAAAAGGAATCACAGAAATATGGGAAATAACTAATTTAAATGCTATGATGAGTGGAATGATACACCCCTTTCATTTGCATGGTGTTCAGTTCAAAGTATTAGACCGGAATGGGGAAATTCCACCTCTAAATGAACAAGGATGGAAAGATACGATTGCATTATATCCGGGGGAAACTGTCCGTATCGAAGTTGAGTTTTCAAAAGAAGGCATTTTTATGTACCATTGTCATATTCTTGAGCATGAAGACAATGGAATGATGGGACAAATAATTGTAGAATAATAGTCATAAAGAATTACAGAGTGAACAATGGAGGCAGGAAAATTTGAAAATATTAATTGTAGATGATGAACCCAAGATATTGGATATTGTAGAAGCTTACCTCAATGTAAAAAAGTTCCAAGTATTCCGAGCTTCCAACGGAACAGAAGCGATGGAAAAATTTGAGTTGGTACAACCGAATTTAATCGTGTTGGATCTTATGCTGCCTGATATATCTGGAGCAGTCATTTGCCAAAACATACGAAAAACATCTGATGTTCCTATTATTTTGCTGACTGCTAAGTCAACAGAAAAAGATATTTTAACCGGCTTACAAATGGGTGCTGATGACTATATAGTTAAACCTTTCAGCCCCAAAGAGTTAGTGGCACGTGTAGAAACTGTTCTACGTCGCTCAGCTTCTCCTATTGTAACCGAAACTAAGTGGTCATTTGATAAAGGAATGTTGGTAATTTATCCTGAAAACAAACAGGTTTTTAAAAATCAACAGGAAATTATATTAACACCTACTGAATTTGAAATACTAGCACTACTAACTTCTCATCCAAAGCAAGTATTTTCTAGAGAACAATTATTAGAAAGTGTGAAGGGACTTGAATTTGATGTTCTCGATCGTATTATTGATTCTCATATCAAAAACTTGCGCCAGAAAATTGAAGATAATACACGACAGCCTTATTTTATATTGACGGTTTATGGCATGGGTTATCGATTTGGTGGGAGAAAAGATGAATCGTACAATTAAATGGCAGTTTATATTTTCTTTTGTTTCTATTTCTTTCATTATAATTGGCGCATTTAGTGTGATGACACTAAGTCTAATGGATAATCACTTTGCAAAATATGTTGCTGAGAGACAAGAGTCTGATTTAATAGAATATACCACTGGTTTAGAAAGACTTTACGAAGAAAATGGGGAATGGCCAACTACTGCTGCTTTTGATCCCATCGGCTTAGAGTCATTGCATAATTCGATTATCTTGAAAGTATATGACAATGAAAAAAATTTACTCTGGAGTCCTACATCTTCAGATATGATGGGAACTAAACAAAACATGCAGGGAAATGCTCCGAATATGGGGAACATGATGGGAGCGATGGAAAATACCCCTATAGAAAAAACGGTTCCTTTATTTAATGGTGAACAAAAAATTGGAGAAGTTCTTATCAGTTATACGGGACCCACAGCTTATACAGAACATGATGCTTTATTTATTGCAGATATGAAAAATAATCTTATCATAGCGGCAATTGCAGCGTTAGTTCTTTCTTTCTTTTTCGCTGTTTTGTTTGCCAAAAAAATAAGTCGGCCAATAGTGAGCGTGAAAGACTTTACAAGAGAAATCGCTAAAGGAAATTACACAAGTTCGTCTCCTGAAAAAACAGATATCAAGGAAATAGATGAACTAATTGTATCCGTAAATGATCTCTCTATTCAACTTGAAAATCAGCAAAATATCAGAAATCAATTATCTTCTGATATCGCTCATGAAATCAGAACCCCTTTGACAACTTTAAAAGGAAATCTGGAAGCTATGATAGATGGCATATGGGAAGTAACCGATGAACGACTTCAAAGCAGTTATGATGAAGTGAATCGCATCACTCGCCTTATAGGAAGTATTGATAAAATCAATGAGATTGAAAGTCACCAGGATATGTTAAACAAATCATCTTTCGATCTATATGTTCTTGCAGAAACTATTTTTTCTAATTTTGAAGCTCTTTTTGCTAAGAAAAACATTCATTATTCATTAGATGGTGGTTCTCTATTCATTAATGCTGATAAGGATAAAATAAGTCAGGTCATTACCAATCTTTTATCAAATGCAATTAAATTCACACCTTCTGAGGGGAAAATAACACTAAAAATCAGTCAAGAAAAAAACCAAGCTTTATTAAGTGTAACCGATACTGGAGAAGGCATTTCCCCAAAAGAAATCAATCATATTTTTGAGAGATTTTATATGTCTGACTTTTCAAGAAATAGTCTTCTAGGCGGTCAAGGAATTGGTCTATCGATCGTAAAAACCATTATTAAGGCCCATAAGGGAACCATAACGGTTAAAAGTGATAAAGGGAAAGGTTCTATATTTACCATTAGTCTTCCTATCACAAAATAGTGCCCATACAAAAAGCGTTACACTTTATCTGAAAAGTGTAACGCTTTTTGTGTAGGTACTAAATAGTCCTACATCAATGTTTACCTTTATTGTAGATGTTTCTTTCGTTCCAAGTATTCTTCTTCAGAAATATTTCCTTTTGCATATTCTTTTTGAAGAACTTCCAAGGGTGTTTCTCTATCGTTACCTTTATTTTGTTGATTGAAGAATAATTTTGCGCCTAGAAAAACTACTACAACTAATAATAGAATCCAAAAAAAGCCTATATATATCATAGATCCCATTCCGCCTCTACTAAAAAAATTAAAACATTCAAACATGACTGTTCCTCCTTTTTCTTATCAGATTTCTTCATTAAATCTAAGCTCTTTTCAGTCTAGCATACTATTGAAAAAACAAATACTAACAGGCTCTATGATAACTCATACAAACATGACCTGATTACTAATTACCATTACTGTTCATTTGTTCATTGATGTATTCAATCAATCAGGCTTATCAAAGACCATAGTAAATAACTTCTGATCATTTGGCTTCTTACTTTATTACTGTACACCTTAAATGTGTGGATTTTATGTAGTTGGACTAAATTTCATTCTTATACAGCTTCTACACTTGTGTTAAAAAACGAACCGAAAAATCACAGTATATTAGTAAACCATCTATCTATTTCAACTCATAATTTTGGCACTTGTATTTACTGACTGATTTAAAAATAAAAAGTTACCTAGAGTATTTTTGAAAAAAAGCAGATTATTCATGCTTTTTCCATATATTCTCCGGATAACTTTTATTTTCGATCCCTTTTTAATTCTATCATGGTCAAACATTATCGATTAAGAAGGATCAAGGTCGATTTATCGTAGTGACTATTTGATCAATTCGTAGATAGCTTCTGCGTAAATACTCATTGCATTCATCAAGTCATCAATAGCCATAAATTCATTGTCTTGGTGCATGGTGTCGATACTATTAGGGAACATAGCTCCAAAAGCTACTCCACGTTCTAATAAGCGTCCGTAAGTACCGCCGCCAATCGTTTTTTCGTGAGCTTCTAATCCAGTTTGTCTTTGGTAAACATCTAATAATGTTTTGACTAATGGATCTTCAGCAGATACATAATGCGGCATTTGTTCTCTACCACGGCTTAACGTTACACCAAAACCAGCTAGTTTATGTTCCATTTTAATTTCAATTCCTTCAGGGGATACACCTTTAGGAAAACGGATATTCACTGCAATCAATCCGCCCTTTTCAGGAGTGAATGTGAATATTCCTAAATTCATTGTTAAGTCTCCCATAACTTCATCGATGTGATTCAATCCCAATTTTTCAGCTTTAGTGTCTTCATGTAAATATTCAGCTGTTAATTGCAAGTAATTTTTAACATCTCCGCCAAACGAATGACGATTTAAAAATGCGGCTAAATAAGTACCAGCATTTACGCCTAAATGTGGTGCCATACCGTGAGCAGCTTTTCCTCCTACTTCAATCGTGACTTTAGTACCTTCTACTTTTATTGTCCCAGTAATTGGAGAAACTTCAATAAAATCGTAAAAGTCTTTTTCGATTTGGTCAGCTTCTTCACTTGTAAATACAGCCGTAGCATCTTGCGGAACCATGTTTTCACGCATACCAGCATCAAAACTCAACAATTCATTTTTTCCGCCTTTATTATTCCCTTTTGTATTTATATAAATAGTAAGATTTCCTTTTTCACCATTAATAATTGGGAATTCTGCATCTGGTGAAAAACCAAAGTCTGGAGTTGGTTCATTCGCTAAATAATGGTCCATACACATCCAGCCGCTTTCTTCATCTGTTCCAATAATAAAACGAACTTTTTTAGAAACTGGCAATTCCAGGTCTTTGATCATTTTCAAAGCGTAATAAGCAGCTACACCAGGACCTTTATCATCACTAGAGCCTCGAGCATATATACGGCCATCTTTGATCACTGGGCTAAATGGGTCAGTTTCCCAGCCTGTTCCAACAGGTACAACATCAACATGAGCAAAAACGCCCATTGTTTCATCACCGTCACCGTATTCAATATGTCCAGCTAAGTTTCCTACATTTTTAGTCACAAATCCATCTCGTTCACCTAAAGCTAAAAAACTTTCTAAAGCTGCTTTTGGTCCAGGTCCTACTGGAGCATCAGCTGTAGCTTTGCTATTATCGCGTACACTGTTTATTTTAAGTAATTCTATTAAGTCTGCTAAAAAATCTTCTTTTCGAGCAGCAGCTTCTTTCTTCCAATCAATTGCCATCTATTCAACACTCCTTAATATTTTATCAACATATCTATCATATCACTTTTTCTTTCCAAGACCAACGCCTAGTCCTATTTTTTTGCTGTCTGCACCTTAGAAAAAGATTCGTGCAAAAACTAACAATTAGTTCTATAATCAATTGGAATCACTACAAAAATTTTAGTCGTTATCGGGAGGGTCTTAAGTGAAAGAAATAAATCCAGAAGCCATTCATGGCATGATTCCAAAAAGAAATAAAGATAGTTATAAAGCTGATTATGGTCGTGTGCTTGTTATAGGTGGAAATGAAGATATGGGCGGGGCCATCATTCTTACCGCTAGTGCAGCGGTTTACAGTGGTGCTGGGTTGGTTACCGTTGCAACAGCTAAAGTAAATCATACAGCTTTGCATGCTCGGCTTCCAGAAGCGATGGTTTTTGATATGTATAACGAAGATTGCTTGCTTAAAAAACTTTCAACAGCGACCGTCATTGTCATTGGTCCTGGATTAGGTCTTTCTTCTGAATCATTAGCCATTCTAAAATCCGTTTTAAAGACCGTCACTAAAGAACAACGCTTGATCATTGATGGCAGTGCGATAACTTTAATGGCTAAAAATAACTTGAAGACACCAGTTGCTATAACAACTTATACACCTCACTTAGGTGAGTGGCGAAAGCTCTCTCACTTAAAGCCGACTGAACAAAATGAGACCTTAAACATTCAAGCTAGAAAAGAATTAAAGGCAGCGGTCGTTTTGAAACAATCCCGAACAGAAATTTATTTTTTAGATGAAGTTTGGAAGAATACTCATGGAAATCCCGCAATGGCAACTGGCGGGATGGGAGATACATTAGCAGGTATGATTGCTGGATTTAGTGCTCAATTTAAGAATAATCGTTCTGCTATCATCACTGCTGTCTTCCTACACAGTAAGATTGGTGACGATTTAGCTAAAAAGCAATATGTTGTTCTCCCATCTCAAATTATCGAAAGGATTCCTACTGAGATGAAGGAATTTTCTACTATGTTTATTTTTTGATCTACTATTAAAGGGAAAGACGGGTCTATTCACTAGCCCTCTTTCCTTTTTTTTATAGGATACGCCATCTGTACCGTATTAATTGTAATCTCTTTTTTTTCCAAGTATACTCAATTATAATAAAACCGTTAAACTAATTGAGGAGTGGTATATATGGCAAAACGTATTATTGGAAGTTATCGATCTGAAGCAACAGCTTTACAAAAAATCGATCAGTTATTGACTGAAGGCTACTCAAAAGAGTCTATTACCTTAGTAACTAATCCTAATACAAAAAAAACCATACAAAGCCAAACTAACGTAGCGATAGTCATTTTATCCTCTGTATCAAAAAAAGAGGAGCTGCATTCAGTAATCCCTGATGAAGAAATTTTAGTTGATTACAAAAAAGCAATTGAAAAAGGGAGTACCCTTATTCTTGTAGACGAACGTCCCCCTTCCGACGATGCTGCAGGGATTAATCTGACTGCTCCGGATCTCGCAGCCGAAGATGATCCTCTTAGTTCATCCATAGGTAGAAACCAAAAACGTTCTATTAGGACCCAACATCTAGATTACGACGATGAAGATTTGATCACAGATATCAATACAGATGGGGACTTAGAGATCGAAGACGATTTTCCTCCTACAGAGTCGCCTGATAGAACCGATTTTTATTAAGAAATTTAAAAACCAAGGAATTGAGATCACCGTCTCGATTCCCTGGTTTTTTCTTCATTAATCAGTTAATGAATCCAATTCTGCTTTTGTTAGTTGTCTGTAATCCCCTAATTCTAATGTTTCATCTAGTTGCACATTTCCCATAGACAATCGTTTCAAATAACTAACAGACTTATCTACTGCTTCAAACATACGCTTTACTTGATGAAATTTTCCTTCATGTATCGTGACTCGAATAATGGACTGTTCTTTCTCAAAATCTATTGATATGATTTCTAAATGAGCTGATTGGCAATTAAAACCGTCATCCAACGTTATGCCGCTCGCAAATTCTTGAATATCTTTTTCCTCTACTATACCCTCAATGATCGCTTCATAACATTTATCCACATGCTTCTTCGGTGAAAGCAAGTTATGCGCTAAAGTTCCATCATTGGTTAAAATCAATAAGCCCTCTGTATCCTTATCTAACCTTCCCACTGGAAACGGGTCACGCAATTGGTCTTGCGGCTCTAAAAGATCAATTACCGTTTTATGAACATTGTCTGTTGTTGCGCTCACGACTCCTTGCGGTTTGTGCAGCATAAAATACACGAATTCATGGTATTCAATCTCTTCACCCGAAACGATGATCGTATCTTTCTCTGGATCCACTTGCGTTTTACCCTCTTTTTCAATAAGTCCATTTACAGTTACCACTTTTGATTTTAATACACCTTTTACTGTTTTTCTTGTTCCAAAGCCCATATTGGCCAATAATTTATCTAATCGCATTTACTTTGCTCCATTCTTTAACCATTTAAGTAAAAAACTAGTTGAAGCCTTTTGGGTCTCAACTAGTTTTTTTATTTAATGTGTAGTTTGGTTCTTAAACCTGTAACCCGTGCTCCTAATAAACGATCTGCTAACCGGGTTTTTAAAGAGCCATACATATAAACAATGCCACCTGATCCTGCTGAAATAGCCATAACCAAAAGTGCGCTGGTCCTGCTATTCTCTGAATCCATCATTAAGTAAAGCAGTTCTTTAACTGCAAACGTCACAATAGCCATCGCTAAAGTAAGGATCAGCATCAATAAAACACGTCTTAAAATCAAGCCCATATCAAAACGCGTAACCTTGTACATTTTCCACAACATTAATAAGACTGTGACACCAAAACCAAATATATTAGAAATGAACATTCCATTAGTACCTGCCCATGCCAACATTGGGTATTGAGTTGCTAGTTTTACAACTAACCCAATTACTAGCGCCCAGAGTGCAGATCTTGTTTGATTCGCCGCTTGCATAGTTGATCCCATAAGGACAAATAATCCTAAAAATAAACTCATAAAGGAAGCAACTTGTAATGCCGTTGTTCCAAGATCACTCTGGCCATAGAAAACCGTATATAAAGGTTCAGCTACGATCATCATTCCAATTGAAGCAGGCAACATGATAAAAGAAAACAATTGTAAACTATCACTGATTTGATGAGCAATTTTTTTCAAATCATTTTTTGCTATCAACTCAGAAATAAGTGGCACAGCTGTAATTGCCATTGACCCTCCAAAAGAAATAACGATCATGATCAGTTTATTGACGTTACCTGAAGCCACTCCGTAATGATTTACGATTTGTTTTGGCGATAAATTAGAAACTTGCGTCATAATTTGTTGGAACGTAAATTGATCGATCATTTGAAAAAGCGTAATACCTGAACCAATAATAATGAATGGAATAGCTGTACGGATAATAGATTTGAAAATTTCATTTGTAGAGATAGTTATTTTATTCAAACTCTGGGCTGCGCGTTCATCCAATTCTGGTTTTTTGCGCCAGATAATGTAGAATAAATACCCAATACTAAACACAGCTCCAATAACAGCTGCGAACGTTGAAGCTGCAACAGCATTTACAACTGAACCATTCCATACCTGACGAATCAAGTAAACAGCAGCAAGCATAAAGATAACCCGAGCTAGTTGTTCAATAAACTGTGAAATAGCTGAGTACTTCATAATATGGTGTCCCTGAATGTACCCGCGAGTCACACTCATGCAAGGAATGATCAGCAATGCCCAACTCAGCGAACGGATAACTTGAGTTGCATTATCAACCGATACATTTGGACTGCTTGCTGCTATAAATGGTGCTGCAACATACATGATCAACGCTGACACAATACCTGTAACTGCCATGATTTGCAATCCTTTTTTATAAATGTTGCGACTTATTTCGTACTCATTCAAGCTATTATAGTAAGAAACTTGCTTGGCAATTGCTGATGGAACACCGGCTGTTGCAATATTTAAAAATAATGCATAAGGTGTGTACCCAATCGTGTAAAGGGCATTCGCAGATTCTGCTATACTTTGATTTCCCATCCAGGCCATCCAAGGAATAATGTAAAGGGCTCCTAATAATCTGGATAAAATACTTCCACCCGTCATCCAAGCTGATCCGTTGATCATTTTGTCTTTGGAGCTCATTTCTTCTAATGGTTGTTTTAATTTATTATCACTGATCGTTTCTTTTGACATGACTCAAATACCTACTCTCATACTTTTGTATACAAGATTCTATTTTACTTCTTAAACAAGAGGGTTGCAATGCTTAGTGAACGTCTAAAATGTAATTTTAAAGAAAATTTAAAATCTGCTTAGGATATACAAGTAGAAAAGAGACAAGACAGACGTCTTATCTCTTTTCTACTTATACGCCTGTTTCTCTTAGCAATATAAGTTAAAATCCCATTTAATTTGCTACTATATTTACCAATTTTCCAGGAACAACAATAACTTTACGGATTGTTTTCCCTTCAATAGATTCTTTGATTTTTTCATTACTCATAGCTAATAGTTCTAGATCTGCTTTAGAGATTTCTTTTGAGGTTTGAGTTTTTGCTCTTAATTTTCCATTCACTTGGAAAACGACTTCAATCTCATCTTCAACTAAGAATTTTTCATCATACAACGGCCAAGCAACATACGAAATGCCTTCATCACTCTTTGTCAGATTAGACCACAATTCTTCTCCCATGTGTGGAGCAATTGGTGCAAGCAATTGGACAAAAGCTTTTATATAATTTACAGATAACGTTTTTGCTTTGTATGCCTCATTTACGAAGACCATCATTTGAGAAATTGCCGTATTGAAACGCAATTGTTCAAAATCTTCTGTAACTTTTTTAACTGTCTGATGATAAACCACATCGAGAGATCCATCATTGATCGTTGTGATACGGTCACGGACTTTCCCGTCTTCATCCATGATCAAGCGCCATACCCGATCCAGAAATTTACGGCTTCCTTCTAATCCATTTTCATTCCACGCAATCGAAGCATCTAATGGACCCATGAACATTTCGTATACACGCAATGTATCTGCTCCAAATTTTTCGACAACATCGTCAGGATTAACGACATTTCCTTTTGATTTAGACATTTTCTCATTATTTTCGCCTAGAATCATTCCTTGATTGTACAATTTTTGGAATGGTTCTTTCGTTGGGACAACTCCAATATCGTACAGGAATTTATGCCAGAAACGAGCATACAACAGATGAAGTACAGCATGTTCAGCTCCGCCAATATAAATATCGACTGGCAACCATTGTTTCAGTTTTTCAGGATCAGCTAACATTTCTGTATTATTAGGGTCGATAAATCGTAAGAAATACCAAGAACTTCCTGCCCATTGCGGCATTGTATTTGTATCACGATGTCCCTTCATTCCAGTTTCAGGATCTACTACATTTACCCATTCAGTGATATTTGCTAATGGAGATTCACCTGTTCCACTAGGTTTGATTTCATCTGTTTTTGGCAATATCAACGGCAACTCAGACTCCGCTAAAGTTGTTGAAGTGCCATCTTCCCAATGGATAACTGGAATTGGCTCACCCCAATAACGTTGACGAGCGAATAGCCAATCACGTAAACGATAAGTCGTTTCTTTTTTACCTGCTTCATTTTCTTCCAGCCACTCATTCATTTTATTGATGGCTTCTTCTTTTCCAAGACCATTCAAAAAGCCGGAGTTGATGTGCAGACCATCATCAGTGAATGCTGCCTTAGCTACATCGCCGCCTTCAAGAACTGGAAGAATCTCTAAATCGAAAGTTTCAGCAAATTCGTAATCACGTTCATCATGAGCTGGAACGGCCATTATAGCTCCTGTTCCATATGAAGCTAATACGTAATCGGCAATCCAAATTGGTATTTCTTTGCCATTTACTGGATTGACTGCGTAGGCACCAGTGAATACACCAGTTTTATTTTTATTCAGATCTGTCCGATCCAAATCGCTCTTCAAGCTGATCTTTTCAATATACGCTTGAACTTCTGCTTCTTGTTCTGGAGTAGTAATTTGTTTAACTAAATCTAATTCTGGAGCCAATACGCTATAAGATGCGCCAAATAATGTATCTGGACGAGTTGTAAAGACGGTAAATTTATAATCTGTCCCTTTAACAGCAAAAACTACATTTGCACCAATCGATTTTCCGATCCAGTTGCGTTGCATGTCTTTGATACTTTCAGGCCAATCGACTAAATCTAGATCTTCTAACAAACGATCAGCGTATGCTGTGATTTTCAACATCCATTGTTTCATTGGTTTGCGGTAGACTGGATGTCCTCCACGTTCACTTTTCCCATCGATAACTTCTTCATTAGCCAATACTGTTCCTAATTCAGGACACCAGTTCACAGCCACTTCAGCTTCATAAGCTAACCCTTTTTCATAAAGTTTGATGAAAATCCATTGTGTCCATTTATAATAGTCAGGATCAGTAGTATTTATTTCACATTCCCAATCATAGCTAAATCCTAATGAGTTTATTTGACGGCGGAATGTTTCAATATTATGGGCAGTGAATTCAGCTGGGTCATTTCCAGTATCCAGTGCGTATTGTTCAGCTGGCAATCCAAATGCATCCCACCCCATTGGATGCAATACATTGAATCCTTGAGCTCTTTTCAAACGAGAAACGATATCGGTCGCAGTATATCCTTCTGGATGTCCTACATGTAATCCTTGTCCTGATGGATAAGGAAACATATCTAACGCATAGAAATTTTTCTTTTCAGCATTTTCTGTTGTACGGAATGTTTTATTGGAAGCCCAATAATTTTGCCATTTTTTTTCAATCATTTTATGGTTAAAGCTCATATTTATCCCTCTTTCATATCTTATTCAAAATAAAAATCGCCCTATGAATACAGATTACTATCTGTATCCATAGGGCGATTAAACAATTTATTATTCGCGGTACCACCTATATTTTCTACAATTATTTATTTTTTTAAAAAATAAATAATTGTAGACTTCTTATACCCTTAACGCGGGCAACACGTCTTTGTCTACTTTTATTTCAACAAAGCAACTCTATAGGCGAGTTCGAAAGTTTTTTTTATGCATTTTCACCATCCATGCACTCTCTTAAAAAAAAATCATTTCTACTATTCCTTTTCACTGTTTTTTTCTATTGGTTTTATTCTAACAAATAATTACCTCTTGAGCAATAAGAAAAGCAAACCGCCCATTCCTGACTATTCTTTTATGTTTAAAATCACATAAAAGTTTTCACCTTTACAGCTGTTCCACTACAAGTTACAATAATCATCCCATTATCTGACCCTAGTGTTTCATAATCCATTTTAACTCCGACAATAGCATCTGCACCTAATTCTGCAGCCTTAAGTTTCATTTCTTCTAATACTACGCCACGAGAATCTGACAATATATTCTCATATTTTTGATAACGCTCGTCAATTTTATTTAGCAGCCCAGCATCGTTATCTTTAACTAAATTGATCCCAGAAATGACTTCCCCAAACACAATTCCTTCATAAGATGATATTCCAAAATTTTCAATAGATTCCGTAGTAGTAACGATCATAGTTTCCACTCCTCTTTTTATCTGCCCTTAAAAATGATTTTTCAATAAGAAAATATTTTAATCGAAGAACAAAAACAGAGACCCACAATTTTGGCGAGTCTCCGTTATCATTATTTGATAATCAAAGATTGACCGACAAATATAACATCTGATTTTAAATAATTTGCTGCTTTTAACTCTGAAACAGACATACTATATTTTTGGGCGATATCCCATAAAGAATCTCCACTTACAACAACATGCACATTTGAATTAGTCGCAATTGTTGTTATGGTTGCATTAGGAACAGTATTAGTTGTCTTTATAATTAACTTTTGACCTACATAGATTGTATCTGATGTTAAGTTATTAGCTATTTTCAAACTCGCTACGGATACACCGTATTTTGCACCGATAGCCGATAATGTATCGCCTGATTTTACAGCGTATGATGTGCTGCTTGTAGTGCTTATACTTGTTATTGATATCGGTGTCGGCGTTGGTGCCGTTGTGACAACGGGTGTTGATGTCGGTGTTGGTGCTGTTGTTGCGCCAACGGGTGTTGTTCCGCCTTTGATCGTCAACGCTTGATTCACGTAGATCGTATCAGATGTCAAGTTGTTCCATGTTTTTAAGTCCTCTACAGATACACCATATTTTGCGCTGATAGCCGATAATGTATCGCCTGATTTTACAGCGTATGATGTGCTGCTTGTAGTGCTTGTTGTTGGTGCTGGTGCTGGCGTTGGTGTCGGTGCTGTTGTACCAACAGTTATTGTTCCGCCTTTGATCGTCAACGCTTGGTTCACGTATATCGTATCAGATGTCAAGCTGTTCCATGTTTTTAAGTCCGCTACAGATACACCGTATTTTACGCTGATAGCCGATAATGTATCGCCTGATTTTACAGCGTATGATGTGCTGCTTGTAGTGCTTGTTGTTGGTGCTGGTGTTGGTGTCGGTGCTGTTGTAACAACAGTTATTGTTCCGCCTTTGATCGTCAACGCTTGGTTCACGTATATCGTGTCTGACGTCAAGCTGTTCCATGTTTTTAAGTTCGCTACAGATACGCCGTATTTTGCGCTGATAGCCGATAATGTATCACCTGATTTTACAGCGTATGACGTGCTGCTTGTAGTGCTTGTTGTTGGTGTCGGTGTCAGTGTCGGCGTTGGTGCTGTTGTGCCAACCGTTGTTCCACCCTTGATCATCAACGTTTGGTTCACGTAGATCGTATCTGACGTCAAGTTGTTCCATGTTTTCAAGTTCGCTATAGATACACCGTATTTTGCGCTGATAGCCGTTAATGTATCGCCTGATTTTACAGCGTATGACGTGCTGCTTGCAGTGCCTGTACTTGTTGTTGGTGCTGTTGTGCCAACGGATGTTGTTCCGCCTTTGATTGTCAACGCCTGGTTCACGTAGATCGTATCTGACGTCAAGTTGTTCCATGTTTTTAAGTTCGCTACAGATACGCCGTATTTTGCGCCGATAGCCGTTAATGTATCACCTGATTTTACAGCGTATGACGTGCTGCTTGTTGTGCCTGTATTTGTTGTTGGTGTTGTTGTGCCAACGGATGTTGTTCCGCCTTTGATTGTCAACGCCTGGTTCACGTAGATCGTATCTGATGTCAAGTTGTTCCATGTTTTTAAGTTCGCTACAGATACACCGTATTTTGCGCCGATAGCCGTTAATGTATCACCTGATTTTACAGCGTATGACGTGCTGCTTGTTGTTCCTGTATTTGTTGTTGGTGCTGTTGTATCACCGGATGTTGTTCCGCCTTTGATCGTCAATGTTTGGTTCACGTAGATCGTATCTGACGTCAAGTTGTTCCATGTTTTTAAGTTCGCCACAGATACGCCATATTTTGCGCCGATAGCCGTTAATGTATCACCTGATTTTACAGCGTATGACGTGCTGCTTGTTGTTCCTGTATTTGTTGTTGGTGTTGTTGTGCCAACGGATGTTGTTCCGCCTTTGATTGTCAACGCCTGGTTCACGTAGATCGTATCTGACGTCAAGTTGTTCCATGTTTTTAAGTTCGCTACAGATACGCCATATTTTGCGCCGATAGCCGTTAATGTATCACCTGATTTCACAGCGTATGACGTGCTGCTTGTTGTTCCTGTATTTGTTGTTGGTGTTGTTGTGCCAACGGATGTTGTTCCACCTTTGATCGTCAACGTTTGGTTCACGTAGATCGTATCTGACGTCAAGTTGTTCCATGTTTTTAAGTTCGCTACAGATACGCCGTATTTTGCGCCGATAGCCGTTAATGTATCACCTGATTTTACAGCGTATGACGTGCTGCTTGTTGTTCCTGTACTTGGCACTGAGACATTATTATTATCATTTGATACTGGAGTAGTCTGATTTATAGCTCCTGAAGATTTTGTATCATATTGTGTTAAATTATATGAATTTATAATACTATTTAATTTAGAAGCATACGTCGGATCAGTTGCATAACGCCCTTGTAACCAAGCAGTGGCTTCATAAGCGCTATCGGAATTGCTGACCCATGCACCTGCATAATATCCATTATCCCATGAAGTACCTCTCTTCAATAAGTTAGCATTATCTTGCAACGATTCAGCATAAGAAGGATATTTTTTAAAGTTTTGCGGGATATAAATCCAGCCGGTTGAAGAGCTCCATTCAGAAGTATACATCGTGACTGTATTTCCGTTATAACTTCCTTTTATACCAAATAAATTGTAGTTTGGACTAGTTGACAGTTTACTAGTACCATATCCACTTTCTAAAGCTGCTTGAGCGATCATAACAGAAGCATACAAGTCATTATTAGCTGCAACTTGTTTTGCATAAGATGTAATAGCATTAACGAATCCAGCTGGTGTTGTTGCATCTGCAATTGCTTCATTTGTTTTAACTGGAGTTGTTACAGTCACTGTTTTAGCCACTGCTTCATTTAAAGCTAAAACTTGGCCTACTAAGATTAGATTTGAAGACAGTTTATTCCATGTTTTCAGTTGCGTTACCGTTACACCATTAGCACTGCTAATTTTATTTAAAGTGTCACCAGATTTCACCGTATATGTTTTAGCTGTCGGTGTTGCCGCTGCTTTTGTTGCTTCTGCTTTGGCTGCTTCTATTTTGGCTGCTTCTACTTTGGCTGCTTCTGCTTTGGCTGCTTCTACTTTGGCCGCTTCTGTTGCTGTTGTTTCTGCTGGTTCAGTCTTAGTTGTCGTAGCAACGACTGCTTCTTTTTCAACTACTGGTTCTACGACTGGATTTACTACAGATTTCACCACTGGTTCCGCTGCTGGTTCTTCAACTTCAACAACCGTCTCAACAAGCTCTGCTGTTTCCGCTTTTTCTGAAGTATTGATTTCTACTTCATCAGGGACTTCTTGATCAGCTAATTCAACCGATTCAGCAACTTGTTTATCATTTTCGATAACTAATGCTGCTTTTAGAACGATACTTCCTGTTTCATTTGATGCTTCGCCTGTATCTGATTCTTCTACTTGGGTTGTTTCACTTGTTACTTCAGTTTTTTCTTCTACTAATTCTTTTTCTGAAGCACTAAGTTCATTTGTTTCTCCTGCAACTTCTGGTCCTGTCATTGCTTCATCAGTTATCATTGTTTCTCCAGGAATAGCAGTACTTAGCTTATCCGTTGACTTGCTAACTACTGGTATTGCTGTTCCTTCTGTTCCTTCTGTTCCTTCCGTGCTATTTTCTAGAGCAATTAAAAGTAACTCGTCGATTTCTTCATCTGATAATTTTTCAAATTCTAAAGATTCAAAAATTTCAGGTGAAATGAGTGCTTTAAGTTCATTAATTTTTTGTTCTTTCTCGATTAAACCATCTTCTGTTATGTAATTACTGCTATCTGTTACTTCTGATCCTTCTTCATTTTCTTTTATGATGTTGTCTTCTTTGATAGCTTTTTCCATTTCTTTGATGCTGGTTCCTGCTAATTCATTTGCACTAGCTGAAACAGAGAAGGTTGGAAACGCCAGTAAGCTCACTAACAAAGTTGTACTAAAAACAGCTGTGCCTTTTTTGATCATTCCATTAGAGTTTCTTAATTGATCAAAACTTTTTTTATTTTTTTCAGCTGAAATTCTTTCTTTTCTTGTTTTTTCCAAAGTGAGTACCCCCATATTTTTTTCTTTAGTATCTTTTAGAGATAATTTTTATAATACTATTGCTATTTTATTATATCTTTAACAAACTTATAATGAAAGGTTAACCTAATTAGAATTCTATTTTTTAATATACGTTACACAAACGTAACATGGTTTATGGTTATAAAGCAATTTATATTTATATAACACATCTTTTTAGTGCAGTAGCACCTTTTTTCAGTTTATTCTATACATTAGATATGCTAAACTGTTTTTTACGATCATCTCTTTATTTAATTTACAAATTATTTTATAGAAAGTCTGAGGCAAAAATATGAGATTTTTTTCGAGCAAACCTTTTTACACTACAAATTATTTTTTTATCAGTCTATTACTACTTATCCCTTTTAGCCTATTTGCTTTTGGAGTAACACAGCAAACAGAATGGCTTAATACATTTGATCAATTTATTTCAAATCCTATTTTAACTAACCTATCTCCTAAAAGAACGGCTTTTTATTCCTTTGTAACCGATATGGGAGGAACTAACGTTATTATTTTAATAACTCTTCTTGTCAGTCTTTACTTTATTTTGAGAAAGAAAGATCCTAAAATTGCATATTCCTATATTTTTCATGTTGTTATAGGAGCCGGGTTATTAAACCAACTTGTTAAACTCATTTTCCAAAGAACGCGCCCAACCATTGAACATCTTGTTTTACAGGGTGGGTACAGCTTTCCCAGCGGCCATTCTATGGCTGCCTTAATTTGTTATGGAGGGATTGTTTTACTGGTTTTTCACTTAACTCGAAGAAATTGGATCAGATTGTTAGCTTGTCTTTTGGCGACAGTCATCATTATTACTGTTGGTATCAGTCGAATCTATTTAGGAGTTCATTTTCCTTCTGATGTAATTGCAGGTTTTTTCTTAGCAGGCTCTTGGTTATCTCTTTTCGCTGCTTTTATCCGATAATCTTATCGCGAAAAGATTCAACTGAAAATGATCCCTCTCTTTCTACTGATCCAATATATAATAATATGTGATAAAATAGCCCTAACTGATTCAATCGTTTATAGAACGTAAAGAGGAATTAGATGTGCTCGAAAGTGCTCCTTTTCCCTCATTTCAATTAAAAAATAAGAAAGCCCAATGATTAAATATCATTGGGCTTTCTTTTTTACATCTTATTCTTTTACTTGGCTAAAAATTCTTTTAAACCATCAACTTTGTCCGTATGTTCCCAAGTTAAATCAATATCAGTACGTCCAAAATGTCCATACGCTGCGGTTTGTTTATAAATAGGTCTTTGCAAGTCTAGCATTTTGATAATACCTGCTGGTCTTAAATCAAAAATAGCACGTACTGCTTCGATCAAGCGAGATTCTGCAACTGTTCCTGTATTGAATGTATCAATAGCAATAGACACAGGATATGCAACACCTATTGCATAGGCTAATTGAACTTCACATTTATCTGCAAATCCGGCAGCTACAATATTTTTTGCGATATACCGAGCTGCATAGCTTGCTGATCTATCTACTTTTGTAGGATCTTTTCCAGAGAATGCTCCACCACCATGACGGGCATAACCGCCATAAGTATCAACGATGATTTTACGCCCAGTTAATCCGGCATCTCCTTGCGGTCCGCCTATAACAAAGCGCCCCGTTGGATTAATAAAGTACTTAGTATCTTCATCTAGTAATTCACTAGGAATTTCATGTTTGATTACTAATTCGATCATATCTTTTTTCAATAGATCATAGGTAACATCTGGATGATGTTGAGTACTGATAACAATCGTATCCACACGCAATGGTTTGTTATTTTCATCATATTCAACCGTAACTTGCGCTTTTGCATCTGGTCTCAAATAAGAAACTATCTTTTCTTTTCGAACAACAGAAAGACGTTTCGTCAAACGGTGGCTCAATGAAATAGGTAAGGGCATTAGTTCAGGTGTTTCATTTATTGCAAAACCGAACATTAAACCTTGGTCACCTGCACCAATTTGATCTAATTCATCTTGATTTGTTTCTTTAGATTCTAAGGAATCATCCACACCTTGGGCAATATCTCTTGATTGTTCATCAATAGAAACAATTACTGCACAGGTATCTGCATCAAATCCAAACTTAGCTCTTGTGTACCCTATATTGCGAATCGTATCTCTCACTGTTTTTTGGATATCCACATAAGTCGTTGTAGAGATTTCTCCCATTACTAATACAAGTCCTGTTGTTATAGCTGTTTCACAAGCAACTCTTGCATCAGGGTCTTTTGCTAAAATCTCATCTAATATCGCATCACTGATTTGATCCGCCATCTTATCTGGATGTCCTTCTGAAACGGATTCAGAAGTAAATAATTTTCTTTCTGTCATTCATTTGTTCCCCCTTTAATTTTTCGGTTACAAGGCTTCTCCACTGTAAAAGTGAATCCTCTCGGGAATCCGATTTGCAAACCTTAACTATTTTACCATAATTTATGATTCATTAATATTAAATCCATCAAATTTGATAAATAACTCTTTGCTTTCTTATCAGTTCATTTCGCTTATTATTTATTTACCTGTACCCTACTGCCTATTTTAGGTAAAATAAGAATAATTAAGCAATTAAAAGGAGTTTTTCATTGGTGCAATCTATTTATAAAATGATCATTCATTATCTCTATCATCCTTTATTATTAACATTTCTAATTCCCTTATCCTATTTACTTGTAGGCACTATTTACGCTAGTCAATATACCCAGCATAATTTCATCCGTTTCTTTCTATTGTATAGTTTTATTTTTATAAACCATTTATTAGGAAACTTTTTATTTGAATCAACCAAAACAACTCTTTCATTTAATCATCTCCCTTTTATTATTTTTGAATTGATCAACTTATCGCTCATTTATTATTTTTCATATACGATCCATCCCTTAGCAGGTTTACTTTGTTTTTTCTATAGCTTAGTGATACACTCACAACTCTACTTAGTCAGACATGGCTACTCTTGGTTAACATTGGTTGTTTCCAGCGTATTCAAAGGAGGGATCCTAACCTATTTAAGTTTTTATATCCAAGCAAATTTCATCCCCATCACTCTTTTTTATTGGAGTATACCTTTAATTTTAACTCTATTTTTAGTAGAGTTGGGAAAGCTTCAACTAAACTATGCAGAAATTACCAAACACTCAGATGAAAATAAAACAAATACCATTTTTTTAGACGCAAAAAGATTTAATCTAATCTTTTTATGCTTGTTAGTGTCAATTTACCTAGTAAGCTTAATTTTTTTTATCCCTATTTTCAAAAAATCAACCTTTATCTTTCTACTTACCTTACCTTTTGCTATTAAACTTATCCGATCTCTCTTCTCTAAAGAAGAAACAATTCCTTCAAAAATTAAACAAAGGACTTTACAACTCTATTCAATTTCTTTTTTTATAGCCCTTAGTATTATTCTACTCATTCATGTTACTTAAATAAAAACGAAATGTAGTAGGAAAGAGGCTAGGACAAAAGTCTCAGTAAAAAATAAAAAAGAAATCTTTATTCTCACTTTTTTGTGGGGATAATGATTTCTTTTTTTATAGCGTCGATTGTAAGATTAAGCTATACAAATAAAAAAGCCATTCGTGATACACTCTAATTGTATTTCCAACCACAGAAAACAAGGAGTGATCACGAATGACCTATACCCATATTACCATGGATGAACTAGTGATGATAGAAGCTTATTACCACCAAGGTGTTCCAGTTGCTAAAATAGCTACTTACTTGAATCGTACTCGTACACCGATTAATAATGTTATCAGGTTCTTCAAAGCAGGACACACAGCTTTCGACCATTACCTACGGTATAAAAAAAACAAGAAACAGTGTGGACGCAAAAAAATTGATTTACCAAAAGAACAACAGCTTTATATCAAGGGAAAAGTAGCTGAGGGCTGGACGCCGGATGTCATTATTGGCCGTAAAGAAATGACAATAGACTGTTCCGTACGAACACTTTATAGGCAGTTTAAAGAAAGAATATTCGATGAAGTTACACTCCCGATGAAAGGGAAAAGAAAACCTAACGGACATCAAGAACGTAGAGGTAGACAAGCTTATAAACGAAATATCTCTGAAAGAATAATAGACTATCCCACATTTAAAGAAGAGTTTGGTCATATCGAAGGAGATACCATTGTAGGTGTTCACCACAAAAGTGCGGTTATTACTCTAGTAGAGATTTTATCAAAAGCTATCATTACCTTAAAGCCCAAAGGGCGTAAAGCCTGCGACATTGAGAATGCCATGAATCAATGGTTCCAAGCCATACCAAAAAATTTATTCAAATCCATTACGTTTGATTGCGGAAAGGAGTTTTCCAACTGGAAATCTTTGTGCAACCAACATGATGTCGCTATTTACTTCGCTGATCCTGGAACGCCTTCACAACGAGCTTTAAATGAGAATTCTAATGGACTTCTTCGAAAAGATGGATTGCCAAAAAAAATGGATTTCAACGAAGTTGACCAGACTTTCGTATCATCTGTTGCACACAAACGAAATAACATTCCAAGGAAGTCACTAAATTACCAAACACCGTTGGAAGTTTTTATGAGTTATATGGATGAAGATAGTTTGTATAGCTTAATTTGACAAATCAGATAGTAAAATAATGATTTAACCTAAACAAAAAAGGGTACCATCTTATATAATTAAAGTATCGAAACTATGGCATTATGCATATCATTATTTATTCCATTATTGTAATAATCATGTTCTCCCTTGTAAATTAGTATCAAATAAAAAGAATTGTATAAATTATAGAAAAGAGAATCTAATTTGAATAAAAAACATTCAAATTAAAAAGAGATTTTCCTCATATTTCAAAAAAAAAAAGGCCATTTAAGCTAAATGAAATGGCCTTAGTTTGTTTTTCTTCACTGACATTAAGCTTTTTTTACAAATTCCGTTTTTAATTGCATAGCACCAATACCTTCGATTTTACAATCAATATCATGATCACCGTCAACCAAATGAATATTCTTTACTTTGGTTCCTTTTTTTACAACACTGGAAGTCCCTTTTACTTTAAGATCTTTAATAACAATTACTGAATCTCTATCGATTAATTTATTTCCATGTGCATCTTTGAACTCTTTTTTACTTTTATCTGTTTCAATAATTGAATCTACTCCCCACTCGTGGCCGCATTCTGGGCAAACAAAAAGATTACCATCCTGATAAGTGTATTCTGAATTACATTTTGGACAATTTGGTAAGTTAGACATGTATTCTCTCCTCCAATGACTATCGTTACCTATATAATGGCATACCCTTAATGGATTGGCAACGCATATTTTCATTTTATATATTGCATCTGTTTAAGTAGAATTTTATTTGTTTTCTGATTTGTCAAATTAAGCTAGACAAACTATCTCCATCCATGTAACTCAAGAATACTTCCAATGGTGTTTGATACTTCAATGATTTTCTTGGAATTGGCGATAAAGGGTACTAACGGAACACTTAATGGACTCTTCTGCCCGACCGACAATGACATTAGGACTCCAACCTTGAGCGACTCTATCTTTGATGTAAGCCCATTGTTTCTTTGGGAGAACGATTCTGTGACGCCCACAACATCTTTTTTTCTTTGTACTGTTAGTAATACTTAAGGGCTGTATGGCTTTCTTTTAAGGATTATACAATAAAGGACGTTGGTGAGAGGAATCGGCTGTATAATTTTTGGTGTGGATGAAAAAATTCATTCACACCAATTTTTTTACAAAAAAATAGAAACAGATGAATTTTCCAGTTAGAATAAAGTCACGACAACTCACTAGAAAGGAAAATTCATATGTCTCATAATAATTGTATCCGAACTACACTCGATTTAAAAGATAAAACTATCTTTTTTGATGAAACCTTTTATAACGTCGATTGTAAGATTAAGCTATACAAATAAAAAAGCCATTCGTGATACACTCTAATTGTATTTCCAACCACAGAAAACAAGGAGTGATCACGAATGACCTATACCCATATTACCATGGATGAACTAGTGATGATAGAAGCTTATTACCACCAAGGTGTTCCAGTTGCTAAAATAGCTACTTACTTGAATCGTACTCGTACACCGATTAATAATGTTATCAGGTTCTTCAAAGCAGGACACACAGCTTTCGACCATTACCTACGGTATAAAAAAAACAAGAAACAGTGTGGACGCAAAAAAATTGATTTACCAAAAGAACAACAGCTTTATATCAAGCGAAAAGTAGCTGAGGGCTGGACGCCGGATGTCATTATTGGCCGTAAAGAAATGACAATAGACTGTTCCGTACGAACACTTTATAGGCAGTTTAAAGAAAGAATATTCGATGAAGTTACACTCCCGATGAAAGGGAAAAGAAAACCTAACGGACATCAAGAACGTAGAGGTAGACAAGCTTATAAACGAAATATCTCTGAAAGAATAATAGACTATCCCACATTTAAAGAAGAGTTTGGTCATATCGAAGGAGATACCATTGTAGGTGTTCACCACAAAAGTGCGGTTATTACTCTAGTAGAGATTTTATCAAAAGCTATCATTACCTTAAAGCCCAAAGGGCGTAAAGCCTGCGACATTGAGAATGCCATGAATCAATGGTTCCAAGCCATACCAAAAAATTTATTCAAATCCATTACGTTTGATTGCGGAAAGGAGTTTTCCAACTGGAAATCTTTGTGCAACCAACATGATGTCGCTATTTACTTCGCTGATCCTGGAACGCCTTCACAACGAGCTTTAAATGAGAATTCTAATGGACTTCTTCGAAAAGATGGATTGCCAAAAAAAATGGATTTCAACGAAGTTGACCAGACTTTCGTATCATCTGTTGCACACAAACGAAATAACATTCCAAGGAAGTCACTAAATTACCAAACACCGTTGGAAGTTTTTATGAGTTATATGGATGAAGATAGTTTGTATAGCTTAATTTGACAAATCAGATAATTAAACAAAAAAAAAGACCAGATAATTTTCTCCAATCTCTTTTCGTTTAATTATTTGATGACCCGTACGGGAATCGAACCCGTGATACCGCCGTGAAAGGGCGGTGTCTTAACCGCTTGACCAACGGGTCTATATTTTCATTAGTACAATGGGCCTAAATGGACTCGAACCATCGACCTCACGCTTATCAGGCGTGCGCTCTAACCAGCTGAGCTATAGGCCCAAAAAAAAAAAAGCGGGTGACGAGAATCGAACTCGCATCAACAGCTTGGAAGGCTGTGGTTTTACCACTAAACTACACCTGCATTAAAAGAAATGGCCCGGGACAGAATCGAACTGCCGACACCTTGAGCTTCAATCAAGTGCTCTACCGACTGAGCTACCGGGCCAACTATTTAATTGAACGGTCTCGACGGGAATCGAACCCGCGATCTTCTGCGTGACAGGCAGACATGTTAACCCCTACACCACGAGACCTTTTTACATTTAAAACTATCTTTTAAAAAAGATAAATTGCGGGGACAGGACTTGAACCTGTGACCTTCGGGTTATGAGCCCGACGAGCTGCCAACTGCTCCACCCCGCGATAATATTAATGAATCATTTAAAAAAGGAGGATAAGAGATTCGAACTCTTGCGTGCTTTTACACACCTGACGGTTTTCAAGACCGTTCCCTTCAGCCGGACTTGGGTAATCCTCCATAAGACTGATACAATGATGAACTATTAAATTAGACAAAATTGTAAATGACCCGTACGGGAATCGAACCCGTGATACCGCCGTGAAAGGGCGGTGTCTTAACCGCTTGACCAACGGGTCTAAAATTTATGAAAACAAAATACGGAGAAGGAGGGATTTGAACCCTCGCGTCGCGTTAACGACCTACACCCTTAGCAGGGGCGCCTCTTCAGCCACTTGAGTACTTCCCCAAAAACTAAAACTAAATATCAATTTATTCAATGGGCCTAAATGGACTCGAACCATCGACCTCACGCTTATCAGGCGTGCGCTCTAACCAGCTGAGCTATAGGCCCATAAAAAAAGCGAGTGGCGGGAATCGAACCCGCATCAACAGCTTGGAAGGCTGTGGTTTTACCACTAAACTACACTCGCAAAAACGGTCTCGACGGGAATCGAACCCGCGATCTTCTGCGTGACAGGCAGACATGTTAACCCCTACACCACGAGACCTTTTTGCATTTAAAACTATCTTTTAAAAAAAGATAAATTGCGGGGACAGGACTTGAACCTGTGACCTTCGGGTTATGAGCCCGACGAGCTGCCAACTGCTCCACCCCGCGATAATATTAATGAATCATTTAAAAAAGGAGGATAAGAGATTCGAACTCTTGCGTGCTTTTACACACCTGACGGTTTTCAAGACCGTTCCCTTCAGCCGGACTTGGGTAATCCTCCATAACAATACAAGGTTACTTTAATCTCAACCGATTAATGGACCTTGTAGGACTCGAACCTACGACCGGACGGTTATGAGCCGTCTGCTCTAACCAACTGAGCTAAAGGTCCAAGATCTTAAAAAAACAATAGCGGCGAAGGGGATCGAACCCCCGACCTCCCGGGTATGAACCGGACGCTCTAGCCAGCTGAGCTACACCGCCATAATAAAAGTGATGATTTTTTAAAAAAGTGGAGCCTAGCGGGATCGAACCGCTGACCTCCTGCGTGCAAGGCAGGCGCTCTCCCAGCTGAGCTAAGGCCCCTGATTTAAAAATCGGGAAGACAGGATTCGAACCTGCGACCCCTTGGTCCCAAACCAAGTGCTCTACCAAGCTGAGCTACTTCCCGTTGTTAATTCTTTCTTTCAAAAGAAATGCACCCAAGAGGACTTGAACCTCTAACCCCTTGATTCGTAGTCAAGTACTCTATCCAATTGAGCTATGGGTGCGTATGGTGCCGAGGGCCGGAATCGAACCGGCACGGTGATCACTCACCGCAGGATTTTAAGTCCTGTGCGTCTACCTGTTCCGCCACCCCGGCATTAGAACAGTTTATCATTTTTATGAATGATTTTACTAGTCAACCTAGTAAGCGAAAGACGGGATTCGAACCCGCGACCCCCACCTTGGCAAGGTGATGTTCTACCACTGAACTACTTTCGCAAAAGAATGCCGGCTAAAGGAGTTGAACCCTCGACCCTCTGATTACAAATCAGATGCTCTACCAACTGAGCTAAGCCGGCTAAAGGAATACTTCAGTCATTCAATAAAAACAGTGCGGGTGAAGGGACTTGAACCCCCACGTCTTACGACGCTAGATCCTAAATCTAGTGCGTCTGCCAATTCCGCCACACCCGCAAAAATATGGCATAACTAAACATATTTGCATGATTAGCTATGAGTCATGCAGGATTCGAACCTGCGACCCTCTGATTAAAAGTCAGATGCTCTACCAACTGAGCTAATGACTCATGGTGGAGGTTGACGGGATCGAACCGCCGACCCTCTGCTTGTAAGGCAGATGCTCTCCCAGCTGAGCTAAACCTCCATATAAAAAAACAATTGAATTTGCGTGGCAACGTCCTACTCTCACAAAGGGAAACCCTTCACTACCATCGGCGCTAAGAAGCTTAACTTCTGTGTTCGGCATGGGAACAGGTGTGACCTTCTTGCCATCATCACCACACAATTTCAATCAAGAGAACATTATTCTCTCAAAACTGGATAAGTTAAAAATCGTTTTCGTTCATTGACCGTCTATCACCGTTTAAATCTTTGGTTAAGTCCTCGACCGATTAGTATTGGTCCGCTCCATATATCGCTATACTTCCACTTCCAACCTATCAACCTGATCATCTCTCAGGGGTCTTACTCACTTACGTGATGGGAAATCTCATCTTGAGGGGGGCTTCACGCTTAGATGCTTTCAGCGTTTATCCCGTCCACACATAGCTACCCAGCAATGCCCTTGGCAGAACAACTGGTACACCAGAGGTGTGTCCATCCCGGTCCTCTCGTACTAAGGACAGCTCCTCTCAAATTTCCTACGCCCGCGACGGATAGGGACCGAACTGTCTCACGACGTTCTGAACCCAGCTCGCGTACCGCTTTAATGGGCGAACAGCCCAACCCTTGGGACCGACTACAGCCCCAGGATGCGATGAGCCGACATCGAGGTGCCAAACCTCCCCGTCGATGTGGACTCTTGGGGGAGATAAGCCTGTTATCCCCAGGGTAGCTTTTATCCGTTGAGCGATGGCCCTTCCATACGGAACCACCGGATCACTAAGCCCGACTTTCGTCCCTGCTCGACTTGTAGGTCTCGCAGTCAAGCTCCCTTATGCCTTTACACTCTGCGAATGATTTCCAACCATTCTGAGGGAACCTTTGGGCGCCTCCGTTACACTTTAGGAGGCGACCGCCCCAGTCAAACTGCCCGTCAGACACTGTCTCCCAGCCCGATAAGGGCTGTGGGTTAGAGTGGTCATACAGCAAGGGTAGTATCCCACCAACGCCTCCACCAAGACTGGCGTCCTGGCTTCATTGGCTCCTACCTATCCTGTACAAGCTGTACAAACACTCAATATCAAACTGCAGTAAAGCTCCATGGGGTCTTTCCGTCCTGTCGCGGGTAACCTGCATCTTCACAGGTACTATAATTTCACCGAGTCTCTCGTTGAGACAGTGCCCAGATCGTTACGCCTTTCGTGCGGGTCGGAACTTACCCGACAAGGAATTTCGCTACCTTAGGACCGTTATAGTTACGGCCGCCGTTTACTGGGGCTTCAATTCTGAGCTTCGCCCTAAAGCTAACCCATCCTCTTAACCTTCCAGCACCGGGCAGGCGTCAGCCCCTATACGTCATCTTACGATTTTGCAGAGACCTGTGTTTTTGATAAACAGTCGCCTGGGCCTATTCACTGCGGCTGACCAATTGGTCAGCACCCCTTCTCCCGAAGTTACGGGGTCATTTTGCCGAGTTCCTTAACGAGAGTTCTCTCGCACACCTTAGGATTCTCTCCTCGACTACCTGTGTCGGTTTGCGGTACGGGCAGTTTGTTTCTAACTAGAAGCTTTTCTTGACAGTGTGACATCGGGAACTTCGGTACTTAATTTCCCTCCCCATCACAACTTGTTCTTAAAGAAGCAAGCATTTGACTCACTTCAAAACTTGTTGTTTGGACGTGCATATCCAACAGCACGTATTCCTTAGCCTACTGTGTCCCTCCATTGTTCAAACAAAACAAACTGGTACAGGAATCTCAACCTGTTGTCCATCGTCTACGCCATTCGGCCTCGACTTAGGTCCCGACTAACCCTGGGAGGACGAGCCTTCCCCAGGAAACCTTAGTCATTCGGTGGACGGGATTCTCACCCGTCTTTCGCTACTCATACCGGCATTCTCACTTCTAAGCGCTCCACTAGTCCTCACGATCTAGCTTCAACGCCCTTAGAACGCTCTCCTACCATAGAACCAATGGTTCTATCCACAGCTTCGGTGTTATGTTTAGCCCCGGTAAATTTTCGGCGCAGGGTCACTCGACTAGTGAGCTATTACGCACTCTTTAAATGATGGCTGCTTCTGAGCCAACATCCTAGTTGTCTAAGCAACTCCACATCCTTTTCCACTTAACATAAACTTTGGGACCTTAGCTGGTGGTCTGGGCTGTTTCCCTTTCGACTACGGATCTTATCACTCGCAGTCTGACTCCCGGATATAAATCAATGGCATTCGGAGTTTATCTGAATTCGGTAACCCTAGAAGGGCCCCTAGTCCAAACAGTTGCTCTACCTCCATGATTCTAATTCCGAGGCTAGCCCTAAAGCTATTTCGGAGAGAACCAGCTATCTCCAAGTTCGATTGGAATTTCTCCGCTACCCACACCTCATCCCCGCATTTTTCAACATACGTGGGTTCGGTCCTCCAGTGCGTATTACCGCACCTTCAACCTGGACATGGGTAGATCACTTGGTTTCGGGTCTACGACCACATACTCATTCGCCCTATTCAGACTCGCTTTCGCTACGGCTCCGTCTCATCAACTTAACCTCGCATGTGATCGTAACTCGCCGGTTCATTCTACAAAAGGCACGCTATCACCCATTAACGGGCTTTAACTATTTGTAGGCACACGGTTTCAGGGGCTATTTCACTCCTCTTCCGAGGTTCTTTTCACCTTTCCCTCACGGTACTGGTTCACTATCGGTCACTAGGGAGTATTTAGCCTTGGGAGATGGTCCTCCCGGATTCCGACGGAATTTCTCGTGTTCCGCCGTACTCAGGATACTGATCAGAGTGAAATTGGTTTCGGTTACAGGGCTTTTACCTTCTTCGGCAGACCTTTCCAGGTCGCTTCTCCTACCAACTTCATTTATGACTCTATATGTTCAGTCCTACAACCCCAGAAAGCAAGCTTTCTGGTTTGGGCTATTCCCGTTTCGCTCGCCGCTACTCAGGGAATCGATTTTTCTTTCTCTTCCTGCAGATACTTAGATGTTTCAGTTCTCTGCGTCTACCTCTACTGACCTATGTATTCAGTCAGCAGTAACATCCTATCAAAGATGCTGGGTTCCCCCATTCGGAAATCTTTGGATCAAAGCTCACTTACAGCTCCCCAAAGCATATCGGCGTTAGTCCCGTCCTTCATCGGCTCCTAGTGCCAAGGCATTCACCGTGCGCCCTTATTAACTTAACCTATGGTTAATCGTTAATGTTTAATACTCATCTTTCGATGAGAACCTTAAAAAACTTATTATTTAAAAATTTCGGTGTGTTTCTGGTTTCTTACTTAAATTACGATTTTTAACTTTATCCAGTTTTCAAAGAACAAGGTGTTTCGATTAAAAAGATTGAGAAGATTAGACCTCTCAAAACTAAACAAAGATAAGATGAATGTGTGGGTTTCCGTTATATTCCTTAGAAAGGAGGTGATCCAGCCGCACCTTCCGATACGGCTACCTTGTTACGACTTCACCCCAATTATCTGTCCCACCTTAGGCGGCTGGCTCCCAAAAGGGTTACCTCACCGACTTCGGGTGTTACAAACTCTCGTGGTGTGACGGGCGGTGTGTACAAGACCCGGGAACGTATTCACCGCGGCGTGCTGATCCGCGATTACTAGCGATTCCGGCTTCATGCAGGCGAGTTGCAGCCTACAATCCGAACTGAGAATGGCTTTAAGAGATTAGCTTAGCCTCGCGACTTTGCGACTCGTTGTACCATCCATTGTAGCACGTGTGTAGCCCAGGTCATAAGGGGCATGATGATTTGACGTCATCCCCACCTTCCTCCGGTTTATCACCGGCAGTCTCACTAGAGTGCCCAACTGAATGCTGGCAACTAATAATAGGGGTTGCGCTCGTTGCGGGACTTAACCCAACATCTCACGACACGAGCTGACGACAACCATGCACCACCTGTCACTTTGTCCCCGAAGGGAAAGCCCTATCTCTAGGGTTGTCAAAGGATGTCAAGACCTGGTAAGGTTCTTCGCGTTGCTTCGAATTAAACCACATGCTCCACCGCTTGTGCGGGTCCCCGTCAATTCCTTTGAGTTTCAACCTTGCGGTCGTACTCCCCAGGCGGAGTGCTTAATGCGTTAGCTGCAGCACTGAAGGGCGGAAACCCTCCAACACTTAGCACTCATCGTTTACGGCGTGGACTACCAGGGTATCTAATCCTGTTTGCTCCCCACGCTTTCGAGCCTCAGCGTCAGTTACAGACCAGAGAGTCGCCTTCGCCACTGGTGTTCCTCCACATATCTACGCATTTCACCGCTACACGTGGAATTCCACTCTCCTCTTCTGCACTCAAGTTCCCCAGTTTCCAATGACCTTCCCCGGTTGAGCCGGGGGCTTTCACATCAGACTTAAAGAACCGCCTGCGCTCGCTTTACGCCCAATAAATCCGGACAACGCTTGCCACCTACGTATTACCGCGGCTGCTGGCACGTAGTTAGCCGTGGCTTTCTGGTTAGATACCGTCAGGGGATGAGCAGTTACTCTCATCCTTGTTCTTCTCTAACAACAGAGTTTTACGATCCGAAAACCTTCTTCACTCACGCGGCATTGCTCCGTCAGACTTTCGTCCATTGCGGAAGATTCCCTACTGCTGCCTCCCGTAGGAGTCTGGGCCGTGTCTCAGTCCCAGTGTGGCCGATCACCCTCTCAGGTCGGCTACGTATCATCGCCTTGGTGAGCCATTACCTCACCAACTAGCTAATACGCCGCGGGTCCATCCATAAGCGGTAGCCGAAGCCACCTTTCTTCTATTCGTCATGTGACGTTTAGAAATATGCGGTATTAGCATCCGTTTCCGAATGTTATCCCCCTCTTATGGGCAGGTTACCCACGTGTTACTCACCCGTCCGCCACTCCTTGACTTCGGTGGGTGCAAGCACCCGGTGAAGTCAAAGCGTTCGACTTGCATGTATTAGGCATGCCGCCAGCGTTCGTCCTGAGCCAGGATCAAACTCTCATATAAAATGATGCTTGAAGCTCATTATTGAATTGCTAGCGAATAATTATTCACTAATTTTGTTACTGTTGACTTAGCACTGCTAAGTCACCCTCACATTTGTTTCATCTTACTTTGTTTAGTTTTCAAAGGTCTAAAGTGCGTTGCATCAGTTCATGACAACTTCTAAATTATAGCAGTTGATTTTCAACTTGTCAACAAATTTTTGAAAAAATATTTTTTTAATTGAATATTTATCCATTTGCTTACTCGTTTAATTCATGTACGACTTAGATAGATTAACATATTTTTTTACGTTTTGTCAACATTATTTTTACAATAAATTTTCAAACGTTATTATGAATATCGCTTATCTCTCTTAGCAACATCAATTACTATAACAATTTTTTTGTTACTGGTCAATAAAAAGATATTGTTTTTTTTGTTTTTTTTAAAAAAGCGTATATTTTACCATTTCCTTGTATTTTAATTTGTATTACTTCTATATGAAACAAACAAATTGAACGATCTATAAAAAATCATTTTATATAATCGTTCGCTTTTTTTAAATTCATTCTATCCTATATTGATATAAATTGAAGTCATTTTGTTGTTCCCCAGCATTAAAGTTTTCTTTACAATCGATAAACTTGAATTTTTCTTTGAGATACATCTGATTTAAAAACTCGTTATCAGCAATACAATCTAAACGAAGAGCCTTTTTTTGCTCTTTACGAGCGTATTCTTTTGCTGCATTGATCATTAAATGCGAATTCCCTTTTCCAGCTTTGTCTCTTTTTATGTTTAATCGATGAAGATAGTAAAAATCATCGCCATGATCCTCTCCCCATAAAGCAGCATCCCATTCACTTTGGCGATCCCATAATATCAACATCCCAACTAATTCATCATTCCGTGTTCCATAAAATACTTCTCCTCTATTGATAGCACTTGCTGTATCATGATTATCTTTTCCTTCAAGGATGCCATTCCATTGTAGAGATCCTTTTGCTTTTAACCATAGTGCGGCTTCTTTAAGCAACTTATCGATCATCTTAATGTTTTCAGGTCTTGCTTGATGAAACCTAAAATTATCGCTCATATTATTCCCCTTTCTTCTATATGATACTAGAAGCTTATATTTGATTTTTCGTTATTACAATACTTTACTATAAAAAAATACTACTATTCAATATGTTTTTATTATGAGCATTCATTACGACTCTATATTATTTGAATTTTATTCTTTCATTAAAATTCTCTCTAGTAAGTCTATAACAATATTTTACTATTAGATTAACGCTCATGCTGAGTCCATACACAAAAAAACTGGTACCAATACGGGTACCAGTGATATTGCATCATAAGCTTTTATTTTTTGATATCAAACAAATGAGCCTTTTTCACATCTTCGATCGTTTGTGTTCCAGCTAATTGCATCACGCGTTTCAAGTCTGTTTCAAAATATTCCAAAACCGATTTAACACCTTTCCATCCACCAAGAGCTAATCCATATAGTACTGGACGGCCTACAGCGACAATGTCAGCACCACTTGCTATAGCTTTGAAGATATGTTCTCCACGTCTAATTCCACTGTCGAATACGATTGGAACGCGACCAGCGACCGCTTTAGAAATTTCAGCTAACGTGTCAAATGAACCTGGTGCTTCATCTAACTGACGACCACCGTGATTCGATACCCAGATGCCAGCAGCTCCAGCACCAATCGCTAGTAGAGCATCTTCAGGAGATTGAATCCCTTTAACGAAGATTGGTAGTCCTGAGTATTCAGCTAAGAATTTTACGTCTGCAGGATTGATTTTTTGCTTCGATTGAGCGTAAATATTGTTTAACGACATATTCTTACCTGATCCAGTCAAGTAACGAGATACAATTGGCATACCGAATGGATAAACAAATTTATTTAACATATCTTTTTCGCGATTGCCGCTTAATGTTGCATCTGCTGTTAAGATGATTGCTGTAGCACCATCTGCCTTTGCTTCGTCTAGGATATTTTTATTCATTTCATCATCTTTACTCATGTAAATTTGGAACCAACGAGGATTCCCTTTTAAGCCTTTGTCAATTTCTTCAAAAGATGCTCCTGAATAAGCGCTGATCGACATGATTGTTCCACCAAATTCAGAAATTCCTTTGGCTGTCCCCGCTTCTTTAGTAACATGAGCTAGACCATGTGCTGCAATTGGCGCCATAATGAAAGGTACTTTAAGATCATGCCCTAAGATAGAGGTTGATGTATCAGGATTTTCGACATCAGCTAGTACTCTAGGTAGAATCCCTTTATGAGACCAAGCTTCATTGTTTTGTTTTAAGGTGAACTCATCTCCGGAAGCACCCGAAATATAATCGAAACCACCTTTAGGAACTACTTCTCTAGCTTTTTCTTCAAGCCGATAAGTGCTTATAACTTCAATTTCTTGTTCTACTGTTGGTGCATCATATTTAATAGTTTGTTCATCTGCCATAATTTTCTACCATCCTTTTAAATCATATTTTTTAAAGTTTAAAATAATCTGATTTGTCAAATTAAGCTATACAAACTATCTTCATCCATATAACTCATAAAAACTTCCAACGGTGTTTGGTAATTTAGTGACTTCCTTGGAATGTTATTTCGTTTGTGTGCAACAGATGATACGAAAGTCTGGTCAACTTCGTTGAAATCCATTTTTTTTGGCAATCCATCTTTTCGAAGAAGTCCATTAGAATTCTCATTTAAAGCTCGTTGTGAAGGCGTTCCAGGATCAGCGAAGTAAATAGCGACATCATGTTGGTTGCACAAAGATTTCCAGTTGGAAAACTCCTTTCCGCAATCAAACGTAATGGATTTGAATAAATTTTTTGGTATGGCTTGGAACCATTGATTCATGGCATTCTCAATGTCGCAGGCTTTACGCCCTTTGGGCTTTAAGGTAATGATAGCTTTTGATAAAATCTCTACTAGAGTAATAACCGCACTTTTGTGGTGAACACCTACAATGGTATCTCCTTCGATATGACCAAACTCTTCTTTAAATGTGGGATAGTCTATTATTCTTTCAGAGATATTTCGTTTATAAGCTTGTCTACCTCTACGTTCTTGATGTCCGTTAGGTTTTCTTTTCCCTTTCATCGGGAGTGTAACTTCATCGAATATTCTTTCTTTAAACTGCCTATAAAGTGTTCGTACGGAACAGTCTATTGTCATTTCTTTACGGCCAATAATGACATCCGGCGTCCAGCCCTCAGCTACTTTTCCCTTGATATAAAGCTGTTGTTCTTTTGGTAAATCAATTTTTTTGCGTCCACACTGTTTCTTGTTTTTTTTATACCGTAGGTAATGGTCGAAAGCTGTGTGTCCTGCTTTGAAGAACCTGATAACATTATTAATCGGTGTACGAGTACGATTCAAGTAAGTAGCTATTTTAGCAACTGGAACACCTTGGTGGTAATAAGCTTCTATCATCACTAGTTCATCCATGGTAATATGGGTATAGGTCATTCGTGATCACTCCTTGTTTTCTGTGGTTGGAAATACAATTAGAGTGTATCACGAATGGCTTTTTTATTTGTATAGCTTAATCTTACAATCGACGTAAATTAAAATAGTAAATTTGTGATTGGTACGGTTAATGGTGCTAGTATAACTACGATAATTCCTGTAACAACAATTGACAGTCCAGACATAGCACCTTGAACATCTCCCATTTCAATGGCTTTTGCGGTTCCCATTGCGTGGGATGAACTTCCCAAGGCAACCCCTTGAGCAACTGAATCAGTAATATTGAACAATTTGAAAACTGTTTGACCGACAACGGCTCCGGTTACTCCAGTGAAAACAACTAAGGCCACAGTTGGAGAGACGATCCCATCTAGAGAACCCGAAACGCCAACTGCAATCGCTGTTGTGATCGATTTTGGAATCAGCGTCGCCGCTATGTTCTGGTCAAATTGGAACAACAAGGCGAAAGCATAGATCATGATCGTATGGAAAATAACGCCAGAAAATATTCCTGTTAAGATTGCCGTGTAATGTTTTTTCAAATAAACAAAATTCTTTTCCAACTTGATTGCTAAAGCAACTGTAGCTGGGGTAACAAACAAACTAAAAAATTGTCCGCCTATATTATAAGTTTCAAGTGAGATACCCGTTACTAAAAGCAGAATTATGATGACGATGATCGCAAATACTAATGGTGTAAATAATGGATTTGGCCACTTCTCCTTCAGCCTAGCGGATAGTAAGTACAAGACAACTGTCAAAGCGATCCACAAAAGTGGTCTATTTAAAATACTGTCAAGCATTAGTTCTATCTCCCTTCTCCACTAATACGTCTTTCTCAGTACGCCATTTTATTGTTTGTACAACTTTTCCGACAAATCCTATCATGAGAGTCATTGTCACTGACATAATAATCAGCAGCTGCTACCACGTACTGGCCAAGACACCAAAGTTAGACATTAGTCCAACACCAGCCGGAACGAAGAAAATACCAATATTATCTGTTAACCATGTTCCAACTTCATCTACTTGCTTGATGCGGATCCATTTAAAATGTAAAGCAAAGAATAAAGAAACCATCCCGATAACACTTCCTGGAATCGCAATAAATGAAGCACTTAAAGTAGAAATCACTTCTCCTAAAAAGGAAAACAAGAAAATCCAAGAAAGTTGTTTGATTATTTTCAAAAATTTCATATCCTCTCTTTTTTGTAAGCGCATTCAATAAACTAACTATAGCATGTTTGATTTTATTTAGAAAATAGCATTTTTTTATGTTATCATAAATATAATTTATGATAACATATGATTGTATAGCGTTTGTTTATGATAACACTTTCACAATATTTCAAAGGAGGACACCATGAATTTACAAGATTTAGTTTACTTCAACTACTTAGCTGAGACTTTAAGTTTCACCGCAACTGCAGAGCATTTCTATGTATCTCAGCCCTCTATTTCAATGTCTCTAAAACGATTGGAAAAAGATCTAGATACCGTCTTAATAAATAGAAAAAGAATTCACAAGAACCTAAACCTAACTGAAACTGGTGAAGTATTGTACAAACATTCAGCGCAAATTTTACAAACCATCCATACTGTAACAGAAGAAATTCATGATTTAAAAAACCAAGTGGTTTACCTTGGTTTCTTGCCAACTATTGGTGGCCAATTTATGGGTCGGCTAATGCCTCATTTGACTAAATTTTCCGCCTCTATGAAACTCATCGAAGAAAAAAGTTCAGATTTGATGTTGCAGTTGGTAAAATCAGGACAGGTTCCTTTAGCCATTATTGGAAGTGATCATCCTACTTTTGCAGACGATAATTTATTGCAGATTCTTTTAAAAAAAGAAGAAGTGGCACTCTGGGTATCACCTGAAAACCACTTAGCTAAGAAAGATAGTGTTACAGCAGCCGAAATTCAGGATGAACTATTCATTTCATTGGAACAAGGTTACACTCATCAGCGAATTTTTGAACAATGGACTGAAGACAGCCACATTGAACAGCCGAAAACCCTTTACACTAAAGAAATCCAGACTGCACTATCCATTGCTTCTTCAACTGACATGCTTGCTTTTATGAGTGATATATTAGTAGAAGATCACCCTAGGCTAGTCAGAGTTTCTATTGAAAATGCACCCTACTTTTACATTAGTCTTATCGTAAATAAAAAACTTAACAACACCAACCATTTTCAAACCGAATTCAATAAAACCATGATCGAACTCGCAGAATCTTATGGCGGAGAGTAATACATCCACCTTTTAAGCGGCAAATCATTGGCTAGGCTTTTTAAAATACCTGTAACTAAGTATAGGTATCATAATAACAAAGTAGGCAAAAAGACCATAGTCATGAAAAAATAAACATATAGGTGCTAATAACGGAACCGTATACGCAGTCCAAATCAATGGTAAGGATATAAATGAAAAAACAACAGTTGCAACTAGAGCGCTCCCGAAGACAATTGTTGTTAATTTCACTAGCTTATTCTCATGTTTCTTCAATATTTGTCTAGATAAGATATAACCTACTAGCCAAACCCATACTAGGTTTAAAAGAATCATATACTTGGAAACAATTTCAATATGCTGTTCTTTCTGCGATTCTGTTAGCATTGGGAACAACATTTTATCCATGGTCAAATCAGCTGCCACATAGATAATAAACAATAGAACTCCAAGAATATACTTCATTAAACTACTTTTCCTTATTTTTTCCATTACGATCACTCCCCTTTCTTATATGTTGATCCTATCATATTTCCAACACTACAGCACACATAGAGCAGGAAACCGTTGGAAATAATGCCCTGAAACCAAGATTCAGAAAATGTTCCATGCCCAATAATGAGTTAGCAATTTGTCTAAATATAGTTCTATCAGCTTTCTTTGTTAAGATGAGCTATTTAATACAACTCAAAAAAAAGCCTTAGCACCTCTATTCCTATCTTATGATAGAAGAGAAAGCTAAGACCTTTTATTTTTTAAATAGTTATTATTTTATTAATCTGTTGATTATAGACGTGCATTTAATTCTTTACCTAATTCTTCAAATCCTGGTTTTCCTAGTAAAGCAAACATATTTTTCTTGTATGCTTCCACACCTGGTTGGTCAAATGGATTTACGCCATTTAAGTAACCAGATAAACCAATTGCGATTTCAAAGAAGTACATCATGTAACCCAATGTATACGCATCTTGTTGAGGAATCGTTACGATCATGTTAGGCACATCTCCATCAGTATGAGCTAAAAGAGTTCCTTGGAAAGCTTTGGTATTTACGTAATCAATACCTTTTCCTTCTAAATAGCCTAATCCGTCTAAATCTTCTTTAGTAGTTGGGATAGCCATATCGAATTTTGGTTTAGCAACTTTAATAACCGTTTCAAAGATATTGCGTTGTCCTTCTTGGATGTATTGACCCATTGAATGTAAATCAGTAGAGAAGTTTACACTTGAAGGATAGATTCCTTTTTGGTCTTTACCTTCTGATTCTCCAGCTAATTGTTTCCACCACTCTGAAAAATATTGTAATGATGGTTCATAATTAACTAAAATTTCAGTATCTTTTCCTTTACGGTATAAGATATTACGCAATGCTGCGTATTGATAAGCTTCATTTTCTTCGATTTTATCACTAGATAATTCAACAGATGCGTCTGCAGCACCTTTCATCAATTGATCAATGTCTGCTCCGCTAGCTGCAATTGGCAATAAACCTACTGCTGTTAAAACAGAGAAACGTCCACCAACATCATCAGGAATGATAAATGATTCATAACCTTGTGCATTTGCTTCTTGTTTCAAAGCTCCACGTTCTTTATCAGTAGTAGCATAAATTCGTGCTTTCGCTTCTTCTGAACCATATTTTTTTTCTAGCAGTTCTTTAAATACTCTAAAAGCAATCGCCGGTTCAGTAGTTGTACCAGATTTAGAAATGATATTAACTGAAAAATCACGGTCTCCAATGACTTGAATCAAGTCGTGTAGGTAACTTGAACTAATGCTGTTTCCAGCAAAAAGAATTTGCGGTGCTTTGCGAGCTTCTTTATCAAGTAAGTTAACAAAAGAATGATTTAGAAAATCAATTGCAGCTTTTGAACCTAAATAAGATCCACCGATTCCGATAACAACAAGAATTTCTGAATCGCTTTGGATCTTCTTAGCAGCTGCTTTAATGCGTCCAAACTCTTCTTTATCGTAATTTTTTGGCAAATCGATCCAACCTAGGTATTCGTTGCCTGCTCCAGTTCCTTTGCGCAGCATTTCGTCTGCAGTGGTAACTTGTTGTTGTAAGTTTGTCAATTCATGCGGCTGTACAACATTTTCAATATTTGAATAATCGAATTTAATGTGACCCACGTAAATCCCTCCAATTAATTGTTTTAAAGGATAAAGACAATATCCCCATACCTCTTAACTTTAGTTGTTTTAGTAAAAAAAAGCAAGAAAAAACCGGCATTTCGCTAATGAGACATACCGGTAAAAATCATCTTATTTAAATTGCGGCACTCCTGAAATTTCCCATCTTTCCAATGTCTTTGTAAGTTCATCAGAATCCAGCCAGAAAAGAGATCTATCATTATTTTCAGTTAACAGTCTATAATTGACTTCTTCATTAAGAAATTCAAAAACGAATAAAGGGATGCGGTCGTCATTAACTATTGCATTTGTCAGTTCATATAATTTTAAGTCGGATGCTTCAATCGGTAAAACAGTTTTTAGTTTATCTATTATACTAGCTAAACCTGTTTTAGCACTATTGATTTCAGTAGCAGTAAAAAAATCCATATCAGTTTCTTTTTTTACCAAAAAAACATATTTACCTTCTGGGTCTTTGGCCATAATAGTCCCAGCTACCCATCTTTTTTCTGTCATTAGTCTACACCTCTGCCTATAGTTTTAAACGCATTTTTTGTTTGCAATAGGTCAATTATCCTTTTAAAACCTGATTCTGTTTTTTTTCATCTTCTTTTGCTTCTTCTATCCATTTAGGTATCGACTCTTTTATTGTGTCAAAACCTAGCGCTCCAAATTTTTCATGATGTTGTCGTCTCTTTTTATAATAGTATTGAAATGTCGTACTTTCTTCTAATGCTCTCAAAGATAAACTGATTTTTTTTGTATATTCATCAATATCGAGTACCATTACTTCAATTTCGTTTCCAACTGCTAATACTTCACTTAGGTCTTTAACAAAACCATGTTTGCATTCTGAGATATGGATAAGCCCTTGTGTTTCTTCATCTAAAGAAACAAATGCACCATAAGGTTGAATTCCAGTAATTTTGCCTTTAACGACCATTCCGATTTTATACCTCATCCTATCACCTCACTTATCCATTTCTAGAGTTTTTTATTATAATTTTATTTTAGCACAAATAACAACAATACGTGTCTGGAATACGTTTTCATTTTAACGTTACTTTGATTTTTTTGATCCATTTGGTAACCTACCGCAAACAAATTTGGTATCTATTGCGTTTATTAGTATACTTATTAAAGCGCTGATAGCTAAATTTTTGAATGGGGGAGGTAGATATATATGGATTTTAATTTTGATGAATTCATCGATCGACATGAACAGAATAGTATCAAGTGGGGCTATCCAAAAACATTATTTGGTGATGAACCTATTTTACCTATGTGGGTAGCAGACATGGATTTTGCAAATCCGCCTTTGATTTTAGATGAGCTACAGAAATTATTAGATCAACGTATTTTAGGGTACACTTTTCCTCCTGATACTCTTTATCAAACTATTATTAATTGGCAAGAAGAACACCATAATTTCGCTTTAACCGCTCATGATATTTTATTTTCGCCTGGAGTTGTCCCAAGTATTGCCTTGTTGATCCAAACGTTTACAAAAGAACAAGATGCCGTAATGATCCATGATCCCGTTTATAATCCTTTTGAATCTATGGTGACGTTGAATAACCGAAGAGTGATTCGATCTTCATTAATTAGTATAGACGGTCTATTCAAAATGGATTTCAAGGACATAGAGCAACAGTTTATTCATGAAAATATAAAATTGTTTATTTTAAGTAATCCGCAAAATCCTGGGGGACGCGTTTGGACAAAACAAGAATTGGTTCAATTAGCGGATCTTTGCCAAAAATACCAAGTTCTTTTATGCAGCGATGAGATACACGGAGATCTCGTTTATCAACCCGAGAGTTTTTTTCCTGTTGCCGCCATCAATGAAGCGTACAAAGAATTCGTCATAACTCTTACCGCAGCTACTAAAACGTTTAATTTAGCAGGTACTAAAAACTCTATGATTTTTGTACAAAATGAAACGTTGCGAAGTGCCTTGGTATTGGCCCAAGCAAAAACTGAACAAAACAGCATCAATACGTTTGGCTATGCAGCTACAGAAGCGGCTTTTACAACTGGCGGTCCTTGGTTAGAAGAACTCTTAGCTTATTTAAAAATCAACTTAGATACTATTTGCACTTTTTTTGATACTGAATTACCTGAGGTTTCCTATATGAAACCTCAAGGAACTTATTTATTCTGGTTCGATTGCTCTACTATAGGTATTCCTGATGAGAGCTTGACCAACCATTTTGCAAAGGTTGGCAAAATCGGTTTAAATGCTGGTTCAGCTTATGGTCCCGCCGGAGCACAATACATGCGTTTAAACTTTGCTGCTCCTCATGCAGTAGTTATCGACGGATTGGATCGCATAAAGTATGCTTTTGATCATCCAACTGGTTAAAATAAAAAAAAACAGAAAAAATGATGACTGAGAAAACTCAATCATCATTTTTTCTATTTAACTAGAAGGCTTTCCCTAGCTTATTTTTTTTTACGCTAATTCAATGCTTTCGATAACAATATCGTTTACTGGTTTGTCTTGAGGTCCGCGTTTTACACTTTGGATCGCATCTACAACATCCATTCCTTCAATTACTTGACCAAAAACAGTATGACGGTTGTCCAACCATGGTGTTCCACCATTCTCTTTGTATGCTTCAACGATTTCTGCAGGATAACCAGCAGCTTCAAGTTGACCTATCATGTTTGCTGGTGTTTGAGAAGCCGATACGATAAAGAATTGGCTTCCGTTTGTACCAGGACCTGCATTTGCCATAGAAAGAGCACCTTTAAGGTTAAATGCTTTATCTGAGAATTCATCTTCAAAAGCACTTCCCCAAACACTTTCTCCGCCCATACCAGTTCCAGTTGGGTCTCCACCTTGGATCATGAAATCAGGGATAACACGGTGGAAAATAATTCCATTGTAATAGCCGCTTTCGGCTAACTTAACAAAGTTTTCTACAGCTTTAGGGGCAACTTCAGGAAATAATTTAATTTTCAAATTACCCATAGTTGTTTTAAGTGTAGCAACTTTTTCATTTTCTGCTACTTCATTTGATAATTGTGGAAATTCAGACATTTTATCGTCCTCCTATTTTATATTTACTTCTCTATCATACCGAATTCTTACTTGTATTGCTATTTTTTTAGTCATTTTTTATCCATGGGCCTAGAAAACAACTGCTTTGCTCTTTTTTTTTATCTTTCCTAAATATTTTTTGGCAAAGAAAAGTTCATTTCATGGTATGATAAGAAAATAATATTGAGATTTCTAAAAGGATGGTACACGATGCTTATTTTGACGAATTTTCCGCTTATTGCGGCTTTTACAGCTATTACATTTGCACAATTGATTAAAATCCCAGTAGCTTTTCTATTACAAAGGAAAACAACTTGGGCATTAGCTACTTCTACTGGTGGAATGCCAAGTTCACACTCAGCTGCCGTAGCTGCCCTTATCACAGCTTTAGCTTTACAATATGGTGTCGCTTCTCCTTTTGTAGCCATAGCGAGTACTTTTGGCGTTATTGTCATGTTCGATTCTATGGGCGTCCGTAGACAAAGTGGCGAACAAGGAGTCTTATTGAATCAACTAGTAATTGATTTCCACATGTTAAGAAAAAAAGTAGTCAAACTGTCTCATGAACCGACAGTCCTTGTTAAAGAACAAAAAGAACGACATTTAAAAGAATATCTTGGGCATAAACCAATCGAAGTTTCTTTTGGTATCCTTACCGGTATTCTTGTCGCTTTTGCAACAAGAGCTGTATTGACTTATTTTTCACTTATATAATTTTCTTGACCCTATCTATTAGTCCTTTTAGCTGTCTTGAAAAAGATACCCAGTTAAAGGACTATTTTTATTTGTGTCTATGACTACTTATATCTAGTACACTATACTTTAAAATAATTTGAATGAAAAATTGCATTTATGGAGGAATTTAGTTTTGAATACTACTCAAGAAATCTTTGACATTACAATTATCGGCGGCGGACCTGTTGGCATGTTCGCTGCTTTTTATGGCGGTATGCGAAATGCAAAAGTTAAAATAATTGAAAGTCTGCCTCAATTAGGCGGACAGCTAAGTATGTTGTATCCTGAAAAAGATATCTATGATATTGCGGCGCTTCCTATAATTAAAGGACAAGAACTGATAGACAATCTATCCATTCAGATCTCTCGTTTTGATCCGACGATTTGTTTAGAAGAAGAAGTTATCGACGTCATTAAAAATGATAATGGAATTTTTGAATTGACCACTGGAAAATCTGTTCATTATTCAAAAGCCATTATTATAACGGCTGGGAATGGCGCTTTCCAACCTCGCAGATTGGAGTTAGACCAAGCGGATGATTATGAAGGCGAAACTCTGCATTATTATGTCAATAACATTGAACAATTTAAAGATCGTACTGTAGCTATTTGCGGTGGTGGTGATTCCGCAGTGGATTGGGCATTGGCTCTTGAACCACTTGCCAAAAAAGTTTACCTGATTCATAGAAGAAATAAATTTAGAGCACTGGAACATAGTGTTTCTTTGTTAGAACAATCGAGTGTTGAAGTGATCACACCTTATATTCCACTTGCTATTCAAGGAGAACATTCAAAGATCCGATCTGTTCAATTAAAAGAAGTCCGAGGAGGAAACGAGAAAGAACTTGAAATTGATAACTTTTTAATCAATTATGGTTTCACTTCTTCTATTGGACCTATGAAAAATTGGGGCTTTGACGTTGTCCGCAATGAAATCCCGGTAAATACTAAGATGGAGACAACTGTTCCTGGGATCTATGCAGCTGGAGATATTTGTACTTATGATGGGAAAATAAAATTGATTGCCACTGGGTTTGGCGAAGCACCGACGGCCATCAATAATGCCATGAGTTACATTGATCCAGATGAACGAGTACAACCTATGCATAGTACGAGTCTCTTTTGATTTGATACCCTTTCTAGTATAATTAAACCATACTTAAATTGGAGGGATATAAATGGTAAAAGATACAACTGAGTTACATGAAAAAGCCTTAGAATTGTTAGAACAGCGTGGCGTTCAATTAAAAGATATTGCCGAATTGGTGATGTTCTTACAACAGCCATATATTAATGGTTTAACGCTTGAATTTTGTTTGGAACATGTAGAAGCTGTTCTTAAAAAAAGAGAAGTTCAAAATACCATTCTTACAGGCATTCAATTGGATATTTTAGCAGAGACTAAACAGTTAATGAATCCTCTATTAGATATTATTGTTGATGATGAAGGTCTTTATGGAATTGATGAGATCCTAGCCCTTTCTATTGTAAATGTTTATGGATCGATCGGTTTTACAAATTACGGATACATTGATAAAATCAAGCCTGGTATTTTAGGCAAATTAAATAAACATGAAGGCAATCAAGTCCACACTTTCTTGGATGATATCATTGGAGCAATTGCTGCTGCAGCTGCTAGTCGTTTAGCACATACTCAACCAGAAAAGAGTAGGATCACACAATAATTCCCGAAAAAAATAAGCAAAGGAGGAGATCGAGACAATGTCTCGATCTCCTCCTTTGCTTCCTATCAACTATTTACTTTGGAAGATTCCCTATTTTATTTGAAAGCTTGCTTTTTAGTATAAAAATAACCAAAAATGATTTGAATTTCAATCAACACGAAAGCCAATATAAAGGAGTGCATAAAGAATGTTTCGGGCAATGCTAAAATAATCGGATCCGTAGACGGATTGAACAACCAAGCGTCATTATTAAAAAACAATTTATGAAAAGCTACGAATAATTGATCAAAACTAACAGCTATCATGAACAGTACAACAAACGGAACAGCTATCCCTAGTTGAAACGGACGAACCAATTTCCAAAACAGCTGATTGTTTTTAATGTAACGAATATAGAAAAAAGATCCTATAGCAGTGACCAAAGCAATTACATAGTCCAACATAAATAGTCGTTTGACTTCATAGAAATGAAACAAGCCACTTTCTGAACTCGGGAAATCTGGAAAATCCAACTCGGATACCCAAGGCAAGTTCAGATAGTTTAGCAGTACTCGATAATTTTCCATTAATGTTTCCTTTGATAAACCAACACTTTTAGAGATCCCTAAGTAATTGATATCAAAATTGTATAACGGTGTTAAATTGATTGTTAGTGCAATAGAAAACGATAAAATAAACAAAAATAAGCAGATCACTCCTATGAAGTGCAAGCCTTTTTCTCTCACTAGAACACCCACTCATCCAAGGAATTCAATAAATAGGTCGGCTGTTGTTCCACATGTTCTAAATCCTTTAATGAAGTGAATCCAGTCAGTACTAATAGCGTATCCACATCATTGTTGATCCCTGCTAGAATATCCGTTTCATAGTTATCACCTACCATGATGACTTCTTCTTTTGTTAAGCCGATCGTTTTAGTAGCTGCTTCCATGATGATGGCTTCCGGTTTACCTATAAAAGTGGGTTGGACTCTTGTTGATGCTATCAATAAGGCCACCAACGAACCAGCACCAGGTACCATTCCTTTATCACTCGGTAAATTAGTATCTTTATTTGTTGCAATAAAACGAGCACCTTTTTGAATGGCTAAAGTAGCCGTTTCAAAGTCCTGGTACGTGACTTGTCGGTCGAGTCCTACAACTACGTAATCTGGATTCGTTTCATCTTCAACAAAACCAGCATTTTTCAAAGCCCTCCTGATGCCTGTTTCTCCTATAATATAGACCTTTTTTCCTCCACCTAATGAAGTCAAATAATCTGCAGTAGCTAGCGAGCTAGTGTACACTTCATCTTCAGCAGTTTGAACACCAAAATTTTGAATCAAATTATCGGCTACTTCTTTTTGTGTTTTAGAAGAATTGTTTGTCACAAATAAATAAGGAATTTTATTTTCTTGCAGTCTTTTAATGAACCGTGAAGCTGCTGGAATTGGTTCCTTACCTAGGTACATCGTACCATCCAAATCAATTAAATATCCTTTGTATTTCATTTACCTAACCCAACCTTTAGTTTTATTTGTTTATTTGGGAACTACTTTACGACGGATACTGTATTGACGTTTCCCTTTAGCATCTTTTACTGTTTCAACTGTTTCTTTTGAAACTTTTTTTTCACTCGTCTTTTCAACTGGCGAAATTTCTTTTTTGACAAAATCTTTTTTTGCTTTCATTCTATCAGATGCTTTTTTTGAATTAACCGTATCAGTTTGTTTTAAAGCTGGATTTTTTGCTTGAACTTGTTTGACTACTTTTTCATTTGTGGGGCTCTTACTTTTTTGTGTTCTACGTCTTTTTGGTTTACTAGTTGCTGTCCGCTCTTTTTTATCATCGATCCGTTGCAAAACGAAATAAGGACAGCCGAAATTGCAGTACTCATATAGATAATCTTGCAGATTTGCAATGCGTTGATCTTGTGGTACTTTTCGATTGCGGTTATCATAGAACCCTTTCAACCGTAGTTGCTCAAATCCCCAGTCCGCAACAATATAATCGTATTTGTTTAGGATCTCGCTGTAACGCTCACCCAATCGCTCCGAATCAAACGCCTCTCGGTAGTCCTTGACGATTTCGAATTTCTTATCTTCTATCATAATAGTCGTAGCATCGATTCTCTTAACGACTGGTTCTTCAACCGGGTTGACCAATCCATTGACTTCTTTGTCTATTTCATTCTTCGTCAAATCTTCCGTATCAAATGTTTCTTCTGCTTTAGGTACAAATGGTTGTGTTTCCTTTACACGTTTTTTTGGTCTTGGTTTAACCGGACGTTTTTTTGCATGAACCTCTTTTTTAGGTCGGTGTGTCTCTTGTGTCTGTTCTTTAGTTGTTTCGTTTTCGCTTGTCATCGCGTTCACCTGCTTTCTTCATCCATTCATTCGGCTGATTTTTTTGCCGGGTAATGCTTTTTCAAATATTGGCCTAAGACATTTCGTATAAAAAATGGGAACAACACTTCATTCGTTCCTATGATTTCAATGGTAGGAAAAAATGGAATAAACATAAAATGATCTACTGTAGCAAATGTATATTGTTTAGCCGGTTCTATCGGTTCACCTAGCCAATTGACTTCACCGGTTATTTTATCATAAGTTACCCCATTGTAACAGATTTCGCCAAAAACTTTGCCTCTAAATCCAATTCCCTTGATTGGGAAATTCCTCAGAAATAAGCGATTCTTTTCCATTTCATAAATAAGACGGGTCAGATTTTCTCCATCTAATGTACACCTCAAGATGCGCATAGGATGTGGTAAAACCTGATGCAAAGCATCCTTTGTAACTGTTCCTTCAATTAAAGGCTGCATGAATAAACCCGCATTTAAAATTGCTGCATCTGTATGTGCGTATTCTTTAAGAGACTCTAATCCTAGTGTAACCAACTCGGAATTGCCTTGCCAATTTACAGAATAATTAGAAGGAATCGTAGCAATTACTTGTTCATTTAACAATTGATGTCCTTTTGTCTCATAACCTTCAATTATCCACTTTTCATTTTTAGGCGGTTTCATCGTAGCCATCTCTTTGACCGTTGCCTCAGCTGTTATGATTTTATTTTCATCGATTTCCAATTCAATATGACCAACATATTGACCATATTTTCCAGCAGCAGCTAGCAGCGTATTCCGCACTTTTTTTCCATTTGGTAATAGATGATGCGTATGCGACCCGATAATAACGGAGATCATAGGATACATCTCAGCAATTCGCTGATCTTCACCAATTCCTAAATGAGACAATAGAATAATGGAATCGACCAAAGGAGATAAAAGTTCCAAGATGTCCCCTATTACTTCATCAGGGTTTTTCACGTTCCATCCAATAGGTTTATAACTAGTGGGAAAAGGGGCCGTCAGTCCGAACAGACCAATTTTATGACCAGATTCTGTTTGAATGATATGGAATATTTTTGCCCATTCCGGCGGGTATCCTGTTTTATAATCATATAGATTTGAAATCACAACTGGGAAATTGGCTTCGTCATATAAATGGTTCAATTGTTTTTTTGAACTTCCGATACCTTCGTTGTTTCCAATCGTTACCGCATCATATTTCACTTCATTTAATAAACGAATATTGGCTTTTCCATCAGTGGCTTCCGTCAGAGGATGGACTCGATCACAAGCATCCCCAATATCAAATGAAAATACTGTTTCATTTTCTTGTTTCAATCGTTTAGACTCTTCATGTAGATAAGCAGATATCCTCGGCCAATTTTCAAGGTGAGAATGAATATCGTTTGTATGATAAATGTGGACACGTTCCATTTGCTTCACCCTTTATTTCAGAAATTTATACTACTTTCATTATACCAATCTTCAAAAAAAATATCTTGTGTATTGAAGAAGAAACACTAACCGATTCAAATTAACACGAAATAGACTCAATCAGTTACTTGATGAACTAAAAAAAACCGAAATAATTTGCAAAGAATCTTCTTTAATGATAAAATTTTCAATGCTACTATATTTCATATAAATTTGTATCAAAAATCAGCTGTTTTCTTGTCCGTTAGTTTTATCAAGAGAAGCATTCATAATTACAGAAATAGCTAGTGCACTATACTATTTCTATGATCTTAGAATTTTTTATCTCATTTTTCAACTTGATAAATTTAGTTAATAGTGTAGTCATCCATTCTGTTCAGTCCGTTTATTCGAAAAAACTGAATTCCTGCTAACTAGGAACAAATGCTTTACAAAAAAATAGAATACTCTCTAGATCTACTGTAAGCATTAGAAATCTCTTTATCTGTTCTAAGCTTTTTTTATTGCTCAAAATTTTTTCCTCTATCAAGAATATGCAAGGGTTCCCTCCTTTCATCTTTCTTGATTTACCTACTCAAATATAACAAATAAGGAGTGTGTCTAAATGATCGAATTTAAAAATGTTGAAAAATATTATGGTGATTTCCATGCCTTAAAGAACATCAATCTTACCTTTAAAAAAGGTGAAGTAGTCGTTGTGATTGGGCCTTCTGGTTCTGGTAAAAGTACTATGCTACGTTGTATCAATGGTTTAGAAGAAATTTCTGAAGGAGAATTATTGATTGAAGGACAAAATGTTCATGATAAGAATACGAATATTAATGAAATTCGTAAAAATGTTGGGATGGTATTCCAACACTTTAACCTTTATCCGCATAAAACTGTTTTAGAAAATATTATGTTGGCACCGATGAAAGTATTGAAACGCTCTAAAGAAGAGGCCCAAAAAGATGCCGAGAAATTTTTGGAAAAAGTAAATATGCTAGGTAAAAAAGATGCTTACCCTTCTAATTTATCTGGTGGACAACAACAACGTATTGCCATTGCACGAGGATTAGCTATGGGTCCTGATGTCTTATTATTTGATGAACCAACCAGTGCATTAGATCCTGAAACGATTGAAGATGTGCTAGACGTTATGAAAAAATTAGCTAAAGAAGGCATGACAATGATCGTTGTTACCCATGAGATGGGATTTGCACGTGAAGTGGCTGACCGGGTCATTTTTATGGCTGACGGAGAAGTCCTTGAAGATCGCGAAACGATTCCGTTCTTTGAAAATCCTAAAGATGAACGTGCCAAACAATTCTTAAGTAAAATTATCAATCATTAATTTAATAGGAGGACTTTTCAGATGAAAAAATTAAACAAGCCATCTCTTTTTCTTCTTTTACTCCTGCCAGTCTTTTTGCTTGCTGCCTGTGGTTCTCAGAGTGCAGCTACAGTAGATATAACAGAACGCATAGAAGAAAAACCAACCCTTACATGGGGTGTAAAAGTGGATACCAATCTTTTTGGTCTTTATGATATCAAATCTAGTGAGATCCGTGGTTTCGATATCGACATTGCTAAAGCCATTACAGAAGAACTGACCGGTGATGCAGCTAACGCTGAATTCGTTGAAGTAACTTCTAAGACGCGTATCCCACTATTAAAAAACGGCAATATTGACGCTATTATCGCGACGATGACGATTACCGAAGAACGAAAAGAACAAGTCAATTTTTCAAATGTTTATTTTGATGCTGGGCAAGCTCTACTAGTTCCAAACGACAGCTCTATTCAAGGTCTAGACGATGTATCTGCTGATACAACCGTTCTAGCGGTTAAAGGATCTACTTCCGCAAAAAATATTCGTGAATTGGCTCCTGAAGCGAATGTTTTAGAATTAGAAAATTATTCTGAAGCATTTACAGCTTTACAATCCGGACAAGGGGATGCCGTTACGACAGACAATGCTATTTTATTAGGGATCATTGCAGATAACCCAGGTTACCGATTAGCTGGTGGGATTTTTACGCAAGAACCTTATGGTATTGCAATCAATAAAGGCCAGGATGCCTTTTTAAATGAAGTAAACGAAGCCTTGGATACTATCAAAGCCAATGGTGTATACGATGAAATTTACGCTGATTGGATCCCTAAATTAGACTGATCATCTTAGAGCTGCATGTAAAAAAGCAGTACATTTACTGCTAAGAAATAAAAAAGCGAGGTGCACCTATGTTAACGATCTTAACAACCTACCCAGATGTTTTAATTGATGGGTTTCTAAATACATTATACTCAAGTATTATTGCCTTATTTTTTAGTCTGATTATTGGTACTTTGATGGCTATTTTACAATTATCTAAAACTAAATGGATCAACATCTTGGCAAATGCTTACGTAGAGTTTTTCAAAAACATTCCGCTTTTGATCATTGTGATGTTCTTTTACGTCGTCATTCCCTTATATTGGTTCTCGATGAATGGCTTCACAGCCGGTACGATTGGTTTAACGATCTATACTTCTGCCTTTATTGCGGAAACAGTACGTGCTGGGATCATGGGCGTACCTAAAGGTCAAACAGAAGCTGGTCTTTCAACTGGTTTGACCCAAAATGAAACGATGCGTTATATTGTATTGCCACAAGCTTTTAAAATTGTGATTCCGCCACTTGGCAATCAATTTATTAATTTGGTGAAAAATTCATCTGTTCTAGCAATGGTCACTGGGCTTGATTTAATGTACCAAGGCGATTTAATTGCCAGTGAAACATTTAATACGTTTGACACGTACATCTTGATTGGCGCAATTTACCTCATCATTACATTACCTTTAACTTATTTGATGGGTTATATCGAACGTCGCTTAAATGTAACATCTTAAAAGGAGGAGAAATCATTTGACTATTATAGAAGCTTTTTCATGGATGAATATCCGCTTCTTACTGGATGGACTTCTCGTAACAGTAGAAGTAGCTTTACTTTCAATTGTCTTTAGTTTCATTATCGGAGCTATTTTAGGTTTGCTCCGATATATGAAAATTCCCATTTTTTCAAAAATTGTTGGGGCTATTGTTGATTTAGTACGTAATTTGCCTTTGCTCTTAATTATCTTCTTCACTTATTTTGCTTTACCGCAGATCGGTATTCGATTTGATATCTTTTGGTCAGCAGTAGCTGCATTGACTATTTTTGAATCTGCTATGCTTTCAGAAATTATTCGTGCTGGTTTAAATTCTATCCCTTCTGGACAAATGGAAGCTGGACGTTCTACCGGATTAACTTATCTTCAAACGCTGTGGTTTATTATTATCCCGCAAGCTTTTAAAGCTATGGTTCCTCCAATCGTCAGTCAGCTGATATCTTTGATCAAAGATACTTCACTGGCAACCATCATCTCTTTACCAGAATTAACGCATAACGCCCGGATCATCTATGGTCAAAATACCACTTACGTGATTCCGATGTTTATTGCTTTAGCATTCTTTTACTTTATTATCTGTTACACTTTAGCAAAATTTGCTAAACGTTTTGAAGCAAAATTAACTTAATCAAATAGCCGCTCACTGAGAATAACTTTAGTGAACGGCTATTATTTTGACTTTTTTTCAGTTACGATAGAAAAAAGTTTCTTAGTCAATAAAAAATTGAAAGGACCTCCCTATGACTCCCTTTACAGAACGAGTGATCCAAATCATCCAATCGATTCCAAGTGGAAAAGTAATGACTTACGGTCAAGTAGCTGCTCTCGCTGGCAATCCGCGCGGAGCAAGACAAGTAGTCCGTATCTTGCATTCCATGAGCTCAAAGTACAATTTACCATGGCATCGCATCATCAACGCTAAAGGCGAAGTGGCGATCAAAGATACCCAAGGAGCTTTTACTCAAAAAGATTATTTATTATCAGAAGGTATTGCCTTGAGCGATTCCGGCAAAGTTGATTTAGCTGTTTATCGTTATCATCCAACCGTCGACTGGCTGCTAGAAGATCTTTAAAAGACTCAAGTCAACTCACCCTTCTCAGAAAGGAAGTTGCCTTGAGTCTTTTTTAAATGATTCAATGTTTTTTTTGCCTAGTTGTTGGTACTGTGGATGAATATGAAATTCATCCACAGTACCTTCCGTTCCTCTCAAATATGTTCCAATAAGGATCAACTTATCCACAAAAACAGGTATTTTCAGTGGATAAGTTCTGCTAAAATGATTTTAATCGCTTGATATTGTCCATTTTTCATGTCATCATTTATGGTTATACACAGTTATCAACAGACTGAAACAAGGCTCTACATCAAACTCATCCTATTTCTGAACCTCCACTTTATCCTTCACCTGAATTTATACGTTTTCTATTATAAGCATATCATTTTCGTCAAATTTCCAGCTAGAACTATAGGCGATTTCCCAATAATAGCCATCTACATCTTGAAAATAACCACTATATCCGCCCCAGCTAACTTTCACAGGTTCTTTTACGATCTTCCCACCATTTTGCCTTACGAGTTCGATCAAGTCATCCACTTCATTTTCTGATTTCACATTGCAGGCTAATGTGATCCCGTTAAATCCTCTGTCCTTGATCACTGGCGGATCGGCTTCATTAATATCCTTGGCTAATTCTTTTATCGGAAATAATTCTAGCTTACTGCCTTGATTATTAAAAAAAACAATAGCCGGTGTATCAGCTTTTTCATAGGTTTCAAACCCGATACCTTTATAAAAAGTTAGCGCAGCTTTTATATCTTTTACACCTAGACAAACTAAATTGATCCGATTCATTTTAAGGTCCCCTCCTATAACGATTCGATCAAGAATTGATCTTCCTTTGTTAATGCAAAGTCAAATAATTTTAAATTAGTTATCTGATGTTCCTCGTTATGTGATTTGGGGATAACTACCACACCTCTTTGGATTTGATAACGCAATAAAACTTGTACCCAATTTTTCCCATAGTTTTCAGCAATATGATTTAATTTATTAATTTGCTCTGGAGTGACTTTACTTAGCGGTCCCCAAGCTATTGGCACAACGTCCGTTTTAAGTAAATAATCGATCAATTCATGATTCCATGTATGTGGATTTGATTGAATTTGGTTCACTACCGGTTGAATACGAGCAAAGTTATGCACAGTTTCCAACATCTCCATTGTAAAATTAGATACTCCTATCGACTTGATTTGTCCTTTATCCACAAATGATTCTAAAACTTCCCATGTATGTTTTAACTTTTCTTCATCTTCGATCGGTTGATGGATCAAATATAAATCGATATAATCTGTTTTCAAGTTTTCTAAACTCTTCAATACCGTTTTTTCAACGGATTCTTTTGAACCAATAAAAGCATCCTCTGCAGGAATTTTTGTTATAATATAAAATTTTTCGCGAGGTATACCGCTTTCAAGAATAGTTGTTCCAACTCCCGCTTCATTTCGGTAAGAAATAGCGGTATCTATTAAGCGGTATCCAGCTTTTATAGCTGACTTCAATGCACTGAAATCTCCATTCAATTCTCCATTATATTGGTTGCCTTCTTTACCATACGTATTCGTTCCCGTTCCAACTGCTGGTATAACTAGTCCATTTGCTAAAGTGATAGTTTGCATTGGCTCGTTCCCCTTTACTATTTCCTTAAATTACTTCTCTACCCTAATAATAAGTATTCTAATTGTTCTAAGTCAAGTTTCAAGTGTTCTTATATCGTCGATTGTAAGATTAAGCTATACAAATAAAAAAGCCATTCGTGATACACTCTAATTGTATTTCCAACCACAGAAAACAAGGAGTGATCACGAATGACCTATACCCATATTACCATGGATGAACTAGTGATGATAGAAGCTTATTACCACCAAGGTGTTCCAGTTGCTAAAATAGCTACTTACTTGAATCGTACTCGTACACCGATTAATAATGTTATCAGGTTCTTCAAAGCAGGACACACAGCTTTCGACCATTACCTACGGTATAAAAAAAACAAGAAACAGTGTGGACGCAAAAAAATTGATTTACCAAAAGAACAACAGCTTTATATCAAGGGAAAAGTAGCTGAGGGCTGGACGCCGGATGTCATTATTGGCCGTAAAGAAATGACAATAGACTGTTCCGTACGAACACTTTATAGGCAGTTTAAAGAAAGAATATTCGATGAAGTTACACTCCCGATGAAAGGGAAAAGAAAACCTAACGGACATCAAGAACGTAGAGGTAGACAAGCTTATAAACGAAATATCTCTGAAAGAATAATAGACTATCCCACATTTAAAGAAGAGTTTGGTCATATCGAAGGAGATACCATTGTAGGTGTTCACCACAAAAGTGCGGTTATTACTCTAGTAGAGATTTTATCAAAAGCTATCATTACCTTAAAGCCCAAAGGGCGTAAAGCCTGCGACATTGAGAATGCCATGAATCAATGGTTCCAAGCCATACCAAAAAATTTATTCAAATCCATTACGTTTGATTGCGGAAAGGAGTTTTCCAACTGGAAATCTTTGTGCAACCAACATGATGTCGCTATTTACTTCGCTGATCCTGGAACGCCTTCACAACGAGCTTTAAATGAGAATTCTAATGGACTTCTTCGAAAAGATGGATTGCCAAAAAAAATGGATTTCAACGAAGTTGACCAGACTTTCGTATCATCTGTTGCACACAAACGAAATAACATTCCAAGGAAGTCACTAAATTACCAAACACCGTTGGAAGTTTTTATGAGTTATATGGATGAAGATAGTTTGTATAGCTTAATTTGACAAATCAGATATTAAATAAATCTATGTAAAATTAGTTACAGTTGTTGCTCAAATAAAAAAACTGCTTCTCTATTAGATAGAAGCAGTTTTTATCAAACATATTTTATTAATTATTCAGCAACAGTAGTTTCTCCAGTAACAGTACCTTCATCTAATTTTGCAGCATCCATTAATTCTTGAGAATCAAATGTTACGTCTCCTTCAACTGTTGATTCAAAAAGTTCGAATCCTTCAGCTTTTACGATAACATCTCCAACGAATGTTCCATTTTGGATTCTAAAGTTAGGTGATTCAACAGTCATCATAGGTGCTGTTAAAGTAAATTCATCCGTTACATTGCGGTCTTCATCTTGAGCATACAATGCTAATTTACGGTAAACATCTGTACTTTCATCATCTTTGTCGTAGAAAGTCCCAGCAACAATTAGATCTTCAGATACAGTAACGTCATCTGTTATAGCATAAATCCAAGTTCCTTCTGCACTAAGTCCTGCCACTACATCTGCAGGGTCATTACTGATTGACGCAGTTGTAACTACTTCTGCACTTTCTGTAGTTGAAGAAGCCATTTCTGCACTCTCTACAGTTGAAGAAGCTGTTGAAGAATCTTCTGCCGTTTCTTCATTATTGCCACAACCTGCCAAAATAATAAGTGATGCACAAACTCCTAAAAATAAACCTCTTTTTTTACTTGATTTAACCATCATATTTCCTTATCCCCAATTTTTTTTATGCGTTTCCAAAGCTACCAACACAATTTTTGAAGAAGAATTCAAACGTATTAATACCTTTAGTTATATCATACAATATCTTTGTGAATTATTCAACTTGTTTCGCTTAAAAAATAATATTTTATTGTTTTTGTGACAGAAATCGGAGGGTATTCTTCTCTTTTTTCAAGGACCCGTTTATCACTTTATTCCTTTTCAAACTAGCTTGACTTGAAAACACTGATTATATTCACTCTTTATACTGTTATTCTCTAGATTTTCAGTTGATTACTACTCTCTGATTTCATACTAACTTTCCTTATCTATTCTTCTAGTGAACTACTGCACATAGAAGCCAGTTTATCAATGCCTACCTACAGGAGACTAAGTATATTGTGTTTCTTGCTGATTTTCTAAAACGTTAAACAGGTTAAGGATCATCATTTGCTTATGGAGTATCCCATAAAAAATCGGCTACTAGTGCATCTACTTGAGTATTTTCATGCAGTTGACTGTGATAGGCTTTTAATCCAGTAATGACTTCGTAGCGATACTCTAGCCCATTCGTTTGCATTAAATGACTAATAGCTAGTCCACTTTTGATCGGAACGATACCATCTCCTTCTGATTCATCTTGTATGTCCCCCACGATATTCAGCATGGTCGTTTCTTTAGGGTAATTCTGGATACCAGCAGCAAAATCTCTGTACCGCTCACTCATGACCAAAGGACCATTCTGGTTCAGCTCGTCAAGAGTCTGCTCTTCATTGCCTGTCACAAAGTCATTAAAGGGTGCACCGATCGCAACAAATCTATTGACCGTTGGAAGAGAGCCCTCACTCCCGTAGGTAATCAGATACCTTAAACTGCTCACCGCTCCCATGGAGTGACCGACTAAATTAACTTCATCGATTTGGTGCATGTTATTTAAATAGGACAACACAGCTTTGATCCAATCAGCTTGGTTCCATTCATTGTTTTCACTGTCTGCAAATACTACCAGAATCAATGGGTTATTCGTTTGCTCTTGCCATTCACCTGTTTCAGAAACACTGCCATCCGGCTGAACGGTTACCGTTAAAACTTTCTTTCCAAAACTACGGGCTTCAAAACGCGACACCATTCCACTGAAGGTGCCTTCAGATCCTTTGTAGCCGTGAATAAACAACGTTGGAACGTCTATCTCATCTGGAGTCAGCGGCTCAGACGAGTCACTACTGGACAGATTGATTTCACTAGTATCTATTGAATTGGATGCATCCGGTACTTGACCTTCTTTAACAGACTCCGTTATTTTCTCATTTCCACACCCCATACTTATAAACCCAAATAAAATAACTAGGAAAGAAACTAGTAATGACTTTCTCATAAATTACCCCTCCTGAATACTTTTCAACTGTAGCATGAATTCTCCATGCTAATTCATTAAAAAACTTATACATCTCAATTGTTTAACGAATAGCGTTGGTATTACAAAAATTCTTCTGGAATAAGCGATTTACTTATACCTCAGAAGCTTCTCAATTTACCCATTTATCAATTAAAAGTTATAATATATCTTTTATACTAATGGAAACGATACCTTTTATGCAATTTTAATCCCATTATTTTGTACTGTTACTCTTGCCCAGCTTCTAAATAACGGTATAGATTACTATCCATTGGTGTTATAAATTTTAGAAGCATTTCAACAACTTTTTTCTTGCCACCATTTTGAACAGGTTTTTCTAATTCAACAATAGACTCTTTTAACGGTATCACTTCACCTAAATAATAAAATTCAGTTCCTTCATTATCTGATTTTTTGGCAAAAACACGTATATTCCAGTCATCTGGGTGCATTAATTTTTGAACTTCAGGAGAGTTCATCGTTCTAGGCGCTTTTGTGAACCACTTCATCGTTGAAGTATCCAATAGTTCATCTTCATAAGCCATTTGTGCCCCTGAGAAATTCTCTCCTTTTTTGAGCGTTACAAAAATAACAAATTCTCCTTTGCTTGCTGTATACCCACCAATATTTTGATCAACCATTTGCTTTTCCCAGTTCAATAGACGCAAGACATCTTTTCGCTTATATTTTTGATAGCGTGTTAATGGCTCTGAAGAATTATAGCTTGTTGATTTGAGTTGTCCAGTTAAAAGAATATCTGTCATCAAATGGGTAAAGTAATCATTGGTCACTGATTGTTTAAACAATGACGATAAACCGACTTGATCATTCGTCTTCTCAATAAATGATTGTCCTTTATAAGTGGAAGCAATCGAACCGGTATAAAAGTCCAAACTTAATGTATTTAAAACAGAATTCACCATTTCATCAGTTGCTAGGACACGATGGTGTTCAAACAACTGATGAATTTCTTCTAATGTCAGATTTTTTTCAGGTTCACTCATCATTTTTTGTAATAAAATTAATTCTTGTTTACGCATCCCAGGTAAGAGTTCGCGTGAAGCAATCGTTAAAAATCGATTTTCCATTTGGCAAAGGGTTCCTTCATTTTGTTTGATATTCGCTAAAAAGTCATAATAGCTCGTCTTTTTATTGGCTATCAAGACAGGATCTAACGTTTTTTGTTCTTGAAAGTCTTTCAGATATGGTACTCGTCCAAGACGGTTGAAGAGCAGTTCAAAGGCCTTTTTTAATTCGCTCATGCTATCCATCGATACTTGATTGATTGACGAGAAAATGTGTTGTTTTGCAATTCTTTCAAAATTCACAGAGGAAACGCCTGAAATAAAATTGGTATCAAATGTGTCTTTACGTAAATTATTCTTATCTCTGGACATATCTCCAGACAACGCCATTGGAATCATATAATTATTTTTATAGTTACCGATAAAATCAATCACAGTGACATATTCTTTTGAAGAATCTTTTCTTAAACCACGCCCTAATTGTTGGATAAAAATAATGTTGGAGGCTGTATTTCGAAGCATTACCACTTGATTGATTTTTGGAATATCGATACCTTCATTAAAAATGTCCACGGTAAAGATGTATTCAATTTCGCCATTTTCTAACCGTTGAACTTGTTTTTCTCGTTCGTCTAACGAATGATCTCCAGAAAGATAAGAACTAGGATGGTATTTTTCAGTGAATAATAAGGCTAAAGCCTTGGCTTCTTGTTTACGACTGCAAAAAACTAACCCTTTGGGAGTATTACCAGAACAACTATAGTAAGCAAGTTTTTCTAGTAAATAAGCCGTCCGTTCTTCTTCAATTAGATTCTTCAAATCGGTGGCTTCAGATATCAGTTCACCATTTTTTTCATAATCCGTGACTCCAAAATAATGAAATGGACAAAGCATCTCTTCTTCTAACGCTTCTTGAAGACGAATCTCATAAGCAATATTGTAATCAAATAATTCGAAAACATTAAATCCATCTGTTCTTTCTGGAGTTGCTGTCATTCCTAATAAAAAATCCGGTTGAAAATAATCTAATACTCTATGATAAGATTGAGCTCCAGCTTTATGGACTTCATCGATCAATATGTAGTCAAAGTAATCTTTAGCAAACTTTTGCAGAACAAGATCTTTTGAAATCGTTTGGATCGTTGCAAACAAATAATTTGCACTTGTTTCTTTTTTATTTCCAGAAAGAATACCAAAATTTTCTTTGTTCCCACCAATAATTCTTTGATAGTCACTCTTTGCTTTATTTAAAATTTATTCTCTATGAACTATAAATAAGACTCGATTTGGTTTAGCCTGCAAGACATCAAAAGCGGATAGATAGGTTTTCCCTGTCCCGGTAGCTGAAATAATCAACCCTTTTTTTGCTCCAGTTTCTCTCAATTTTTTTAGATTGTTTAATGCCATTCTTTGCATTTTATTCGGTGTGATATAAGCGATTCCTTCATCAGTTAATGTCTGTTCCTGAATATTATTTACTTCCCTAGAAAAAGTCATAGGCTGATAAGTCTTTTTATAATTACGGACCCATTCATGCGTCAGCCTTTGAGCTTCTTGCCATTCCTGATCCATATGCACTTGTATCTCTCGCAACATTTGACCATGTTCATACGATGTCAATCGAACATTCCATTCATAATTGATTTTTAATGCACTTATCGTTAAATTTGAACTGCCGATAATAAAAGAATGAAACCCTTGTTGCTTAAAAAGGTAGCCTTTAGAATGAAATCCTTGCTGCTTTGAAATACGCACTTCTATATTCGGTATCTTTAATAAATCTTCAAAGACAGCCGGTTGGTTGAATGCTAAGTAAATTGAAGTCACTATCTTCCCTTTGATTCCCTGTGTATGTAAATCGGCTAATTTGGTCTTTAATGCTGCTAATCCAGCTTGAGTTAAAAAAGCTACGGAAAAAAAGAATTCTTCACAAGAATCTAATTCATTTTGTAACACATTTAACATAAATTGTTTATTCTTTGTGTCATTAATAATAAATTTTGGATCATACAAAGAAGCTCCAACTTTATGATCAATAAAAGCTTTTTTCAAAGACTGCTCTAAAATATCCGTCATAAGCTTACTTTTTCTTTCATTAATTTTTCAACTGCTGGTATATCTGCTGGTGCCCATTGTAAGCTATTTAGTTCTACTGGCTTTAACCATTCTACTGCACTATGTTCAGATAACTGTGGTGTACCTTTTTTCAGGCTGCAAACAAAGGTTGTCAAGTTTACTAAACCGAAATCATACTGGTAGCTAGTTACTTCAAATTTCTCAAATTGGACATCTACTTCGATCCTTAATTCTTCTCTTAATTCGCGAATCAAAGCCTCATGGGGCGTCTCACCGACTTCAATTTTACCGCCAGGAAATTCCCACATGTGTGCCAAAGATCGCTCTTCTCCTCTTTGTGCACATAAAACCATACCATTCTTTATGATGATAGCACCTACAACATCTATAGCTTTCAATAGATCCACTTCTTTCTTTTCGTTTCATATTCTCATTTTATCATTAGAGTTCCTAACTTTAAAGATCAATTTACAAGAAAGAAAGCTACCTATACAAGTAAACGATTCTTCCTTATTCTATTGCAAATATGAATAAATCCACAAAAAAAGCCTAGAAATTAACCGTTCTAGGCAAAAAATATCAATCAAAAAATAGATTTGATAAGCTTTATTTTTTCTTTTTAAAAATTGATTTAGCAGCGCGTTTCATAACATCCATAAAACTTAGGGACTGTACCATATGACTTGGCTCTATATATTTTTGTATAGCTCGAAGAACTTTCTTAGGATTTTTAGAAGAAAAAGTAAACGTTCCTGATTTCTTCGTTTTAATCGCATAACGTGGGATCCATTTCCCCTTAAATACCACAGAGGCGATAACTTCTTCTACTTCTTCCCACGGAATTTGGATATATTTACGAGGGTCACGGGCATTAAAAAATTCGAACCCATTATCGCCAATCATAATTTTCCCATAATCCGTTAATCCCGTAAAAGCGGTGGCATCTATTACCAAGTCTACCTGTGTATTAATTGATTCAACCATTCTATCCGCTCCATTTCTTTTAACTTGTTACATTCATTATACGTTGTTTTAAATGATTTAGGCAATATAAAAAGTGACTGAGAGAATCCCAGCCACTTTTTATATTAAAACTATTAGCGCTTCACAGATTTCAAATATGCATTATATTATAGAAGTCCGATTACATGTCCAAGGATTCCGACTACGAATAAGCCAAGAATGATGACGATTGGATTAACTTTATGCTTAAGCAACCACATACAACCCATTGTTAAACCTAATGCAGCTAAACCTGGGATCAATTGATCCAAGTTGTTTTGTAAAGTTGTTACTTTAATAGGTGAAAGTGCCAATCCTGAATTTACTTGTTCAAAAGCTTGGCGAACACCTTCACCGCCATTAGGAAGTTCATTCCATACAATAAATGCGCCATCGTCTAATTGAACTTCGGAAACGACAGGTTGGAAACTAATTGATACCCAACGCTGTACCAGCGCAGCCAGTACGAACATACCTAAAATTGATGCACCTTTTGTAATATCTTGCAATAAGCCGCCTGAAAGGTCATCAGTGATTTTAGAACCGGCTGTATAACCAAGTTCTTGTGTATACCACATGAATCCCCAACGAATTAGGTTCCAAGCTACGAAGAAAATGATTGGTCCAAGAATACTTCCACCCATTGCTAATGATGCTCCTAGAGCACCTAACATCGGACGTACAGTAAACCAGAAGACTGGATCGCCAACACCGGCTAAAGGACCCATCATCCCAACTTTAACCCCTTGAATTGCTACATCATCAACTGCTGCGCCATTAGCACGTTCTTCTTCAAGTGCTAATGTAACTCCAAGAATTGGTGAAGCAATATATGGGTGAGTATTAAAGAATTCCAAGTGACGTTTTAACGCTGCTGCTTGGTCCTCTTGAGTTGAATATAATTTTTTAATTGCTGGGATCATTGCATATGCCCAACCACCATTTTGCATACGTTCATAGTTCCAAGAACCTTGGATGAACGTTGAGCGCCATGCTACGGATAAGCGATCTTTTTTTGATAACTCGATTTTTTCTGCCATGTCTCTTCTCCTCCTTCGGAATTAATAATCGTTTAAGATATCGCCTAGTGGGTCACCTGAGCTGCTTCCGCCGCCATTTGATGAGCCTCCCATTTTAGAAAGGTTCAAGTAAATTAGAGCAAGAGCTACGCCAATTGCACCAAGAGCAATAAGTGTTAATTGTGAAATAGCTGCTACTACAAAACCGATAATGAAGAACGGCCATACTTCTCTTGTTGCCATCATGTTGATTACTAATGCATAACCAACCGCAACAACCATTCCTCCACCAATTGCCATACCTTCAGTTAACCATGCTGGCATTGACTCTAAGAAAGATTGAACAGTTTGTGCTGGGATGAATAAAAGTGCTGCTGCAGGAATTGCAATACGAACCCCTTGCATAGCTACTGCTGATAGATGTAACATTTCGATTTTTCTGAAATTACCATCTTCAGCTGCACTGTCCATTAAATGTACGATAGGTACAGCTAATGTACGAACAACCATTGTTAAGAAAAGTCCTGCTACTGCAAGTGGAACCGCAATTGCGATCGCTGATGGAACTCCGGCAACGCCTTGTCCACCTAATACTAAAATAATTGCTGATGCAACTGATGCTAATGCAGCATCTGGTGCTACGGCTGCTCCAATGTTTGCCCAACCAAGTGCAATCATTTGAAGTGTTCCGCCAAGAACAATACCTGCTGTCAAATTACCAGTTGCTAAACCGATTAATGTACATGCTACTAGTGGTTGATGGAATTGGAATTCATCTAAGATTCCTTCCATACCTGCTAGGAAAGCAATAAGAATTACTAGAATCATTGATATAATAGACATAATAGGCCTCCTATTTAATTTAATTTTATTTTAATTCTATTTTATTTTACTGCACGTGCTAATTCATTTTTTGCTTTTTTAAGAAGGTCTTCCATATTAGCACTAGAATCATTTGGTACTTTACGTACATCAAATTTAATGCCTTTTGCTTTCATCTCTTCAAAAGCTTTTACATCTTCTTGTCCCATAGAAAGAACTTTATTAACGACAACTTTACCAACTGAATGTGCTAGTGAACCAACGTTAACTTCTTTAATGTCTACGCCGCCTTCCATAGCTCTGACAACATCTCTTGGATTTTCGAATAACAATAATGCTTTCGTATCTCCAAAACGGGGATCCTTAGAAATTTCAATCATTTTATTGATTGGAACAACGTTAGCTTTAACTCCCGGTGGTGCTGCCTGTTCGATCAATCTTTTACGAAGATCATCTTTAGCTACATCATCTGAAACGATAAGAATGCGACTTGGTAACACAGATTTTGTCCAAGCTGTTGCTACTTGACCATGCAACAAACGAGAATCAACACGTGTCAAAACTAGTTTGATTTTACCGTCACCCCTTACTGTACCTGGTGGGATCGAACCTTGTACTGGTGCAGCAGCTGCACTAGCAGTTGGTGCTGGTTCTAATTCTTCTGGTCTAATTCTTACGCCTTCTTTTGCTGTTTCAATAACATGTGCTGCAATTTCTTGAGCTGAAGTCATTGACAAACGAGATGCATAAGCTTCAATTACCATTGGTAAATTCAATCCAGAAACGATTGCCCATTTATCTTTGCGTTCTTCAAACAATGTGTTAGCTTGATTAAATGGAGTACCTCCCCATAGATCAACTAAGAATAATACTTCATCTTGATCGTCAAACGATGCAATTGCAGTTTTCATTTTTGCTTTTACATCTTCTGGGCCTTCACTTGGCATAAGGGTAATAGCTTTAACATTTTCTTGTTCTCCAAAAATCATTGCGCCAGATTGCAAGATGCCTTCAGCGAATTCGCCATGGCTTGCTAGTATAATTCCTACCATACTTCTACCTCCTAAATAGTTTATTTCTATTTTTCTAATTAGACTCGACTAACAGAATTGATTTTTTCCTTTTTATTAGTTTTCGTCTAACCTTCGAACATCTTCCTAATTGCTAACACCACCGCCACCTTTCATTCGCAATCTAACCGTTTACAGTTTAGATTACTTTAATTGTATTATTAATATTGTCCATTACTTATTATAATGCAAATATCGTGCCAATTTTAGTGTATCAATAAAAAACACTTAAACACCAACGTTATCAAGTGGAATAAAAACACGTTACCGATACACTAATTAGTGTATCGGTAACGTGTTTTTCGTTTTTTAACTTTTTTATCTTTAGTGTATTATTTAAATTTTAAGTTTACAACATTTCTTGTAATTCTTGGATATCATTTATCCTTATATCTGATTTCTGCAGTTCTTCCTCCGTTCCAAAACCATAGTTACAGCCTATAGTAACTATATTATGGTAGTGGCCAATTTCAAAGTCATGTATGCGATCTCCTACAATAAGAAAGTTTTCTTTATATTGATCTTTAAACATTTGAAAGATGTCATATTTAGGGATATACCCAAAAGATTCTGTACAGTACATATCAACGAAGTAATGATTTAACTGAAAAGCTTGCTGATGTGCTTTCATATAATCATTGCTGCAATTACTTAAAAAGATAAGGTTATATCCCTTACTGTTTAAGTAAGCCAAGGTTTCTAAAACTCTTGGATATAGTATCGCTTCTTTTGCAAGAGCTTTTTTTAATAAGGTTTCTCCTATGATTTTTGAAGCTGCTATTTGATATTCAGCATCTAAATCAGGCATAAAGTTTTCCCACATATCTTTACTGCTATACCCTAACCATTTAGTGATTTCTTCGTCTTTCCAATCTTTTGGGACAGCCTTTTGATTATCGACCAAGTAGTTGTAAGCAGTTTTGAAAGCAGTAATATAGTTTGCCGTACTATCTTGTAAAGTACCATCATAATCAAAAACAATCGTCTGAGTGCTCTTTAGTCTTGGTTCATCCATGATCAGAACTTATATAGCTTTCAGTAAATTAGCCATTTCAATGGCCGAAACAGCTGAGTCATACCCTTTATTTCCAGCTTTAGTACCGGCACGCTCAATTGCTTGTTCAATGTTATCTGTCGTTAAGACACCGAACATTACAGGTACACCTGTGTTCATTGCAGCTGTAGCTACTCCTTTTGAAACTTCAGCACACACATAATCGTAGTGCGATGTAGCTCCTTTGATCACAGCTCCTAAAGTAATAATAGCATCATACTTTCCTGAAGCTGCCATTTTTTGTGCAATTAACGGAATTTCATAAGCTCCTGGTACCCAGGCAACTGTGATTTCTTCCTCTGACATGCCGTGTCTTTTCAACCCATCCAATGCACCACTCAATAATTTTGAACCAATAAACTCATTAAACCGTGCAACTACGATACCTACTTTTAAATCTTTAGCAATTAATTGTCCTTCGAATACGTTCATTTTTTATTCCTCCAGTTAAGCTATTTTTTTAGTGGTGCATAATTCTTTATTTTAATAGTTCAAATAATGTTTCATTTTTTCTTGCTTGGTTTTTAGATAGGCTTCATCTTCTTTATAAGCCTCCATTTGAAGCGAAACTCTTTCCACAATATCTAAACCATATTTTTTCATACTTTCTACTTTTAGTGGGTTATTGGTCATCAGACGCAGTTGAGAAACACCCAAGTCATCAAAAATTTGTTTACTTTCATAGTATTCTCGCATGTCAGCCGGGAAACCTAGCGCCAAGTTCGCTTCGATTGTATCGTATCCTTGATCTTGAAGTGCATATGCTCTTATTTTATTGACCAATCCGATACCACGACCCTCTTGTCGCATATACACCAAAGCACCACGGCCTTCATCAGCAATGTGTTTCATTGCTGCATCCAACTGTTGACCACAGTCGCATTTTTTAGAACCAAACACATCACCTGTTAAGCATTCTGAATGGATACGGCAAAGTACCGGCTCCCCATCGCTGACATCACCCATGACCAAAGCAACATGGTGTTCACCCGTAATTGCATGTTCATAGCTGTAAATTTCAAAATCGCCGTATTTGGTGGGCAATAGTGCTTTAGATTGACGGAAAATAATCTGTTCTTTGGTTTTACGATACTCAACCAAGTCGGCAATTGTACCGATTTTCAACTGATGCTCTTTGGCCAAATCCAACAACTCATTTCTCCTTGCCATTGTTCCATCTTCACTCATGATCTCACAACATAACCCAGCAGGTTGTAACCCTGCTAAACGCATCAAGTCGACCGTTGCTTCTGTATGTCCATTCCGGACCAATACACCTCCGTCAACAGCTTCTAACGGGAACATATGCCCTGGTCTTCTAAAATCTTCCGGTTTTGCATCATCGGAAACCAATCTCATAGCTGTCAATGATCGTTCCACAGCCGAAATCCCAGTTGTGGTCTCTACATGATCTACTGAAATAGTAAAAGCTGTTCCATGGTTATCTGTACTATCCAGACTCATTTGTGACAAGCCTAACTTTTTAGTATAGCTTTTGGCTATGGGCATACAGATGAGACCTTTAGCATAACTAGCCATAAAGTTCACATTAGCTGTCGTAGCAAACTCAGCAGCACAGATAATGTCTCCTTCGTTTTCTCTATCTTCATCATCTACCAGTAATATATTTTTTCCAGCTCTCAAATCGGCAAGTAATTCTTCAATTGTATTAAACATATCTCTCTCCATTCTGTTCTAAAAGAACCCATTTTCTTTTAAAAAGCCTTCCGTTACTTGACTCTCTTGAACGCGCTCTTTCGAATCTATTCCTAATAATTTTTCGACATACTTTCCGATCATATCGCATTCAAGATTGACGGTGCTACCAGGCTGCTTCTGCAGCAAAACTGTTTCCTCTCCTGTATGCGGAATCACAGAGACTTGGAAAGACTGGTCATCCACCGTCACGACCGTCAAGCTTACACCATCAATAGCTATGGAGCCTTTTTCAATAATGTACCGTAACAATTCAGGACTTGTTTCAACCGTGATCCAAACAGCATTGCCATCACGTCTAAATTCTCTTATCTGACCTGTCCCGTCGATGTGACCACTAACCATATGTCCGCCAAGCCGAGTTGCCAAACTCAATGCCCGTTCCAGATTGACGTAACTTCCAGGAGCTAATTCGCCTATGTTAGTCCTTTTCAAGGATTCGGACATGACATCCGCCTCAAAAAAATCTTTTTCTATTTTTGTCACTGTCAAACAAATACCGTTTGTCGAGATGCTGTCTCCGACATGCGTTCCTTGCAACACTTTTTGACCTTTAATTCTAAGAACTGAGGACTTTTCAGCTTGTTTGATTGATTTAATGATTCCCATTTCTTCAATAATTCCAGTAAACATATATTACCTCCTATTAACCGATTTTTACTTATCCATATATCCTTCCAAAAACAGATCCTCTCCGACCATCACAGCCGTCAACCGATTGATTTGGAAAGCATTTTTTAATGATAGGATACCTGCTCCTTCAACAGCCGTTTTAGCATTTTTTCCTCCGATGATTTTTGGTGCAATATAGGTCTGTATTTTGTCCACAATATTTTCTTCCAAAGCCGAAAAGTTCAAGGTAGCTCCACCTTCCAACAAAATACTATCGATACCCATAGCTCCTAATGTTCTCATTAATTCTCGTAAATTTACTCTCCCAGACTTCTCTTTGGTCATGATGACTTCAATACCCATTTGCTTTAAGGTCGCTAATTTTTCTCTGTCTGCTCTTTTAGTAGTGGCGATAATTGTTTTAGCTTTATCTTGATCCGTCAATATGGTTGAAGCAATCGGGATCCTTAGCTGACTATCCACAACGATTCTAATAGGATTATTGCTGTTTGGAATTCTAGCAGTTAATTGCGGATCATCTTTAATAACTGTTTCTACTCCTACCATGATTCCAGACAATTCATGTCGTAGGCAATGTACTTGTTTTCTAGCTTTTTCACCAGAGATCCATTGCGATTCGCCAGTCACCGTGGCAATTTTACCATCTAAGGACATCGCATTTTTCATAACGACAAAAGGTTCTTTAGTGACAATGTATTTTATAAAAATCTCGTTCAATCGTTGGCTCTCTTCTTCTAAAAGACCTGAGACTACCTCAATCCCATTCTTACGAAGCCTTTCAATTCCTTTTCCAGCAACTAGCGGATTTGGATCGAGTGTTCCCACGACTACCCGCTTAATTTTCTTATCTATCAGTAAGTCTGAACAGGGAGGCGTCTTCCCAAAATGGGAACAAGGTTCTAGTGTGACATATAGCGTTGCTCCGCTCACATCTTCTTTTGCTGATGCGATAGCATTTACTTCCGCATGGGGCTGTCCATATTTTTCGTGATAGCCTTGTCCGATAATTCGTCCAGCTTTCACGATCACAGCTCCAACTAAGGGATTCGGGGCTGTCCAGCCTTTGCCTTTTTTGGCTAGGTCCAGTGCCATTCTCATATATAGTTCATCCAACACTCTCACTCCATTCAAAATAAAAAAGCCCAAAGAATTAATTCTCAGGGCTTTTATCATTTTTGTTTGCAAGGCTCAACAAATAAATCCGCATACGCTGTACTCGGTTACTTTTGAACTCTTTAAACTTTGTCTTCGCTTTATCCAGACTATACTGTCGGCTTCGGAATTTGACCGAATCTGCCTTACGGCTCGTGGGCTTTACCACCGGTAGGGACTTGCACCCTGCCCTGAAGACTATTCAATTTTTACAACTCTACACAAAAAAGCCCCAGACTTTTACATCCAGGGCTTCGACTTATGGCTAAATAAGACTATTTAATAGTTGCTTAATAAACTTATGGTTCCCATAGATCTTAAAATAAGACCTCAGTTATCCAAGTTTTTCTGCAATCGATTTGTCTTCGCTTTATCCAGACTATACTGTCGGCTTCGGAATCTGACCGAATCTGCCTTACGGCTCGTGGGCTTTTACCACCGGTAGGGACTTACACCCTGCCCTGAAGACTATTTAATTTTATAAGGTAAGAGTATCTTGAAATACAGTATATGTCAATATTTTTCAAGTTTTAATTTTCTGACACCTTTGTTAAGGAGTAAAATGTGCAGCCACAACTAATTTTGGCTCTGTTAGATGTCTCTTTTATTGTAGCCTATAAATCCGACGCCAGAAAGAACTATTCCTACTATACTCAACGTGCTCAAAGGAAACCAAGCAAGCTCTTCATTTGGAAGTTGCGGTATGTGGTAGAAAGCTGATAAATTTTTCAACCACGCTGGAAATTCGAGTAGGTTGCCCAGATAAAGGACTAAAAAGGTAAAAAATACGTAGGTCCAAACTAAAATCGCTCCCTTAGGGAAAGCTCCTACTAGTAATGTCGTTAAACCCAGCACCACCCAAATAGCTGGAATATAGACAAGTGAAGACATTAAAATGGTCCCTAAATCAATACTTTTTTCCATTACTTGACTTGCCGAAGCATACAGCCCTAGTCCAATCAACAATTGCATCACTATCGCTGTAAAAAATGCTATGGCATAGCGACTACCCAAAATTTTATTGCGAGAAACAGCTCGGCTATAAAAGTTGTCCGTTCTTCCTTGCCTTTCTTCTTTTTTTAATTTTAATAAGATAGAAATACCAGGAATAGCTGCAAAAACAGACACGATACCAATCAATAATGTGACAAATTGTTCTGTCATAGAAGCAGTCGTACTATCTGATAAAATTCCTTGGACCAATTCAAAGTCTGAGAAGTAAGCTTCTAAGTCTCCTAAAATGGCACCGTAAGCAATACTCATTAAAAAAATACCAATAGCCCATGAAATAATGGTTCCTTTTTCTAACCGCCAAGTTAAACCAAGCTGGCTTTTTAAAAAAGGTGAGGCATGGATCTTTCCTTTTCGATCAGACAGCAGGCCTGCATTGATATCTCTTTTATGATCCAGATAAAAGGCACCTACCAACAAAACTGCAGCTCCACAGACCAAAGCAATAACCGGCCACCATTCGTTTCCAGCAAATACATTTGTTCGAACAGTCCATCCTAACGGAGAAAATAAAGACAATGTTTCATTACTGACATCTCCGATTGCTCTTATAATATAAGCTGTTATCAATGTTCCAAAAGAAATAGCTATCGCTCCTCTTGTCGTTTGTGCAACTTGTGCAGCAATCATTGCAACTCCTGCAAAGAATAAGCCTGTACTTGCAAGAGCAGCACCATAGAGTAAAGAAGATTCTAAATAAAACACTTCTTGATCAACTAATTCTAAACCTATCGATAAAAGCATGAAGATTGAGGTGTTTACAATGGCCATCATTATTGCAGCAGCTGATAAATAAGACAACCGTCCAACTGGTAACGCTCGAATGAGTTCCAAACGGCCTTCTTCTTCATCCATTCTCGTACTTGAGGTGACAAGCAAGATATTCATAATACTCACTGCAATAGCTGAAAACAGCAATAATTCACTTGCAAAAATGGTTCCTAGATTAAATGATTCAATCTCATAACCCTTTCCCAGCATGGCTACCATAGCCGGATTTTGCATCGTTAAGCCAAATTCAACGATTTCTTTTTGACCTGTATATATAGTTGTATACGCCGTTAAGGATGCCATTGAAACACCAACCAAACCGATTAACCACAAACTGATTTTCAATCTATTCCGCTGAAAAAGCAGTCGTATGATTCGAGTTGTTCCTTTAAATAACTGAGCGACCATTATTAGACACCTTCCTTTGTGGCGCTTGGTTTCTCACTATCTCCTTTGTAGTGACGGATAAATAGATCTTCTAGCGTTGGCGGACCACTTTCAAGCTTTAAAACGCCGAATTGGCTGATATGACTAATGATTTTTGCCATTTCTTCATTATCTACCTGAAACGTCCAACCCGCTTTTGTATGGATGACATCATGTACCCCTTTTAAATCGGACAATCCAGTCAGCGTCTCCTGCGTTTCAACGATCAATTTTGAGCGTATCAAATGGCGCATTTGGGAAAGCGTCCCTGTTTCAATCAGTTCACCTTCGCGAATAATAGCTACCCGATCGCATAATTTCTCAACTTCTGAAAGAATATGGCTCGATAATAAGACGGTCTTTCCTTGTCGTTTCACCTCTAAAATACACTCCTGAAAAATACGCTCCATTAGCGGGTCCAATCCTGCAGTTGGTTCATCAAGAATATATAGATCAGCATCTGACGCAAAAGCTGCAATCAAGGCTATTTTTTGTCGATTCCCCTTTGAATATGCCCGACATCTTTTCGCTGGATCTAGTTTAAACAGTTGGATCAGCTCATCGCGCCGGCTTTTATTGCCATTACCACGCATAGTTAAAAATAAATCAATCACTTCACCACCGGTTAGATTAGGCCATAGATCAGCCTCACCTGGAACATACGCTATTCTTTTATGAATTTCTACAGCATCTTTCCAGGCATCTTTTCCAAAAATCGTCACTTGTCCTTCATTAGGTTTTAACATCCCTAACAACACACGAATAGTCGTCGACTTACCAGCACCATTTGGACCAATAAAGCCATATATTTCACCTTCATTTATGGATAGATCGATTTTTTTCAAAGCTGTAAATTTCCCAAATCGTTTAGTCAATCCTTTTACTTCTACGACATTCATTTTCACTCCTCCTACTGCTACACTTTCTGGCTGGCGGTATTGATTACAATTATTATATTAGGGCGTGTCTGAAAACTGACTGCCATCCTGATTTTCGGTATAATAAAAGAAAACAGGAGTGATCATGATGAGTATTGAACGTTATGAGCTGACTGATGTGCAGTGGAATCAAATCAAAAATCTGTTTCCCGAATATCACACAGGTAGACCACCTAAAAGCAATCGTATAATGTTCAATGCTGTTTTATGGATTGCTAGAAGCGGTGCTGCTTGGCGAAATCTGCCAAAAGAACGTTACGGATCATGGAAAACGGTCTATAGCCGCTTTTGTTTATGGCGTGATACTGGTTTACTTGAATCCCTTTTTATTACGTTGAATTATGAAGCAGATTACGAAAACTTGAGTATCGATTCAACCGTTGTAACGGCGCATCAGCAGAGTGCCGGTGCAAAAAAAGGGGGCTAAATTCTGTCATCTCGCAACATATCGGTAAAAGCAGTGGTGGGCACACAACAAAAATACATGTCATCGTAGACGGATTAGGAAATCCATTATATTTTCAGCTATCAGGTGGAAATCTCCATGATAGTGTTCTCGCTATTGAAGTTCTTCAACACGTTGAAATACAAGGCAGTAATGTTATTGGCGATCGTGCATACGGTTCTTTAGACATTCGGACTTATGTGACGAATCACGATGCGACTTATACCATTCCACCAAAGAAAAATACAAAAGAACCTTGGACTGTTGATTGGTGGCTATATAAAGAACGTCATTTGGTGGAGTGTTTCTTTAATAAGTTAAAGCATTTCCGTCATATCGCGACACGTTATGATAAACTCGCAACGTCCTACTTAGCCTTTGTATATATAGCAGCTATTTTTCTCTTAACCAAATAGTTTTAAGACACAACCTAGTCTTATTTTAAAAAATCAGCATCAATGACTGTTTCAGTCGTCTGCTGTAAAGATTCTTTAGAAATTTGATTTCCTTGAGCACTGTTAAGGGTGTGCTGAGTAGCCAGTTCTTCAGTATAATCAGCTAACGGATAGATTTTGAAGCCTCTTCTTGAATCAGTGCTATCAGTATTATTGCCTTTGTAATGCATCACTATCCCATCCCATTTGACATTTTTAATAGCTTTTTCTTCTTCGGTCAGGACGAAATCAAATGAAATCATTCCACCCAACATATTATTTTCAGTTCCTGTTGACATAGCGGAAAGAAAGTTACCTAATGAGTAAACGACCAATGTCTGATTGCCGTTTTCCCCTTCCATCCACTCAATCGGTTGGATCACGTGAGGATGGGTCCCAATCACAACATCCACTCCTAGATCGGTAAACAATTGAGCATATTGTTTTTGAAATTCATTTGGCTCAAGCATGTGCTCCTCGCCCCAATGTGCAGATACGATGACGAAATCACTAACTTGCTTTGCTCGTTCAATATCTTGAGTGATCAACGCTTCGTCAAAATAATTCAATCGGTAAGAAACATCTGGCTCAATTCCATTTGTACCATATGTATAGGCTAAAAATGAAAAAGTTACGCCGTCACGTTCAATAACCGGAATAGCATCACGATCTTCTTGGGAATCAAATACTCCTGTAAAGACCATGTTCTCTTGTTCATTCCATATTTCCAAAGTATTCAAAACACCTTTTTCTCCTTTATCTAATGAATGATTGGATGCTCCGTTAACTAAATCAAAACCCAATTCATTTAAATTTCCCGCCATGTCGCTAGGTGTATTAAACGCTGGATAGCCAGAAAAACCGAATTCATCCCCACCCAACAGTGTCTCCTGATTAATAAAGGCTAAATCTGCAGCTTCGATATCGTTTGCTACATTTTCAAACATAGGTTTAAAATCGTAGGTCCCATCTTCTAACTGTGCTTCTTCAAATATCCCTGTATGGATCAGGTTATCCCCTACTCCCATAAAGGAAATTCTTTTTTCTTCGCTTAGCTGGTCTTCCGATTCAACTGATGCCTCACTGGTAGAAACGATTTCTGATGAGGCTTGCTCAGAATTTTCACTAACGTCATTTGCACACCCGCTTACGATTAATGCAGCTAATAAGAATCCAATTTTCTTCATATTTTTTCTCCTTCTCAGACGAATTTTTTGATTATTCTCTTCATTTTTTTAACTTGCTCATTAAATATCATTAGCTCTCTATTCAAAATAATCGTAAGCGTTTTCTTTCTAAATGTAAAGCTTTATAAGTCCCCTATTATAAGAACAAATTTATTATTAAAATCAGACTAAAGATGGTCGTTGGATTTTTTACAGCATGTTACACTATTGGTCAGTACTTTTATGGAAAAATAGAGAAAGAGGCGACAATATCAAATAAAAAAATTAAAAATTGGATTTCAAAAATTTATGATTGGCAGATATGGCGTCGATAAGCTGTCAAACTATTTGCTTTACGGAGGACTTGCTATTGTTGTCTTATTTAATTTACTAAATTGGCCAATCGGCGGTTTCTTTGGATGGATAGCTGTCATTCTAGGTTACTATCGAACCTTTTCCCGTAACCGATCAAAACGGTATCAGGAGAATCAAAAATTTCTAACCTTCAAACGAAGGATCGATAGCAAATGGAGAAAACAACTTAAAAAAATTCAGGAGCGAAAAGTATATAAATACTATTCTTGTCCTAACTGTCATAAAAAATTGCGTGTCCCGCGAAAAAAAGGAAAAATCACAATCAAATGCTCTCACTGCGAAGAGCAATTCACTAAAAAAACTTAACGGTTCCCTTTAGCGATATTCCTCTAGAAACAGCAGCCACTTAACCGTTTGCCAGACTTTTCGGAAAATCAAATCGAGCTGCTGTTTTTTTGCTGTAAAAAAACTTTCTAACTCCTAAAATATCCCCTTGATCTAACACAATGATTTTATCAGCACTCTTGATAGCAATGGAGTACCTTGTAATATCCAAAGTGAAAGAGTCTATGTAGGATTCGATTAGAGATGGAATGAACTAAATCTATAACAAAAAAAGACAAAACATCTTTAAAAGATGTTTTGTCTTTTTTAGTATTTAAAACTAATTAATACACATCAAACTATTAGGAGACTCACCTATCGAGCCCCTCCACCGCCTCCACCACCGGCACCTCCTCCTCCACCAAAGGAAGTTGAACCGCCTGTTCCGGATGCTGCTGATGAAGAACTTGAGTGAAATCCGCCGCTTGCTAATCCACTAGACCAGTTATTTCTAAATCCTGTTACCCCATTCCAATACCAGTAATAATAAATGAATTGATTTTCCCCAGAGATATTATTCGGATTCGGGATCATTTCCTTGAACTCTTCTGTCAGTTCTTCACTTCTATAGTACAAAGTGTTCCAGAACAAAAATTCTTCAAAAGTGAATGGATTAGTATTATCCGCAAAACCTTCTAAATCGATTTCTTCCAAATAATTATCAAATTGAACCAGACGATCAAATAATTTATCACCTTCAGGACTTGCAATGGCTACTTCGCTTTTCGTTCCCCATACTTTGATTTCTTTGAATGAAATAAGTCTTTCTTTTTCTAAGAACTCTTTTGAATAATCTATCAAATAATCCGCAAACTTCCCTACTTCTTTAGCATGTTTTTTTGCCCATTTTTTCATTTTATTATCTTCAATAAACCCGTTACTGTTTGAAGCGTCCAATAACATGAGCCATAAACCAGTTTCATAAGTCTCCCCATGATTTGTCTTGATTTTATCAACAAATTTTGTGAATGATTGGGGATAACGCGCACGCTCTTCCTCAAAATGAGGGATCTCTATTTCAGTATCAAATCCATCGCTAAATAATGACTTATCTTCGGCAGTATGGATAATGATCCGCTTTTCATACGACCATCTCAATAAATAAGCTGAGAAGTAATCTTCAAAATAGCCCTTGTCTATATCTTGCAGCAAATAAGCAATACCGGCAAAGTCTTCTCCTTGATAGGGGATTCCCTCTAATATAACCGTTTTATTCTCCTTGACTCGTTGTTTCCCTGTTCGCATTTGTCCAGCTGCTTCTTTTGCTTGTTTCAATTTTTTATAATACTTGATAGCAAAAACTGTGGCTCCTCCACCAGTAACTGCAATGAGAGAGAGGATGACGATAGGAACTGTATTAGAAGTAGCCTCATCATTATACGCTGAGCCGTTCATTGCCATTTCACGCTGTTCTTCCGATGTCATACCAACATTGGCTTGTGTAGCGAAAAGGACTTGTGGAAATTGCAGCAATACCGTTACATCTTTGCTATTGTTTACTACTTCCTCCGCTTCCCATACGATCGTGTTGCCTTCTAATTGGATATCGCCTTCAAATCCAAAACCCCAGAAACGGACATTCTCTTCTGTAAAGGGCTCAAATCCAGTGATTTTAACCGTCAATTTTTCTGCAGGAATATCAGAAAATGTATCAAAATTCCATAGTAAGCCTTGTCCATCTTCCAATTCGCGCACTAAGTTTGATAAAGCGTACGTCACTTCGTAGTCATTTTCGCCATATTTACCAATACCCCATATGAGTTCTAATCCGTCATCTGTCCCGACAATGCCATAGTGATCAGCCTTTTCCTCTAAGGAAGCATCTGGTTCCCATGGATCTATTTTTTGAAAACCCATAACCGAAAAATCCAGCAGTTTAGAATCCTGCAGATCATTTAACACAATATATAATTCAGTACCATCATCCATGTTCATCTTTCTATGTTCTTTGACGATTCCAGAGCCGTCTTCTTGCAGTTCAATTTCGATCGTGATATCCGTTAATTCATTTTCTGCAAAAACGACTTCTCCAAACGCCATACTAAACAGAAACGCTGCTCCAATAGACAATGACATTCTTACTCTTTTATTCATCTCGTTACCCCTTTCTCTATATGTACTTGACCCAATTTTTTTATTGTACGAACTATTTCCGACCCATTTTGGCAACAATTTTTGGTCGAGGTTTTCTATTTATCTATAGTATACACACTAATACTCTAATCTAGGAAACGTTTCCTCTAAATAATCGTTATTAGGGCGTGTCGTATGTGTAAAATAGTTCTCGAGATGATTTTATTTTTTACTAGCAAAATGAAAGAAGGCGTTCTATCATAAATGTATGCTGAGCGGCAAATACATAGATGAAAGAGGCCTTCTTATGGATAGAATTATAACAAAATTATATGAAATAATAAAGGAATCGAGCGATTTAATCGCTACAGAGGAGTCTATACAACTCTATATGTATGAAGTATTCACTGAATTAGTAGGAGATATCTTCACCCATATGAATCAAGTGATCAAAGAACAAAAACAAGGCGAAGGCTGGAAAGTGAAACGAGACGATTGGAAAACCGTTCAGTTTATTTTTGGTCCTGTTCGTTATCGCCGTACCTTAATGGTCGATCAAGAGAGTCAAAATCATTATCCGCTAGATGACTGGTTAGGCATTCGAAACTACCAACGCCATAGTCCACTCGTAGAAGTGAAAGTAGCAGAACTAGCTAGTAAGTGTACCTACCGGGACACCGCTGAATTATTGAAAGAATGGACGGCAGTCACTATTAGTCACCAAACAGTCGGCAGTCTTCTTAAACGAGTTGGAGGAGCACAAGCACGTGAAGATGAAGAAATGGTAGTAGAACTAGACGAAGCCGTCGAGTTGCCAGAAGGTAAAAAAGTGGACTATTTTTACGCCGAGGCTGATGGCATTTTTGTTCGTGGGACGGAAAAGAGAAAAAGCTTAGAAGTTCGTCATGCGCTACTTTACGAAGGCTGGGAGAAAAATGGAAAGAGAGTCTCCTTAAAGGAGCCTAAAGCGATCATGACGACTAAAAAAACGGCTGGTTTTTGGGCAGAAGTTCAAGCCTTTACTGCGAGTCATTATGCGTTACAACAAGCTCAAGTCATTACCAATAGTGACGGTGGACAAGGCTATACCGCAGACAAATTTCAAGAAGCCTTTTCTCAGTCGAACTATCCTGTAGTCAATCAGTTAGACTCTTATCACATCTTCCAAGGCTTAAATCGCGCGTTTGGTTCACAGACTAGCCTCTTTAAACAGAAGGTCAATCAAGCTTTAAAAACACATGATTTAAATGAGTTAACAATCTGGTTGGATACTTATGAAAGCACACTAGACGAGACACCAGCAGTGGAAAAACTGACTACCTTTAGAACATACGTATTACGGAATTGGGATCGAATTTTCGATTGGCGTGAAAAAGTAGAACAGGTTCCGCAGGACGCAAGAGGTTTAGGCGCAATGGAGTCGAATCAGCGGCATATTTCTTTTCGGATGAAAAAGCGTGGGATGCATTGGAGCGAAGAAGGCTGTGAAGCCATGGTAAAGGTAAAACAAGGCATCTTAAATCACACGTTACGTGACGCCTATCTTCACCAACAAAATAGGAGTACGAGACAACAACGCAAGCTGAAACAAACGGTTCGTTTATCGTCGCTATTGCATCAGAAGACACGTCAGTCGGTTGGTGCAAAGGATGGGACAATGCCGTTGTATGCTTCTCATTCATCAGCAATGGGGAAACTCATAAAAAGTTTTCGTTAATTCCCTTCTGTTTGGGGAAGGTTCCTTGTTTTAGGAACCTTCTCCAAACGGATGGGCCAGCAAACGGCGGAGCCGTGCGGTAGTAGACGAGTGTACAAAAGTAGAACGCCTAAACTAGCAGGATAATAGGACGACCGAGAAAAACTTGACACAGACAGGGCGTGTCTGAAAACTGACTGCCATCCTGATTTTCGGTATAATAAAAGAAAACAGGAGTGATCATGATGAGTATTAAACGTTATGAGCTGACTGATGTGCAGTGGAATCAAATCAAAAATCTGTTTCCCGAATATCACACAGGTAGACCACCTAAAAGCAATCGTATAATGTTCAATGCTGTTTTATGGATTGCTAGAAGCGGTGCTGCTTGGCGAGATCTGCCAAAAGAACGCTACGGATCATGGAAAACGGTCTATAGCCGCTTTTGTTTATGGCGTGATACTGGTTTACTTGAATCCCTTTTTATTACGTTGAATTATGAAGCAGATTACGAAAACTTGAGTATCGATTCAACCGTTGTAACGGCGCATCAGCAGAGTGCCGGTGCAAAAAAAGGGGGCTAAATTCTGTCATCTCGCAACATATCGGTAAAAGCAGTGGTGGGCACACAACAAAAATACATGTCATCGTAGACGGATTAGGAAATCCATTATATTTTCAGCTATCAGGTGGAAATCTCCATGATAGTGTTCTCGCTATTGAAGTTCTTCAACACGTTGAAATACAAGGCAGTAATGTTATTGGCGATCGTGCATACGGTTCTTTAGACATTCGGACTTATGTGACGAATCACGATGCGACTTATACCATTCCACCAAAGAAAAATACAAAAGAACCTTGGACTGTTGATTGGTGGCTATATAAAGAACGTCATTTGGTGGAGTGTTTCTTTAATAAGTTAAAGCATTTCCGTCATATCGCGACACGTTATGATAAACTCGCAACGTCCTACTTAGCCTTTGTATATATAGCAGCTATTTTTCTCTTAACCAAATAGTTTTAAGACACAACCTAATAATTTTCTCCATTATATTATTTGGAAAATTATTTAGAAAAAAAAGAAAGCTTTATTATTAGTTTCTAGAAAATCAGTATAAAACTAATTCCTAGAACTAACGCAAAGCTTTCTTCTCTTCATCGATGACCGGTTAGAATTGTATCTCCAATAAATTCACGCTAAAATTTTATACTCCCATTAGTTTCAGTTCTGATGCTGCCTATTCTTAAATAGGTCAACCATTGACCTTCTTTTGGGCTGTCGATATTATCCGATGAATAGATCTTCTTGAGGGTAACGTATCAAGGAAGTTCCTTTTCTAGCAATCAATATAGAGACAATCGTAATAGGTCCGATACGCCCTATGAACATGACGAACATGATCACAAATCTACCTATAATGGATAGTTCAGGTGTCAAGCCTGCTGAGAGTCCTACTGTTCCAAATGCTGAAACAACTTCAAAAACGATATCGATAAACGATCCATTTTCAGTTATCGTTAAGATGAAAATAGCTATAAAAACTAATAAAAAGCTTATTGTTGTCAACGTTAAAGCTCTAAAAACAGCACTATTCCTGATCCTTCGTCCAAATAAAGATACTTCTTCTCCACCTCTTAGACTTGTAGTCGTTGTTAAAAGTAAAATAATAAAAGTACTTAACTTGATCCCACTACCAGTTGACGCACTCCCTGCCCCAATAAACATCAAGAGGATCGTCAAGAGCATAGAAGGTGCTGTTAACGCAGTGATATCGATTGAATTAAAACCGGCTGTTCTAGGAGTCAAACCTTGAAAATAAGCACTCCATGCTTTATCTCCAAGTGATAAACTGCCTAAAGTTTGAGGATTTGAATATTCTAGCACAAAAATTAAAATTATTGCAATGGCATTTATGATCAGGGTACCTACGATCATAACTTTTGAATGCAGAGTCAATGACTTAAATTTTTTCTTATTCCACACATCTAAAAGAACAGTAAATCCTATTCCTCCTAAAACAAATAGGCTTGTAATCGTTAAGTTAACGACAGGATCTCCTACATAGCCGGATAAATTATCAGCCCACAGAGAAAACCCAGCATTATTAAAGGCTGCAACAGTATGGAATAAACTATAAAAGGCACCTTTCCAAACTCCAAATTCTGGGATCCATTTAATGGACAATAAGGTAAAACCAATCAGTTCGATACTTAAAGAGAAAAAAAGCACATGACGCACCAAGCGGATAACGCCCCCTGAAGAGCCTTGATTTAAAGATTCTTTAACGAGATCTCTTTGTTGCATGCCAATTCTTCGTTTGAATATGAAAAAGATAAAAACGGCAGAGGTCATTAATCCTAATCCTCCAAGTTGCATGAGCATTATAATGATTGTTTGTCCGAATAGAGTGAAGGCTGTCCCCGTATCGACTACGATCAATCCTGTTACCGTAACAGCAGAAGTGGCTGTAAATAACGTATCTAACCAAGAAATGGTTTGTGTAGTCGCAAAGGGTAATTTTAATAATGCTGTACCAATTAAAATAAGCGTAAAGAAACTGAAAACGACTGTCATAGGTGGACTAAAGCGCCTAGTAGATCGTTTTAAATATTTTTTCAGATTGACCTTGTTCATTTATTTACAGCCCTTTCTCTTCAAAACGTTTTATATCTTCGTTGTTTCCAATGACAACGATCATATCGCCTTCGTATAGTTTGTCATCAGGTGAAGGAGAGATATTCACCTTTTTCCCATTCTTTACAGCTAAAATAGTGCAACCGTACTTTGATCTGATATCTGTATCATTGAGCGTCTTATTAGCTAATTTTTTTGTTATATATAGTTCTGAGATGCTATAATCCTCAGATAGCTCAATATATTCTTGTAGTTTTCCAGATTCCAATTGATTAGCAACTCTGATCCCCATATCGTATTCTGGCTGAATGATCCTATCCGCACCGATTTTAGTAAGGACTTTTGCGTGGTTAGAATCTTGAGCCTTTACCCAAACATTTTTTATACCCATTTCTTTTAACAATAGGGTACATAGTATGCTAGACTGCATATTATCTCCAATGGCAACTATAGCGTAATCAAAGTTTCCAACACCTAAAGACTTAAGAACATCTTCACGGGAAGCATCTGCTATTACAGCCTTTGTGCTATGATCTAAAACAGCATTCACTTTTGCCTCATTTGTATCTATTGCCAAAACTTGATGGCCCAAACGATACAATTCTTTACATACACTACTACCAAATCTTGCTAACCCAATAACTACGAAATCTTTTTTCATAATTAAGCTCCTCTTCTATTCGAGCAATTACAGACTGGAGAGTCCAACTCTCTCAGCCAACTAACTTTGCGTCAATACTTCATTTTTTTAAAATTTTCTTAACTACAGCTAACGACTTTATTGAGTCTTTTATAAGCAGAGAATCTAAAAAAGTTTTAAAATTCATTTGTACAATTTAGCTGTTTGATCTATTCGAATATAAGTTCATTCTTCATTAGTCATCATAGTATGTACACTTTCATAATTCAAGTGATTTCGACCAACTAATTACTTCAATAATAACACTTTAAAGAGCTGTTTTGTTTCATTTTTATAGGTACTCAATAAGAGCTGAATATTATGCCCTTAGAAGATGACAGCATTCAAATCGATGACCACTTTCAAAAAAATCATTTCACTAAATTTCATAGAAAAAGCCTAAGAAATCAATGCGATTTCTTAGGCTTGCTCTTTACTTATAAACTGCTTTTCTCTTCTAAAAGGTGCTTCTCTTCAAACTCAGCTAATAATGCACGAACTTCATCTGTTGTCTTCGTATCCATCAATTGAACCCTCAAACTGCTCGCTCCTTTAAATTCGCGAATATAAATTTTAAAGAAACGACGAAGTGGCTTAAAGGCATTGGTCCCTTTTTCTGAAAATTGATCAAATAAATCTAAGTGGTGTTTAAAAAGATTTAATAATTCTTTTGGACCGTGTTCTTTTGGCTCTTTTTCAAAAGCAAATGGATTATGAAAGATACCTCGTCCAATCATCACTCCATCAATGCCATACTTTTCAGCCAGCTCCATACCGGTTTTGTAATCAGGAATGTCTCCGTTAATCGTTATTAACGTTTGTGGGGCAATTTCATCACGTAATTTCTTTATCTCTGGAATGAGTTCCCAGTGAGCATCTACCTTACTCATTTCTCTTTTCGTACGCAGATGGATAGATAGATTAGCAATATCTTGTTTCAATAAGTGAGTGAGCCACGCAGTATATTCATCTATACTAGCATGACCTAATCGAGTCTTAACACTTACAGGAATACCTCCTGCTTTGGATGCTTGTATCAATTCAGCAGCAACTTCTGTACGAAGAATCAAGCCTGAACCTCTACCATGTTTAAAAACGTTAGGTGCTGGGCATCCCATATTGAGATCGATTCCACGATAGCCGAGTTCGGCCACACCAATACTCATCTCTTTAAAGAATTCAGGTTTATCTCCCCAAATATGAGCGACCATAGGCTGTTCGTCTTCAGTAAACGTCAAACGTCCACGCACACTTTCTTTGCCATCAGGGTGGCAATAGCTTTCACTATTCGTAAATTCAGTAAAAAAAACATCGGGTTTTGCTGCTTTAGCGACAACATGGCGAAACACAACATCTGTCACATCTTCCATGGGTGCCAATACAAAAAACGGTCGCGGCAATTCTTGCCAAAAATTATCTTTCATTTTACAATCCTTTCGTATAAAAATTGAAAAAAAACAAAAAGAATCTGCTTCTTCTCTATTACCTTTATATTTTTATTTTTATTTTAATTAGGGCGTGTCTGAAAACTGACTGCCATCCTGATTTTCGGTATAATAAAAGAAAACAGGAGTGATCATGATGAGTATTGAACGTTATGAGCTGACTGATGTGCAGTGGAATCAAATCAAAAATCTGTTTCCCGAATATCACACAGGTAGACCACCTAAAAGCAATCGTATAATGTTCAATGCTGTTTTATGGATTGCTAGAAGCGGTGCTGCTTGGCGAGATCTGCCAAAAGAACGCTACGGATCATGGAAAACGGTCTATAGCCGCTTTTGTTTATGGCGTGATACTGGTTTACTTGAATCCCTTTTTATTACGTTGAATTATGAAGCAGATTACGAAAACTTGAGTATCGATTCAACCGTTGTAACGGCGCATCAGCAGAGTGCCGGTGCAAAAAAAGGGGGCTAAATTCTGTCATCTCGCAACATATCGGTAAAAGCAGTGGTGGGCACACAACAAAAATACATGTCATCGTAGACGGATTAGGAAATCCATTATATTTTCAGCTATCAGGTGGAAATCTCCATGATAGTGTTCTCGCTATTGAAGTTCTTCAACACGTTGAAATACAAGGCAGTAATGTTATTGGCGATCGTGCATACGGTTCTTTAGACATTCGGACTTATGTGACGAATCACGATGCGACTTATACCATTCCACCAAAGAAAAATACAAAAGAACCTTGGACTGTTGATTGGTGGCTATATAAAGAACGTCATTTGGTGGAGTGTTTCTTTAATAAGTTAAAGCATTTCCGTCATATCGCGACACGTTATGATAAACTCGCAACGTCCTACTTAGCCTTTGTATATATAGCAGCTATTTTTCTCTTAACCAAATAGTTTTAAGACACAACCTAGTATAACAGAAATAGATTTCTCTCAAAAATTAGTTTATAAAATCTCTTTAAAAAATTTCTACATCAAATGGCGTGGATACTTCAAAAAAATTCTTCTGGAATGGACGGGTTTGCTTGTGGAGAGCCAAGGGAACGCCTGAAGCCTACAACCAAAAGTTGTCATGGTTGTTGCTGCTTTAGCTGCTTACAAACATGATACACTTAGTGTTATTTGCCCACAGTGCTTCATGTTAGGCTACAAGCAACCCTATTCCTCCAGAAATTTGGGTAAGTAATGTCATTAGATTAAGTCTATCTACACTAAAAATTATAGCTAATTTGAAAGTTTTTTTATAGCTTTCGAAAAAACCAGAGGCATAGTGTCTCGTTGTATTTTACTACGTCGAACGCCATTATAACAGAGTAACGAGATTCAAGCTACACTTTCTACACAAAAAAGCAAGCATAGCCTCATCAATGCTTGAAACAACCCCACAGTAGCAATGAAGACTTATATCGCTTTAAAGACGATGGCAAGACTCAGGAATAGACGATAACTGTTCCAGCTCCTAATGAGTAGTATGAAGCTAAGTTAGCCGAATGAATGAACAATCACCATCAACCTACTCGTAGCTACTTTTCTTAAGAAAAAAAATATTCTGAAATAACGGGTTTGCTTGTGGAGAGCCATGGATCCTTTACATGGCTACAAGCAACTCCTATTCCTACAGAAATTTCCAAATAAGTGATCTACCTGATCTATCAACAATTAAAAAAAACAGACAAAAAAAGCTGTTCATTCCAGAACAGCTTTTCTTACTAATATTTACAATTATTTAGCATCTATACATTTGATACGCGCTCCATCAAGTTGATCCCCATTCCCATGAATAAGATCCCCCATAAGGAGTAGAATCCCAATGGGTTGCAGCAGTTGGCTAAGTGGAAATCCTGAATAGATAGCATCTACCATTCCATTTAGACCGTGTTTAATAGGAATAAACTCAGCTATGAAGAGTAAGAATCGGTTATCAACTATATCTAAAGGCCAGAAGGCTCCACCTAACATCGCCATCGACGTAGCGACGATCGGAATAACGACTTGTAGCGATTGCGGCGAAGGTACTAAAGCTGATATCAGCATCCCTAAAGAAACGATGGTAAAAATAAATGCCAAAGTAACAGCTGCCATCGATACATAGTTTGTCCCTAAATCAAGATCTAATAGATTAGTTAAAATGAAAAAGGCAATCACTATCTGCACTAATCCTACTAAAAAATAATGCGAAAGCAAACCTAAATAAATCTGGGTCTTAGAAAGTGGAGAAAAAATCAATCGATTCCAAGTTCCCTTTTTCTTCTCTTCTACTACGTTTATTTGTAGGTACAAAATAGTAAACATCGCAAAGTAAAAAGTCATTCCAGTTAAAATACTCAATTGATACCGATTCAGGGTCCCTGAATCCCCAGTTTGTGTTATTCCTTCAACCGTTAAAAATTCCCGTACTTCAATTTCGCTATCTGGAAACTCCGCTCTAACCTTTTCTAGACGGACCTGCTCCCTAAAAATTTGGTTGACGTGTTGGTCTACTACCGGTAAGCGCTCATCTTCTCTACCAACTAAAAATTGATAGGTTTCTGCTCCTATTTCCATCGCATAGCCAATCTCATTCATTCGTATTTCTTCTTCTACGGTTTCATAATCAGTTGCTTCAAAAATAATCGAATCATCTTTATTTAAGCGATCTATCCAACTATTTAATTCTTCTTTCGTTAAACTTTCACTGTATAATTGTACATTTATAGACGAACTCCCTTGACTTCCACCCATAAAATAAACAAATAAAATGGTTAATCCTAAAAACATTACGACGACCAGAGGATGCTTCATCAATCTTTTCCATTGGAGTATAAATACATTGCCCATTTAATCTAACCTCCTTTTTGGAAATATGATGACTGCCATAAGTAATGAAATGACCGTCATCCCAATCACTCTCAGCATCAAAGGAAGCACTTCTTGAAAATCAAATCCTTGCAGCAATTGCAAATAAGAAGTCATCATTGCTCCATTTGGAGTCCAATTCCCAACTTGTTTTAAATATTCTGAAAATTGTTCTACAGGGGTGTAACTACCACCTAAAAAGGCAAATACACTGACAAAAGATCCGAAGAATCCAACTGTTCTGTTATCATTTGCATACAAAGAAATAGAAGTGAGTATGCTCGCTAGACTTCCAACTAATAATGAGTATAAACCTGTCGTGTACACTACATTTATCCAAAAATCACTATCTCTCCCTTTGAATGTCCCAAAAATCAATGTAGATAACGCGAAAAGGATAGCTAATTGTACAAATGTAATCAAGGTTCCAGAAATCATTTTACTGCTTAGATACGTCAACGGTTTTGTACCAGATAGCATGATGCGCCCAAAAACATGTTGCTCTTTTTCTTTGAAAGCACGAGTTGCTATGATTGGAGCTGTTGAGAGTGCAAACATGACTCCCATTCCAATCGTATAATATTGGAACGCACTTACCGGCTCTTCGACCGAAAGTTGTACTTTTTCACCCTGTTGTATCGTTTGATTTTCTGCCTCAGCTTGTCCGTTAGTCGCTAAAGCAATAGATGTCTCCAAATTATATTGCGCAACAAACGTTGTGACCACACTCTCAATAATAATCGAGGCCATATTTTCAGCTTCATTTACAGTCATATTTAAAGCACTTGACGTGTCTTCTTCATGATAGATAGACTGCCATACATGATAGCTAAAATTTTCTGGAATTGTGATGAACCCGGCAATTTCATCTTTATTCATTGCTTGAGTTGCTGAACTTAGATTATCAAACTCCTCCACAATCATGATCTCTGCAAAATTTTCATCTTCAAGCAGCTCGTATATGGAGTCACAGCAAAGAAGCTGCATCCTTTGTATTTAAGATGCAACTTCGTCAGACCTGATGCGATTATGTTTCATTAAGATGGTAATTACCTTTTTTCGTAAGTATCTTTGTTCAGTGACCTTTAAAGTGAGGGGCTCTTTTTTCAAGAAAGGCCGTAACAGCTTCTTTATGATCATCTGTTAAAGAAGCCAGATGCATCAGTTGTGCCTCTCTCTGATTGAATTTCTCTAAATCGCTATAAAAAAACTCATTGAACAGTTCTTTTTGATAGGAAATCGTTTGAGTTGGTAAAGAAGCTACTTTTTTGGCAAATGCCCATGTCTCTTCCTCTAATGTACCATCTTCAACGACTTGATTTACCAAACCTAACTCAGAGGCACGCTCACCTTTGATCGGCTTAGAAAGCATCAATAATTCGGTAGCTATTGCGGTCCCTACCATCTTTTGTAAGAAATAGAGCACACTTGTGTCTCCTGGTAATCCCATGCCTACAAAAGCTGTAACAAGAGAGCTGCGTTTTTCCATGATACAAAAATCAGCTGCCAACGCAACCCCGACACCCGCACCAGCTGCCGCTCCATTAATAGCAGCAATAACCGGTTTGCTGCAGTTTCGGATAGCACGACTCATTGCTCCAGTAGCTTCTACCAACTGTTCTGGGATCCCCCCATCATCTCTTTCAATAACTTCTTTAAATTGGTTGACGTCTCCCCCGCCACAAAACAACTTTCCTTTTCCTGTCAAAACTACTGCACGGATAGAAGCATCTTCTGATGCCTTCGTTAAAGCTGCTGGAATTTCTCGAAATGAATCTTCTGAGAAAGCATTTCCCACCTCAGGTCTATTAAAAGTAATGTACGCAATAGTCTCTTTTTCTTCATACAAGATTGTTTTATACACTTTTTACTCCACCTCTCTTTTATGGCAACCATTGCTTTCTTTCATAACCAGTAATAAGTCTATTTTACGAAATCATTCTTCGATTTTAAAAAAGCGCTTCCATTCGCATTTTAAGTATATCCCTATGGCTGATATGATACAAATTACTATTTTTCATAGCTGATATTAGCCTTACTAATGCCAGCTGCGAATGTCTTAAACAAACTATTTTATATACACCTTTATCCTTTTAGTTTAAAAATTGACTAGTTTCCATTTTCATCTATTGGAAAGATGATTCAACAGCCATTGACTAGATTTATGAGGTTTTAGCTTAAGAAAAATAAAATTTCGGCTAGCGAACGATAAAAAAGCTAGCAACAATTTCTGTTCCTAGCTTTTTCTTTAGTTCTTATTTTGAATAAACATCAGCATCGTCCGATTCAACTTGTCTGTTTCATCATGAAAAATCGCATGACCGCTTTTTCTAAAAGGTACAACAATATTTTTAGGGATCAATTGGGTCATCTCTTCAACAACTTCGTACGAACAAACAGTGTCTTTTTCACCGTGAAAAATCAAAGTTGGCACTGTAATCTGTTCAAGATCTGCTTGTACATTCTCATCCCGCATAGCAAGAGCTGAAAGAATCATCCCATAAGAAGAAGCCCTTAATGCTAAGCTTGTCAGCCAATCTTTATAGGAGCCATAGGTTTTCTCATGAAACAACTTTTTAATAAAGTCTTGAATCATTTTAGGCCGATCAATTTGGATTTGGTCAATCATGGAAGTAATTTCCGATTTTTTAATACCGATTGAGTAAGCAGGTTTCTTAGCGAATTGTGGAACCGCCGCACTGATCAAGATCAACTTCTTGATTCCAAATCCTTGATGGCGAGCCATGTAATGCGTTGCTACTGCTCCACCCATTGAGAATCCAACTAAAATAGCTTCTTCAATTTGAAGTTCTTCTAAAACCACTTTGATATCATCAGCCAATGTATCGTAGCCATACTCCTCAATAACCAGATCTGAGTCACCAAACCCACTAAAATCGACTCCAATCACTCGATAGCCTCTAGGCAAAAAATAATTGTACTGATATTCAAACATCTGATGATCAAACGGCCAGCCATGCAAGAAAATAATTGGTTGCCCATAGCCTATATCTTCTACTGCAATAGACACATCATTCTTTCCTTTAATGATTTTTTTCATCTTAATTTCCTCCTATTACCTTTTCAACCTAAGTATAATAGAATTGCTTCTTTTTTAAAGGGATACAGACTAGGATCTAATACTTATTTATCGTGAATAGGATTCATGATTCACCCATGTTAGAGTGAAATCTCAAAAGAGACAATTAAGCGATATAATTTTAGAAAATGAACACATAATTGAGAGTTATGAATTAATCAGGACCACTTTCCCTAATTTTCCTGCTTTTTTAAAATAAAGTTGAGCTTCTCGTGCTTCTTCTAAAGGAAAAGTACGATCAATTACTGGTTTTATTTTCCCTTCAGATACAGCCTGAAGTAGGCGTTTAAACTCTTCTCTAGTACCTAATACAGAGCCATAAAGCGTAATATGTTTTAAATATATTTTTCTAAAATCAAGTTCTGTTTTCTGACCGCCAGCAGATCCAGATGTACAGAATTTCCCGCCTTTTTTCAGTACTTCTAAAGAAGTAGAGAACAAAGCATCTCCGACAACGTCTAGTACCGAGTCAACCGGACCACCGTTCACCTGAATGATTTCTTCAGCAAGGTTATCTGATTTATAAGATAATACATGTGTTGCACCCAGTTCCTTCATTTTTCCTTCCAAAGTTAAGTCTCCAACAATCACAATTACTTTAGCGCCAAATACTTTTGAGGCAATTTGTACATTTAAGGATCCCACGCCGCCATTTGATCCAGTTACCATTATCGTTTCTTCAGGCTGAACTTGAATTTGTTCGTTCATATGCCATGCTGTCAAACCACTAACTGTGAACACAGAACTTTCTGTGTAGTCGGAGAGAGGCATGTCAAAGCAAAGGTGAGCAGGCCACGCCACAAATTCCGCATATCCACCATCATATTCAGAACCTATGAAAGACATATCTTCTGAAATATGTTCGAACCCGGGCTTTCCACTTGAGGTAAATGGGAAAAGGACAACATCCTTTCCAATCATGGTCTTATCTACAGCACTACCTGACTTAACAATGGTTCCTGCTATATCAGAGCCTGGGGTGCGAGGAAAATGAACTCCTTCTGGTCGCCATCCCGATTTTGAGCCTGTGCCGTAAGCCCCTTCTCTCATCCAAATCTCTGTATTGTTTATTGCGCATGCTTTGACTTTGATCAGCACTTCATTTTCTTTTGGGTCTGGAATAGCTTGGTCAACTAATTGTAATTTATCTACATCTCCGTATCCCGTTACTTGTACTGTTTTCATAAATATCATTACCTTTCTGATTTTCTGTGAATGTAATTACTGCATTATATCATAATTATATTTCGACTATTTATTAGGTAAGCTTCCGATTATTTTAGGAAGGTGAACTATGTGTATAGAACTTAATTGAAACAAACTTATGATGAAGTAGAGGAAATACAATTTAAAAGCTAGGACTAGTCCTCAAAAAGTGCTCGCTAAAAAAACTCATTACTTAAGGGGATGGGCCCCTAACCGAAAATGAGTGTTTTAGTTTTTGGTTTTTTTATAAAAGCGTTAGCAAGAAAACTCTTCAGGATTTGTGTAATTCTGTAGAAGACTATATTTCATTATTTCCTTTTATTTAAGTGTTTTTCAATTTTTTTATTTTCATAGAAATTCAATAGTCTGTTTACCTGAAATAGGATTAATATATGTGCGACAATCGACTTCATACAGATCTTTAATGACCGCTTGTGTTAAAACTTCTTCAGGTCTTCCTTCTTTAATGATCTGTCCATCTTTCATAGCGTACAAGTAATCCGTAAAACGTGCAGCCAAATTCAAATCATGTAAAGCAGCTAATACACCAATCGATAGGGAACTGACTGTTTTCAAAATACTCAATTGATATTTGATATCCAAATGATTGGTGGGCTCATCTAAAACTAGAAATTTAGGCTGTTGGACTAAAGTTCTGCCTAATATGACCCGCTGTTTTTCGCCACCTGACAGTGATAAGAAACTCCTGTCAGCGATTTTTTCCAATTCCAGTTGGATAAGGACCTTCTCAACAATTTCATAATCCAGAGCATTTTCTCTCTCCATCAAACCTTTGTAGGGTGACCGTCCGAGCAATAACATGTCACGGATGGAAAAATCAAAATTGACTTGGTGGAACTGTCCCACCACACCTAATTTTTTTGCGAGCTGTTTATTTGAAAGTTCCTGAACATTCTCGTCACCCAGCGTAATGACTCCTTTATTGGGTTCAAGTATTTTAGTAACACTTTTCAATAAAGTCGATTTCCCACAGCCATTCGGTCCAATCAGACCTACGAACTGATTCTTACTGACGTGTAAGGAAACATCTTCTATAATTTTATGGGAGGCAATAGATACTGATACGTTATCGATCGTTAACTTCATGCTTACCCTCCAAACTCGTAGCCTTTTTTGATAAAAATATAAATGAACAGTGGTGCGCCGATCAAAGATGTCAAAATACCGATAGGCAATTCAACCGTTGGCAGGATAATACGAGATAAAATATCGGACCACACCATGAATAAGGATCCCGAAAAAACAGATAATGGTAAAAAGTAACGATGATTTGATCCGACTATCCCTCGGACAATATGTGGAATAATCAACCCCACAAATCCAATCATTCCACTATTTGCAACAATAATACCGGTTAAAATCGAAGTGATAACGAGATACAATTTACGGTAAAACCTCAAATTCACCCCAAGCGTAATAGCTGCTTCATCGCCCAATAGCATGATATTTAAAATACGTTCTTGTGTTAAGAAGAATAAAAAACAAATCAGGACAACTGTGGCTATCAACGGAAGCTTGGACCAGCTTGCTCCTGCCAAACTTCCCATCATCCAAAAAGTTACTGAACGAATACCTTCCGCATCATTAGCTATATAAATAATAAAATTAGAAAATGCTGTAAAAAGGGCATTTAATACCATCCCTGATAAAATCAGTTTGGTAGAATTCATTTGGCCATTCACATTCGATAAAAGTAAGACCAGAAGCGCAGCTGTCACAGCACCTAGGAATGCCCAAAAAGATAAACCAAGTTGAGCCAATATACTGGTCCCGCCAAAGCCAATCATGATAGCAAAAGTCGCACCTAGAGATGCACCCGACGAGATACCTAAGATATAAGGATCTGCGAGTGGATTCTGGACTGTTGTCTGCATGACCGCACCGGCTAATGATAACCCCATACCCGTGAGCATCGCTAAAAGTACTCTTGGAAACCGAATCTGCCAGATGATATTCTCATGAGCACTAGAAGAAACGCCAGCTAAATTATCAACTATCCCACCTGACAAGTTTTTAAGCAGTATCTGAAAAGATTCTTTTAGAGGTACCGCGACCTGTCCGACTGCGACGCCGATCCCAACTGAAAAAACAATCAATACGATAAATAGAAGCAAACTTATATAGAATAATCGGCGTTGTTTGTTGATGCGGTTCATCATTTTATTCCTTCCTAGCTATAAATTAATTTTCGCCATACAATTCGGCACTGAGTTGTTCCATACCGGTTAAGATTTGGTAACCGTAACTCCAGAACTGATTGTAATCGATAGTATAAATCCGGTCTTCCTTGATCGCAGTTAGACTTGACAGTGCGTCATTTGCTTTCAAATCGGCTAAACTTTCTTTGGGATCGCGTCCACCAGTGTAGTTGACCAGAAATAACACGTCTGGATCAGCTTCCAATAAGGCTTCAGCACTGATTTCTCCCGTTGCATCTGCAAATGTATTATTCAAGTCCATATAACTTAAAGCATCATTTAAGTAAGTGTCTGCTGCACCACTATATATTTCTACGTTAGTACCTTCTGCTCCAAATAAGTAAGCATATTCAAGTGCTTCCTGGTTAGCAGGAATACCTGAGACTATCGCATCCATCCGTATTTTCACATCCGTTGAAAATTGTTGTGCCTTCTCTTCAACTGTAAATAATTTCCCTAAATTAGCAATATCTGTATATAAATCATCAAAAGTTGCGTCGGCCGTTGATGTCGCTTGAACATAAGTCTGAATATCCACTTCGTTCAATTCTTCAACCGTTCCCGTTCCCCACTCGGTACTTGCAAACAGCTGTCCTCGTCCCACAACGATATCCGGATCAGCACCTACGACCAATTCTTTCCCAACATATCCTTCTGCCAAAACAGGTATGCTAGCGAAATCCTCAGCTACTGTTTCGTCACCTTCACCGTATAATGCAGCTACACCAATGATATCCTCAGCTAAGCCAATTTGAAGCAGCAACTCCGCTGTTCCCTGATTATTAGCAACAATCGATTTTGGACTAGATTCGTAAGTGATTTCTTTTTTAGAAAATACTGCGCCTTCTGACGATACAGTATAGTTATTCAGTGTTAATGGAAAAGTTGTTTCCGCTGCCTGTTCAGTTGCCTTTTCATCCACATTTGCCTGCTCTTCTGCAGCATTCTCTTGTCCACACGCACCTAGCAACAAGCTTGAAACCGTAACAAGTCCTATATATTTTGCCATTTTTAATGTATTCATTTTTTTCACTCCATTTATACTATTTATTTTTTTATTCGTTCAATCCTATTCTTTCACTATTTTACTTATACACAATATCTAGAACTAGCTAAAGCGAATCAAGCTTTTTAATTCAGAACAGTTTTCATTTCTAATTATATGATTGAATTTTATTAAAGTAAATAGCAATGTTAAAATATTCACAAAACATTAGAATACCCTTTCATATTTTAGTATCTTTTTCTGCTTGAGTATATGCAATAATCCTTTGTTCGATCAACTCAGAACCGTTTTCTGTTTGAGCTAGTGGAACAAGCCTTAGTTCGATCAACTCAAAACCATTTTTCTGTTTGAGTATGTCCAACTAGCCTCTGTTCAATCAACTCAATACCATTTTTCTGTTTGAGTATGCCCAACAAGCCTTAGTTCGGTCATCTCAAACTCATTTTTCCGTTTGAGTATGCCCAACAGGCTTCAGTTCGATAATCTCAAAACCATTTTTCTGTTTGAGTATATGCAACAAGCCTCTGTTCAATCAACTCAATACCATTTTTCTGTTTGAGTATGCCCAACTAGCCTTAGTTCGGTCAACTCAGAACCATTTTTCCGTTTGAGTATATGCAACAAGCCTTAGTTCGATCATCTCAAAATAGAAAGCCAAAAGTTAAGGTAAAACTAGCGGTAAAAACATAATTTTTATTATTTTTTGAAAAAGGTATGAATTATTCAGGTATTTATTGATTGAATATAGGCCAATTAAATTCTTCACTATATTTTGCCATGAAAAAGCGACCTCCAAAGGTTAGATTTTACTCTAACTTTTGTGGGTCGCTAATTATTAGGTTCATTTTATAATGAGGCAGTCTCCTCTAATTTACACAAGCAAACTTACAAAACTAGCAAGTAAGGGTGTTCTATATATCGTGCCAGTGTGATGAGGAATTCACCTGCTACAGAACCATCAATAATTTGATGATCGAATGATAAACTAAGCGGGATCATAGAATGTTCTTTAACGTTACCCTCTTCATCCAGTTTCAATTCCTTTTGAAGAGCTCCGACACCCAGTATTGCTACTTCTGGGTTGTTCAATATTGGAGTGAAGTACTCTACTCCGCCGCCTCCCATATTGGTGATACTGAACGTACTACCATGCATTTCATCCGCTGAAAGAGTGCCTTGACGTCCTCGTTCACTTAAGTCTTTGATTTCATCCGCAATCTTTCCTATGGATTTCGTATCGGCATTTTGAATAACCGGAACAACCAATCCTTCATCCAATGCGGTAGCAATACCTATATGGACTTCCTTCGGTTGCTCTAATTGTTGGCCGTCATAACGAGTATTTAATCGGTGGTCTTCTTTCAATGCCTGAGCCACAGCTTTAGCTAAAAGCGCAGTAATTGTTATTTTTGTATACGAGCCTGAGTCAGCCAACTCTTTCTTCAACATACTCCGGAATTCCATCAATTTTTCTACATCTACTTTGCGGTGCAGAGTCAACTGGGCAGTTTGAGAAAGGCTACGACGCATATTTTGGGCAATGACTTTACGCATGCCGCTAAGTCCTTCACCTACTGTTTCTTGCGTTTGTGGAGCAATCTTTTGACCTGATGGAACAAAAGCAGCTTGAGCTTGTACAGCTGTTAATACATCATATTTAGTGATTCGTCCGTTGCCGCCAGTCCCATGAATTTGACTCATGTCTAGGCCTTTTTCTTTTGCCATCTTTTTAGCTAAAGGTGTAATGAAAAGACGTCCGGTTTCTTTTGACGCACTTCTGGAAGTAACTCCTTGACGTGATTTATCGGAAGTGTCTGTAATCTCAAAAATATCGGCTTTTATTCCTGCAGATGCGGCTTGATCAATTTCAGATACGCCTTCTTCTGCTGATTGATTCACTACTGCCTCGACCGGAACTTCCATTTCACTACTTACTTGTTGCGTTTCCTCTGTTTCTTCTTCTCCAACTAACGCAAGGACTTCTCCAACCTTAGCCAGAGAACCTTCGTCAACCAAAATTTTTAAAACGACACCATCAATTGGAGATTCTACGTCTTGTGTTAATTTTTCTGAACTGATTGTACAAACCGTTTCTCCTTTTTTGACTGTTTCTCCAACTTGCTTATCCCAAACCTCAACAGTTCCTTCTGTCATCGTCATTCCTAATTTTGGCATCACAATTTCTTTACTCATATGTTCGTCACCTCCCTCATCGCTTTTGCTCTTTAAGATCAGTAATCAATTCTTCCGCTATTTTCAATACTTTCTTTTCATCGGGAATATAAGCTTTTTCTAAATTGCTGGCAAATGGCACCGGCGTATTTGGAGCGGAGACTCTTTTAATTGGTCCGTCCAAATAATCAAACGCTTTATCGGCAACAGTTGCTGCTACATCTCCAATAATGTTTACATGTGGGTTAGATTCATCAATCAATACGAGTCGTCCAGTTTTCTTTACAGAATTAAGGATTGTTTCTTCATCCCACGGAGCAAGAGTTCTCATGTCAATGACTTCTGCAGAAATGTTGTCTTTCGACAACGCATCTGCCACTTTTTGTGCCACTTGAACCATTTTTCCAATAGCGACGATAGAAATATCCTCTCCTTCTTGGACAATAGCTGCTTTTCCAATTGGAACAGTATAGTATTCTTCAGGAACCTCACCTTTCATTCCATAAAGTGATTTATCTTCAGAGAACACAACTACATTATTGTCTTCAATAGCCGCAAGCAATAATCCTTTCGCATCATATGGGTTAGACGGCACAACCACTTTCACACCCGGAATAGATGCCCATATACCATATAATGTTTGCGAGTGTTGAGCAGCTGCCCCTACACCTGCACCGTGAACCGTCCTTACTGTAAGTGGAATTGTCGCTTTTCCACCAAACATGTAACGCATTTTAGCTCCTTGGTTGAGAATCGGATCGAGCATAAATCCAATAAAGTCGTTAAACATGAGTTCAGCGATTGGACGCAATCCAGTCGCCGCCGCTCCTACCGCAGCACTGAAATACCCATGCTCGGCAATTGGAGTATCAATGACACGATTTCTTCCAAATTCACCGGCCATTCCTTTTGATAATCCGAAGACACCACCAAAACCATCCTCGTCGCGCCCATCATCATGATGTAAGTGATCAACTCCGGCTCCACCCGCCACATCAGTTCCAATAAGTACTACCGATTCATCTTTTTTCATTGCTGTGACCATTCCATCAGTGATTGCACCCATAAATGTAAGAGTTCTATCTGCCATATTATCTCGTCCTCCTTTGTCAGTCTGCGAATACATCAGTGTACAATTCAGATTCGTCAGGAAGAGGACTGTTTCTAGAAAATTCCTCTGCCTTTTCAATGGTTTCTTGTGCTTCTTGCTCAATTTTTTTGGCTTCTTCTTCAGTGAACCAACCTTGTGTAATTGCTTCTTCCTTAAACAATGGAATCGGGTCTCGATTTGCATTTAAATCATCTGGAGATTTGTACTTCTGCTCGTCCCCTTCAAAGTGTCCGTAATTCCGGTAAGTGTCGCATTCAATCAATGTAGGACCTTCACCATTGAGTGCACGTTTTTTAGCTTCTTCAAAAGCGTTATAAATGGCGATGACGTCTTTCCCGTCTACTCGCACTCCAGGCATATTGTAAGAACTTGCCCGTTCAGAGACTGTTTTAGAAGCGCTCGAATAGGCAAAAGGTGTTCCTTCGCCAAACTGGTTATTCTCACAGACGAAAACGACTGGTAGTTTGAGAATAGAAGCTAAGTTTAAACCTTCATGGAACGTCCCTTCATTGGAAGCCCCATCTCCAAAGAACGATACTGCAACATTGTTCCGACCTAAGGTTTTGTGGCTTAATGCGGCCCCAGCCGCCATTGCAATTCCACCGCCTACAATTCCGTTTGCCCCAAGCATACCAGTACTTAAATCGGCAATATGCATTGAACCGCCCTTCCCTTTATTCAAGCCATCTTTTTTCCCCATGACTTCTGCCATCATACCGTTGATATTACAACCTTTAGCGATGGCGTGCCCGTGTCCTCGGTGGGTACTAGTGATAGAATCCTCTTTATCTAACTGAGCCATTACCGCTGTGGCAATCGCTTCTTCTCCGGCATACAAGTGAACAAATCCCGGAATAGCTCCTGTAGAAAAAACTTCATGGATCTTATCTTCGAAGTGACGGATTTCATTCATCTTTTGGTAAATCCACAATGCTTTTCCTCTATCCAATGTTACCTGTTTATCAACTGTTTGTTCTGTTGATTCGACTTCCTGCATAACTTCTTTTATAGATTCATTTTCTATTATCATTGTCAACTCTCCTTCACATATGAATGGCTTGGTTCCAGTTTGAATTGGCGGCTTCCCAAAATGCTTCTGAAATACTTGGATGAGGAAACGACATATGTGCCAATTCATACAGCGTTCCTTCACTTTTCTTAACGGTCAACAGACTTGAAATTAAATCAGTAGCATTTGGTGCAACTACAACTCCACCTAGAAGTTCTCCGTATTCTTTATCCGAGATCAATTTGATATATCCCTCTGTTTCTCCAATCGCCAATGCTTTTCCGTTTCCTGATAATAGTGATTTTGCAACGTTGATTTCCCGACCTCCTTCTTTCGCTGATTTTTCATTCAATCCAAAAAATGCCACTTCTGGGCTGGAATACATCGTGCCCGCGATAGCGTCGTATTGAACAAAAGGTACGATCTCTCCTGCAATTTGGGCAGCAACATAAGGTCCTTCTTGCAACGCTGCACCAGCGGATGTGGATCCTCCGATTACATCACCAATGGCATAAACATGAGGATGGGAAGTTTGGTAATTTCCATTCACTTTCAAAAATAGTTCTCGTTCCAAATTCAATGAACGAACAACATCCGTATTTGGATTGTTCTGTCCAGCTAAAAGCACATGATCAAACGGAATCGTTTCATCCATCAATACCAATTCAGTATTGGTAATTTTCTTCCAGTTGGCTTTGGTCACCATTCGGATGTTATTAGATTTCATTGAATGTTTTACAATTTTTGCTGCATCATCATCTATATTTCCTAAAACAGAGGACTGTTCAGAAACAATAGTAACTTCTGTACCTAAAGGTCCAAGCGTAAAGGCTAAATTAACCGCATGGATCCCCTGGCCGATAATGACTAAATTTATCGGCAGTTCTTTCAATTCGAAAAAGTTTTTATGTGTTAAGAAAGGCACATCTTCAATTCCCGGAATGTCTGGTATCTTTGGAGTTCCTCCAGTAGCTAACAACAGATCTTTTGTTTGAAGGATTTCAGACCCTACTGCAACTGTCAAATCAGGGTTTACAGATGCTTCTCCTTTAAAAATCTTCACTTGATTTTTTTTCAAAATACTTTCCACTCCGAAAGTCAGTTGTTGGACAACTTGCTCTTTTCGTTTCATCAACTTTGCGAAATCGATTTTCAAAGGTTCTTCTACAGAACCGATGCCTAATTGATTCGCTTTTTTAATTTGATTGACCAAATGACTATGTTCAATCATTACTTTTGTTGGGATACACCCCGTGTTTAGACATGTCCCTCCGATGTTCCCTTTCTCCACTATAGCTACTTTTTTTCCATACTGAGCCAACCGGATAGCCGCTGAATAACCACCCGGACCAGCACCTATAACGACTACATCAAAAATATCCATTCTATTTACCACTTCCCTTCCATATTAGGAACCTGTAAAGAATTTCAATATAATGATAACGCTTACAATGTAGGTATAACGTACTTTGGAAATGTTGTCAACCAAACGCCCTTCGGAAAAATTTTAACGAGGTGAACTAATAATGAAAAGGAGGTATTATAAAAAATATTCTATTATTGATATTATCAGTTTATTAATATATGTTTTTTCTCTTCACAATTTTTTCTAAGACAGCTGAGCCATCGTTTCCTTCAATTCATGGCATGTGTTTTTGGAAACCATGAGAGATCGTCCTTTCCAGTTTTCTTTATTACATTGCGAAAGCGTTGGTAGGAAATTAATTCATTCTATATAGTACAATGTTTGGCATTGGCGAGTGAAAACTTGCTAATGCCTTTTGTTGTGTTGCTGACAAGAAAGAAACCAGTAAGCAGAGTGTTTCCTTGTAATGGAATTATTGGGATTATGCTACAATACAATAAAAGAAAGCAGTTTTTATACGAATATTGCTTTTGAAAGGAGTAACTTTAATGATACAAACATTGCGATTATTTTTTGAAGAGAAAAGAATTTGGGTTACCTTAGGGGGGAGTGTCCTTTTTTCATTTTTACTGGCGATTGGAGTCATTTTACTCGATACCCGTATGGTTAATTTGCTGGATTATTCTCCGTCTTTTTTGTTGACGAGCGTGGATCTGTCGAAAGAAATTCTTAGTCTTTTAGCGGGGTCTCTTTTTTCAGTGGCTACCTTTACCTTTGCGACGATGCTATCTGTTATCTCTTTTTATTCTTCAAACTTCAGTCCGAGAACGGTGGAGAACTTTCTTTTACATAAAACCTCCATACAAACACTTGGGGTTTTCCTAGGTGGTTTTATATACTGTCTATCTTCACTTTTTTTTATGCGTAGTTCAGAAAATGAATACTTAGTTATATCAGCATCTGTTGCACTGGGATATGCACTGGCCTGTGTCGTTTATTTCATAAAATTTGTTTACAATGTGGCGACTTCCATTCAGCTAGGAACGTTAGTCAACAAACTTTACAATGAAGCAAACACGGTTATGAATGACACCATCAATTTTTTTCAAGAAGAAACGAAGGTCAATCACTTGCCAGATATCCATACGTTGCATCAATATCCGATTCGAGCAGATAGAAACGGATATGTAGAGTCTATCAATTTCAATAGGTTGAGAGCGTTGAGCGAAGAATATGAAGGGGTGTTAGAATTAAACATTCGAATTGGTGTGTTTATTTCGCAGAATGAACCAGTAGGCACCTTTTATACAAACCACAAAAACGGTATAGACGAGAATAATCAATTGAGCGGAAAAATCAATAGAACGTTGACGTATGAAACCGAACCTTCTATCATGTATGATCCGAATTTTGCTCGACAAAAATTAGTAGAAGTCGCACTTCGGGCTGTCTCGCCGGGAATCAATGATCCCAACACCGCAATCCATATTTTACGATACAAAGCTTTATTGGATGCGAAGTTTGCTGCTATTGCTGGAAGGTTTGTTGTGCTCGGAGAAGAAAAAAATCAGGAGATAACAAAAGATGAGACTTTGCGTTACATCGGTTGTGTTTTTTATGACTTTAATAATTTTCCGAAAGATTTATATGAAAGCAATTGGCAGTTGATTCATTACATGAAAGAAGATATTTCTGGAGTATCTGCTCTGTTCGATTATTTACTGACTATTGCCTATAAAGCAGACAACGAGAAATTGGCCTATATCAAGGACTACAGCAATTATTTGTATAACTTGACCAGTCCAAACTTTTCCGAGAGGTTGGACCAACAAAATATCGATGAAAGGCATCAGCGTCTTTTGGCCATCGAAAAAGGTATCAGCGAGTAGTTTCAAATCGTTCCTCAGAGTTACTGTTTATCATCCTATTTTTGTCCTTTATTTGACAGGCTTTCAGTTGCAAATGAAGGAAAGGAAACAAAAAAAGGAGTTTGTTCTTCTATAATCTATACTTTCAGTACATCGTATTTTTCTTAATGTCAAAACAAAATCAGATCCCAATACATGAAATTGCAAAGAATCGTGTACTCACAACCTTTATATATCGAGGTTCTTTTTTCGTTAATAAGAGTTGATTTTTGAGTGTTTTACGCTATTTTATAAGGTAAAGAGAAGGAGTTGATTCTAATGACTGTAGTATCCCTAAGAATTGATACCCAAGAAGAACAATTAATCAAAGAATATGCTAAAGCTAATAATATCTCGGTTTCAGCTTTATTTAGAAATGCTGTTTTAGAAAAAATTGAAGATGAAATTGATTTGGGCTTATATAACCAAGCGATGTCTGAACACAAAGAAGATCCAAAAAGTATTTCTTTTGAAGATATGCTAAAGAAGTTAGCGGATTAAATGAATTCAGGTCATCAAGTAGCGTTTGAAAAAGGAGCTCAAAAGGCTTTAAAAAAAATGGATAAACACCAGTCTCTTTTAATTATGGGTTGGATCCAAAAGAATCTAGTGAACTGTACAGATCCTAGGAAACAGGACAAAGGATTGACCGCTAATCGTTCAGGAGAATGGCGTTACAGCATTGGAAATTATCGCTTAATCGCTGATATTAATGACGAGACAGTCACTATTTTGATGTTAGAGATTAGCCATAAGAAAGGTATTTACAAATGAACCATTAAAATTGAGTACAGCATGTTAATCTAAAAAAATTCTACCACTTTTTAAATGGTAGAATTTTTTTATTTATATTGTCTTATTGAGTGGCTTGAATTAAAAATTGCGTTTTCAGACACTCTTTTATTTCTTCAACAAGTAACAAGATAGTGTTATTGATTGGCACATATACGTTTGCTGATTGCTTAATATTCACCTCATATAACTGTTTGAATATAATCTTTTTGACTTTCCATATTTTTTAAAGATTATTGTATAACATTTCCATATGTGGAATACCATCTTCCAAATACACCTGCGAAACCTTCACAAACCCTAAACTCGAATAAAATTCCAGCAAATACTCCTGTGCAGATATTCTAATTACTTTTTCATTTAAATTGTCCTCAATAAATGCTATTGCACGTGACATCATTTTTTTTGCAAGGCCCTTGCTGCGATATTTTTTATTAACTAATACTCTCCCTATAGATACCTCATTAAATGAAACACCCTTCTCGAGTATCCTTAAATATACCAGAATTTCTCCATCTTCTTCCCCAAATAAATGATAGGCTTTTTTGTCTTTACCATCACATTCTTCATAAATACACTGCTGCTCTATTACAAACACTTCACTTCTAAGTTTTATAATTTCATATAACTCATCGTTACTCAATTCGTTAAATGTTTTTATTTTCCACTCCACAGTTTTTTCCTCCTTTTTTTACCTATATTTTAACTAACCAGTCCCCTTAAACTCTCACTCGTTCTTGAAAATTTTCCTTTTGTAATATTTTTTATTTTTTGATTCATAAACCTCTGATATGATTTTTCTCTAAATAATCATTCTGCGCAGGACCATATTTTTGAAGCAAAATTTCAACTGATTCATCATAATTGCTCATGTGTAGTTAATTCTATTCTTTCTAGCATTACTTTTCTTCCGTTTTACTATAAATTTCATAAACAAAGTACCCAAATAATAAGCCAACTATAGAACCTAAAACTATCATATTTAGTAAAGCAGTTGCTAAAAGTAAACTAAGAATTATGGCCATAATACAACCAATTATCATTCCAAACGGTATTAAACTATCTACTACCGTTTGAGCTCTTTTGGGTTGCTTCTTACCCAGCGTATCTCTCTTATATTTGGAATCTCCTTCCCATATTTTTAAGACTATCATAAAAAAATCATATAAACACTTAGAAAATCAGAATCTTTCTGTGCTCTTACTTAGAACTTATTCTTTTAGATGTTTGAGCATGTCACTTTTATCAAAGTATGTTATTTTACCGGATTTGCTTTTTTTAGAAATGAATTTTCCATAAATAGAAAAACAATAGAATACCTGTGAACATTTTCAAATTAAAAGCGTTCTCTTTAAATACAAGAGTAAATAAAACATAAAAAAAATAAACTTAACTTCACAATGAAATTACCGATTATAATCTATATATAAGCGTAGCAGGAATGAAATGTGGATTTGATTTCATCTACTTTATCATAAACAAATTGACTGATTTTTTAATTAGTATCAGATGATTTTTATAAAACTTTATACCGAAAATAGAGAGGGATGAAATGAATGTCACTACAAAAGAAAAAAAACAACAAAAAATCTATAAGGACTCGATTATTTCCTTTGTTTATAGGATTAGCTATGACACCTGTTATAATAGGCCTGCTTTTGTCTTATAATGAAACGATGAATTTACTCGAAAACAGAGTAATAACAGGTCAGAAACAAGCAACTTCTGCGGTTGTGACGATGTTAAATGAGACGGTAGAAACAGCAGAGCAGTCAGTCAGTATCATGGCGGCAAATGAAAGTACTCTAGATGCGAATAATAGTGATAATTTAGCTATTTTAGATGACAAACTGGATATAGTTAGAGATAGCAATCCTCAATTTTTATATACATATTATTATGCACCAGAAACTGGAATGGTAGGGAGCACAGAAGGTATCCCTTCCGATTATGATGGAACGAGTCGTGATTGGTATATAGATGCGATGGATGAAAACGGCTCAACGTATTGGTCATTACCTTATACAGATGCTGGAACAGGAGAAGTAACAGTCACGGCTTCGCAAGCTATTGGAGATATGGGAGTCATTGGGTTAGATATCGGTTTAGGAAAAGTTGCTGCTAAAGTGGCTGAAGTTAGTTTCGGGAATACTGGAGAAGTGTATGTTATTTCAGAAGATGGCTACGTTCAAATGTCAAAAAATGATGAATGGATAGGTACCGATATAAGTAAAGAAGCGATTTTTACGGAAACTACTGATGAAGTGGGGTACTTGAACAATGCGGATGAACATGGTGGCTTCGCAGATTACTATGAAACTGAGCCAGCTTTAGGTTTTACTGTCTACGGAACAGTTGATGAGACAGAAATGCGAAATGAAATACGCTCATTTTTAACTATCGCATTGCTGGTCTTAGGTATTTCGTTATTATTAGCCATAGTCGCTGCTTATATACTTACTAAATATTTAACTACAATCACAAGTGGAATTGAAAATGCCTTAGAAAAAGCTAAACTTGGAGATTTATCCATACGTTTAACCGGTAATGATTTATTTAGTTCAAGGAAAAAAAGTGGTGATCAAAATTATAAAGAAAAAGAATTGAATCATAATGGCGATGAATTTCATCAAATTGCCATTGGATTTAATGATACGATGGATAGTTTCTATAATACGGTTTCCATGATCCAAGGGAATAGCCAAACAATTTTAGATATGTCTAAAACGTTAAACGAGATTGGCGACCAGACAAACTCAGCTACAGAAGGAGTTTCAGAAACCATAAATGAAATTGCTCAAAGTACTGGATCACAAACACAAGATACAGAAAACACATTGGACCTTATGAATCATTTAGCAGATTCAATTTCGACCATTAAATCTGAAATGGGTAAAATGGGTAAAATGGCAGATAAGACAATAGTAGCAAGTGGAAATAATAATACTTCCATGCAAGAAGTGAGTCATAATTGGGATGAAACAAGTGGAATTTTAGATAATTTAAAAAGTGACATTAAAGAAGTGGATACGGAAATCCAAAGTATTGAAGGAATCACACAAGTTATTAAAAGTATCTCTGAACAAACCAACTTACTCGCTTTAAATGCTTCTATAGAAGCTGCACGCGCAGGTGAAGCTGGAAAAGGTTTCTCTGTAGTAGCGGAAGAAATACGTAAATTAGCTGAAAAAAGCAATGCATCATCACAAAATATCAACAAAATTATTCAAACGATTCAGGGGAAATCTACTGCTATGGTATCAACATTAAATACAGCTTCAACCGGTAGCGAGAAACAAACTGAGATGATTCGACAAGCAATCAATTCTAATGAAGAAGTAGTTGATCAAGTGAAGCAATTAGTTGAAACTATTGTATTAGCCTCTCAAAGCAGTCAAGAAATCAATAAAAATAAAGATAATGTAGTAGTATCTTTAGAAAACATCGCGGCTTCTGCTGAAGAAATTTCTGCTGGGACAGAAGAAGTTTCTGCTAATGCTGAAGAAATTTTAGCAACAATGGAAGAGTTCTCATCTAACATTTCTCAACTAGAAGGAATAGCAGAAAAATTAAAAGAATCTGCTGGACACTTTAAATTGTCCTAGCATTACGCAGATTGTCAAATTAAGCTAGACAAATCAAAAAGCAGGCCTCTAATCTGGTCTGCTTTTTGATATCTTCGGTCCATAATTTTTAGTCGTCTGATTTGTAAAATTAAGCTAGACAAAATATCTTCACTCATGTAGCTCAAAAATACTTCCAATGGTGTTTGGTCTCTGTTGCTGTTTTTTTGATTTTTTGGTTTTTTAGATATTGAAGGACGCCCCTTTGGCTGTGTTACCATAAACATCGGAAACAGAAGCTTTAATCTGTTTGTCCGTATATACAGCTCCTTTTCCAACATTATATAAATGTCTGCCAAGATTTTCTAGTAGTCCGGCAGACATCTTTTTTCAGTTCAGTGTATTTCCTTCTGCAGGAATAGGTGTGTTCTTCAGCATACTTGCAAGGTGATATGTGTTGTAAGCGAGCCTTTTAATAGCAGCTTTCGTAAATTCATTTTCCCGTCCAGCATCCATATAGGAAGCTCCTGGACCGGCTTCTCCAACCCAATATGCATCCACATTCGGTGGAACCACGAATCCGATATGAGACAATCCATATAATAAAGATGCAGACGCATGCTTGGCACCGTCTTCATTACCCGTCACTACTACTCCTCCGACTTTGTTATAGAAAACAGCTTGTCCTTTATCATTGGTTTTGCTGCTGCTGCCATAGAGTCTCTCAATAACTTGGGTAGCTAATGAGCTTTTCTCTCCCAGCCATAGCGGAGTTCCAATAATGAGAATATCTGCTGCTTGGACTTTTTCATAAATTTCTGGCCATTCATCCTCTCCACCCATATCCTCTTGCACGCCAAGCGCAATTTTATAATCAGCCAGTCTGATAATTTCAGATTCGACTCCCAACTGTTTGTAATGAACTTGCACATCGTTCATAAATCCTTCTGTATGGGACATTTCGCCTGTGCTTTTTAATGAAGTATTTAAGAATAACACTTTTAATGGTTGCATCTAATTACTCCCCTTCAATTCATTTAATGTTTTCTTCTTTGTTCTAATACTGTTTTATATTCAAAATCATTCAATGCCGCTTTTGACAACAAGTATTTCTGGAAATCAAAAGTGTCCAATCCCTGATTATTGGCTGCAGTACTGCACTATTGTCCATATTTTATTAAACTGAATCTTCAATTGTTCCTACAGCATATATCCTAAATCAGAAGCTGCCGTTGGATAAGCATAGATCATCTGTTTGAGATCCTTGACCGCTAAATCAAACTGAATGGCTATCGCAAAATGATTGATTAATTCATCCGCTCCGTGGCTGATTAAGTGGGCGCCAAGTATTTTACCAGTCTCTTCATTGATGATGACTTTCACCATTGTAAATTTTTCATTTGTGCGCTTGTAGGTGTACCAATCAGATGTCCCCATTTTATTCACTTTGATTTGATGGCCCTTTTCCCTCGCCTGATCTTCAGATAATCCAACAGATGCCAGTTTGGGAAGAGTGAACACCACAGTCGGCATCACTTTGTAATTAGGTGACCGGTGATTTCCTTTAAGCAGATTTGATGCCACTACATGCGACTCCATCGATGCAATCGGGGTTAACGGAAGTCCTTCGGTTGCGGCTGCATCCCCGGCTGCGTATACTCTTGGATTGGTGCGGCTTTGAAGAAATTCATTGACGGATATGCCTCCTTTTTCGCACTCTACGTTCCCTTTTTCAAGTTGCATATCTTCTAAATCGGGTATACGTCCTGCACCATGTACAACCAGATCAGCTTCCCAGTAAACCTGTTGGCCATTATTAACTCCATTTACGATGTAAGAAAATCCTTTTTTTTCAATCGATTTTACTTCTGTATTGAGATGGAGATGAATTCCAATTTCTTTCGATTTTTCCATCAGCAGTTCCACTAAATCCGGTTCGAAGTTCTCAAGCGGACATTTTCCTTGATGAATGATATGCACTTCCGATCCGGCTCTTGCAGCGATATGGGCAAATTCGAAAGAGATATATCCGCCACCAATAAACACCATTTTTGCTGGGAGCTCGTCCAATTCCAAGAATTCATCGCTATATGTGAGGTATTCCGTCCCTTCAATTGGCAAAGGGGCAGGTTTAGATCCGCTTGCGATCAAAATATGCTTTCCGGTTAAAACGTTTTCGCCTACTTGAATTTTATCTTCGCTCAAAAAAGAAGCGCGTCCATGAAAGGTGTGAATTCCTGCTTCTTGAAAGTTTTTCACCCTGTTATCCGGTACGGGTTCGGTAAAGGTACGCTTGAAGGCCATCAATTCTGGCCAATTAATGCTGGAATCAGAACTGATGCCCTTCCCTTTCATTCTATTAATACCATCAACCATTTCTGCAGCTCCCACAAGTACTTTTTTCGGATCGCATCCTCGGAGAGCACAAGTACCGCCAAAAGGCCGTGAATCGACTATTGCGACTTTCCATCCTGCTTTATTACAATTGAAAGCAGCAGCGGAACCGCCCGAACCCGTCCCAATAACAATCAAATCAAATTTCTCTTCCACTTCCCTCATCCTTTCTATATAAACAGAGAAATCACCTTTCTCCCTCTACTTTTTATCATGCTAGCCCCTACTTTTCCACTAGCCATCCTGCAACGAACTGATTCAGTTTCTAAAATCAGGGTAATAAAATACCACAAAAGCCCGAACTAGCGTGTAGAATTAGAGATGTAGACAATAACGGTATATTAATAGATTATTCAAACGTCAATCAAAATTCTATTGTTTATGGAAAAACAGACCTGTATATATCGATTATTGGACTCGCGTCTATTCGTCTATCCTATAGGGTCCATTTTGTACCACGGATGGCTTTTTTTATTTGTCTAGCTTAATTTTTCAATCGGCGTTGCTATTACCTATGTTTACAGAAATAATTTACTTATAAAGAGTCTTTATTTATAGATCAGCATTGTGTTGGACATTAGTTTTTTCAGTCAATTTTTTAATAAGGTTCTTATTTACTTGTTTGTATTCTTTTAATGAGTAATCAGATAATTCTTTTGTTTTTTTATTTAAATATGAATCTAATTTTTTAGGATTCTTTTCAGCTATTTCTCCTGCTTCTTTGTCTATTTCTTCTACTGCTTTAGTCATATGCTCCCAGACCTTTTCTTGTACAGGTGCAACCACTTCAGTTTTAAATTCGTCATGGTACGGATTAGTCAAAGCATTAGTTGTTCGGTAAGTCCAATAGGCTGATTTTTCATCAGGTTCATCACTACCTATCTGATACTCTTTAGGTGTTTCTGTTATTCCGCTGTAGAATGGAATATAGTTGCTTGTATCTACTACACCAAGAGCTAACCAGTGAATGGCGCTTATTTCATCTGGAACATTGTTTCTGATTTGTAGAATATGAGATTCCATCGTGTTCGGTACGCTTATTGGGCGGTATTTATCTGATTCCTTTTCCCCGAAAGTATCATAGTCTGTATCATTGTAATGTGAACCTAATATGTCAGCGATTGCTTGTGTCGTAATTAGTTCATCTGCTTTAACAAAAAGTTCAAAATCCGTGTCGTCAACTTTTTTGTCAGATTCTGTTAGCATTTTCTGGCCGTACCATACTCGAGGAGTATTATACTGAGCATCTTCTTTAGTGTCTGCAAAGATAGCTCTGATGGATGTATTTTCTAGATCGTCTGTTAGCTTATTATCGCTGATAAACTCTTGTAAGTTTTTAGAATAAAGAAAATTATCTGAATCATCCCAATCAAAATTTTGAATTGAAATTGTGTTTGCAATGACTGCATAACTATCATCTGGTACTCTTGCCGCTACCCATTGATGCCCAGTAAGTATTTCCATATACCAGATATCGTTATTATCAGAAAAAATGATTCCGTTTGTTTCTGCAGCACCTTTTTCTTCAACAATCTTACCTAATCTCTCAATTCCTTCTTCAGCCGAATCAATATATGGCAATACGACAGTCACCATTGCATCTTCTGCGATTCCTTTTTCTACTAAAGGATCGAGTTCTAAAACATTCTCCTTAGCTGTAGTAGATTCTGTTCCACTCATCGCAATATTATTACTATTGATTCCTGATTCTTCATATAAACCATCTGAGACATCCCACTCGGGAGTAGCAGTATATTTTAAATGTTTTTTAGGTAACTCGATGGAGAATCCATTTCCATCTGATACAAAATTTCTTTTATTCTTATTTGCTTCTCTCACAAAAAAATGTTTGGCCCAGGCTGTTCCCATATCTTCATTTCTTGCAATCATAGTTGATCCGTCTTTCGAAGCATCTTTCCCTACCAAAACAGTTGTACAAGCCTCAGCTGTCGTATAACTAGTCATGAATAATATACCGGTTGTCACAAGGACGAAGGTGCTTTTATATAATGCTTTTTTTTTCATTTTTGTTTTCCTCCCTAATTTACTAGCATTGTTGAATATAGTTAACTATGTGCCCATCAAACGACTTTGGCTAGATAAAATCCAATGCCACCTTTCACTATAAAATAATTGCTTCTATGATAACAGAATTCTTTTAAAAAAAATATTACCTGTGATATAGCGATTGCTTATCCATTAACCTTCTCACACATATAATAACGCTTACAAAATTTCAAGTAAAGTATTAAGAAAAGATCAAATAAAAAAAGCTATTCATAGTACCTTCAAAATATAATTTCGACTTAAAGAAAGCATAGAAATGATTGCGGATGCATCTATCTACTGATTGAATAATTACCTTTTTAAAATAACTAAGAATACCCATTTGCACCATCATCAACTTCTTAAAAAAGGATGTATCACAAATTAAAATGGACCCTATGTCAAAGACATTTAAAAAAAGAGACCTTATGCAATACCTGATAAAAATTGTTCCCTGTAATGAACAGGGGGCAATTTTTTTAGGTTCCATTGCCCACGTTCATTATTATAATAGTCAATGTAATCACTCACAGTTACTCGCAATTCTTCTAAGTTCGTACAATTTTTATAGTTCATTTCATCCTTCAAATGTCCGAAGAATGACTCCTGGGGAGCGTTATCCCAACAGTTACCTCTTCTGGACATGGACTGACCTAAATGATTCTCTATCAACTTCTTATGAAATTTAGGGCTAGTGTAATGTACGCCTTGATCTGAATGGATAAAAGCATCTTTATGTAACGTTGCACCGTGGGCGCTCATTAAAACATCTACGGTGTTTAGCGAAATATCAAGTTTTAGATTATCAGATACATAATGAGCTAAAATTTCTTTCGTCGTACCATCTTTAATGGTTGATAAATAACCCAGGAAACCATCAGCTCCAGGCAGGTAAGTAATATCTGTTAATAGAACTTTGTGAGCCATCCCTTGATCAAATTGACGTTCCAGCTTGTTTTCAACAGTGCGATGTTCTTTGGTAGCTTTTGCCATTCTTTTATAGGGATTCGCTTTACGAATGGGGCAGAAAATATTAAATTTCCTCATCAAACGCTGTACCTTTTTACGATTGATTGTGATACCCAGAATATTCTTGAAATACATGACAATGCTTCGAGAGCCTTTCTCGTAACCACGATAACTATAAGCTTTTTCAATTTTGGTTCTCCAAGCCTGATCTTCCTCATCTCGTACATTCCTAGTGCCTGAACTCTTCAAATAATTGTAGTAACCGGAACGGGAAACCTCCAACACATCACATGCATCTACAATCGTTCCTGTGTAGGAACCATCTGTTTTCAATTTATGGATTCTTGCGAAGATTTCGCTAGTCTTTTCGTTTTTTTCTAGCCTCCTTTCGCTCCATTCTGATTTTTTTAACAATTCATTTTCTTGTTCTAACAATGAAATTTTGGCTTGTAACTTTTCAATTTGTTGCTCAGGTGTTAGTTCTGTCTTTCGAACTCTGCCTGAATGGCCCTGTCGAGTGTCTTTCAACGCCAAAACACCATTGTCCCGATATCTTTTTCGCCATTTCTTAGAGAATGCTTTTATCCTGCTTTCACCAAGCATTTCCAAATCAAATCCTGCTTCAAAAAATAGTTGTTTAGTCGTTTTTGAGTCCAATGTTCTGAAACAAAATGGCGTTTGAATTCATCGGAATAAGTAATGCTTTTTTCAGATACATTTTTTACATAAGGGTTTGTCTTTAAAAATTGGATTTGTTTTGGTGTAAATGTTAACTTTGACATTTAGCAGCTCCTTTCTGCACGTAGTGCAGTTAATGTGGAATACGATTTTAATGGACTGAATAATCTTAAATCAACTATACTTATATTTTTCTATATAAGTATACAAAAATAGACCCTATAGGTGCTGACCCCTAAAAGTTAGAGTTTTTATTATTCAGCTGATTGGCTGGTTTGAATTCGGTATTCTACCGGACTTAAGCCAGCCAATTTTGCTTTTGATCGAACATGATTATACCATTCGATATATTCTTCAATTCTTGATTTCAATTCCTCATAACTGACTAATTTCTCCCCATGATACATTTCTTGTTTTAGGATGCCGAAGAAATTTTCTATTGCCGCATTATCTGCACAAGTCGCCTTGCGAGACATACTCTGAAAAACGTTATTTTTCTTTAGTGTTTTGACCCAATGATTATGCTGATACTGCCAACCTTGATCAGAATGAAGAGTGGTACGAACCGTGGCGTATTCTTTAAGCATGCCGATGGCTTCTTCTAAAGGTTTCATCACTAAGTCCAGGATAGGTCGTTTATTTATTCCATAAGCTATCACTTCACTATTAAATAGATCTAGAATAGGACTAAGGTAGAGCTTTTCTCCGCCTGTACATTTAAACTCTGTCACGTCGGTGACGAGCTTCTGTAAAGTGATGGATGTAGAGAAGCGTCTATTTAACTTATTCTTGGCAATAGTGCCTACTTTTCCTTTATAAGAGTTATATTTCCGAGATTTTCTAATAAATTTAACACACTTCAAACCCATTTCTTTCATGAGACGATAAACTTTCTTGTGATTGACACTATAACCTAGTTTCTTCAGTTCATTTGTAATGCGTTTGTATCCAAATCGCTCTTTGAACTGAAAGAAAAGTTGTTCAATCTGTTCTTTTAGTCGCTGATTACTATCTATTTTTTTTAATTGCTTTACGTAATAGTGATAGGTTGACTCTGGAATACCCACCACCAGAAGGATATCTTTTAGTTTGAATCCTTCTTCTTTAAGTTCGTATGCCACTGCTGCTTGTGCTTTTCGAGAAAGACGTCGGGATTCTTCTGAAAAGCTTTCAACTTTTTTAAATAGGCATTCTCCAATTTCAGTAGTTCAATTTCTCGTTCTAATTCTTGTCTAGAACAATCTGCTGATGTGCCTGGTTTCAGTTGCTGTTTTTTTGGTTTTTTAGTCATTGAAGGACGCCCCTTTGGGTGTGGTTTTAGGCCTTCAATTCCCTTGCCTTGGAAAGCTTGATTCCAATTTGCGATAAGGGAAGGATTATTCATGCCGAAGGTAATGGCTGTATCTGAATAAGAAGTGCCTGTCTGTTTTATAAAGTGTAATACATCTACCTTAAATTGAACAGAGTAAGCTGCTTTCGTCTGTTTCCTTTTTAAACCGTCCAAACCAAGTTTTCGGTATGCCTTTACCCAATTATTAAGGGGAGTTGTAGAGGAAAGAGCATATTTCTTCGCTAGTAATTGAAAGCCCAAAGGGCCGTTTAGATACTCTTGAACAACTTGTAACTTAAATTCTTCACTATATTTTGTCATAAAAACAACCCCCAAAAGTTTAGATTTCACTCTAACTTTTGGGGGTCGCTACCATAGAGGGCACTTTTTTTAGTGTCCATTCTATAGGGTCCATTTTATTTCACGAGAAAGTCTTTTTTTATATTTATTTAGCAGCGTCTACTACTTCTTTTAATGTTGAATCAACTTCTCTAGCAATCATTGTTAAATTATCATCTTTGATAAATCCGATTAATACTGTCGGTTTTAGTAGTCCAATATATACATCGGCTTCTTTTTCAGCATAGACGTGTATCTCTTTCCCATTGACGATAATGGAATCTTCGGTAGCCTCAACCGCACCTGGAAATCTCCCATATATGAAATCGAATAGCAAGAGGTGTGCCAGTACCTTCGGGTCGGTCAAATCATTGACAGCTACCACCTCTATGTCATCCGTTACTTTCGCGATTCTACGGAAAGTTAACCGGCCAATGCGACCAAAACCATTGATTCCTATTTTTTTCATTCTTGTATTTCTCCTGCTTTTTATGAGTTTTATTGCAACCAGTAGTACTTTACCTTATTTAATACTCTATACCGTGACGCACACTCTAAGGACAGGGGTAAAAACGATCGCTAGCACTTAGAAAACCAGCATCAAGAATGGAATTGAAGGGATTCTTGTATCTTTGCAAACACAATGTCAGGTTCCTTCTCCCCATCTACGATAGAAACGATTCCCAATCCCTGATAGAAGTGTAAGAGTGCTTCTACTTCAGACTCACTCACTTTTAGCCGTCTTTCCACGACTTCTGATTGGTCATCAACGCGGGAGGAATGACTCTCACCCCTCTCAGGGAAATCAGGAGAGACGGAAGGGGAATGGAGTCGTTTCTCTAACCTTTTCCGTAATTCCTGCTTTCCAACTGCGAGATAAAGGGCAGCATCCAATGGTACTCCCTTGCTCTGCAAGTATACTTCCAGCGCTTCTGCTTGTGACAAGGTTCGCGGATACCCATCCAAAACGAAGCCTTTTACCGTGTCCTTCTCTCCCAGCCGATCCCATAGAATCTTATTCACCAATCCATCTGGTACCAGATTACCCTTATCCATATATGTTTGGGCTTCTAAACCAATCGGACTCTTACTCTGAGCGAGGGAACGGAAGATATCTCCTGTAGAGATATGCGGAATCTGATAGGTAGCTGCGGTTCTCTCCGCTTGCGTTCCCTTACCCGAGCCTGGCATGCCCATTACAATAATATTCAGTTGTAACCCTCCTATCTATCTTACACCCTCTTACGAATCGTTTGAAGGAGTTTCTACAATTTTTGCAATTCGTTAACCAAAAAAATTTTCCCTCTAAGGTCCATTTATCAAAGAAATGCACATAGTCCCTTCGCCTATAAAGTAGCCTATGTGCATCTATTTCTCCCTACATTAACCGGCGTGTTACTCCTTCATGTCCGTTTCATCAGCAACAGGTGCTAATTCGTGGTCAGTCACCCACTTGTGATTTCGGGCCACCTCTCCGCCATCGGTAGGATAGTAGGTTACGGAATACGCATGGGTATAAAAAGTCCCCTACAATTTATGAGTGAACACCACACCTATCATTCCAGGCATATGGTCTTTCGTAATGATTGCTTCTTCACCAGGATTGTACGTTGAATCCATTGCTGGCTCTATGTCTGCGGGTACAATTTCATAATTGTATAATTTGTTGTAATTGCTGACAGCTAAACCGTGATGGTTAGTACGACTTCCCTTATTTTGAGATGCATATTCGCTGATATGTTGACCATGATTTTCATGATGTCTCATTTGATGTGCCTGAACAGAGGCCTCCGATTTTACCTCTACTTGAACCGGAGTATACGCGGAGAGCATCGTTAGAGAAACAAAGGAAAGTATTCCAGTTCCAATTATTTTTTTATTCATTTTTTCTTACATTCTTTCTAATTCTTCTAACTTGATTAAGAGATAAGCAAAGTTAGCAAAAGCTATCCTTTTTTAGTTATTTTTGCCTTATAGAGCTTGCGAATTGTCGATTGGCACGCTGAACGAAAAAATAGCACCTACTACTTTTTACTACTCGGCATACCTCCAATTCTATAAATCTATACTATCAAGATAACGCATCATTGTGTAGACAATATGGAGAAAACAAATAGTTTATACTAGTTTTTTTGAAGGCTTTAATTAGTATTCCTAAAGAAATCGGTCTTCTGCCTATTTAAAAAAATAAGGCTCCTCTCCATATCCATAAAACCTACACAATTAAATGATAAACTATATCAAACAAGAAAATCAAGGAGGAAGCATTATGAAAAAGCCGGTTATATCCATTATTTTGGGAATTTCCTTACTCTTACTTGCCATTGTATCTGTCCTTTTATTCCGCCAAATCTCTACGCAGTCGCCAAATCCTTTCACTAACCAAGATAATGGAACGCCTCTGATGGGAATGAATCCCAACATGGGCATGGGTGGAGAAGTGACTATGGAATTAGTTCCTTCTAAACAAGAGACGAAGGAACTAGCATTGCCTCCTTTGCTGGAAGGCACCCTTTCCTCAGATGGTAGCATCTCCTATACTATTGCCACACAAGAAGGAGGCACACAATTTAAAGAAGGCAACGCTACGCAAACATTCGGCTATAATGGATCTTACCTTGGCCCAATCATTCGTATTCGAAAAGGTCAGAATGTACATCTCACTACCGTAAATAAATTGGAAGAGAATACTTCTTTTCATTGGCATGGTTTAAAAATACCCTCTAATGTTGACGGTGGCCCTCACAGCCCTATTAAACCAAATGGAACAGCCACCGTTGATTTCACAGTAATGCAGGAAGCTGCTACTTTATGGTTTCATCCCCATCCTGAAGGTCGTACTGGTGAACAAGTTTATAACGGATTGGCTGGATTAATTTATGTTGAAGACGAAAACTCTGATTCATTGGATCTTCCCAAAGATTATGGTATCAATGATTTTCCAATCATTGTTCAAGACCGTTTTTTTGACGAAGACAACCAATTTAATTATCAAGACATCCAAAATATGGATGGTACACAAGGAGATACTCTGTTAGTAAATGGAACAATCAATCCTTATATAGAGGTGAAAAACGAAAAAATAAGGTTACGTCTGGTCAATGGCTCAAATGCACGTAATTATCAATTTAATCTGTCGAGTAAGGAAAGTTTTTATCAGATTGCCTCTGATGGAGGTTTTCTGAATGAACCAGTACAGATGGATACTCTTCAATTAGTTCCTGGTGAAAGAGCTGAAATTGTAGTAGATGTAAGCGACTATAAAAAAGGAGATAATGTAAAATTAATGAACGGAAATGCTGAAGTCCTTTCCATAAATGTTGTGGAAGGAATAAATCCAGAGATTAAATCATTACCGGAAACTTTAAATAAAATTTCAACTAGTTTTAATAGCGTTTCTGTTCCAGATAAAGAATTAACCTTCAGCGGTATGGGAAATATGGTTGCTATTAATGGAAAACAATTTGATATGGAACGGATAGATCTACAGGCAAAAACAGGTACCACAGAAATATGGGAAATAAATAATTCAAATGATATGATGGGTGGAATGATACATCCTTTCCATCTACATGGCGTTCAGTTCAAAGTACTAGATCGGAATGGAAAAGTTCCACCTGCAAACGAACAAGGATGGAAAGATACGATAGCATTATATCCTGGAGAAAAAGTTCAGATTGAAGTTGAATTTCCAGAAAAGGGAATTTTCATGTACCATTGCCATATTCTTGAACATGAGGACAATGGGATGATGGGACAAATAATTGTAGAATGAAATTTCCAATAATTGTTACAGACAAATTAACGGAGGCAAGGATTTTGAAAATATTAATTGTAGATGATGAACCAAAGATTTTGGATATTGTGGAAGCTTATCTCACTATAAAAAAGTTTCAAGTATTCCGTGCTTTTAACGGAACGGAAGCGATGAAAAAATTTGAATTGGTGCAGCCAAATTTAATCGTGCTAGATCACATGTTACCGGATATATCTGACACAGTTATTTGTCAAAAAATAAGAAAAATTTCTGACTTACCCATTATTATGCTAACTGCGAAGTCTACAGAAAATAATATTCTAAACGTTCTACAGATGGGGGCTGATGACTATATAGTAAAACCATTCAGTCCTAAAGAATTGGTTTCACGTGTAGAAACCGTTCTGCGTCGCTCAGCTTCGCCTGTTGTAACTGAAACTAAGGGGTCATTTGATAAAGGAATGTTAATAAATTATCCTGAGAACAAACAGGCTTTTAAAAATCAGAATGAAGTCATCTTGACGCCTACTGAATTTGAACTATTGACACTATTAGCTTCCTATCCAAAACAAATATTTTCTCGAGAACAATTATTAAAAAACGTGAAAGGACTTGAATTTAACGTTCTTGATCGTATCATTGATTCTCATATCAAAAACTTACGACAAAAAATTGAGGATAATACAAGACAGCCCTTTTTTATCTTGACAGTGTACGGCATGGGCTATCGATTTGGCGGGGAAAAAGATGAATCATACAATTAAGTGGCAGTTTATATTTTCCTTTGTTTCTATTTCTTTCATTATAATTGGCGCATTTAGTGTGATGACACTAAGTCTAATGGATAATCACTTTGCAAAATATGTTGCTGAGAGACAAGAGTCTGATTTAATAGAATATACCACTGGTTTAGAAAGACTTTACGAAGAAAAGGGGGAATGGCCAACTACTGCTGCTTTTGATCCCATCGGCTTAGAGTCATTACACAATTCAATTACCTTGAAAGTATATGACAATGAAAAGAATTTACTCTGGAGTCCTTCGTCTTCAGATATGATGGGAAATGAACAAAACATGCAGGGAAACGCTCCGAATACGGGGAACATGATGGGAGCGATAGAAAATACCCCTATAGAAAAAACAGTTCCTTTATTTAATGATGAGCAAAAAATTGGAGAAGCTCTTATCAGTTATATGGGGCCAACTGCCTATTCAGAATATGATGCTTCATTTATTGCAGATATGAAAAACAATTTTATCATAGTAGCAATGGTAGCGTTAGTTTTTTCTTTCTTTTTTGCTGCTTTGGTTGCTAAAAAAATAAGTCGGCCTATAGTGAGAGTAAAAGACTTTACAAGAGAAATTGCTAAAGGAGATTACTCAAGTTCGTCTCCTGAAAAAACGAATATCAAAGAAATAGATGAACTTATTGTATCGGTAAATGATCTCTCCATTCAACTTGAAAATCAACAAGCTATCAGAAATCAATTATCCTCTGATATTTCTCACGAAATCAGAACCCCATTGACGACATTAAAAGGAAATCTGGAAGCCATGATAGATGGCATATGGGAAGTAACCGATGAGCGACTTCAAAGCAGTTATGATGAAGTGAACCGTATCACTCGCCTTATAGGAAGCATTGATAAAATTAATGAAATAGAAAATCATCAGGATATGTTAAACAAATCATCTTTCGATTTATATGTCCTTGCAGAAACTATTTTTTCTAATTTTGAAGCTCTTTTTGCTAAGAAAAATATTCATTATTCATTAGATGGTAACTCCCTATTCATTACCGCTGATAAGGATAAAATAAGTCAGGTCATCACCAATCTTTTATCAAATGCTATTAAATTCACACCTTCTGAGGGGAAAATAACACTAAAAATCAGTCAAGAAAAAAATCAAGCTTTACTGAGTGTAACCGATACTGGAGAAGGCATTTCCCCAAAAGAAATCAATCATATTTTTGAGAGATTTTATATGTCTGACTTTTCAAGAAATAGTCTTCTAGGCGGTCAAGGTATTGGTCTATCGATCGTAAAAACCATTATTAAGGCCCATAAGGGAACTATAACAGTCAAAAGTGATTATGGAAAAGGTTCTACTTTTACCGTTATTCTTCCTGTCAAAAGATAATACTCATCAAAAAAAGCGGTTCACTTTACATAAAAGTGAACCGCTTTTTAGCTTCATGCTAAAGTTTTTCATTTAATTTAGGACTAATTAAGATTTTTAAACGTTAGACTATTTTATCCCTTTTCAGAAATCCTTAAGTTGATTTTTTAGTTTAACTTAACCATAGTAATTATTTCAGAGTAATCCCATTTGGTGTTTCCCCAACCTCAACCGTGGCAATAACTTCACTGGTTTCATTCTCAATAACATTGACCGTATCATCGAATGCATTTGTGACAAAGATGTATTGATCATCTTTGCTAATGATAATTCCATGTGTACCGCTACCCACTTCGATCGTTTCGACCACTTCATTACTATTTAAATCAACTTTTGAAACAGTATTGGAAGGATTTTCTTCTGTACCTTTATTTGCCACAACTGCATATTGATCATCATGTGTTACACCAATGATTTTTTCATCAGGTGAAATTTGTACATTATGCGTGGAGCCATCGATGGCAATCGTATCCACAACTTAGTGTGTTTGAGCATCTACTTTGGTTACACTTCCGGTATCGGAAGTGTAATAGGATTCTGTTTGTTCCTTATTTTCTTCTTTAGAACTAGATTGAGACTCACTAGATTCTTGTGACGTTGATACAATTTCTTGTTGAGAAGAATTTTGACTACTTGTTGAATCTTCTTGACTACAAGATGCAAGCAAGAGACTCACTGATGACGATATTATTAAAGTGATTTTTTTATTTTAATATTCCCTTTTTTACTACAGATCTCTGAAAAGATTGTGGCAATATCATTTCATCACGAAAAGTACAAAAAATTCTGGCAAGAACCCTTTTTGTCCAAAATGGAGAGTTAATAAAGAATATACAACCGCTATTTTTGACCTATGAATAATTCAGGCTAATAGCAGATATTAACTTTATTAAATAATCTTTATCCTGAATAATTCATACTTTTTTTGAAATGCTCTGGAAAAACTGTTCTAGCGCTAGTTTAAGCTGGATTTCTCAACACCCTTTGGGTGTGCAAAAAAAACCCCAATCTGTTATGGTTAAATCACCTAAACGTAACCAAAGAAAGGGGTTCTCTCTATGGCAATTTTACATGAAAATCGGTTACTTTTCAATTCAAACATTTCGGTATCACATTCTGGTGGTAATTTATCCTCAGATTCCGGGTTAATATTAGTTAAGGAGTTTATGCACACCATTAATTTTTCTAATATTTTAAAACAAAACCTCATCATTAATGATAATCGACTTTATCATAAACATACTAATCAGGCGATAATTGAACAAATTATTTTTCAATTGATTGGTGGCTATCAAACAGATTCTTCGGCTGACATTTTATCAAAAGATCCCATTTTCCAGAGCCTATTAGCTAAAGAACAACTTGCTTCACAACCGTCTATTTCTCGCTTTTGGGATCGGTTAAATCAAGAAAATATTTTCCAATTGCAAGAAGTCAATCAAATCCTGCTTGATAAAGTACGGACTGCACGTAATACAACTGAGATGATTTTTGATTTAGACTCAACTCATTCGGATACCTTCGGGAATCAAGAAAATTCGAATTATAACGCTCATTACCAAACGAATGGCTATCATCCGCTAGTTGCCTTTGAAGGCTTGACCGGTGATTTATTGAAAGCAGAACTTCGTTCTGGTAACGTGTACACATCCAATGGTGTGGCAGATTTTGTCCAACCACTTTTTGACCATTATCAAGAAACCGTACCTGTAAGTTCTATTCTAGTGCGTGCCGATAGTGGTTTTGCAACTCCTGAATTATATGAGCTATGTGAAGAACGTCGAAATTTTTATGTTATTCGATTGAAATCGAATCGCAAATTAGGCAAAATCGCTGAGCAATTTATCTCTATAGATGATCAACACGATTGGTATAGAAAAGAAGTTCACTACGCTTCTGTACTCTATCAAGCGAAGAGCTGGTCACATTCACGAAGAGTTTGTATTAAATCTACGCGTGAAGCAACAGAATTGATTGCTCGACATGAATTTATCGTAACTAATTTATCAGAAGATATTTCTGCAGAAGCGGTCTTTCAAACTTATTCTAAAAGAGGAACCATGGAAAATTATATTAAAGAGGCCAAAAATGGGTTTTATTTCGATAAAACCGACAGCCCTCGTTTCTTAGAAAATCATGCACGCATGATGGTGAGCGTACTAGCTTATAACATGGTCAATTTTATGCGTACTCTTTGTTTTACGAAAGAAACCAAAGGTTTTCAAGTATCAACCATTCGCTTGTTCTTATTTAAAGTGGCAGGTAAGCTTGTTCATTCGGGAAGGAAAACCTCTTTGAAACTCAGTTCCTCCCACGTTTATCAGAAACTCTTTCGTAAAATCTTGTGGAATATCCAGCATTTTAAATGGGAGTAGCACTCATACTCAATACAATAGTTAAAAAAAATGGCTCATTCCAAGGGGTCAGTATGCCCAAAAATCTTAATTGCCTGACAAAAAAATGAGTGCTTTGTAAATTTGAAGTAAAATCAGTAAACCAAACAAGCTACTGTCCTGAATGAAGTGAAAAACACACTAATTTTTATTTTTTGAAAAAAGTATGAATCATTCAGGTTTATTTATAACCATATTATTGTAGATGTTTCTTTCTTTCCAAATAGTCTTCCTCAGAAATATTTCCTTTCGCATATTCTTTCTGAAGAATTTCCAAAGGTGTTTCCCTATTAAAACTTTGATTTGATTGATTGAAAAATAATTTCCCAATCAGAACCACTACCACAACCAACAATAGAATCCAAAAAAATCCCATAAACATCATAGATCCCACTCCTCCTCTATTAAAAAGATTTAGACACTCAGACATGACTGTTCCTCCTTTTCTTTATTAAACTTTTTTATCTGATTCAAGCTTTTTACTAGTTCTTAGATCCGTCATTCCTTCTAGATAATAGAGTTTTGAGGGATAAACTTGTCTACGGAGATACCCTATAAGGATGGCTCCAATGAAGAGGACAAGAGACAAAGCTTGTGAAACACGTAAAAAATCACCAATCCATAGACTATCCGTTCTCATGCCTTCAATAAAGAACCTTCCAGTTGAGTACCAGATCATGTAACTTAACGCTACTTCCCCTTGTCGTAACAAATTTTTACGATTCCGTAGAATGATGATGATCACAAATCCTGATAGGCTCCATAATGATTCGTACAAAAATGTCGGGTGATAATAAGTGCCATTAATATTCATTTGTTCAATGATAAATTCAGGCAAATAGAGATTTTCCAAAAATTGACGGCTGACAGGTCCTCCATGTGCTTCCTGGTTCATAAAGTTTCCCCATCGACCAATAGATTGAGCCAGTAGCACGCTAGGTGCTAAGATATCTAACAGAAGAGCTAAAGGAATTCCATTTTTCTTTGTATACCAATATACGGTAAGTCCACCTGCAATCAAGCCGCCATAAATCGCAATTCCGCCATTCCAGATGGCTATGATTTCGCCTGGATTTTGCAGGTAATAATCCCATTCAAATAAAACATAGTAGAGACGAGCACCTACGAAACCAATCGGAATGGCCCATAAAGCTATATCAATAATTGTATCCTCTTTAAGCCCTCTTTTTTTTGCTTCTCTTGTAGCTAAAGAAATAGCTACAAACATTGCTACAGCAATGATAATACCATACCAGTAGATCTGAAACGGTCCAACTGAGATAGCAATAGGATCAATTACACCAAGTAATACATTCATTCTTAAATCTCCTTTTTATAAATTACTTTCTAATGTTCAACTATTTAGGAAAACTTATTTACAGCTAATCACCTACATAATTGAGAGCTACTTTTAGTGCTTTTAGCCTAAATCTATAAGCCTAAGTACGGCGCAGGATCTACTCGTATGTTGTTGTCGTAAACTTCAAAGTGTAAATGAACGCCTGTGGAGGCTCCTGTTGTCCCCATTGTTCCTATCTGCTGACCTTGTGATACTAGTTGTCCAGGGGAAACTAACAAACTACCTGCCTTCATATGAGCATAAAGAGTTTGAAACCCATTCCCATGATCAATTTTCACGTAGTATCCAAATGAGCTATGGTACCCAGCTACTAGCACTGTGCCACTTTTAGCAGCTACGATTTGACCGCCCCCAGCAAAATCAATTCCACCATGTAACTTACGCTCGCCAGTAATCGGGTGGATTCGATAGCCAAATGGTGAGGTAGTATAGCCATTGCTCGGGCGAATAAAATCAGTATTACTGGTTTTCAAAGGTATTTCATTAGATGAAGGATTCTTAGAACCAGCAAGTGAAGACTTATTAGAGCTGATGGAGCTATCTTGTTTGTTAACGACTATACTTTCTTCTTCAAACTCTTCAGACATGATTTCACCAGCAGAATCTTCAGCTGCTTTTTGAGCCGCTGCTTGTTTCGTATTTTCTTCTTCAATAATTTTCTCACGCTTTTCTTCTAATTCGCCTGATAACATACTAGTTTGGGCAGCAACTGCTTGTTGCTCTTTGACAAATGCTGTTTTTTCTAATGCTGTCAGATCATAAGCTGCAGCCACTTTAGTAATTTTGTCATCTAGTTCTGATTTTTGAGCTACGAGATTACTTTTATTTATTTCAATACTACTTTTTAATTTTTCAATTGCCAATTTCTCTTCTTCTGCTTTTTTTTCATTTTTTTCCAGAAGTTTTTCATCATTTTTTTGGACAATAACGATTTCTTTATTAGCAGTTACCAATTGGTTAACAATGCCTATACGACCAACCAACTCTGTGAAGGTTCCAGAAGAAAATACAACATCTACTAGATTGGAGACATTACCGTCTGTTTGTACTGCACGTGCCTGAGACTTCAATTTTTTTTCACGTTGTAAAATAAGTTCTTTCAAGGAATCAATTTCTGTTTGCAACTTTTTAATTTTCATTTTCGATTCTTCTAAATTTTTTTCTTCTTTTTGTAATTGTAGAATAAATCCATCAATTTTCAGCTGTAATTGTTGCGTATCTTCCGTAAAAGTTTCTTTTTCTATTTCTAAACTGCCCAGTTGATCTTCTTTTTCTTGGATGTCTCTATTTATCTGAGTTGACTGCGTTTCAAGTGTTTGTCTTTTCTGTTCTAATTCCTCTGTCGTTTCTGCATTTACTGTAAGAGGTAAATAACTTGAATTTATCATTAAAACAGCAACAAACACACTGGCTAATAGTCTTTTTTGCATATGTTCCTCCATTAAGTATTTTTGTGGTTTCATTTTCGATCATAGGCTTAATATTATGTATTGTGCCAAGATTATACAAATAGCCTTTATAAATTATTTATCATTATTTTAAACCGTATTCTTATGCCAATGGGTATTCCTGTCTATTTCCTCTATTTAAAGTAGTCTTCTATTGTAGTTTAAAAGTTCTTACAGTAGAGACTAGCTATTGGAATTTTCCAGATTAAGTACGTCTTTTTTTATTTGATTATAATTAAAAAAGAAGCTTTCAAAAAAATTGATTACGACAACTAAAAATTACCATGAAAATTATTCACTCCCTCACCTTTCCTGTTGTAGTCATAAAATAGTTTATCCTGGTGAACCCTTTATTGATATGGTTTCCTACTTCACTACTATACAATTCAATTGTGTGGATTTTATGTAGTTACTATAAATTTTCTCTCTACATAACTTCCACACAATGATTTGTTATTCTGTAATTGTTAAGAGTTTACCGTACCTAAAGGTCAAAATATACGGTTTAGCTCTTTATCTAACCTACTTAATAAAGGAAAGGATGATTTTAATGGAAATTCTTCTATTTTTTATCATTATGATTGTTGGGCATGGATTAATGATGTTTATGATGCCCGGGATGCATGGGGGGCATGGGAAAAAACATAATCATAGTGGGAACTCTTCAGATGATGTAGAACTATTAAAAACAAAAAACGAAGAATTAAAAGAAGAACTGCATGCAGTGAAATCAAAATTAAACAGATAATTAGATACGAGGTATACTAACCATGAAATCAAAAGTCATTTACTTATTGGGATTTTTTTGTCTATTCTTTTTCATTCTTTCAGTATCAATTGCCATTACCATCAACTTTACACCGCTATACACATTTGATATCACTTATCTGAACATAGCAGATGAAATTGGAATGACAAAAGAGGTTATATTAAAGAATTACAGTGTATTAATGAATTACTTAAATTTCCCTTGGATAACGGAGCTTAAAATGTCTGACTTTCCAAGCTCTGAAAGAGGCTTATTTCATTTTTTCGAAGTGAAAAAGTTGTTCCTGCTTGATTACGTTACCTTAGTAATCTCCGGTATCGGATCTATTTTATTTCTAAACTATCTAAAAAGAAAAAAAGGAATGTGGAAACTTGTTCATTTCTTTCAATGGGGATTCATCATACCGCCACTATTGATTGTCACTTTGTTTATCAATTTTGATACACTATTTGTCTTGTTCCATAAAATATTTTTTAACAATGATGCTTGGTTATTCAATCCTAGCAACGATTCGATTATATTAGCTTTGCCCGAAGCATTCTTTATGCATAGTTTTATATTGGTATTTGGAGTAATTGAATTTCTGTTAATAATAGGGTATTTCATTTCAAAGAAACAATGGGTAAAACAAGAAAAAAAGACTCCTTGATATTCTAAAATGTCCTTGACACAGGGTCCATTTCATTCAAGGAGTCTTTTTTATGGCTGTATAATTTTTGGTGTGGATGAAGAAATTCATTCGCACCTATTTTTGTGCAAAAAAATAGAAACAAATGAATTTTCCAGTTAGAATAAAGTCACGACAACTCACTAGAAAAGAAAATTCATATGTCCAATTCTTGTTCAAATTACATTAGATTTAAAAGATAAAAGTAGTTACTTTCAGAAAATAGTAGCGTCCATTTTTATCTTAGTCAACTACAGAGTATTTTGTTCCTGACAAAGCAGATCTAAATGTTTCTGCGTCAATTTTTGTTTTGCTTTCTACAATAACTTTTTTACTTTCTAAGTTTATTTCTACTGATTCTACACCTTCTATTGCTTCAAATTTTTCTTGAACCGTATTAGCGCAACCTTTACACTTCATACCTTCTACCAATACTTCTTTTCTCATAATTTCTTCCTCTTTTCGTTTTAATTTTTTAGTTAATTTCTAACTTGAGTAAGCTTCTTAATCCAATGAAAGATCAATCTGTATATCTGCACAACACTGGCAGGTACACTCATACTTCATTATAACTCAGTTTAACATTACGGGTATCCTGCTCATCGAATTCAAAAATATTTCTTTAGTGACACCCTTTTTCAAATGAACAAAGAGTATTTTTTTGTGTAGGCCATTAAATACGTCTTCTACGGTATGTGTAGCTAGGAGTTCTGCCTCAATTTCTTCTGAACAGGCTGCACACTCTATCCCTGCAATAGTTATCCACGTTTTCATCTCTATACCCCTAACGTGAGATTTAGGGCCTCATCTGTTGAATTAGTCAAGTTTCGCAAAATATTCCAGTAGTCGAATCGTATTTGAAACAAACCCATACTCGTTATCATACCAGGCAACTGTTTTCACCAGCTGACCACCGTTTGCATCCATTACTTCAGTCAAAGTTGCATCAAAAGTAGATCCGTGAGTGTCGCCAACTATATCCGAAGACACCACTTCATCTTGAGTATAACCATAGGCCTCACTCGAAGCGGCTTTCATAGCTTTATTTATCTCATCAATCGTCACATTCTGGTCAAGTACTGAATAAAGTTCGACAAAACCTGCTGTAATAACCGGAACGCGAGTTGAAGTCCCTGTTATTATTCCATCCACTTCTGGTATAACCTTTCCTAATGCTTTAGCAGCACCAGTTGTTGTTGGAATAACATTTTGTGCGCCTGCACGTTTCTTGCGGCCACCAGGAGCATCTTGAAGAGATTGTGAGGCTGTGTAGGCACGCGAACCTGTCATTAGTCCTCTTTGAACACCAAATTCATCGACTAATACTTTTGTCATCAATGCTAGTGCATTCGTTGTACAGGAAGCGGCGGAAACGATACGGTCATTCCCCGTCAATGATTTCTCGTTGACTCCATATACGCCAATTTTTGTGACATCATCTTTAGTGGGAGCAGATATCATCACTTTTTTAGCTCCTGCCTCTAAATGAGCGTTGGATTTTTCTGAAGACACATAAAAACCAGTACACTCAAGTACAATATCAATATCTAGCTCGCCCCATGGCAATTTACTCGCATCTTTTTCTTTATAAGCTTTGATTTCTTTTCCATCTACTGTAATCACATTATCCTTAGCCTCTACATCGTATGGGAAACGTCCTTGTGCAGTATCATATTTTAGCAAGTAAGCCAAGTCTTCAATGTCAGCTAAATCATTAACCGCAACGACCTCTAATTCTGTACTATTTAATTCTTTGATTCGACGGTATGCTAATCGCCCAATGCGACCAAACCCGTTAATTGCTACTTTTATTGTCATAACTATTGCATCCTCCTTTTGTATCTATTTAAAAATAAAGTATGTTAATGGGATCCTTTGTAACTAAAACAGATAAATTGAATAGGTGTTCTTTTCAAAAAATTAGTTATAAATATTGGAGTAGACTATAAAAAATTTTCAGTGTATTAATAATGCAATGTGTCCTTATATTCAAAGTAAATTAAATTGTTCAAGAACACACTGCCCGTATTTTTATCTTTAGCCTATACTTTAGAATTTATTAATTTTTCAATTTCAAAGTCATTGCATTGATAGCTACGATGACCGTTGAAACTGACATTAGCACAGCTCCTATAGCTGGAGCTAAGGTAATCCCAATAGGGGCTAAAATCCCCGCAGCTATTGGGATTGCAATAAAGTTATAGCCAGCTCCCCAGATTAAGTTCTGTCTCATCTTACGTGTTGTTTTATTAGCTAACTCAATAAAGGACTCAATATCGCCTGGATCCGATTGCGTTAAAATGACATCGGCTGAATCAAGTGCTACTTGTGTACCTGCTCCTATAGCTACCCCGACATCGGCTAGAGCAAGAGAAGGTGCATCATTTACTCCATCTCCTACCATAATGACAGTTTTCCCTTCATTTTTTAGTGATTCTACTAAATCATACTTGTCTTGTGGAGATTGATTCGCTCTATATTCAATCCCTAATTCTTCTGCAACACCTTTAGCTGCTTTTTCATTATCCCCAGTTGCCATAATAGGCTTGATTCCTTGAGATTTTAGTACATTCATTAGCTCTCTGCTAGTTGATTTTAATTCATCTCCCAAAGCAACCGCACCAATTGCTTTTCCTTTTTCCACTAAATAACTAACTGTTGCTCCTTTTGGAACATCAAATTCAATATTCTGTCCAAATGCTTTTTGACTGATTAATTCATAACGATGCCCATTTGCTTCCCCTTCAACTCCAGCGCCCGATACCACATCAATGGAATCAAAGTTAATTGGTTTTACTCCTTCATTTTCAGCATAACCCACGATAGATTGAGCAATAGGGTGACTAGATCCACCTTCAATTCCAGCCATTAATGCTAGAATTTCGTTTGTGCTATAAATTTCACTTACTGTTTCTGCATTCAAAACCTTAAATTCCCCAGTAGTTAAGGTTCCGGTTTTATCTAAAATCATTACATCTGCTTTTGTTGCTAGTTCTAACGCTTCACGATCTTTTACTAATAATCCACGACTCGCACCTAAACTAGTACTCCGTGCAGTAACAAGAGGAATAGCTAAACCTAATGCATGTGGACAAGCGATAACCAAAGTAGTTACCGTGAACAGTACTGCGGTTTGTACATCTGTTAAGAATAGCCAAACAGTAAATGCAATGACAGCTGCGGCTATTGCGATATAAAATAACCAACTCGCTACCTTGTTAGCAAGGTTTTCAGCACGTGAAGGTTGGTCTTGCGCTTGACTTATTAGCGTTTGTACTTGAGAAATAAAAGATTTATCTCCCGTTTCTTGTACTTCAACATACAAGACCCCTTCATTATTTGTTGAGCCACCAATTACTTTGTCTCCAGTATTTTTTTCAATCGGCTTTGATTCACCGGTTAATAACGACTCATTGACTCTTGATTGTCCTCTTTGGATCACTCCGTCTGCTGGAATATTTTCTCCAGCCTGAACACGAATTATGTCTCCGACCTTTAACTGTGATACTGGACGAGACTCAATAGAATCATCTTCTAAAACAAGATCAGCGTCTTTTGGCATTAATTCAGCAAGTGCTTTTTGAGCGTCTCCAGCTTCTCCAACGGCTTTCATTTCAATCCAGTGACCCAGTAACATAATTAAAAGTAAAGAAGCGAACTCAAAGAAAAAATCCATTATATGTTCACCGGTGAGGTATCCACCCACAACAGCATAAAGACTATAAAAATAAGAAACTCCAATCCCAAGAGTTACAAGGGCCATCATTCCTGGTACCTTTTTCTTAAATTCATCAATCGCTCCCATATAAAAAGGTTTTCCTCCATAGATAATTAATATGGTTGCGAGTATAGAAACAAGGATGTCTGAATAAGGAAACGAAAATTGGAATGGTAAAGTAACACCCATCATTGGAGACAACAGCATAATAATAATTCCAAAGGGGAGCGATTTCAGAAATATTTCTTTAAAACTACCGTGGTGGTGGTGTTCATGCAAGCCACCATGACTACCATGATCCTCATGGCCCTCGTGAGAATCATGAAGAGAATCTGATTCCTTATTTTCTTCATGATTATGGTTCATATGGTTATGAGAAGACTGCTTCTCTTTACTACTCGTATGATTCTTTTTTTTGTCCATATTCATTTCCTCCTTTATTATTAACTCTTGAAAACTATGAATCTCATTGTCTTTCTATACTAGGCTATTTTATAGCTAGTATTAAAATCTATAAATTAGATGAACGCCTTATTACTAATTACTCTTATCTCATCTTCTATTTTATATTAGATGGTTTAAATCTCTTCAAGCGTAATGCATTTAATAACACCGATACTGAACTAAAGCTCATTGCAGCCGCTGCAATAATTGGACTCAATAAGGGGCCTCCAAAGAGATATAGTAAACCCATCGCCACTGGAATACCTAATATGTTGTAGGCAAATGCCCAAAAGAGATTTTCCTTGATATTTTTAATCGTTGCTTTACTTAATTCCACAGCTGTTGGAACGTCCATCAAATCACTTCTCATCAAAACAATATCAGCTGATTCCATTGCAACATCTGTACCGGAACCAATAGCAATACCAGTATCCGCTTGCGCTAAGGCCGGAGCATCATTGATACCATCCCCAACCATTGCAACTTTTTTACCTTCAGCTTGCAACTTTTTCACTTCATTAGCTTTATCTTCTGGCAATACCTCACTCAGTACACGATCGATACCAACTTGTTTAGCAATTGCTTCAGCAGTTCGTTTGTTGTCTCCTGTAATCATAGCTACTTCAATACCCATTCTGTGCAATCTTTCAATAGCTTTCAAACTATTTTCTTTAACGGTATCAGCAACAGCAATAATACCAGCAATTTTTCCATTCTTCGCAATATACATAGGCGTTTTACCTTGATCAGCTAATCTATCTGAATCCGCAGCTAAATTTTCCAACGAAATATGGCTTTCAGTCATTAGTTTTTTATTACCCAGTAATAAATGTTGACCGTTAATAATTACTTGAATACCCAATCCAGGAATAGCATTAAATGATTCTGTTTTAATTAACGCTAGGCTTCTTTCTTTTGCTCCATTCACAATGGCTTCACCCAGTGGATGCTCAGAACCTTTTTCGGCAGAGGCCGCTAAAATCAATAGATCCGTTTCAGAAAGACCATTTGTAGTCACGATATCGGTTACTTTTGGTTTTCCTTCTGTAATCGTTCCTGTTTTATCAAAAATAATTGTCCCAATTTTATGAGTGGTTTCTAAAGCCCCACCACTTTTAATCAAAACGCCATTTTCTGCCCCTTTACCCGTTCCAACCATGATAGCTGTTGGTGTTGCCAAGCCTAATGCACATGGGCAAGCGATAACCAGTACAGAAATCATAATAGTTAAAGCAAAAATCCAAGATTCTTGTCCTAAGAAGAACCAGGCTAGACCAGCTAGAACAGCTAGACCTATTACAATTGGAACAAAAATGCCAGAAATTTGGTCAGCTAATTTTGCAATCGGAGCTTTTGAACCTTGGGCATCTTCAACCAATTTAATGATTTGAGATAAGGCAGTATCTTTCCCAACTTTTGTTGCTTTGTATTGGAAACTTCCGTTTTTATTAATGCTTGCACCAATAACGTTGTCGCTTGGTTTCTTCTCCACCGGCATACTTTCACCTGTCAACATCGACTCATCGATTGAGGTATTTCCCTCCATTACGATTCCATCAACCGGTAATTTTTCACCTGGTCGAACAACAATAATATCTTCAACCTGAACTTCATCAATCGCTATTTCCATTTCTTGATTGTTGCGCAATACACGTGCTGTTTTTGGTGCTAGACCCATCAGTTTTTTTATCGCTTCTGACGTTTTACCTTTTGAAACTGCTTCGAAATATTTTCCTAATGTAATCAGCGTTAAAATGACAGCTGCAGATTCATAATAGAGAACCGTCGTAAAGCTAGTATCGCCCAAATAAATCATATAGGTTCCAAACAGGCTATAAACAAATGCGGCACTGGTGCCTAGTGCAACAAGAGAATCCATATTTGGATGTCCTTTAAATAAGGTTTTGAATCCAACCGTAAAGAAACTGCGACCATAATACATGACTGGAAGTGTTAATGTTAATTGAGTTAGAGAAAAGGTTATAGGATACATCATTGGATCAACAATTTCTGGTAGTGGTAAACCCAACATATGCCCCATGACAATATATAATAATGGTAGTGTGAAAATAGTCGACATTAAAAATCTGTGCCACATCTCTTTAATATGCCGTTGTTTCTTTTCACGATCCAAATCAACTGATTCTGCAGAACCAACTTCCTCATGAGCTTCATATCCAGCATCTGCAACTGCTTTTGTTATATCTGATACATTCAGTACAACTGGATCATATTGCACACTCATTTTTTCGGTTGCCAGATTAACAGTCGAATGGTTCATACCGGAAAGTTTTTGTGTGGCCTTTTCAATCGTCTGTGCACAAGAGGCACAGGTCATACCTTCAATAATGAATGTCTTTTTAAGCGTATTGGTTATCGCTGTATACCCAGCATCTGCTACAGCTTTTTGAATATCTGCTTCTGTCAAAGATAATTCATTAAATTGGATAGTCATTTTTTCAGTAGCCAAATTAACATTTGCCGCTTTTACACCTGGTAACTTACTTGTAGCTTTTTCAATTGTTTGTGCACAAGAGGCGCACGTCATACCCTCTATACTAAAAACTTTGTTTTCCATTTTATCCCTCTTTTTCTTAGTGATGGTGCAAATGGCATTCGCATGGCACCTCATCCAATGCTGTGTTTTCTTTTTGTTCCAATAGTTTTTTTAGCATAGCAATATCTACCTTGCTTAGAGTAGCTTCAGCTATCATGTTACTGATAACATGACCCGATTGCTTATGACAGACTCGAGAAAGGACATCATTCGTATAAGAATCCATACTTTCTTCTTCAGTAACCGCCGCAGAGTAAATAAATTTGTTCCCTTCTCTTATAGTCTGTAAGACGCCTTTATCGACTAAACGACCGATTAATGTTTTGATAGTAGGTGCTTTCCACTGTTTTTTATTTTCGAGAATGGACGTGATTTCTCTACTGGTAACCGTTTCATTTGCCCAAGCTACACGCATGACTTCCCATTCTGCATCTGTTATTTTTATTGAATTAGTTGTCACCATATTATTTCTCTCCTTTACGTTTACACATGTAATCTTTCTTGATATTTATAGTTTACATTTGTAAACGAAATATGTCAAGTAATTTATTAACTTTCAACTTTTATTATTTATATATTTCAAAAAATTTGATTCATTCTCACTATTTCTATCAGGTACTCCATTTATTTTGTCGCATAAGAAAAAAAGCTCTACCTAATGAAAACATTAGGCAGAGCTTTTAGGACTAGAACAGTCTTAACTAATTGTAAAAATAGTCTTTATCTATCCTTTATTCTGGTGCTAATTCATCTTCTGTAACCCACTTGTGATTTTTAACCATTTCCCCACCATCAGTTGGTTGATAGTCTAGCATATAAACGGTTGTTTCTTTAGCAGAATCTATAGTAGCAGTCACACCTTCCATGCCTTCCATATGGCTGGCCTCTAGCGTTACTTCTGTTCCTTCGCTCAAAGGTTCTTCTTGATTGCGTGCCTCTGGTATTTCTTCTTTTAAGACCCATTTATGATTTTCTACTATGGTATCCCCGTTCGTCGGTTCATAAGTCACCTCATAGGCAACTGTATCAAATGCACCCATGATCGTTCCGTTAGCCCCTTTCATACCTTTCATATGATCGGTTTGGATAGTCACCCTGTCTCCAACTGAATAGGTTGGATTTTCTGCCTCTTCCAAACCTTCTGGTATTTCCCCATAATCATCAGGAATCATGCCGTCCATTTCATTATACATATCTTCTGATTCACTCATCATTTGAGAATCGGAACTACTTTCAGCAGCTGGAATACTGGATTGTACACTTGAATCAACGGACTCTTGGTTTTCACTATCTTGAGGTGAGCAAGCCGCTAGCAGAGCTAAAGAGGATATGGTTATTATCCCATTAATAATTGCCTTCTTATTCATAATATACCCTTCTTTCTTTGTTTGTTTACGTCTGTAAATTTATACTTAGAGTCTAACTTTTTTAACGACAGTTTGTCAAATTAAGTGCAATACATTAGGGTAAAATTGTGTACCTAGTCAATTATGAGTACACCCTAAACCAGCATAAGTAAATTAGAGTCCCTCTTTAATAAAGGACTCTACATCTTTATTTCTTATTTCTTATTTCTTATTTCTTATTTCTTATTTCTATTAATTTTACAATATCACTCCATAAATCTTGGGTCTCTATTTCTTCTTCTTTAAATCCAGCTTTCAATATATTTGCAATTGTTTCTCTATTAATATTGGCTCCCCAAGTATGTAATGGGATAAAATTCACCACATCCATAAATTCACCAACTATATTATGATGACTTCTCATATGTTCTAGCATAATAATTTTACCGTCAGGTCTACAGACTCTTCTCATTTCTTTAAGTCCTTCTACAGGGTCCGGTACTGAACAAAATACACAAGAAGTAACTATCGTATCAAATGTATTGTCCGCAAAGCTCATTTTCTGAGCATCCATCTCAATTAATGTGATGTTTTCTTTTCCTTTTATCTTTTGATTTGCTTTTTCTAACATATTTTCACTAAAATCTATACCTGTTATTTCTAATTTATTCGGGTAAATAAGCAAATTTTTTCCAGTACCAACTCCGACTTCCAAAATTTTCGGACCCGCAATATTTTCAATTAATTTTTCTCTCCATTTGCTCATTGTCATTACTTCCATTGGTTGTTCTAAAATATCGTAAATTTTCGAAATACGATTGTAGCGCCCTTTAATTTTTTTAGTTTCATTACTCATTACTTCATCTCCTTTATTGAAAATCATAGTATATAAGAGCCTTACATCTTATAGGTAATCGTATACATCTTTAGTACAATCAAATTATCCCTCAATATATTGGATTAGGTATAATCTAAATATAAAAAAGTCCATTCAAAAAATAAACGAATGGACTACTTAATAGTAACTCATTCTTTTGCGGCTATTAATATCTTTAACAAGTTAATTTGAATAAAGAACTGCTACTTAAGTTCTTCAATCAATTCTTTCATTTCTTTAATTTCTTTCTTTTGAGCTTTAATAATATCATCTGCAAGTTTTCTGACTCTTGGATCTTCAATATCTGCTCTCTCACTCGTTAGTATAGCGATAGAATGATGTGGAATCATTCCCTGCATATAATCAACCTCATCTATCGTAGTTTGGTTTCGCATCAAAAAGAAAGAACCTGTAAAAATTAAAATACTTACTAAAACCTGAATGATTCATACTTTTAAAAAAAATAATAATTGGTGCATTTTTCACTTCTTTCAGGTCATTAGTTTGTTAGGTTTACTTATTTTACTTCAAATTTCCAAGTCACTCATTTTTTTGTCAGAAAATTAAGATTTTTAGGCATACTAACCCCTTGAAATTAGCCTTTTTTTTTAAACTATTCCATTAGGTGTGAGTGCTACTGCCATTTGAAATGCTGAATATTCCGCAAGATTTTATGGAAGAGTTCATGGTAAACGTGATAGGAACTGAGTTTTAAAAAGGTTTTTCGTCCAGAATGAACAAGTTTACCCGCTACTTTAAATAAGAGCAAACGAATAGTTGAAACTTGAAAACCTTTGGTTTCTTTCGTAAAACAAAGAGTACGCATAAAATTGACGATGTTGTAAGCTAGTACACTCACCATCATACGTGCATGATTTTCTAAAAAACGAGGACTGTTGGTTTTATCGAAATAAAATCCATTTTTGGCCTCTTTAATGTAATTTTCCATGGTGCCTCTTTTAGAATAGGTTTGAAAGACCGCTTCTGCAGAAAGGTTCTCTGATAAATTGGTTATGATAAATTCATGTCGAGCAATCAATTCGGTTGCTTCGCGCGTAGATTTAATACAAATTCTTCGTGGATGTGTCCAGCTCTTAGCTTGATAGAGTGTAGAAGCGTAGTGAACTTCTTTTTTATCCCAATCCTGCTGGTCATTTATAGATACAAATTGCTCAGCGATTTTTCCTAAGTTGCGATTCGATTTCAATCGAACAATATAAAAATTTTGACGTTTTTCACACAGTTCATATAATTCAGGAGTTGCAAAACCACTATCTGCACGCACTAGAATAGAACTTACAGGTACGGTTTCTTGGTAATGGTCAAAAAGTGGTCGGACAAAATCTGCAACACCATTGGATGTGTACACATTACCAGAACGAAGTTCTGCTTTCAAAAAGTCGCCAGTCAGACCTTCAAAGGCAACAAGTGGATGATAGCCATTCGTTTGGTAATGGGCATTATAATTCGACTTCTCCTGATTGCCAAAGGTATCCGAATGTGTTGAGTCTAGATCAAAAATCATTTCAGTTGTATTACGAGCAGTACGTACTTTATCAATCAGGATTTGATTGACTTCTTGTAATTGGGAAATGTTTTCTTGACTTAACCGATCCCATAAACGAGAAATAGACGGTTGTGAAGCGAGTTGCTCTTTAGCTAATAGACTCTGGAAAATGGGATCTTTTGATAAAACGTCAGCCGAAGAATCCGTTTGATATCCAGCAATCAATTGAAAAAGGATTTGTTCAATAATTGAATGATTAGCATGGTTATAGTAAAGTCGATCATCGTTAATAGTGAGGGTTTGTTTCAAAATGTTAGAGAAATTAATGGTGTGCATGAATTCCTTAACTAATATCAATCCGGAATCTGAGGATAAATTACCCCCAGAGTGAGATACCGTAATGTTTGAATTGAAAAGCAAACGATTTTCATGTAAAGTTGCCATAGAGAGAACCCCTTTCTTTGGTTATGTTTAGTCGCTTTAACCATAGCAGATTGGGGTTCTTTTTGCACACCCAAAGGGTGCTGAGAAAATTAACTCAAACTAGCGTTATAACAGCTTTTCCAGAGCGTTTTAGAAAAAGTATGAATTATTCAGGTACTATACTCTTCTCTAAATCAAAAAAAGGTAGCATCTCATTTTTAACGAAATAAAGGGGAAGCATTAGTTATTATTATGTATCCTAAAACTATTAATAACGTTGCAACTTTTAACGATAATATTATTCAAATTAAAGGAAATAATATTGCTGAGGTAAAAAAAAATGGTTATAGCTTTGTTTCAAGGTCTAGAAATAAAGAATATTGGACAATATTAGCTGACTTAATTTGACAAATCAGAAACTATAAAATAAAAGTGATCCTATTAAATCAAAAAAATCTTCTAATAGCTTTTTTAATGAATAAGTTAGTTTCATTATTATTGCACTTATTTCTATTGCAGTTGGATTTTTGTACCCTTCACGGGTAAATCTGGTTCAATAAACGGATTAATCGTAGGCGGAATATGTTTTATTTGCGTTCTTATACCCTATATTTATTATCTACGTGATATCCGCCACCGTAAATTACCAACAGGGGATGCGGATGTTTTCTTGGACTGTTTAAGCAGCTAATCCTAAACTTCGTCTATACTGAAGAGGACTTATTCCACCTAATGACATTTTGATTCTCTTTTCATTATACCAATGAATATAATGGTCTAGACGTTCCATGAATTCGTCTATGCTGATGTCCTTCCAGGATACCCCGTAAAACCATTCATTCTTCAAGCGCCCAAAGAAGCCTTCACAGGCAGAATTGTCTGGAGAACAACCTTTCTTGGACATGGATTGTGTCAAACCGGAGGTTTTTATTCGCTCTATCCATCCTGGCCATCGGTAATGCGCGCCACGATCAGAATGAATAATTGGATGCTCATTAACTCCTAGTGTTTCTGCAGCGTTATCGAACATTGTATTGACTAACTTTGCGTTCAGTTCAGTACTAATTGTCCAACTTACGACTGCTCCGTCAAAACAGTCAATAATAGGTGACAAATAGACCTTTCCAGCAGGCATGCGAAATTCTGTAATATCAGTCAGCCATTTCATATTCGGCTTTTCTGCCTTAAAATTTCGTTGCAAAAGATTTGGGGCTGCTTGTGTAATCTCGCCAGCATAAGAACTATATTTCTTTTTCCGCGCTATTCTAACAGAAAGATTTTCTTCTCTCATCAGCCTTCTAACAACCTTTTCTGACAATAGGACACCCTTATTTTTCATTTCTGCATGCAGTCTACGGTAGCCATATCTTGCATCGTTTTCATTGAAAATCTCTGTTAGTAAAAGACGTTTTTCTTCATATTTATCTGTCAAAGTTAATTGATTTCTGTGATAAAAATAACTGCTTTTTGGTAGCTCTAATTGTTGAAATAAGCTCTTTAAAGGAAAATTGGTACGTAAGGCATTAACCAAAATAGTCTTTTCTCTATTTGTTAAGTTTATTGGATTAATGCCTGTTTCTTTTTTTATTAGAACAGCTGCTCTTTCAAGAATCTCTTTTTCCATTCGTAACTGGTAGACTTGTTTTTGCAGATCATCGACTTCTGAATTCAGTGTATCTACCGTTTGTTCAATAGGTTGTTTTAGCATGGTTAGAGGAAAATCCCTTCCGACTAAATCACTTTTCCAGTCATAGAGCGTCTTTCTACCAACACCTGTCTGTTCTGCGATTTTTTTGGCAGAAGTATTTCGGCTAAAGAGCCTGATTACAGCCTCTTTTTTCTGCTCTTGCGTATAGTTTAGCGCACTCCGTCGAATTTTACGAGCTTCTGGGGCTAATTCTTCACACCATTGTCTTAATGTTTCCCTGCCTGGATAGCCAAGCATTCGAACTGTCCGAGAATAATTCCGACCATATTCAAAGTAATGCTCAACAGCTATCTTTTTTTCTTTTAGAGTAAATTTAGTACCTCTAATAGATGAATCACGAAGTTCTCCATTTTCACAATATTCCTGATGCCAATTATATAAAGCTTTTGGAGAAGGGTATCCAAGTTTTTGAATAGTAGCTGCTAGTGAGTGTTCATATTTTATATATAATTTTACGGCTTTCAATCGTTCCTCATGAGAGTACATTAACATCCTCCTGACTCAATTTGAGTCCAAGTATTTGTCCGCATCTCCTAGTGGTAATTCATAGTGGCGGATATCATCTACGTACCAAACAGCAAGATTAGGTTATGATTACTTGAAAATAGCCTTGATTTAACGAGGTTCTAGATACATATTTTTATATAGATTCATGTATTAAAAAAAGCAGCAAATCTAATTTTGATTTGCTACTTTTTTATATGGGTATGATTAATCATTCAGGTTAAATAAAGGTACTATAATTTGGATGAATATAAAGTCTTATTTACAAAAAAAGTTAAAAGAACGGAAGGGAGAGAATCAAGATGTTATCGTTTTATGATGGTTTTTTTCTTAATCTATGTGTGTTGATTGCATCACTATTTGTGTATGAAGAACTCGTAAAAAAGAATTCTTTCGAAATACAAACTATAAGGATAACTATTATAAATGGTTTATTAGGTGGCCTTCTAGCGGCTATTTTAATGCACTTTAATATTGAAACTAGTGCGAATGCTTTAATTGATCTTCGAATTATTCCCTTCATGTTAGTTATTCTTTATGGGAATTGGTTATCAACTTCTATAACGGCTGCTTTAATTATTTCTATTCGGTTTATGATGGGTGTACATATTTATTCAGCTATTAATATTATTTTTATCCTTGCTTCATGGATGATCTTCTGTTATTGCTTTAAAAAAATTAAAAATCGATGGATTTCTATTATAGTTATGCTTACTTTAAGCAATACTGTTTATACCGTATTGACTGCTATTCTTTCAGCAGGTAAAGGTCTCAATATATCTTTAATAGCAACCTATTGGATCAGTTGTATTTTAGGAGGACTTATCGCTGTTTATATGATGGATTACTTGAATGAAACTAAGATTGCATTTAAAAGAAACAGCAAGTATGCCTTTACAGATTCAATGACAGGCCTGAATAATGTTCGTAGTTTTAACTTGGCGTTTAATAAAGCAAAAAGCAAACTTGAAAAATCGAATGAAAGTATTTCTATTATGATCTTAGATATTGATCATTTTAAACAGGTGAATGATACTTACGGTCACTTAGAAGGCAATTTAGTACTGAAAAAAGTAGCTGCCATTTTAAAGATGAGTCAAGATCCTGAGGATATTATTTCTAGAAATGGTGGAGAAGAATTTTCAGTGTTGCTCAATAACTGTAGCCACAATGAAGCATATGAAAAAGCCGATGCTTTAAGAAAAATAATGGAAAATTTATTTTTTATCATGACGGTTTGTCAAATTAAGTGCATCACCCAAGACGAAATAAAAGAAACCCATGACGTCCTCGTATAGAATGAAGTTACCACACTACCATTCGATTGGAGGAGTTGTCATGAGCTACACTCATTTTACCATAACCGAACGTTCCAAAATAGAAGTCTATCTTGAACTTAAGATGTCCATTCGTACAATTGCGAAAAAGCTAAATCGCTCTCCCTCGTCCGTTTCTAGAGAATGCCAACGAAACCCAAACTACCAAGCGGAAAAAGCTCAAACATCTTATAATCAAAGGAAAGCTGCCTGCGGGGCTCATTCTAAACTAACAGCCTCGCTAAAAATAGTTATCCAAGAAAAGTTGGATCAAACGTGGTCTCTAGAACAAATTAGTGGCCGTTTACTTCAAGGATCCTTGACCTTCAAAACCATTTACCGCTGGATTTATGCCGGTTTGCTTGACGTGCCTTTGACGGTCTTGCGCCAGAAAGGGAAGCGTCAAAAACCAAAGGAAACAAGAGGTCGATTTGTTGTCGGCACACCGATTTCCAAACGGCCAAAAGAAATCAGAAAACGCACGACTTTTGGTCATTGGGAGTTGGATACTGTTGTCTCAGGTCGTGGTCAAGCGAAGGGCTGTGTTGCCACCTTTGTAGAACGTCAAACCCGTTGGTATAAAGCCATTCTTATACCGGATCGTTCCGCAAAGTCAATGGAGCGAGCCATTCGAACTCTTCATGCTCTTTATCCACGAGAAGCCTTTCAAAGCTTTACAACGGATAGAGGAAAAGAATTTGCCTGTTATACCGTGATTGAATCAGAGTTGAACATTCCAATGTACTTCGCTGATGCGTACGCTGCTTGGCAGAGAGGAAGTAATGAAAATAGTAATGGCCTTTTCAGGGAGTTTTTCCCAAAACGAACGAATTTTGATACCATTCTCACAGAGGAAGTTGAAGAAGCTCTTTCCTTGATTAATAATCGGCCCAGAAAATGCCTGGACTGGAAAACACCCTACGAAGCGTTTATGGAAAAGGTGTTGCACTTAATTTGACAAACCGTCAATACTATTAATATTTATATTTTACTCCAAAAAATGAATTCATGAAATTAGATAAAATAATGTATCGAAGAACTTACTTTGACAAGGTTTTTTCTCATCATTTTAATCAAAAAAGATAGAAACTTACTTTAAAAAATAAGTTTCTATCTTTCATAGTGCGTCCAAGCAGACCAAATAATGACTTCTTTTGCGTCATTATCTACCGAATAAACCAACCGGTGTTGGATATTTAAACGGCGTGAATATTTATCTTTTAAATTACCAACTAATTTCTCATAAGGCGGCGGATTTTGAAAAGGATTCTCTTTTAATACGTCCATTAAATCTTTAAATTTTTGATCTAAATGAGCAGATTTTAAATTTTTAAGGTCTTTCATAGTTGATTTTGCTAATTTTACAGAGTATCCCAATCGGTATCCTCCAATGCAACAAATTCATTTTCTTGTTCACGCTGGTGAATCACATCAGCTACTCCATAAGAATGAAGGTACAAGGTTTCTTGAATAGCATCCCAGTCTTTTTTACTGACCATAACCGCTTCACTTTCTTCATTTTTTCCTGAGATATAAACGGGTTCATTAGTTTTATTAACGTCTTTCAATAATTGGTAAAAGACTTTTCTAGCTTGACTAGGGTTTACGATCGACATAAACTATTCCTCCTTTTAGTTTCTTTTATTATAACGTACTTATTCAAGTACGTCAAAACGATATGAATACATGAAAATGCTTAAAGTCGTGTATATAAAACCTTATTAAATCAAGGGTATATATACATGGTTTTTAAGTTAGGAAACCTGAATATTTTAATCGACACTTATAATAGACAGCGAAAAATCAATCAGATCAATACTTGGTAAGTGTCAATTTTTGGTAGACCCTATTCGAATTAATTATTTTTCCTCGTTAATATTTTTTCTGCAAAAATTTGCGTAAATTTCAAGTTTAAGTTAGCCACTTGGTTAAAACATAAAATATGAATATCTGTTAACTAAGCAGATCCCTATCCCTACGGGCTAAATTAATCGTTTTCTAGTATCAACTACCTTTTAGTCAAGAGCTAGAATTTCACCCTAGATTCTAAGCAACAAGACATTCCTCTCGGAACGCTTTTGCCAGGCAGTTATGTGGTGTCTGATAATTAAGAATTTTTCTAGGGTAGTCGTTCATCCATTGTTGTATTCTTATTAATTGCTCTTCACTTACATTGCTAATCGGACTTCCTTTGGGAATAAATCGTCGAATTAGTTTATGTTGATTTTCGCTGGTTCCTCGTTCCCAAGAAGCATAGGGGTGGCTAAAGTACACATCTACTGCATCTTGTAAGGCTTCATGTAACCCTGAAAATTCAGAACCGTTGTCAGACGTTACGGTCTTAAAAAGCTTTGTAAAATAATCGCCTGATCGTTTTCTTAAATTCTCAATAGCCTTGTCGACCGACTTTGCATCTTTGCCATCTAATTTGAAAATAACTTCAAAACGTGTTTGTCGTTCTACTAAAGTTAATAATACGGCATCACATTTTGTTATTCGGCCTACAACTGTATCAATTTCCCAATGGCCGAAGGTCTTTCTTGAATCGATTATCTCTGGACGTTTTTCGATAGATACTCCTAGCACCCTTTTATTTGGAGGATTCCCGTGCTTAGGTAACTTTATTTTCCGAGTTAATTTTTCAAGTAAATCCATATTTTTTGTTCTCATAACTCCTCGATCTATCCACTGATAGAGAGTAGAAGTACACGGGATAATAGATTTATCAAACAGCTCTTGTTTCAAAGCAAATCCGATAAGAACGTCTGGCGACCATTTCTCAATTAACATTTTATCATCAGCCCATTCAATAAAAGTGTCTGTATCTGTCCATTTAGGGCGCCGACCACAATTCATTCGTTGCTCTTCATAAAATGTTTGTCCAGCATCAGCGTCATAAATTGAAGTGTAGTAGTCATAGGTTTTTTCTTTCTGTACTTGGCGTTTTAAGTTTGTGATTGTTCCACGCTTGATTTCATTATTAATCGTTTGTGGTGCTCGATTTAAGACCGTAGCAACCTGTCGGTTGGTGTAATTTTCTTTTTTGAGAACAGCAATTTTACAGCGCTCTGCATACGAAAGGTGTTTTCCCTTATGTGAATCTATGTTATTCTTAGTTTGCGTCATGTGAATTCATCCTTGTCTATTGAGAGTTAGTGGTAACTTCAATATAACATGAAATTCACGTGGCGTTTTTTAGTTAGCAGTGGCTAACTTCATTCTACAATCCAGCATACACAATTTGACTTAAGACTGATATCTTCACTAAAATAGTTACTCTCTTTTAAAAAAGTTATTATCACCTACTGTACTGTCACTACCCCACACTGCCTTCCATCTCATATGCAATCAATCGGTTCAATTCCACTGCATATTCCATTGGGAGTTCTTTGGAGAAGGGTTCGACGAAGCCCATGACGATCATTTCGGTGGCTTGTTGTTCAGTCAAGCCGCGGCTCATTAGGTAATAGAGTTGCTCTTCTGAGATTTTAGAGACTTTGGCTTCGTGTTCGAGCGAGACGTTTCCGTTGTGTATCTCATTGAACGGAATCGTATCTGACTTGGATAGATCATCCATAATGATCGTATCGCATTCGATATGTGAGATTGATCCGCCGGAGTTTTTGCTAAACGTGACTTGTCCGCGGTAATTGACTTCGCCACCGTCTTTAGCAATCGATTTTGAGACGATCGAACTGGACGTGTTTGGTGCATTATGAATCATTTTAGCACCGGTATCTTGGTTTTGTCCGGCTCCGGCCATTGCAATCGACAACATCGTTCCTCTGGCTCCGCGTCCATTTAATAGGATACTTGGGTATTTCATCGTTGTTTTCGCTCCAAGGTTGCCGTCGATCCACTCCATCGTAGCGCCTTCTTCGGCTACAGCACGTTTGGTGACCAAGTTGTAGACATTGTTGGACCAGTTTTGGATCGTCGTGTAGCGGCAGTATGCGTCTTTTTTGACGACGATCTCAACTATAGCAGCGTGCAAGCTGCTGGATGAAAAGGTTGGTGCCGTACAGCCTTCGACGTAATGCACACTTGCGCCTTCATCGACGACGATCAAGGTGCGCTCGAATTGGCCCATCGCTTCATCGTTGATCCGGAAATACATTTGTAGCGGCACATCACAACGTACCCCTTTTGGAACATAAATAAAGGTTCCACCAGACCAGACCGCTGAATTCAGAGCAGCTAATTTATTATCTGTCGCAGGTACGATGCTTCCAAAATATTCTTTGAAAATCTCAGGATATTCTTTTAAGGCTGAATCGGTATCGGTAAACACGATACCCAGCTTTTCAAATTCTTCTTTCATGTTATGGTAAACCACTTCGGATTCGTATTGCGCTCCGGCTCCGGCTAGGTATTTGCGCTCAGCTTCCGGGATCCCGATGCGTTCAAAGGTTTCTTTGATTTTATCCGGTACGTCTTCCCAGCTACGTTCGGGCTGATTACTGACGGTTTTATAGTAGGTAATGTCATCAAAATCGATTTCTGAAAGATCCGCTCCCCATTCCGGCATCGGCCGTTTGGTAAAGTGATCATAGGCTCTTAAACGGTAATCCAGCATCCAGTCGGGTTCTTTTTTCCGGTTGGAAATCTCTCTGACGGTTGCTTCAGAAACCCCTTTTCCAGTCGTAAAGACTGATTCCACTTCATCATGAAAGCCGAATTGATAATTCTCGCGTTCTGGTAATTTTCCCATAATTCTTCACTCCTTGCTTTTACTCATTTAAACGGTCTATTTTACTAAGGCTTTTTCTAGTGCTTTCCAAGACAACGTAGCACATTTGATACGGGCTGGGAATTGTGCGACCCCACTTAAAAGTGCCGCATCTCCTAGTTCTTCTAGTTTGGCGACTTCTTTTCCTTGCACGAGCAGCGAAAATTGATCTGCCAACAGTAAAGATTCAGCGACTGTTTTTCCAATCACAACATCAGTCATCATACTCGCACTGGCTTGACTGATCGTACAACCGCTTCCATCAAATCGAATGTCTTTAATGATCTGATCTTCTATTACCAGTTGAAGCTGCAGCACATCGCCGCAAGTCGGATTGGTCAAGTCACTGCGATTTGTTGCATGCTCCAGATCCCCATGGTGATGCGGGTGGCTGGAGTGGTCTAAAATCACTTGACGGTACAATTGGTTTAGTTTAGTTAAGGCCATGAGTAAAAAACTCCTTTGTCGCCAGCAATGCTTCAACAAATTGATCCACATCTGCTGTTGTGTTATAAAAATAAAAACTGGCACGAGCTGTTGAATCAGCTGCTAATTTTCGCATCAGCGGCTGAGCACAATGATTGCCGGCTCGAATCGCTACTCCCTGCATATCCATTGCGGTCGCAACGTCATGCGGGTGAATGCCATCCAGATTAAAGGTCACTATGCCGGATCGTTTCGCAGTATCCAAGGGGCCATAAATCGTTAATCCTGGTACCTCCATTAATTTTGGCCATAAGTAAGCCATCAATTCGTGTTCATAGTCTTGGATCGCAACAAGTCCAACAGTCGATAAATAATCAACCGCCGCCCCTAGCCCGATTGCTCCAGCAATATTAGGTGTCCCAGCTTCAAACTTCCACGGCAATTCTTTCCACGTGCTTTCTTGTTCATAGACGAATTCAATCATTTCTCCGCCGAATTCAACAGGTTCCATTTTTTCTAGCAAATGGCGTTTGCCATATAGCACACCGATACCGGTAGGTCCCACCATTTTGTGACCGCTAAAAGCATAAAAATCAACTTCTAATTCTTGGACATCGACCGGCATATGTGGAACAGCTTGCGCTCCATCGACGACGAGTACGGCTTCTGTTGCATGGACCAGTCGTGCAATTTCTTGAATCGGGTTAACGACCCCAAGCACATTAGAAACATGTGCTAAGGCCACGATTTTGGTCTTCTCGCTTAACTGACCACGCAAGCTGTCTAGATCCAACAGACCTTCTTCGGTCAACTCAACATAGCTTAATACAGCTTGTGTTTTTTTGGCTAACTGCTGCCAAGGGATCAAGTTGGAGTGGTGTTCCATCACGGAAACCAAGATTTCGTCTCCCGGTTGCAAGTTGGCTTCTCCATAGCTTTTGGCTACCCAGTTCAAACTGGTCGTCGTGCCGCGGGTAAATAAAACCTCGGCTGACTCAGCAGCATGGATAAAGTGTTGCACTTTTTCACGGGCCGCTTCATACTGCGTTGTTGCTCGTTCAGCTAAAGTGTGGACACCGCGGTGTACGTTAGCATTTGATTCACAGTAATAGGTTTCAATGGCTTTTAGCACAGCTGTTGGCTTTTGAGTCGTCGCAGCATTATCTAAATACACTAACGGTTCGTCATTGACTATTTGCGCTAAGATAGGAAAGTCCTTTTTCCATTTATCAGCCGGAAAGCTCATTTATCCAACTTCCTTTCGATCGTATCTACTAATCCTTGACGGACGACTTTTAATGGAATCGCTGCAATAACTGAACCCAAGAATCCACGGATCACTAAACGTTCAGCTTCTTGTTTCGGGATGCCTCGGCTCATCAAATAATACAGTTCTTCCGGATCGACTCTGCCGATACTGGCGGCATGTCCAGCCGTCACATCATTCTCATCAATCAATAAAATCGGATTAGCATCTCCTCTAGCGTGTTCAGACAGCATAAGGATCCGACTTTCTTGTTGGGCATCTGCCCCTTTAGCTCCTTTGATGATGTGGCCGATGCCATTAAAGGTCAATGTTGCTTTATCTAGGATCACACCGTGCTGCAAAATATGTCCGATCGTATTTCGGCCATAATTCGTCACGCGTGTATCGATCCCTTGGATTTGTTTGCCCATACTGATCGCGACGACTTTCACTTCGCTGTGTGAGCCTTCTCCAATCAAGTCGGTATCAAAATCGGCGATCACATTCCCAGTATTCATGACTCCAATCGCCCATTCGATTGTTGCATCTTTTAGTGTATGTCCGCGACGATTGATATACGTAGTGGTCGTTGCACCAATTTGATCGACTGCTGAGAACTTCACTTTCGCACCCGGATTGGCAATGACTTCCACAATAATATTGGCAGCATTTTTTTCAGTTCCAATCGTTTCATACTTCTCAACATAGGTGAACTCGCTGTTTGTGTCCGCAAAAATCAAAACATGTTTGATCCAGCTATTTTTCACATTGCTATTTTGTACGAATAGAGCTTCCAACGGTTCGTCGATCACAACGTTTTTAGGTACATACAAAAATAAGCCACTGTTCATAAAGGCCACATGAAAAGCCGTCAATTTGTCTTCATCATATTCGACAGCTAACTTCATATATATTTTTTTGAGCAGCGTTGAATGCTCCTGCAATGCTGTAAAAATATCGGTAAAAATCACGCCTTGTTCAATGTATTTCATCGGCAGCTGTTCGAAAACCGTTTGATTGCCGACTTGGATAACTCGCGGAGCATCGTCATCTCCGGTCAAAAAATCTTCTGCTAGTAAAATGCTTTCTTCATCGCTGAAAAAATCAGGTACTTGCAATAAAGGCCAGCGCTCGTACTTAACTCTTTCAAAAGATGGTAGATCGGAAGAATTGATTTTTATCAATGCTGCTTCTCTGAATTCGGTCATCCAAGATGGTTCTTCATGCATCAGAGAAAATTGCTGCACAAGGTCAAGATAACCTAAATAATTTGTCTCTTTCATCTTGATCCTCCTTAATCGTCTTCTAAAACAAAATCTAAGCCTAATTCATCACGGATGCCTTTATAGCCTTCAGCCTCAAGCCTTTTAGCTAATTCAGCTCCGCCTGTTTTTACGATGATACCATTCATCATGACATGCACGACATCGGGTGTCACATAATTCAATAAACGTTGGTAATGGGTAATGATCAATGCGCCAAATTTTTCGCCGCGCATCGCATTGATCCCTTTTGATACTACTTTTAAGGCATCAATGTCTAAACCTGAATCGATTTCATCCAGAATAGCAAATGTCGGTTCGATCATCATCAATTGCAAGATTTCATTGCGCTTTTTCTCACCGCCCGAAAAACCTTCATTTAAGTAACGTTCTGCCATTTCTTCTGCCATATCTAAAACAGCCATTTTTTCATCCAATTTTTTGATGAATTTCATGACCGGGATTTTATCGTCTTCTGGTCGACGAGCATTGATTGCTGCACGCATAAATTCGGCATTGGTAATGCCGGCAATTTCGCTTGGGTATTGGACAGCTAAAAACAATCCAGCTCTTGCGCGTTCATCGACGGCCATTTCTAAAACATTTTGTCCATCCAATAAAATTTCGCCTTCAGTAACGATATAGCTGGGATGTCCCATAATGGCTGCTGAAAGAGTTGACTTTCCAGTTCCATTTGGTCCCATGATGGCATGGATCTCATCGGTTTTCATCTGTAAATTGACACCTTTTAAAATTTCTTTGTCTTCAATAGATACATGCAAGTTTTTTACTTCTAATATGGACATAGCTTAGTTTCGCCCCTATGCTTTAAATTTTTAAAATCACTACTGGTAGAGCTAATGGTCTTGCTACCTTTTATTTTAGACTAACCTTTATGCTTTCGCAAACTTATTGCCGATAGTGTCAATTTATTGTTGGAAAAAAATTCTCCTAGCTAAATCGTTCTTTTTTATCTTAAGGAATCGCCTACCGCGCTCCGCTTGGTTCATTCCCTTCAAAGCTAAAAGGAAAAATTCCTTTTAGCTTTGAAGGGAATCACATTAAAAATCTATTTTCCACGTATTCCTTTTAATACAAATGATAACGGACTTTTTTTATACTGAGTCAGCGCGGGAAGCCCTCCATACACTGGTTGGAATTGTTGGGTGTATTTCCGATTGACTCGTTTATCTAATTTTTTAATCGCTAGTTGACGAATACGTGTTTTATTTTCTCTTTTTAAAGCTGTTTTTATGTCTCCACCATTAAAAGTGTAGGCTCTCAATTTCGCAATATGTTCTGCACCGGTTAAACTCCAGCCTAATGGTCGGGAGCTAAGTCGAGCAGATAGAATGTGACTAATATGCCCTTCGGCACTACAACCATAATAATTGGGATCTTTTTGCTTTTGGATGGCTTCCCAGTGCCTTAGAATATAGCGTCTTGATTCTTCTAAAGCTTTTCTTTCAGATTCTCTTAAATCATCATCTAAACGTGTTTTAAAGTACAATTTAAGCAACTCTTTTTCGTTACTATAAATCCACCTATAGAGATTAGAAATCCATTCATGATGCCCTATACAGGCTTTTTTAATGTATTTTGATAAGTGAAAATAATCTAAGACAAATTCGCTTTTGGGTATCATTTTCGTACCGGATTTAATCCAAGCTGCTCCATCGCCAGAAATGTAGATTTTCTTTACTTGATTTAAATCATACGCTTCTTCCAAGTAATCGAGTACAGTTTCCCATAAGTCATCATTATCTGGATAAAGACCGGTAAAGTAGCGTTTCCCCTGTAACTCAACTCTTTTAGTGATTCCCGTGGATTCTTTCCGTCCTTCATAGACATAAACCAATTTCATGAAGCGATTGGTGCCATCTTGATAAGCCACGTGATCTTCATCTGCTTCAATATATAATCGGTCGATGGACTTCTTATGCGCTGGTAAATCTGCTTCTGTAGGCTCTACTAAATGTTTATGAACAACGTTCATAACTGAACTCCGACTATGGATTGAAATGTTTTTAAAGCTATCGATTGTTTTTTGATACGACAAATCTTTCGCTTTTTCTAAGATGGCAGCTGTTAATCCTAAATCCATCCGGGCATGCGGTTCGAGTTCTAAATAATCATCCACTAGATAAGAAAACTCACCTGTTTGCTTGTTTTTGTAATACGTTCTGTCTAGAATGATATCTCCCATAGTAGTCGCAATTAGTTTCTGATCCTTGTTCCGTTGGACATGATACAACTCTTTTCGTGTCGTGTCTTTTCTCAAAATAGTGTCCAGTTGGACAATATAATCTTCTACCAATGCAATCCCTACTTGATTCATTGTTTCTTGAACGTTTGAAATCAATTCATTAAAAGGCAATTGTTTATTTTGGGTCAATTCAATATTTCTACTCATCATTTTGCTGATTTCTGTCATGACATGCTGTATAATATCCATTAAGGAACAACTCCTGTTCTATGTTTTTAGTAGGTAAAAACAGTTTAACACAGGAGTTGTTTCTTTTTTTTATTTTCCAACAATTATTTTACACTAACCTTATTGCCAATTGTTTCAGGGGTTACTTTTCTACTAAAATCAGGTAAACTAAGAATAAAGATTTTACCCCGTCAAATAAATCAACAACACCTACTATTCTGTATTTTATTTAGTTTGATTTTATTGATGAAAGGAATGTGATATTTATGAAACCTTTAATTGGAATTGCCGGCAATGTTTTATTAAATAATGCCGATGTAAATGGCTTGCCGATCACGTATACACCTCAAGGATTTGTTAATGGCGTTCGGCAAGCTGACGCCATCCCAGTTGTTTTTCCGATCAGTGACCCGACTGAGGCCAAAGATTACTTATCAAAAGTAGATGGCGTTTTATTAGCTGGCGGACAAGATGTATCGCCATTATTGTTTGGCGAAGAACCAAGCTTGAAACTAGGCGCCACTAATCCAGCTCGCGATGCTTTTGAGATTGCACTTGTCAAAGAAGCGATCCATCAAGCTAAACCGATTTTTGCGGTTTGTCGTGGACTGCAATTAGTGAATGTCGCTTACGGCGGAACTCTTTATCAAGATGTCTCAGACTATCCCAATTTAGCTGTCCAACATGTTCAATTAACTCATTTTGAAACAGGCGCTCATACGATTGATATCGAGCCTGATAGTACGATCGGCAAGATTTTTGGTAATCAATATGTTGTCAATACGTACCATCACCAAGCAATCAAGGAATTGGCTGAGCCATTTAGAGCTGTGGCTTGGAGTAAAGATGGCTTGATTGAAGCCTTTGAAGCAAAATCACCCCATCAAAGTATCGTAGCTGTGCAATGGCATCCTGAATTGATGATCCCGTACGATTTAATGATGCAGCGTTTATTTACGGATTTTGTTAAGCGAGTCATAAAAAAAATGATTTAAAAAAAGCTGATTTTGTTTCTTGCCCTCAATAGTAGATAAACTACTAGTTGAGGATAAGATCAAGAATCAGCTTTTTTTTACAGACTATTTCGAATCAAACGTCGAATCTTTTTTTGGACTTCAAGAGCTTCTTCTTCAGGCAATTCCGGCAGCTTATGACTTGTCGCAGCTGTCGAGATCGTTAAAGACATCATACCCATTTTTTTGGCTAATGGTCCAATACTTGATTCAACATTTTGAACTCGGATGATCGGGATCGTGACCCTTTTTGTGATTAAAATACCTGAAATAAAATCAATTTCATCCTTATTGTAATCTACTCGCCAAGATTGATAAGTTAACGTTGGCAACAAGTAGATAAAGACATATCCGCCAATAAGTGCCAGTCCAATAGTGATGTAAATGCCCACATCAGGTAAACCGGTATTTGGCATGACTTGGATAAAAAAGTTATACACTAAGGCGACACCCACTAGAGGAAGACTATTGAAACATCCTCTGATACGCCACAACTTCAACACTTGAGGATCGATCATGTTTTTTGGTCCCATGGCTCTACACTCCTCTCATTCACTAAAAACCAATCAAATAACCGTTCGCAGTCGGCTTCTTCAATAAAAGACACTTTTTTATTTTGAGCGGAATCTCCAAGTGCACTGAATACTTCTACTTTTCCTAAACGGCTTCTTTTTAATAAAGGATTTTGTTTGACCGTCAGATTTAAAATCCGGTCTTTACGTAAGTAAATCGTTTCAGTACTGATCAATTTAGGCAGTTGAAACGTTACTTCTTCTTTTGAAAGAGCGTAGCCGGTTTTTTTATAACTGCGGTATCCATACAGAAGAATCACTAGACTGCCTGCTGCCCCGATCGTCCAAGCTAATGGCCATAAAAAGTAGGAAGCTAAAAGTGTTAAACTGATCCAGAATAAAAGCGGCCATTGAACAAATCGTCTCAAAGAGCGAATAGGAACAACTTGTTGAGTAGGCAGGAAGTTGAAATGCGGTACGATCTCGGCTCTTAACGAGGCAAGCTGCTTCTTCTTTATAAGCGGCAGCAAAATAATTTTACCTTTTTCATTATTTTCGCCTGTATCATCCTTCTTAGCTGCTTCTTCATCACTTGTGATCCCAACTGAAAATGTCGTATAGCCAAATAATTTTTGCAGCCAATTTTGTTCTTCCCAGACACTTTGAATATTCGCTAAAGCGACTGTTTGGCTTTTCACTTCCAATAACCCTTTTTCAATAGTTAAATGATTTTTTGTCAATTCAACTTTATAATCAAAATTTTTGATAACGGAAATAACGCTACCCACAACATATAAAATGATAAACAGCAATCCAACAATTATCAACTGTGATACGACCGATGTTTGACTAATAATCGTTCCCGCTTGATCAAATAAAGCATCTGAAATCAACTCTTCAAAGACATTCACAGCCCCTACTAAAACGATCAGTCCTTTAAGAATGGATCCTCCCATCAGGTTCATTTTTAAAATATCGACTAACCTCATTGCGTAAACGGTTTTTGTCACTCCCTCTTCTTGCAGCGAGAATCCTTTATGCCGATCAATTTGCTTTCCACTCATTCCTTGAGCACTCTGGCTGAAGCCTTCACGTTGTGTTTCTTTTAGATAATGCAGCTGGTTAGCCAACTTTAGCGCATTTTCTTTAGATAAAGCATCTAGAGCTATCCCTTTTCCCGGTGTCTTGATTTCAATTTTTGTCACGTTAAAGACCCGGTGAATCAAATTTTCGCTGTAATCTATGCTTTGAATACGGCTGATTTGGACATCTTTTTCTTTTTGAATGAATAATCCGCTTTTTACAACAAATCGATTGTTATCGATCCAGTACGATGTCCGTATAAATTTCAAAACATCTACTAGATACACTAAACCAAAAATGGTAAAGAAGAGCAGTGTCAAAATAAGGCCTAAGCCTTCCAATCTAGAACTTGAAAAAGCAAAGAAAAGAATCGGTATGACAAATGAAACCAAACGATTGTAGGCATCTGTGATAAGCGTTAACGGGTGTAATTTTTTTTCATCATACATCTAATTTCACCGCCTTTAGTCGTTCTAATAATTGGACCCTCAATTCTTCCGCCTCTTTTTTTATCAGCAACGGGATCTCATGGACTGTTCCTGCTGTAAAAACTTCTACGATCTGGAGGGCATAATGCCGAGTTAGCGGACCTTCTTTTACTGACACATGCTGGATGCGTTCAACTGGGATCAACACTCTCTTTTTAAAAAAAATGCCAGTCATAATTTCTAGATGAAGCGCATGCACTTCATAGCGCACCGATTTTAATTTCAAGTACGGAAGGACATACAAACTCAATGAAAAATCAATGATCGGCAAAATGATCCAAATAACCATTAAGCCTTTTGGCCAGTCAAATTTAAGTGTTAAGAACATTAAAACCCCAAAAAAAACTAACGTAAAGAAACTTCCAATGCTGTCTTTTGTTCGTTCATATCGAATGGCACTTTCATTTAATTTTTTTGCTGGTAATTCTTTGTACATACCACCCACTCCTTACCTAATATCTTACTTTGAGTGTAGCACTATCTTGAAAATAGTACTATCTTAACCAACCTTTAGAGCACAAAAAAAAGCAAGAAGCAAAATCATTCATTTGCTTCTTACTTTTCTTTTATTATTCTGTTACCGGAACAACTGCTCCATCCCATTCTTCTAAGATGAACTCTTGTACTTCTTTAGATTTCAATGTTTCTACCAATTTCAAAATAGCTGGATCTTCAGCATCTTCTGAACGAACGGCAATAATATTACCATAAGGCGAAGACGAGCTTTCAAGAGCAACTGAATCGTCAATTGGGCTGATGTCTTGATCTACTGCAAAGTTTGAGTTGATCGCAATTAATTCTGCTTCATCTTGTTGGTACAATGTTGTCATCAATGCTGGGTCATTATCGTATTCAAAGACTAAGTTTTTAGGATTTTCGTCGATATCATCAAATGTGGCTGTTGTAAGATCTACGCCATCTTTCACTGTTACTAAGCCGGCTTCTTGAAAAATCGCAAGAATTCGTCCCCAGTCTGATTGGTTGTTACTGACCAAGACCGTTGCACCATCTTTTACCTCATCTAAACTTTTGTAGCGTTGAGAAAAAATAGCTATCGGTTCGATATGAATGCTTCCAGCATTAACAAAATCATACCCATTTTCTTTTACTGCTGCCTCAAAGAATGGAACATGTTGGAAATAGTTAGCATCAATTTCACCTTCATCTAATGCGACATTTGGGATAACATAATCATTGTAAGTCGTGATATCTAATGTTATGCCTTCCTCTTCAAGGATCGGTTCAACAAATTCAAGGATCTCAGCATGAGGAACATTACTTGCTCCAATTTTGATCGTTGTTTCTTCTGCTGCTGATCCGCCTGTTTCACTGCTTGCTTCATCGCTTCCTTCACTGCCACATGCTGTTAGAGTCAATAGCACGCCCGTTGTTACTAACGCTGATAAAATAGTTTTCTTTTTCATCTTTAAATCCCCCTTGTTTTCGATCTGTTTTTTATTGCATTTAAATCCCCTATTTAAACGGTGGTACTTTTTATCAGCTAATGACTATCGCTTGCTTTTCATTTAGCTGTTTTAACGTTTGTCTACTTTTTTAACGATCACATCTCCAATAGCTTGAATGATGAATACGAGCACTAAAATAATCAACGTTGAGACCAAAGTTACTGCCGGTTGGTTACGTTGGAAGCCATCCAGGTAGGCTAAGTTTCCTAAACCGCCTGCTCCGATAACTCCCGCCATCGCTGTTGCTCCAACTAAAGAAATCGTTGTGACCGTGATACCTGAAACAATGGCTGGTAGACTTTCTGGAATCAAAACTTTATAAATGATTTCCCATTTGCTAGCTCCCATAGCTTCAGCTGCTTCAACGACTCCCTTATCGATTTCTCTGAAACCAATTTCGACTAGCCTTGCAAAGAATGGTGCTGACGAAAGGATCAGCGCCGGCAATGCAGCTGTTGGTCCAATAATGGATCCTACAAGTGTTTTAGTGATAGGAATAAGTAGTACGATCAAAATGATAAAAGGAATAGAACGGAAGACATTGACTAATATAGCCACTACTCGATATAGTATTTTAGCGAACAGTGTATTCTTCCCGTTTGTTTCATACAATAATAGCCCTAGTAGCAATCCAGCAAAGAAGATGATCACAACAGATCCAATTGTCATGAAAATGGTTTCTATGGTTGCCTGTTGCATTTTTTCCCAATCGACTTCTGCAAAGTCAAGATACTGTGATAAAACACTGGTCCCAAAATTAAGTTTCAACAACATGTTCTAGCACCTCAACTTCTACCTGTAATTTTCTTAATTCTTCAATAGCTACCTGGATTTTTTCATTCTCACCGGTTAGTTGAACATACAGTGAGCCAATCGCACCCTCTTGTGTCTGGTGGATACTTCCTTGAATGATGCTTAAATCGACGCCATCTTCTCGAACGATTTTTGACATGATCGGCATCTTAGCTTGATGCCCGTGGAACGTTAAGTGAACGATTTTTCCTTCAGGATATTCTGCCAACAATTCTTCAAAAATCATGTCGGTATCTTCACTGTCTGGATTTGCATCTTGACGAATAAAGCGTTTAGTAATGTCTTGTTGCGGCTTTTTGAACACATCAATAACTGAGCCTTCTTCAACAATTTTCCCGTCATCCATGACCGCTACTCGATCACAAATTTTTCGGATAACATGCATTTCATGTGTGATCAATACGATAGTTAAGTTTAAACGCTTATTGATATCTAATAGTAGATCTAATACTTCATCCGTTGTCTGCGGGTCAAGCGCACTTGTTGCTTCATCACAAAGCAACAATGTTGGATCATTGGCTAGTGCTCTTGCGATCCCCACACGCTGCTTTTGGCCACCAGATAACTGTGAAGGGTAGGCTTTTTCTCTTCCTTCTAATCCAACTAAACCAATCAACTCTTTTGCTTTAGCTTCACGTTCTTCTTTAGGTATTTTCGCTAACTCAAGCGGGAATAAAACATTCTCTTCTACTGTTCTTGACCATAAAAGGTTGAAATGTTGAAAAATCATTCCAATTTTTTGACGTTCTTTCCTAAGCGATTTCCCTTGTAATTGTGAAATAACATTCCCTTCAATAGCAACTGTGCCCTCTGTTGGCATTTCTAAGCCATTGAACATTCTGACCAATGTACTTTTCCCAGCTCCGGAGTAACCAACGATCCCATAAATCTCACCATCTTTGATCGAGATATTTATATCTTTTACAGCTGTTAAACTGCCTTGTTTCGTTTGAAACACTTTTTTTATATTTTTTAATTCAATCATTTCAGCCACACCTCCTATTTTCTTGAAATAAAAAAACTTTCGTCCCTATACTAAGCACACTGCTTACTATAAGGACGAAAGTTTCGAATTTTCGTGTTACCACCTTAATTTGTTAATTTATCACTAAATTAACCTCTTACAGTACTTAAGTTTTTTTCAACTTTTTTATACTGCGGCACGTTATCGGGTGCATCCGGAATAGGTTTATGCAAAGCATTCACTTATTCTGCTCAAAGACCATCTTCAGTCCAATTTCCATTGCCTTTTTTCAGCAAACAAGGCTCTCTACAAATGGTTATTACGAACTTACTCTTCTCATCATCGCGTTAATTGATATTTAATATATCTTAACAGAGCTGTTTTTTTCTGTCAACTTTTTTTAGATCTTAACTGATAATTTTTTAAAAGCATCTGGTTCTACGTCTTTTACTTCTATGATCCAATTGTCTTTTTTATCTGTACTATTTAATTTTTCAGGATCATCCGTCAACTCAGTATGAAACTTAACAACAACACCTGTTAGCGGAGACAGCAATTCAGTGACCGCTTTTGCTCCTTCGACTCCTAGTAAAACATCACTTTCTTTTACTTCAGCTAATGTGTTGGGTAACTCTACAAACATGACTTCACCTAAATCATCTTGGCCTTTTTCAGACAATCCGATGCGGTAATTTTCGCCTTCTTTTAGTACCCATAAGCCGTTTTCGCTGTATCTCATTTGTTGTTCCATTCTAATCGCTCCTGTCTTTTTTAGTTTCTGTTTCCCCAGATGGTTTCATAAACATCCTCTTTAAATCCGAGAGTCGTTATCTTCCCATCTGTCAGTAACGGCCGTTTGATCAACATACCGTCTCGTCTGAAGCCAATACCGCTGCGCCTTCGCTGACAGCCATATCTGGTACACGTGATTTCAAGCCTAATTCGCGGTACCTATTCCCGCTAGTGTTGAAGAACCGGATCAGAGGAAGATCGGATTGCTTTATTAAATTAGCTAAGGCTTCTTGTGTTGGCGGAGTCTCAATCATATTTATCGCCTGATACTCTATCGCATGTTGATCTAACCATTTCCTTGCTGCTTTACATGTTGAACAAGTAGGGTGTTGATATAGTTCGAGCAAATCAGATCACTTCTAAAATTACATTTCTTTTATTTGAAATCTTCATCTTCTTCAGAGAACATGTAGCTGCGGTAATGGTACCTCATGGACATAACTAGTCCAACACCCATCATATTTCCTAATAGTGCCGTTCCACCTTGGGAAATAAACGGCAATGGTATCCCAGTCAATGGAAGCAACCCAATACTCATACCGATATTTTCAAATACATGGAATAAAATCATCATGATAACACCCGTTGCAATATAGGCATAAAATTCATTTTTCGTATCAAAACAAATACGGATCATTTGGTAAATCAGTAAAAAGTAAATAAAAATCAAAATACAACTGCCAAGAAAGCCAAAATTTTCACCGATTGTTGCAAAAATCATATCAGACTCTCGAACCGGTACATATACTTCTGAAGTTCCAAATCCTTTACCAAACATTTTACCTGAGCCTATCGCTTTTATACTTTGGATCAATTGGTAGGAAGTATCTCCTGAATCACCATAAGGGTTCAGCCAAGAGTCTATTCGGGAAAATTGATACGGTTTAAAACCTAATCGTAGTAAAAATTCACGATTGTATATTACTAGAATAAGTAAAGTCGCTCCGAGTGCTCCAACTCCTGAAAACAGTGGCAGAATGATTTTCCATGTAATACCTGATATCAACACTAAACCAATAATAATGGCAATAAATACAAGTGTTGAGCCTAAGTCATTCTGTAACATGACCAGTATCAATGGAGGGATAGAGGTTAAAATGATTTTCCCCAGTAATAAGAAATCAGTTTTAGGATAATGGTTTGCGTAATCGCCATTATGTTTTGTGACTACACGAGCGAGCATTAGAATAAAGGCGATTTTCATAACTTCAGATGGCTGGAAAGTCACTGGGCCTAACTTAAACCAACTTTTAGCTCCGGTACTCAGCATAGTAGGGCGATCATAAAAGAATAAGACCATCACTAAGAGAAAGAGCCCTACACCATAGGCCACCGGTGCGAGCTTCCATAGCTGCTCCGAATCAAACTGCATAATAACAATAATGGCAACCGTTCCAACTACAAACCAGACCACCTGCATTAACGTAGCTCGAATGCCATCACCAGCATCTAAATAGGTGGTTGAAAAGATAGTAGCGATACTAATAATTGCAAGCAACAAGACGGATAAAATGATTCCATAATCTATTTTCGTTTCTTTATTTTCTGTCATTTTTTAAAATTCTCCTTGTGTCCTATCTGTCAAAAATTTCTTTATCAAACTTCATTCATTATATAAGAAATCAGATCTAAAAAAAAGACTTCTTGTCTTTCTTAGAAAAATCTTACAGTGCTGCCTCTCTAGAAAAAATTAAACAAAAGGAAAACCAATTAAAGAATCAGTTTTCCTTTTGTTTTTCGACCGTTTTCACTTTCAGTAATTTTTTATGTTGAATCGAATCTGAATTGTCTGGATATTCTTTTGGTCTGTCGTCTTTTTCAGCTTCATCTTTTTCGAGCTTAGCTTCATTGACTGATTTACCTATTTTATATTCAAAGTAAATCGTATTGATCAGCCCGCCTAATAGTAAAATGATCGCCGATAAATAGAGCCACACCATCAAAACAATAAACACCCCAAATGTTGCACTAGCAGCTGCTTCTCCTCCAGCAAATCGAATATAAAGCGTAAATGCTTCGGATAGAACCAACCAACCTATTGTAGTAAATACAGCTCCTGGAAAAGCATATTTAATATTCAAACGGTTATTTGGTACTAAAAAGTAAACCATTGTTAACACGAGCGTCAAGACAATGAATAAAACTAACCATCTATAGCTCAATACTTGCAGAATGATCCCCAAATCGATCCCCACAAAATCTTGGATGAGCAACAGAATTTGTTCTCCAAAAACAAAGGCAAAAACCAATGATCCTACGATAGCTACGATAGCCAACTGAACTAGAAATGATACTAATCGAACGATTATGAAATTTTCTCTCTTTTCCACTCCATAAACACTATTCAACACATTTTGTAATGCGTTAAAAGCTTTACTAGCAGCCCATAATGACGTGATAAGTCCGATAGAAATAGCTCCTCCACTTGAACTACTTAAATAATTTTCTAGTATCGGTGCTAGGACATTGTAAATATCTGGTGGGACACCTGTTTCTAACATCGGCAATATATCTGATGCTTTGATCGGAAAAAGCGGGATAATATTAGCTATAACTAATAAAATAGGAAATAAAGATAATAGCGTAAAGTATGCTAACTCAGCTGCATTAGAGGAAACTTCAGCTCGTCCCAAATTAGGTTTAATGACTTCTAGGAAAAACTTTAATTTATCTTTAAAATAAGCTTGTTCGGTATTTGTCTTCACAGCGGCCACGTCCTTTACATTATGTATAAAAAAAGCATAGCATAATTGAATTTAAAAAGCATTTAGGAAGCTTTTAGATAATGCCAAATCATAAAAAAAATCAATCCTGAAAAACAGGATTGATTTTTTTGACTTACATTTGGTATAAATTATAGTCCATGATTAATTTATTTATTCCATCATCGACAGATCTAGCTTTAGATTCTGTTCCTGAATTAGTTGTTATAGTAACTGTCTGGCCTTCTTTTTGTTGCAATTGACCAATTTTTTTACCATTCACATATAACTCTAACTCAGTTAAACCTTCTCTGTTATTAGGGGTTTCTTTTACTTCAACTTGAACTTTTTTATTTCCTTTAGACATTTGAATGCTCCTTTTGCAGTTAGTTTCTCTAATCAGTATACTGCATTTCGGGAAAAAATTCATTTATTTATTCAGATAATAAAGCCTCTATTAATTAAATGAGTTCAAAGCTTCATGAAAAGGAATATCCAAAGCATGTGCAACTTCTTTTTTAGTTAATTTTCCGTCCATAACGTTGATACCTGTATAAATTGTTGAATTTTCTTTAGCCGCTTTGACTAATCCTTTATTTGCGATTTGTACTGCATAAGGAATCGTTACATTAGTTAAAGCTAACGTAGCAGTCTTAGGAACAGCACCTGGCATATTTGCAACAGCATAATGAACGACTCCATGTTTTAGATAAACCGGATTATCATGTGTTGTCACTTCGGAAGCTGTTTCAATAATACCACCCTGGTCAACTGCTATATCAACGATAACAGAACCTGCTTCCATTTGTTTGACCATTTCTTCGGTCACTAATGTTGGAGCTTTTGAACCTGGGATCAATACAGCACCGATAACTAAATCTGCTTCTTTGACTGATTTTGCAATATTCAATTCATTTGACATAAGTGTATTGATTTTATTTTCGAACAAATCATCCAACTCTTCTAAACGTTTTGGATTCACATCTAAAATCGTCACATCTGCTCCAAGACCGATTGCAATTTTAGCCGCATTTGTTCCTGAAACTCCGCCGCCGATGATAGTTACTTTTCCTTTTTGTACTCCTGGTACTCCACCCAACAAGATACCTTTACCTTGGTTTACGCTCTCAAGAAATTCGGCTCCAATTTGTGCAGCCATTCTGCCGGCAATTTGACTCATAGGAGTTAAAAGAGGCAATGTTCCATCTTTTCCAACCATTGTTTCATAACCAATAGCAGTAACTCCTGAGTCCAACAATGCTTTAGTTAATTCTAATGCTGGAGCTAAATGTAAGTACGTGAAAAGGATCATTCCTTTTTTAAAATACTTGTACTCTGTTGATATCGGTTCTTTAACTTTTATGATCATTTTAGCATTCCAAACTTGTGCAGCTTCTTCAATTAATACGGCACCTGCTGATTTATATTCTTCATCTGGAAATCCAGCTGCTTTACCTGCATTTACTTCAATCATAACTTCATGACCATTGCTCACAAGACTTTTAACGCCTGCTGGCGAAATAGCAACTCGATTTTCATTGTTTTTAATTTCCCTTGGTATTCCAATTTTCATAATATGTATCCTCCTTTTTTTTGCGTCAACTCTAACATCTTGCCCCTTTATTGTAACGCTTACAAATATAAAACCCAAACATTTCGACGCGCCCACTCTATATTCTTCCACCGTTTAACCGCTGAAATATTCAAATGGTAATGGCTATCTGAGTTCATGCGACTGAAAAGATTAAAGAAAAAATTGCTGAAAAGCTCGCAAACTACGTGGATTTTTAAGAATAGACGTGGATATAGATGTATCCAAAAAAAAGGTTCTATAACAAATAGTGTGGATGCTTCAAAAAAATTTCTTCTGGAATGGACGGGTTTGCTTGTGGAGCCATTGGACCGCCTTTAAGCCTTTGGTCTTACAGACTTTCAAGCTTCAAACAAAACCCAATCGCTGAAGCGCCAACGTTTTGTAATTCTCATTGAATCTTATACATGGCTACAAGCAACCCTATTCCTCCAGAAATTTGGGTAAGTAATGCCATTAGATTAATTCTATCAATACTAAAAATTATACAGCCAAAAAAATAAGCCGTTAAAACGCCTTAAAGATACTCCTGTATCAACGTTTTAACAACTTATTTAGTTTGACTCGATGGAAGCGAGGGGTTTCTATGCTAAATAGCAGTAGACACCTTATAAACGCCTTTAAATCAACGTTTCACAACCTTTTTGCTGTATTCATTTCTGCATTGACTACCCTTTTGACTACCCCTAATTAAAAACCGACATGATCCGCAAACTTAGAAGCTGTCTCATCTTTAGCTCTTTTCGTTACGTGAGCGTAGATATTCATAGTAGTTTGAACGTCTGTATGACCTAATCTGTCTTGTACTTCTTTCAAGCTCGCACCTGCTTCAAATAATAAACTGCAATGTGTGTGCCTAAAGCCATGTATGTTGATTTTCTTAAGGTCATACTTTTTCACTACTCTGCTGTAATCTCTATAAATTTTGGAGCTGTTTATATAAGCATTTTTACTGTTTGTAAACACAGGTTGCTTGATCCTACCAGTATTGAACCCTAATTTGAAATAGCTTTCAGCTTGTTCTAATTTCCATACTCTCAAAACCTGCATAGTGATAGGATCTAAACTTATCACACGAATTGACTTTCTAGTTTTGGGAACGTCTACCATTAAGCGATTGTTCAAGCCCCTTGTAAGCGTCTTGTTGACTGATAAGGTACTTGCGTTAAAGTCTATGTCACGCCATTCAAGGGCTAAAATCTCGCCTATCCTAGCACCACTAAAGGCTAACGCCCTAAAAAGTGCTAGGTTTTTTTTGTTACCCTCTTTTGCAAGTGAAGAAAAGAATTGTTCCAGTTCTTCCTTATCGTAAAATCGAGGTAACTTTTCAATAACTTCATTTTCTCTTTTAACAGGAACCGTTACTTTTGCAGTAGGATCTGTTTCAATAATGTTCATATTGACCGCCATTTTAAAGACTTTTGAAGTGTATCGAAGTAGTATCTTATAGCTTGTTAAGCCTTTTTTGAACCACTTGTTTATACCCTTTTGACAATATGCAGTGTCTACCTTATCTATCCTTAAATCACTAAATAAGGGCAAAATATGATGTTCAAATAGCTTAGTTGTCTTTTGCAGCGTACTTTCTTTGACAGTGTTTTTATACTGCTCAATCCATAACAGATAGATTTCATTATAGGTATAACTCTTTTGCTTCTTAAACCCGTTCTCTTGTACCTTGTATTGCAGTCTATTCATAGCAGTTTTAGCACCCTTTAAGGACGTAAAACCTCGCCTTGTCGTTCTACGCTTTTTACCAGTAACGTGATCCATGCCTAGATACAAACTAAATTCATATGCCGTAGAACCATCTTTTTTAATATACTTTTTAATATTTGCCATTATTGTTTCCCCTTTTGAAGCATAACGTGGAAGTTTTTGCTTGGGGCTATAAGGTATTTAAGTAACTATTTGCCTATTATATATCGTTACCCTGCTTATTGTAAACAATGTTTTAGGTGGTTATTCAAGAGCCTATGACAATGTTTCTTCTATATAAAGTAAAAGTATGTTGTAGATTGGTTGAAGCCTTTGAGAGTGCTGTAAGCACTGTTTAGGGCTTGTCAGTGTTGTCTTTTCTACCTTGTTCTAATCCCTGATAATACTTTTCCATTTCTCTTTGTTTACTTTGCTTCATATAATCAATTACAGATCGTAACAAGGTTTGTTCATGCTTGTCTATGGGATCATAATTTAAGGAAAAGCCATTTTCTAATCCATCATTTAGTTCAATTAATTTTGAAAATATAACATCTGCATCTTCCCCTATTAAAACACCAACAGGAACATCTAATGCATTTGCTATCCTGCTTGCTATTTCAGCACTAGGTGCTCTAGTACCTCGCTCGTAGTTACCTATACTCTCTCTAGAAATATCAACTACTTCAGCTAGTTCTTTTTGTTTCAAACCTTTTTCTATCCTTAGTTGTTTAATCATTTCACCTATCAACACTTCACTCACCCCTCCTTTTAGTTAATTATCATATATAATATATCATAAAAAAGAGAACAAATGAACCTTTCCACTCTTAAAAACATTAAATAAGCCTATATATCAGTGAAAATATAAAAAAACTTATCAAATAAGCCCATTTATCGAATTTTTCAGGTAGACAAAGTAACGTATGTACCTTATACTATGTATATACCAGTTAAAAAAGGTACAAACGAACCATTAAGGAGGTAAAAAAATGATGGAACAACAAACATTTGGTCTTTTCTCGAAAGAAATTCAAGAACAAATCGCCAAATTTTTAGAAACAATGCTTGGAAATGTAGCCGAAGAAAGCAAAAACAAAGGTGGTAAAAGATATTTTAAGAAAAAAGATTTTTGTGAAGAAATTGGAATCTCATATGGAACTTTAGCTAAATGGCTAACCAAAGGATTAAAGGTAATCCATGTTGAACAAATAACAATGATAGATATGAGAGACGCAGAGAAATTCTTACAGGATCACAAAATATAAAAGCGGTACGTGGAAGTCCGTTGCTTGGGTAGAACAAAAAATAAAAATATGACGGGAGATTTTTAACATGAACAAAACAGCTAACGAAAAAGATGAAATTATTCAAGAACTAGCAGGGCAAACGAATGAAATTGTAACAGCATTGAGAAAAGAAACTTTAGATCTTCAAAATGTTTGTGCAGATTTAACAAACTTTATGAATGATGCCACTGAATCATTGAGTGATGATTCATATCAGATTTTAGACGACTTAACCGAGGAAGTTATTCGGATTTTGAACGTTTTAGAGGAAAAACCAACATATCCATTTGATAACTATTTTTCTTTATTAGAAAAAATTGACGATACACCGCTAGAAGAATTAGAAGCATAATGAAAATGATATGCTCGTTACGCTGTCTTGAGGAGGACTATGTGATATGTGTATAAATGTGTGAAGGCTACTAAATTTGAAAGAAGTGACTTCAATTGATAAATTTGACAACAGGCGTAAGAAGCGAAAAATACACACGAGTTGAAACACTGTTAAGTGATTTTGAATACTTGGTTCAATACGAACCCGATATCTTGAGTGGAGATAAAGAAACCCTAAAGAAAAAGAACGCAAAGTATTTTCTAAGTGGCGACCTAAAAAATAGTACACGTTCCAACGAAAATTTATCTTATAAATCCTTGATCGTATTGGACTACGACAAGGTAACCCTACCAATTGTAGAGTTTATGCAGGTGGTTAAAGAAAAGCTAGGTTCTTACAACTATCTTATATATCCTACTATATCAAATACTAGCGATAATACAAGACTAAGAATGATCGTTGAACCGTCAAGGAACTATGTTGAGAATGAGAACGAGGCTCTTATTCAATCAATGATTGATACGATTGGTATTTTTCCTTGCGATACAGCTTCAAAAACCTATTCACAGCATATGGGTTTACCAGTAATCGTCAATGGTTCTTTAGATGATTATAAAAGTAATATCATTGTCAATCAAGGAAAATCTTATCCAATTGACGCACTTTTACAAGTCACTGCGATTAAAGAAACAACTAACCAAAATAAACAATATTCATTTACTAACATTGAGGATAAAGAAGCTATTGATCTTGTAGTTGAATATGCAACTCGAAATGAAGTGTGGCTTCAAGAAAGGGATAACTACCTTAAACCATATATGTGTGTCAAACATGCTTTACAGGTGGCGGAAATATCCGAGAACATTGCAGAAACATGTATCCAAATTTTAGCAGGTGACAATCAAGAATGGCAACATCAAAATATTGAACACTTCAAAAGAGATAAAGCTATCAGTAGATTGAATGTTTCTTTCAAAGAATTTTTCAATAACAATAAGCAGGTTCAAAAACAAGATGTAAATACTCTTGAAGAACTAAAACACAAATTAACTGAACGTGGTAACCAAGAACGTGCGGATCGTGAGTACTCACAGGGTAAGAGAGATAACGCTGAAACTAAAAAACCGAGACTGACGCCTTTAGAAGTCGCACACGTGCTTCAAGACTATCTCGATTTTGTAATTGTTGGAAATATTGAAAATCCAGTGAGTATGTTTTTAGTAGACGAAGGAATCTATACAGCAACAGAATCTTATTTCTTCAAAATTATCTCGTGGGTAGAAAATACATTGACTGAAAGACTAGCGAAAAACGTCATGTTCCATCTAAAAAACGAATCTGAAATAAAACAAAAATATGCAGGTAGTGACTATATATGTGTTGGAAACGGTTTGTTTAACTTTGAAACAATGGAGTTAGAATCATATAATCCAGAAATTGTTTTCACTTCAAAAATTGATACAAATTACATTCAAATGGATAGCGAGCCTATGCGTGATGGTTGGACTTTCAGCAACATGCTTCAAGAATGGTCGAACGATGACAAAGAACTCGAATCACTTTTATGGCAGATTGTTCGTGCTAGTATTCAATTGAAAAATAGAGAACAATTTGTACTGTTACGTGATAGCGGTATGGGGCGATCAGGAAAAGGAACCTTCCAAGAATTTATTTCTTCTTTGGTAGGAAAGGACAATATCCTCCCCTTGACTGTTAAAGAAATGCAACAAAACCATCAGACCGAAGGAATCGAAACTGCCCAGATTGTGATTGGCGATGACAATGACACTTCAAGCTTTGTAGATGAACCTAGAGTGCTAAAATCGCTCGTTACAGGCGATATGTTCAGTGTAAACCCTAAAGGACTAAAACGGTTCAAATATCAAGGTACACCCCTTGTCGTTCAATCAGTAAACGGACACTTGCGAACATCAGATATAACAGACGCTTTCAAGAGAAGAATGTTGATGGTTCCATTTGTAAACAGCTACAAAGGTAGTAAAGGCAACCCAAAAATAAAAAGTGAATATGCACGTGATCCAGAAATTCTAAGTTGGATAATGCAGTGTGCTTTACAAATTGAAGATTTCACACTATTCATTCAACCAAAAGCTTCCGAAAACCTAATGCGTGAATTTACCTTAGAAAATGATATTGTTGCAGATTTCTTTGAAAACGTATTTTCAACATTTAAGAGCGGACGTTTGAGAGTAGATTTTGTTTACAAGTATTTTGTGAAATGGTCGCAAGAAGTTGGCAAACCTAGTAAGCTATCACAACGCATGTTTGTTACAAGATTGAACCAATTTATTGAGAAAACAGACGATTGGAGCCATACAGGACAAACAGCGATATCCGTTTTAGATTACTTCCTAAAAGAAGATAATGACCGAGAAGAATATGTGTTCTTAGATGATGGAATAGCTTTTGATGAGACATATAAGAAAGCTAGAAAAACATGTTATGTGAACCATGATAACGAGACACAAATTGATATTGAAAAACTTGATAGCAAAATCAACGAAATGGAAACAACTAACACTTCAATAATGAGCGGACGTTCTAATTTTAAGGTATTAAATAAAGACGACAACGAACGAGAATTGAAGGCATTGAGGAAAGAAAAGGAACAATTAATGAGCAGGTAGTTAAGTAGTTATCTAAAACAGATAACTACCTAGATAACTACCCGAAATAAACCAGTCATACCAAGGGATTGAAGGACGTGAGTAGTTAAGTAGCTATCTTTTTAATAATCTTTATAGAAAAAATAATAAAAAATAATATATATTATAATATGATTTGGCAAAACTTAACTACTAAACTACCTGCCTTACTCTCCCAAGGGTTACAGCCGTTTTAGATAACTACCCGGGTAGTTAAGATAACTACCAAACTACCCGAAAAATAAGAAAGTGAGTATTCAAATGACATATGAAAAAGAGCAAAAGCCTATTTATTTAACACGTGTTGGACGTAAGCAAGAAGGTTCTGATATTAAGTTAAAGCAAACAAATCTTCTACTCAAAAAATGGTTATATTTTAAAAACTTTACATACGATAGACTTAATGGAGCAGAGGGCAAAAAACAACTGCTAAAATCTTTAAAGATATTAAAATATAGGAGTAGAATTTCATACTTGATTCTTGAAAGCTACTATATAGCTAATAGTAGGATTGGTGGTTGTTTATATGAAACTCAACTCCCCTTACTTAGTAAAGTGGCAACATTGAATAATATGACCGAACTAGCATTTACAGAAAAACTTGTCAAAGCAACAAAACAACTAAAAAAAATAATGGAAAATGAAGGGAATTAAAAAAATTATGGCAGCAGTAGACTGGTTAAAACGTGAAGTAAGAGAATCGAAAGAAAGTTTAGAGGAAGAAGTATTGAAATTTGATCGTTATAAATATGAAAAGAATATCAAACAAATGCGAGAATCATCTAACAGAATTAAAGAAATACGTGAGCAAGTAGACAAAGCAACAGACAAACTTGTCAATTATACAGAAAATCCAGTACTAGTACTTGAAAATACAGAAAATAGAAATGGAGCAGATGACATGACAAAAATTATTGAAGATATAAAAGGGGTGCAACACAGAGTTTTAGCACCTAACCAAGAATACCGAGTAAACAACCGAGACGAAGAATTGAAAGACTTCTCCTTTGCTAAAATGATACGTGGACTATCAACAGGTAACTGGAGTGGAGCAGGTACAGAACAACGTGTAGCAGCTTCTAACAATATCAGTAACGGTCAAGTGATGATTCCTAAAGAGTTATCAGAAAAGATCATTCAAACAGTACGTGCTAAATCAGTTGTCATGCAACTAGCAAGCATGATCCCAATGAATAGCCGAACTTTGACAATCGCTAAACAAGTTAGTGACTTTACTTCTCACTCTAAACTCGAATTAGATGAAATCGTAAAATCTAATGCAACATTTGAACCAGTAAATCTTGAAGCAAAAACTATTGTAGCTTCTGGAACAGCTTCCGTTGAGTTACTAGAGGACGCTTCTGGACTAGATCAACAAGTAATTGAATCACTTAGTGCTAGTCTTGCGTTAGAGCTTGACCGTCAAGTATTAACAGGGAATGGCGTTGATCCTAATTTATTAGGAATTTACAACATTGAAGGCATTGAAAAAATTGAAGGTGGAGATATTGCAAATTATGTTCCATTCTCACAAGCTATTACTAAGATTCAAGGTAAAAATCATGAACCTAATGCAATTGTATTCAATCCTTCTATTGCAGGTAAACTAGATATGTTTGTAGATACTTTAGGACAACCTATTCAACCGTTACCAAGTTACATTAAAATCCCTAACAAAATGACTACAACTCAAATCCCTAACAACTTAGGAGATACAACAAACCTATCCTTTGCACTTGTAGGAGATATGACACAATTACTTGTAGGTATGAGAACTGAAATTATTATCGAAGTATCACGTACAACGGACAATGCTTTCAATCATCTTGCAGTAGACTTCCGAGGTTACTTACGTGCAGACGCTACAACTATTCATGATGAAGCCTTTGTGATCGTGGACGGTATCAAATAAGAATATTGAATAATTGACAATAGACTATCATTGCTTAATGCAGTGGTAGTTTTTTGTCTTTAGGATAACGCTTGCAATTTATAACATTTTTAGACTATCATTAAAATGGAAAGTATAAGGAGGGTTTTAAATGGAATACGGACAAAAACTAAAGTTAGAGGACGTCAATTGTTCCAACTGTGGTGGTCAAGTTAGAGGTGAAGCAAAATGTAAACAGTGTGAAAAAGAAATAATTTATGGTGAAGAAGTAGCAGTTTTTTTAGAACATGAAGGATATACAGTAGATCCTACTCACAGAACAATGAAGAGTTATAAGCACTGGTATATTGAGAACGGTAAAAAGAATAGCACTATCTATCGAATTGGCGACGCACTAGAAAAAGGTGGTAAATCTCTTGGAAATGTTTCTAAATCAACAAACAGCATTGCAAATAGCATGCTTGGATTAGGGTGTCTTGTATTTGTAGTCGGCATACTGCTATTACTACTTATATTTATTATTTAAGAACTCTTAGGAGATATCACAGATCAATTCACACATACTTGTTCATCTACTCTTTTGAAATGAGCTTAAAACGTTCATGAGAGACAACGACATTAAGAGATAACACTGATATACCAACGATTATCCTAATGTAGCAAGCTGATACGACTACTTAATACCACTAACCATTCAGCACTATACCTGCAAGAATAGGTCACTTGATACATACCTTAATACCAACACACGCACACACGTAAGCTAGATCATGTAGTATCTATTCAACATTGAACCATTGCTTGTTTGGATTCTTTAACAGATTGATAATAGATTGATAATACTAACATACTTTGTCGTGGGTTCGCTTCTTATCTTGAATAGATACAACAGGATATAAGGATCATACTGATTACATATGACAATGCTGAACAAGATGGAGTACTGTTCACTACCTTGCTTTGACTAATGTCTATTGAGTAGTAACAGCATATGATATATGATAACAACAGTGGAATGTATGTAGGAATACCAGAAATATATTATCAGAGTTATTTGTAATAATTTATTAGACATTTCACCTGCTATCTTTCAGCAAATCATAAGCATAAAATCAATCCACCTAAATGATTGGTATACCTAAATAACATTGATACCCCAGTCTTTAAACTTGATTGGTATACCTTGATAGAACACATATAGGCTTTCCGCGAAAAAATAGCCTTTTATGACGACTTTTGTAAAATGGGCAAAACCCTTATACAGCAACCTTTTGCAATGTCTTAGTATTGCTGAAAACCTTTGAAAAACGCGCGTTTAAACACGAACGATATTTAAAAAAATGATTTAATAGTTCGCTTTATCGTTTACAAACACTGCTACTCATGGTATAATGAGGGTATAAAGACATGATTATTTTATAAAGTAATTCTTTCAAATTTAGTGACTTAGTCGCTCGGTTGCTATGTATGTGTTCGCTCTTTTGTTCATATTAAAAACCTCCTCTACCATTACTTAATTGTGATGGTTCTTTTTTTCTCTAAGATCAGTACACACACCCTACAAAATAGACAAAATAAAAAGCCTATCGAAAAACAATAGACACCCACGTTATGCTTATTAGTTTTTTATAATAAATTGACTACCCCTTTGACTACCCCTTGAATGATATTGTTTGTTATCTATTAGAAAAAAAGCAATAAAAAAAGCTGATATACCGCCATAACAACGTTAGTTGAAATGACTTTATTCAGCAAGATGGAAGCGAGGGGAGTCGAACCCCTGTCCAAATATATCGGCACCTAGACGTCTACGTTCATAGTTATGCTATTAAGGTTTCGCTCAGTATTAGCCGCACAACAGGCATCATACGTCGCTAGTCTGATGATCTCTTCTAAAACTTACAGACGGAAAGTTTTAGCGTATCCCACTTATTATAGGACCCTTGCTCGAGCACATGGGCGATGCCGAGAGGATCTACACTAAGCTGTTATTACGCAGCTAAAGCGTAAGAGTTATTATTGTTTTTATCAGTTGTATTTAACTGTAACGTTTTTACGTAGCCGTAACCTACGAAACGCGATCCAAGCTCGACCTATACCTGTCGATTCCGTAACGCCCCCTAAATGGGATGTGTATACAGAAAGAATGATTTGTCTGAGCATTAATCATCTTTAAGTTAACTCTCTACAAGTATTATAACACATTTTACTAGAAAATAAAATACGTCGCTTCACTTAAGAAACACTTTTTTAAATTTACTTGTGAGGAGTACCTGCCTTTTTGCATGACACAGTCACTGAACCAACTCTTGTTTTTTCATCATGATAAGTTATTTGTTCACTTGCTATCCATTTATTCCAGGTCATCTTTTTCTTGGATAACCAGCAACACGTTTTCCAATTTTTGAATAAACTCATTTATTTCTTCGATCGTGACCGTTAATGGCGGTAAAATACGTAAAACCTGTTGTCCAGCTGTCAAGGTTAACACATGCTGTTCTTGTAATAATGTCACCAATTTTATTGCTTCCATATCTACTTCGATTCCCATTAGAAATCCCAGTCCTTTTACTTTCTTGATAACACTAAACTGCCGGGCCAATCGTTCCAATTGCTCTTTAAAATAAGCCGCTTTTTGCCGTACATCTTTCATAAATCCAGGCTTAGTCATTTCTGTTAAGGTAGCCATGCCAGCCGTTGCTGCTAATGGGTTTCCACCAAACGTGGTGCCATGTGTTCCTGGTGTAAACGATGCAGCAATGTATTTTTTAGCTAGCATAGCTCCAATCGGAAAGCCAGACCCCAATCCTTTAGCTAGCGTCATAACGTCGGGTTCGATGCCGTATTGTTCGTAAGCAAATAATGTCCCTGTTCTTCCCATTCCCGTCTGGACTTCATCTACTATTAAAAGGATATCATGCTTATTGCATATATCTTGCAATGAATGGAGCCACTCTTTTTGTGCTAGGTTGACTCCACCCTCACCTTGCACAAGCTCTAGCAGCACTGCTGCTGTCTTTCCATTATGGATTTTCCCTAAATCAGCGACCTCATTAAAGAGTAGCGACCGTACTCCGGGCATCAAAGGTTCATATCCAATCTGAACTTTCTCTTGTCCCGTTACAGACAACGTAGCATAGGTTCTTCCATGAAATGAATTTTTGAAGGATACAACAGATGTCCGCTCTGGATGCCCATGATCTTTTGCATATTTACGCGCAATTTTTAATGCTGCTTCATTTGCTTCTGCCCCGCTATTGCAAAAAAAGGCTTGATTAAATATAGAATGCTGGGTGAGTCCTTCAGCTAGTTTTGTTTGAGAAGGGATATCGTACAAATTGGAACAATGCCACAAGGTGTCTAATTGTTGGTGTAATTTTTGGGTAACTTGATCAGGAACATGGCCTAAATTACAAGTAGCAATACCCGAAGTGAAATCCAGGTATGCTTCATTTTTCTCATTCCATACATAGGTTCCTTTTCCTTTTAAAATAGTGATAGGAAAACGCGCATAAGTTGACATAAGTGCAGATCGATCGTTTTCTTTAAACATACGCCACTTCCTCCTTATAAATTAATTTTATTCCCATTTCATTTCCTTGTAGACAAGGGTCTTCCATTTTTAGCGTTGGTAGACATAGTGAATCGCTTACTCAATTTTTATGGCAGTATAGCCCTTTTCTCATCTTATAATCGATAAGATGAATTGATTCGAATGTAATCATAGGTTAGATCACAGCCCCATGCTTTTGCAGATCGACTGCCTTGCTGCAAGTCGATCGACAGCTTCACTTCATCTTTAACTAAAGTAAGGATGACCGCTGCTTCATCAAAAGGTATCCCCACACCTTTTTCAACAACTATTGTATCACCAATTGAAATTTCTACACGTTCTGGTTCTATTTTTTGATTGCTGTATCCAATAGCCGAGATTATTCTTCCCCAATTGGCATCTGAACCATACATCGCTGCTTTAACTAAATTTGAAGAAACAACTGATTTGGCAACAGCTTGAGCAGCTTTTACTGTTTTTGCTCCTAAAACTTCTACCTCTATTAATTTAGTAGCCCCTTCTCCATCGCGTGCAATAGCCTTAGCAAGTTTCTCGCAGACATATTGAAAGCCTGCCAAAAACTCATTCCATTGCGGATGAGTTTTAGTTAACAGAAGATTCTCTTGTATTCCATTTGCTAAGGCAAGAACCATATCGTTCGTACTTGAGTCTCCATCAACGGTGACCATATTGAATGTCCGGTTAGTCGCTGATTTCAATGCGTACTCAAGGCTTTCATTGTCAACAGCGGCATCTGTTGTAATAAACGCTAGCATGGTTGCCATATTAGGGTGGATCATTCCCGACCCTTTTGCAGCTCCGCCAATAGTAATCGTCTTACTGTCAATTTCCAGCTCAACAGCTACATGTTTTGTTTCAATATCGGTCGTTAAAATAGCTCGTTCAAAATTTGTTACCTTTTGATAAAGCGGATCATTCAAATAGCTGATACCCTTCTTGATCGGCCCAAAAGGCAATGGAACACCAATGATTCCTGTTGAAGCAACAGCTACTAAATGCTCATCAATGTTTTTTTCTTTAGCTGTAAGTTCCACTGTTGCTTGAGCTTTTTTCATCCCGTCTTCACCTGTACAAGAATTAGCATTGCTGGAATTTACTACTATCGTCTGAATTTTCCGTATTTTATCTACGTGTCGTTTTGTCAGTTTAAGCGGAGCAGCTTGAAAACTATTCAAGGTGTAGACACCTGCTGCCGTGGCAGGTATCTCCGAGTGGATCCAACCAAAATCAAGGACTGCCTTTCGCAAACCAGTATGTACGCCTCCAGCAGTAAAGCCTTTTGGAGAGGTTACATGACCGTCCTCTACTACATGGAATGCTTGTATGGGTTTTTTTTTATGGGTCACCATCATTCATCTCCTCTTTTTCCAAGGATGGATTGGACTGTTTTCTACCAAATCGATAAGCTTTAAGGTACTCTGCTTAGTTCCGCCAACAATAGCTGATCCAAAATATTCTTAACTTTTTTCATATCCTTTTAATTAACCTCATTATAACAAAATAACTTATTCAGACAAAAAAATAGAGCTTTCAGCGTAATAATGCTGCTGGCTCTATTTTTAGGTTCTATAATTTTCAGTGTTGATAGACTTAATCTAATGGCATTACTTACCCAAATTTCTGGAGGAATAGGGTTGCTTGTAGCCATGTATAAGATTCAATGAGAATTACAAAACGTTGGCGCTTCAGCGATTAGGTTTTGTTTGAAGCTTGAAAGTCTGTAAGACTACAGGCTTACAGACGGTCCAATGGCTCCACAAGCAAACCCGTCCATTCCAGAAGAAATTTATTTTTTAAATATACACACCATTTGATGTAAAACCTATTTATATAGGGCTAAAATTTTCAGTGTCGCTGATCCAGTTAATCAATTATCCAACACCTTTTATAAAATAACCTATTAAGCGAAAAAATCTATTTAATTAAATCGTAAAATTCTAATCCTTCAACAATTCCGCCTTCGATATGACTAGAAGTTATATAATCAGCAGCATTCTTCAAGATATCGGTCCCATTCTCCATTGCCACACCATGGTCAGCATGCGTCACCATTTCTAAATCATTCGGACCATCTCCAAACGCATAGATAGGGATTTCATCAAACTGCATTAGTTTGACCAACTCTTGGATGCCTGTGGCTTTTGAATTGCCTTTCGTGATCACATCTATGCTGTAAGGCGTATTTCGATAGAAAGACAATTCTGGAAATGCTTCTTTAAACCACTCAACATCAGCGTTATCTGTTGTCAGGATCAATGCCATCAATACTTCTTCATTCAAATGAATTTCCGCATCAACTAACGGTGATTTTGCATGAATAAAATCATACGCTTTATCTACCTCTTTCGAAGTAGAAGTGACACGTATTTTATCACTCGTATAAAAAGAAACGGCTAACCTTAATTCATCAGCTGCTGCTTTCAAACGGATCAACGTCTCTTGCGGTATTTGACTGCGGTAGATTTCTTTGCCTTCGTACATAATGTACTGACCATTAAGCGTGATAAAAGATTCAATCGGTGTCGTGTCTAGTACATGTTGGATCTCAAGTGGACTTCTTCCCGTTGCGATAAATGGAATCCCGCCATTTTCTTTCAATTTTTCTAAAGCAGCGGTCACTTCTTGGTCTACTTCAGATCTACCATTTAACAACGTTCCGTCTAAATCAAAAAAAACTAAAGCTTTTGGCAGTATCATATTAATCTCCCTTTTATAACAGTATTTTTTTTGAACCTCATTTACAGCATTATTGAATTAGTCTTCTAAAGTCTTAAAATGACCTACTCCATTGTACAGCTCTAAATGGTATTTTCCATTTTGGTATCTAACAGCTGAGACACTTGCATTTAATAATGGTTGTGGATTTTCAAGTTCTGGAACTAAATTATTTAATAAATAGCGAATCGTATTTCCGTGAGCAACGATCATGACTTTCTCTCCTGTATCACGGTGTTTGTTGATTAATTTGATCAATCCCTGTTCTACTCTTAACCAAAATGTTAAAAAATCCTCCGCATCGTGATAAGGATCTGCTTTTTTAAAAGCATTCATTTGTTCAGGAATAGACGTTTCTGCCCACATCTCAGCAACACTTGGATATCCCATTTGTTCATTCACTTTTTCCCAGGTTTCATCTACATTGCTGCCTTCAAATGAACCAAAGAAAACTTCACGAAATTCCGGCATCGATTGCAACGTCATTTCTTTTCCTTTTTTATTTTCTTCTAAAATAATGTTAGCTGTTTCAATCGTACGACTTAGGTCACTTGTATATGCTGCATCAAATTCAACATCTGCTAAGCCTCTTGCGCTGCTGCGAACATCTTCACGACCTTGTGGTGTTAAAGGGGTATTAGACCACCCTTGTATTCTTCTGTAATGATTGAAATAAGTTTGTCCATGACGGATAAAATAAAAAGTACAGCCTTCTTTCATGGAAAATCGCCTCCTATATCTTAGTAATATCTATAATTTCCCTACGCTTCTTATTGTACCAAAAAAAAGATGATTTTTATGAATATCCGTTTATCTTTAGGTAAACATTTCGTTAATATCTCTAAATTTCACTTGATAGCTGTCAAATCTTATTTCGTTTCTTCGACAATATCCCCATTGCGGTAAGCTTTTAACAACTCCTTCAAATCGCTGACTTGCTCAGCCAATTCTCTGCCCACACCCGTTTCTCTTACTTTTTTACGATCCAACTCCCTGTCGATCACTCTTCTTGTAGACATGATATCTATTTCGTTTTTAATGGCATCCTTTACAGAAGTGAACGGCTGATGCGAAACTAAAACCATTCCATAAGAGTTGTATAAAAGTGTATATCCTGCTAATCCCGTCGTTCCTTGATAAGCTTTTGAGAAACCGCCGTCGATCACAATCATACGGCCATTTGCTTTAATAGGATCTTCACCGCGCTTTTCTTTTACGGGTGTGTGTCCATTAATGATATGCCCTTTAAGCGGATTCTGCCCGAACTCACTCAATATCATTTCACACGTTTTTTCATCATTACGCATGGCATAATAAGCATTTTTCTTTTCCTCATGGGTGGCCTTGTCTGCAACGTAATAGCGTTCGAATGTCGTCATTTGATCTTTTCCAAAAAGTGAAGAAACTGGACCCGTCCATAAATACCAAACGTAGTCTAAGTACTTGTCATTGTCTTTATGTCCTTTATTTAGATACCCTTTTCTTAGTACTTCTTCAAATTTATCCAGTAAATTTTTACCAGCATATTGCTTTCCTTGAATGTCCATTCCCAGAAATTCGCCGGTTTCTGTTAGCGGCATACAGCCGTGGAACAATAAATTATCATTATATGTGAGATACATATTGCCTTTGCTATACAAATAAGAAATGTGTTGTTGTAAGCGGCCACAATTTTTAAAGGCTGTGACTAATTTTTCGACAACTAATTCTTCTTCTGAGGTTAATTTATAAGGATTAGCTGGATCGATTGTTGGAAAATTGGTATTTAACAATGGATAATCTTTTCCTTTGATTGAAATCGTCCCATTTTCATAATCGATGCTATTTAATACTAAACGATGATCTAATTTAAACTCAGGATGCCTGTTAATGATATCACCCTCAAGTTTAAACTGAATCACAGAAATCGCTTGATGCATTTTAGTGATTTGGCGTATTTCATCTTCAAAATAATCTTTTTTTTCCGAGTCCACTTTAGGATAAAAACAACTTTCTAAATCTTCGGGATAAGTCATTTCTGCAAATGTGAGTAATTGACGTAATGAAACCCCATAAGCATCTTCTATAATTTCTAAATTATCATAGCGAGCACTTATGCGCAGTACATTTGCAATACAAACAGCTGAACCGCTGGCCGCGCCCATCCATAATATATCATGGTTTCCCCATTGGACATCAACAGAATGATGCGCCATCAGTGTATCAATGATTTTATCTGGATAAGGACCCCTATCATAAATATCTCCTACTACATGCAGCTGATCGACGACAAGACGTTGAATCAAGTAAGATATAGCTGTAATAAACTCAGCTCCTCTATCCAACGAAATAATACTGTCAATAATCTCACTATAGTAATCTTCTTTATTTGTGTAACCGTCGCCATCTTTTGCTAACAACTCTTCAATAATATAAGCAAATTCATCGGGCAAAGCCTTTCGTACTTTGGATCGCGTATACTTTGAAGCAATATAGACACATAATCCAATTAATCTAGACAACGTGATCCTGTACCATTCATTTGTTTCTTCTAGGTCCTCAAATTCATTACTGATCAACCGAATTTTATCTTCAGGATAATAAATCAATGTTGCTAAGCTATTCATTTCTTTTTGGCTTAAACGATCATGAAAGATCTCTTTTATTTTTTCTTTTATATTGCCTGATCCATTCCTAAGCACATGTTGGAAGGCTTCATATTCTCCATGAACGTCGCTAACAAAATGTTCTGTACCCTTAGGCAGGTTCATAATAGCCTCTAAGTTAATAATTTCAGCCGTTGTATCTCCAATGGTTGGGTAGTCTTTAGCTAATAAATTCAAATATTTTTTAGTTGCGTCCATGTTTACTCACCCCTTTATTATCTATACCACATCATTATACCATGTTTCTTATAGATTGTTTTTTTCTGAATGTTATTTGAAAATTTTCTATTTCATGAGGATCTAATTCTTTTTCAACACGTTGCTAATCAGAAAAAGGGCCTTAGACTGTTTGTCTAAGACCCTTTTAGCAAGGTTAGCCGTTTGCTACTGCTTCAGCTATATCGGTTTCCATTTTTTTAGGTTGTGTTGTTGAACCAAATCGTTTGATGATTTCGCCATCTCGACCAATTAGAAATTTTGTGAAATTCCATTTGATTTTCTTGTTACCCGTTTCTGATGTTAGGTATTGGTAAAGAGGATCGGCATTTTTTCCATTTACGAGTATTTTTTCATGAAGTTGAAAAGAAACACCATAATTTTTCTGACAAAAATTAGCGATTTCTTCTCCTTCACGAGGTTCTTGATTCATAAATTGATTGGAAGGAAACCCTAAAACGACTAGTCCTTGTTCTTTATACGTTTGATACAATTTTTCTAAATCTTCTAATTGAGGAGCTAAACCACATTCCGTTGCTGTATTCACAATTAGTAAAACTTTTCCTTTGTACTTTGATAAGGACACTTCTTCGCCACTGATTTCATTGACCTTATAATCGTAAACAGACATCGATAGACCTTCTTTCGTCTACTATTTTTTTAGAAGCTAGTTCATTTCTTATCCTAAACTTACCTTACCTATTTTAGCAACGCCCATGAGACCGTCTTTGCACTGATTCATCTGTTTATCTAGCTCTTAACGCACGGTCCAACTCACGTTTTTGATCTTTTCGCTTCAGATCTTCGCGTTTATCGTATTTTTTCTTCCCTTTTGCCAGACCGATCAATACTTTTGCATAACCGTCTTTTAAATAAACTTTTAAGGGAATCAATGTATTTCCGCTAGACTTCGTTTCGTTCATTAAGCGCATGATTTGTTTTTTATGCATCAATAATTTCCGCGTTCTTAATGGATCATGATTGAATTGATTTCCTTGCTCATAAGGACTGATATGGACATTATGCAAATAAATTTCATCATTCTGAATCTTAGCGTAGCCATCCTTTAAATTGATCCGACCCGCTCTGATAGACTTGATTTCCGTTCCCTGCAACACTATCCCAGCTTCTACGGTATCTAATATAGAAAAATCATAGCCTGCTTTTCTATTTTGAGCCAATACTTTACCTGTACCTTTTGGCATCAATGATCGCCTCCTGATTCATTCGCTCTTACTTAATTTTTATTTTTAGACTTTTTATTTTTAGCTGCATCTTTATAAAAAGGTTTGCTTTTCTTTTTACTGCTTCCATCTTGTTTAGGCTTATACGAAGAAGTGCTTTCTTTTCCGCGACGTTGGCTATTTTCACGGCCTCTGCCTTTTACTAGATGTTTGGGTCCCTCATATTTAGGTGCATCCGGATCTGGAACAAGTTCAAAATCGATCTCACGAGTTTCAGGATCAGCTTTTGTTATTTTCACTTTTACTTTTTGTCCAATTCGGTAAACAACACCCGTTCGTTCTCCAACAAGCATCATTTGCTCTTCGATATAGTTAAAGTAGTCATCTTTCATATTTGAAATATGGACCAGACCTTCAACCGTATTCGGCAATTCGACGAATATACCAAATTTCAAGACTGAACCGATGATTCCTTCATAGATTTCGCCAACTTTGTCAGCCATATATTCAGTTTTCTTCAATGCATCGGTTTCTCTTTCAGCATCAACTGCACGACGTTCCGCTTTTGACGTATCTTCTGCAATTGCGGGCAATCGATTTTCCCATTTTGTTTTCTGAGCAGATCCAGTACCTTCTTCTCCATAAGAACGGATCAAACGGTGTAAGATCAAATCTGGATAACGACGGATGGGAGAAGTGAAATGTGAATAAAATTCTGCTCCAAGACCGAAATGGCCTAATGGTTCCACAGCATATTTGGCTTGTTTCATACTTCTTAACATCATCGTTGAAACAACTTGTTCTTCTGGTTTTCCTTTGACACTATTGGCAATTTTTTGTAACGTCATAGGAGAAACATCTTTGCTGGTCCCTTTAACGGTAATACCAAAAGCCGTAACAAATTCCATGAATTTTTGCATACGATCACTGTCAGGTTGTTCATGAATACGATAGATCAATGGAACTTCCATTTTTGAAAAATGTTCAGATACCGTTTCATTTGCTGCCAACATGAACGATTCGATCAAGCGCTCACCAACACCACGTTCTCTCAATACGATATCCAATGGCTTACCTGTAGGATCGACAATGATTTTAGCTTCTTTTGTATCAAAGTCAATGGCCCCACGATTTTTACGATCTACCTCTAGGGTATGATGCAGAGTTTCCATTAATTCAAACATAGCTACTAAGCTGCTGTATTTTTTACGGGTCTCTAGATTTTTATCTGTTAATATTTCATTTACTTCAGTATAAGTCATCCGTTCAGTTGTTCGTATCACACTTTGGAAAACGTCATGTCCGACAATTTCTCCATCAGGTGTCATTTCCATTTCGCAGCTCATCGTCAAACGATCGACATGAGGATTTAACGAACAAATCCCATTAGATAATCGTTGTGGAATCATTGGTATAACACGATCGGTTAAGTATACACTGGTTCCTCTTTCAAAGGCATCTTTGTCTAAAGGACTATCTTCTGTCACATAATAGGATACATCTGCTATATGAACGCCCAATAGATAGTTTCCATTATCCAATACTTTCAAGCCTACCGCATCGTCTAAGTCTTTTGCATCTGCTCCATCGATCGTCACCAGAACTTCATCTCTTAAGTCACGACGACCTTCAAGATCAGACTCGCTGATTTTTTCTGGAACTTCATCTGCTTGTTTCAAAGCTTCTTGTGAGAACTCAGTCGGGATTCCGTGTTTATACACGATAGTTAAGATATCGATTCCTGGATCATTTATATGTCCTACGACTTTTTTAACGATTCCTTGCATACTTCTAGGAAACTCATCATCTGGGTACAAAGTTATTTCTACAACAACAATTGAACCGTCAACTGGTTTAATACCTTCTGACTCAATAAAGACGCGCAAGTCTGTAATTTTTTTATCTTGTGGATCGATATATCCGTATAAACCGGTCTCTTCGATTCCATCTTCGCTGTAAGCGTAGAACTCTCCAACTAATTGTGTAAAGTTACGTTCAATAATGGCCTTTATTTTTCCTTCAGCGCCTTTGTCTGACCATGGTTCAGCAGGTTTGATAATATCGACTGTCACCTTATCGCCATCTAGTGCATAATTGGTCATATTAGGTGGAATAAAAATATCTTTTTCTACATCTTCAATAGCCACAAATCCAAATCCTCGGTCGCTTGCTCTGAAAATACCAGTCAAAACCGGATCGTTACTTGGCAACTTAAAATGCCCTTTTTTATTTAAAAAGAGCTTACCTTCTCGTTCCATTTCAGCTAATGAACTAACAAGGATCTTAAAATCGACCGCACTTGTCATACCCATTCCTTCACTGATGTCACTTACTTGAAACGAGATTTTTTTGTGTTCACTCATAAAAACTATAATTGCTTCTTGTAACGTTTTTTTGTCGTTCATTTTTTATCCTCCATTCCAATCTAACTGTTTTAAAAAATTACTAACATCTGCTTGCAAAGCTTTTCTATCTACTCCAACCGTTACCGCATGTTTGCTGTTCTCATACCAATGAAAATCAACTATTGAAGCCTTTTTTAATGACTTTCTAAATGAAATAGCTATCTGTGGATCGACTAATTCATCTTGACCAGCCTGTGCAATAAAAATAGGATGATTGATCTCACTATAGTGAGGTTCCATTGATTCCGTCAGTTCACTTATTTCGTCTAATTGGTTATCTAATTTTCTTTCGACTTCCGGCATAAGGTCATTTATTTCTAGTTCAGAATAACCAGCTTTTTTCTTCAGTATCTGTACATAAGCTAAAAATTCTTTTCTCACATTATTTCCATTACGGAAATTCATTACCGGTGAACAAAACGTTCCACCAGCTAGTACCGGTTCTTTATCTACCAGCAACTTTGTTGCTATTACGCCACCCATAGACAATCCGAATACAGCTATCTCTTTATAGCCTTTTTCATGTAGGAACTGGATCGCTTCTTTCGCATCATTGACCCAATCTTTTGGCGATGTATTTAAAATATCTTCTGGTTCAGTCGTTCCATGTCCTTTGAATAATGGTGCATAAACCGTATAATTTTCTTTTTCTAGTGCTCTTCCCAGCATCCGTACATCATTGGGAGTGCTTGAGTAAGCATGCATCAAGATGACTGCTTTAGGCCCTTTTTCAAAAAAAAATGATTTTATTGCCATTTTATTCTCCCTTTTCGCATTTCCTTTAAGTTCTTATTCTACCATTTTACTGTAAAATGAATTCTTTTCATACTCAAACACTGCTAACACTATAAAATGCCTTTTGCTTAACACAATTCTAGTAGAGAAAATTAATTTTTTTAGAAAAAAAAGCCACCTGAAGATTCAGGTAGCTTCACTAAGTTTGTTAATTAATTGCTATATAAGCAAGAGCCAATGCCAATGCAAAAAATAAGATCCCTAGTACTACGGTAGTACGTTGCAATACTGCCTCGAATCCGCGTGCTTTTTGTTTTCCAAATAATTGTTCAGCTCCGCCAGTAAATGCACTAGCAGCATTATTTGTTTTTGAAGGTTGCATAGTTACTACAATGATGAGTATAACTGAAATAATTAGCTCAGCAATTAAAAGTGTATCGTACAATTTCATTGCCCTCCTGTCTAACGTTTCTTCTACCCCTAACTCTAACATAAAACTCAGTAAATTACTAGAAAATAAGTGAAGTTCTTATCTTACAGTTTCCTTATTCTTTCAGTCGCTTTAAAGGCTATATACAACCAATCTACCTGACAACATTGATCGGAATCGACTCTATTTTGCAGATGATTCTTTTTGCTGGTGTCGTCACTATGGTTGACTGTTAAAAATTTCAAATCATTTTTTCTTTTTTCAATAAATCCATCATATATACCTTATTATCTGCCACTACTTTACGGATTTCTAATTTAATTCCTTGTTCATTTAAATATTTCAAGTCTTCTATATCTTCGCTATTTACCGCAACTGCATTTGTGATCATTTTTTTACCGTCTGAGAAACTCATCCCTCCAATATTGATGGTATCAAGTTTAACTCCGCCTTCTACTACTCTTCTTGCATCACGCGGACTTGTAAACAACAACATTGATTTAAAATCATTGAATTTAGGATCATTAAAAATCGAGATCATTTTATCAATAGTGATCACATTTACAATGACACCTGGGGGGGATGCTTGTTTTAGTAATGTTTTTCTTAATATATCTTTTGCTACATCATCACTGACCACTAGAATACGGTTTACTTTTGTCACTTTCGCCCATACTGTTGCAACCTGACCATGAATCAACCGATCGTCGATACGAACTAAACGAATTTCCATAGGCATTCTTATCTATTCTCCTCGTACATCATCTTCTAAAATCATAAGTACTTTAGCAGGCTGATCGTATTTCCACTTTAAATTGATTCATTTTATGCATCAACTATTTTAACAATATAAAATAATTCTGAATCTGGAATACTCATATTTAATTTTGATTCAAGCACTAGATTTGCATCTTTGATAGCTTGGTAATAAATAGACGTTTTATCAAGCTCTTCTTCTGGCTGATTGAGCGGATCTCTGAATAAAACGCGTTCGATCACTCCAGCCATATGCATCAATAAACCTATTTGAACACTATTACTAAGTGTTTTATTCAATTTTTCTTCGATAATTTCTGTGTAATCCCATAATATATTAATAAATTTACGTGGATTTAGGAAAGTGAAATAAGTAGCTAGATACTCTTCACAAAGCTGTTTCGTGTCCATTGACGCAGCATAATTCCCTTCAGCATATTGCTGCTCTAGAATAACTTGTTTAACTTTTTCATCTCCTGAAGACTGAAATAATTCTTCTAAGGAAAGATGCGGAACATTCAAGGATGTCTTTGCAACCCCAGCTGTCGCCAACACTTGATAGTTTTGCGAAATTTTTGTAACTTCTTCCTCTATACCAACTAAAGAGACCGAAAAAATTTCAATCGTTTCATCTATAAAATCTTCCAATACACTTTCTACACGTTGTTTTATTCGTACAGCTGTTCCTTCACCTGTTGAACAAATCGTAATAATAGCTTTAGGTTTATTGATTTTTTGCTGTTGAGATGCTGTCAAACTAAACGATTTCTCTTCTGGAAGGTTACTGTATCCTCTAAAATTTTTCAAAGACCAATAAACTTCATCTAATTGGTTATCCATTAAGGATGTTTTACGCGCAGCTTCCAATACAAGCGGAGTCGTCACCATATCTAGTGTTTGTATAGGAATATCGGTTTCCCGCATAGCTTTTACACCAAACGTGGTTAGCGAGCCCATATCAACCAGCAGTAACACACCTTTATCTTCATTAACATTTCGAATGGCTTCCGATACCAATTTATACGCTTGTTGCGGGCTCATTTCTAATGGCATATCAACAGCTTCAATATTTTTAACATCTAATAATTTTGATACCACTTGAACCATACTCGTAGCGGTTGATTGGCCGTGTGCAGCGACAACTATCCCAACATCACCCAAGTTATTTTGTTCTTTTAAAGATACAAGCAGCATCGTCAAATACCAGCACTCTACTTCTGGAACAATAATTTGGTAGTTATCTTTCATATGATTTTTAATAATAATGGCTACTTCATATTCCTTTTGATAATTTAAAATCAATTTATCTAATTCACTATTTTGTTTTATTTGAACAAAACCTTCTTTTGAACGTTTAATGAATGAACTAAGATGCAAGCTCATTGCGTATAAAAAGTTCTGTTTAAAATTATAGCCTAAATGTTCTTCTGCCATTTTCCAAACTTCTTTTGTTAATGTGATGACTTCTTGTTCAACAATGTCTCTTAAATTGTGTTCATTATTTGGGATCAATTGATTGGTTTTATAGAAAGATTTCAAATGAAGATTAATATCTGTCGTAATAAAATTTTCAATGTCTTCTTGCGTTAACCCTTCATCTTTCAGCATCACCGCTTTATCGCCAATGATCTCGTATAAATTAAACGGCAATTCATAAGAATCTTTGTCTAATATATAAACAGAATCTTTTGGCTGGATGGTCATGCAGGGTTCAAGATAATTGGATATTTCATTCAATTCATCTCGGTTCCTCGCAATATTGATCAGTCCTTCTTGCAATTCACCCGTTAATCCTTCCATATTGATCAGCATCTCTTCATTGTTATCCATACTATTTAAGAAGGCTTTAGCACAAGCCAGCTGAATACTTGATTTCAATTGACCAATGTTTCCATAAGTAACAGTTCCAAGTAATGCTTTAACGACATTTTCTTCTACAACGATTCGTTTATCGATTCGTTTTGCTTCAATGGACAATAATAATTTGAGTAATTGAATGCGTTCTTTAGCCGGTCGATCATTGAATGCTGGCAGTTGGATCGTAATAGGAATACGTCTTACGAAAGTTTTTAATAATGCCGAATTAGGGTCTTCAGTTGTTGCACAAATAATCCTGACTTTAGCCGAATAGCGTTTATCTGTTTCACCCATTGGCTGAAATGTTCCGGTATCCATAAAATAAAAAAGCATTTCTTGTCCTTCAGGAGGCAAACGATGTATTTCATCTAGAAACAGCATATTATTATCAGCTTTCAGCAATAATCCATCTTTTGCTTCTGTAGCTCCAGTATATGCTCCCTTAGCATGTCCAAAGAGATGAGACATCAGTAATTGCGGATTTTGCGAATAGTCTGCACAATTAAAAATGATCATAGATTGACCTGGCTCAATAATTCCCTTATCCTGCGAATATTGATACATAGCATTAGCAAAAAAGGTCTTTCCGGATCCAGTTGGACCGATAACTAAACTATTTAATCCTTTAGGCGGATAAAAAATAGCTGCCTTTGCTTGTTCCATTTGATTTTTCAAACTGCCATTCGAACCAATCATGTATTCAAATAAATTATGATCATTTTTTATAGCGTCATTTTGTTGGTCCATTACCTGCTCTTTGACTAATGTTCCATCTTTATAAGATTTTACGATTTTAGATAAAGGTTTCCATTTTAAGCAACTGCTATCAGCATATCGCACAGGTCTTCCTTCAAGTTTAACTATCTTTCCTTCACGAACTAAAAGATTCAACTCTTTGCTCACATTATTGCGAATAATATTTAACGCATCAGAAATTTCAATAGTAGTCATCCCTGATCCGAATTCTATTTCATCACTGGTAAGGTTTTCAGTATGATTTTTAACAAACTGATAAACTAAATCTTTTCTTTTCATTTAGTCACCTGCTTTCTTTTAGTCTTAATCGCTTACATTTTATCACAAATAAATCAATTTGTATCATTATTTTTGATACAGTAAAATTTGTGTATCAAAAGATGATTTCATTGTCCATTTTTTGTTCACTTTTAATAAAAAGTTAGTTGACTAATAGTGTTAATGCTTTAATTTTTTTCTGAAACGGACAAATTTGCTTGCGTAAAAGCCATTAGACTATCTGATTCTATAATTTGTTTAACTGATCTAACAATACCAAAGATCATAGTTCTTTAATAATAAAAACACTTCATTAGTTGCGTTGCCTCAACTAATGAAGTGTTCCTCTATTTAAAAATTTAGTTTACTTAAATTCTTATTTGTTTTTTAGGTTGTAGAAAGCTTTTTTACCTTCGTATACTGCTAAGTCGCCTAATTGATCTTCGATACGTAACAATTGGTTGTATTTAGCAATACGGTCAGTTCTTGAAAGAGAACCTGTTTTGATTTGTCCAGCATTTGTTGCAACTGCAATATCAGCAATTGTTGAATCTTCAGTTTCACCTGAACGGTGAGAAACTACTGCAGTGTAGCCAGCTTTTTTAGCCATTTCGATAGCATCGAATGTTTCAGTCAATGTACCAATTTGGTTAACTTTGATAAGAATAGAGTTTGCAACTCCCATATCAATTGCTTTAGCTAATTTTTCAGTGTTTGTAACGAATAGATCGTCACCAACTAATTGAACTTTATCGCCTAAGATTTCAGTTAATTTTTTAGTACCTTCCCAGTCATTTTCATCTAATCCATCTTCGATAGAGATAATTGGGTATTTTTCAACCAAGTTTTTGTAAATTTCAATCATTTCATCAACTGTTTTTTCGCCTTCGCCTGAACTAGCTAAGTCGTAAACACCTTTTTCTTTGTTGTAGAATTCTGCTGAAGCAGCATCCATTGCAAGCATAACGTCTTCACCAGGTTTGTAACCAGCTTTTTTGATTGCTTCGATAATAACTTCGAAACCTTCTTCGTTAGAACTTAGGTTTGGAGCGAATCCACCTTCATCACCAACTGAAGTAGCTAATCCTTTTGATTTCAAGATTCCAGCTAATGCATGGAATACTTCAGCACCCATACGTAAAGCTTCTCTAAATGTAGGAGCTCCTACAGGCATGATCATGAATTCTTGGAAGTCGATACTGTTGTCAGCATGTGAACCACCATTGATGATGTTCATCATAGGTGTTGGCAATACTTTAGTATTGAATCCACCTAGGTATTGGTATAAAGGAACATCTAGGTAATCAGAAGCAGCACGTGCTACAGCGATAGAAACACCTAAGATAGCGTTAGCGCCTAATTTAGCTTTGTTTGGAGTTCCGTCTAATTCAATCATTGTTTTGTCGATTGCCATTTGATCGCGAACGTCAAAACCGATAAGAGCTTCAGAGATGATGTTATTTACGTTATCTACTGCTTTTAAAACACCTTTTCCAAGGTAACGAGATTTGTCTCCGTCACGTAATTCAATTGCTTCATGTTCTCCTGTTGAAGCTCCTGATGGAACCATTCCACGGCCAAATGCTCCGCTTTCTGTGTAAACTTCTACTTCGATTGTTGGGTTACCGCGTGAATCTAATACTTCGCGAGCTAAAATATCTGTAATAAATGGCATTTAATTTCTCTCCTTTTAGTGTAAAAAATTTTTAGTGCCAGGGCTTTGCCCATGGCCTTATTTTAATGAGTTTAGCTGTCAAATGCAAACAATTTAAGTTTTATTTGACTATTTATTTTTAAAATTATTTTATTAAAAGAATTCATGCAAAGTCTGCAGCTTTTACATGGGTTGTCTTTCAATGTGACGTTCTATTGATTTGATTTGATTTTATTTTTGAATCAACGATACACCAGTCATTTCAACTGGTTTTTCAATATTTAATAGATCTAACATTGTTGGTGCGATATCAGCTAAGCGACCGCCTTCGCGTAATGTTGCGCCTTCTTTAGTTACAATTACAGGGACTGGTACGGTAGTGTGTGCAGTATGCGGTTTGCCTTCAGGTGTAAGCATTGTTTCTGCATTACCGTGGTCAGCAAAGATAATTGCATGTCCGCCTTTAGCAGTGATTGCATCTACCACACGACCTAGGTTTTCATCAACAGCTTCGACCGCTTTGATCGTTGGTTCAAGCATGCCTGAATGTCCAACCATATCTGGGTTTGCAAAGTTTAAGATGATTGCGTCGTGTTTGTCGGCTTCAATATCTGCCACTAATGCATCTGTAACTTCATAAATACTCATTTCAGGTTTTAAATCATATGTTTCCACTTTTGGAGATGGAATCAAGATACGATTTTCGCCTGGAAACTCTTCATTACGTCCGCCATTCATAAAGAATGTAACGTGTGGATACTTTTCAGTTTCCGCAATACGTAATTGAGTGAGTCCTTTATTTGAAAGAACTTCCCCGACAACATTTTTTAAAGCAATTGGTGGGAAAGCTATTTCAGCTTTGATACTAGGATTATACATGGTCATTGTAACAAGTTTAAGATTTTGTGCTCTTTGTCCACGATCAAAGAATTCCCATTCATCATCTGTTATAGCATTTGACAATTGGATCGCACGGTCAGGACGGAAGTTAAAGAAAATGATTGAATCATTATCTTGTAAAGTTGCAACTGGTTTTCCGTCTTTTTCAATAACGGTCGGCATAACAAACTCGTCAAATTTTTCTTTGTCGTAGCTTGCTTGTACAGCTTCTAATGCATTAGAAGCCTTAACGCCTTCACCATGAGCTATAGCATTGTAAGCTTTTTCTACACGTTCCCAACGTTTATCGCGGTCCATGGCATAGAAACGGCCAGAAACAGTCGCAATTTCGCCTGCTCCAATTTCCATGATAGCTTCTTCTAACTGTTTAACATAGTTGATACCAGAGTCAGGTGCAACATCACGGCCATCTAAGAAAGCATGTACATAGATATTTGGCACACCTTTTTCTTTAGCTGTTTTGATCAATGAAATCAAATGATTGATATGGCTATGCACTCCACCATCTGATAAAAGTCCGAACAAATGCAAATTAGATTGCTGTTTGATCGTACTTTCCATTGCACCGCTTAAAACAGGATTTGTTTGGAAATCGCCGTCCATAATTGCTTTATCAATGCGTGTTAAGCTTTGGTAGACAATTCGTCCAGCTCCAATATTTGTATGTCCTACTTCAGAATTCCCCATTTGTCCTTCTGGAAGACCTACATCTAAACCAGACGCTTTTAATGTACCATGAGGGTATTTTTCTAAAAGATGATCAAGATTTGGTTTTTTAGCTTGGGCTACTGCGTTACCCATGACTTCACTACGACATCCTAATCCATCAAGAATGATGATGGCTACTGGTGATTTTGTCATTATTTAACAGCCTCCAATAGTGCTAAGAACGATTCTGCTTCTAAGCTTGCTCCTCCTACTAAAGCTCCATCAATATCTGACTCAGCCATGTATTCAGCAATATTCCCAGGTTTTACACTGCCGCCGTATTGAATACGTACAGCATCAGCAACATCTTGAGAAACTGCTTTTGCAATTGTTTGACGAATAACGGCACACGTGTCGTTTGCATCTTTGGAAGTTGATGATTTACCAGTTCCAATTGCCCAGATAGGTTCGTAAGCAATAACAGATGCGGCTACTTGACCTTTTGTTAAGCCAGCGATTGCTGCTTTAACTTGACCACTAACCCATTCATTTGTTTCTCCAGCTTCGCGTTGTTCTAACGTTTCACCACAGCAAATGATTGGAATCATACCATTTTTAAAAACAGCATGTGCTTTTTTATTGATTTCTTCATCAGTTTCATGGAAGATTTCACGACGTTCAGAATGACCGATGATAACGTAGTCTACTCCTAGATCTCCTAAAGCTACAGGGCTAGTTTCGCCTGTGAATGCTCCAGCTCCTTCAAAATAACTGTTTTGAGCAGCAATTCTTAATTCTGTTCCTTCTGAAGCTTTAACTAAAGATTGTAAAAATAAAGTAGGAGCTCCAACAACTGAATCTACTTGTTCAGAAGAAGGGATTTTTGTTTTAACAGCCTCAACAAATTCAGCAGCCTCAGCAGCTGTTTTGTTCATTTTCCAGTTACCTGCAATAATTGGTTTACGCATAACATAACTTCCTTTCTCTAATTGAAATGAATTATTTGTTTGAAATAGATGATACACCTGGAAGTTCTTTGCCTTCAAGGTATTCTAATGATGCTCCGCCACCTGTAGAGATGTGAGTGAATTGTTCTGCAAAACCTAATTCCATTGCTGCTGCTGCAGAGTCTCCTCCACCAATAATGGTAGTTGCTTCAGTTAAGTTAGCAATTGCTTCGCAAACACCAATTGTTCCTTCAGCAAAGTTAGACATTTCAAATACGCCCATTGGTCCATTCCATACAACTGTTTTAGCACCTTGTAATTCTTTAGTGAATAGTGCAGTTGTTTTTGGTCCAATATCAAGTCCCATTTGATCAGCCGGTACAGCACCTTCATGAATTTCAGTTGGTGTATCATTACTGAATTCTGGAGATGTAATTGAATCGATTGGCAAGATCAATTTATCTCCGCCTTTTTCGATCAAGCTTTTAGCTAATTCAATTTTATCTTCTTCGACTAATGATTTACCGATTTCAATGCCTTTTGCAGCATAAAAAGTGTAAGTCATTCCGCCGCCGATAAGAACTTTATCCGCTTTGCTTAATAGATTTTCAATAACACCAATTTTATCGCTGACTTTTGCGCCACCTAAGATAGCCACAAACGGACGTTTAGGTTCGTCAACTGCGCCACCGATAAATTTAATTTCTTTATCCATTAAGAAACCAGCAGCTGTTTCAAGATTTGAAGCCACTCCTACGTTAGAAGCATGTGCACGATGAGCCGTACCAAATGCATCATTGACAAAAACGTCGCCTAAGCTTGCCCAGTATTTGCCAAGTTCAGGATCATTTTTGCTTTCTTTTTTACCATCAACATCTTCAAAACGTGTGTTTTCAAATACTAATACATCGCCAGCATTTAATTGGTCGATAGCATTTTCTAATTTTTCACCGCGTGTTTCAGGTACAAATGTAACGTCTTTTTTCAATAATTCGCCTAAACGTTCAGCGATAGGACGTAAACTTTTGCCAGCTTTGTCTTCTTCTGTTTTCACTTTACCTAAGTGAGAGAACAAAATAACTTTTCCACCTTGTTCGATCACATATTGGATAGTTGGTAATGCTGCTTGAATACGGTTGTCATTAGTAATAACGCCGTCTTTCATTGGCACATTAAAGTCCGCACGAACCAAAACTTTTTTACCTTTTAAATCTAAATCAGTTACAACTTTTTTCACCATGAAGGTTCCTCCTCTGAAGAGCAATTATCTGTAAATATTGATTTTTGAAAAAATAAAAGCGAGGAAGCGCGTTGCCTCCCCGCTTTTTACTATTTCTATCCTAATTTAAGTCTCTCGTTAAAGATTAACCTAATTTAGCAAAGTATTCTAGAGTACGAATTAATTGTGAAGTATATGACATTTCGTTGTCATACCAAGCAACAGTTTTAACAAGTTGTTTGTCACCAACAGTGATAACTTTTGTTTGAGTTGCATCGTATAATGAACCAAATGACATACCTAAGATATCAGAAGAAACGATTGGATCTTCAGTATATCCGTAAGATTCGTCAGAAGCTGATTTCATTGCTGCATTGATTTCTTCAGCAGTTACTTTCGTTTTTAATACAGTTTGTAATTCAGTTAATGAACCAGCAGCAACTGGCACACGTTGTGCAGCTCCATCTAATATTCCTTTTAATTCTGGTAATACTAGGCCAATTGCTTTTGCAGCACCAGTTGTGTTAGGAATGATGTTAGCTGCTGCAGCACGGGCACGACGGAAATCGCCTTTTGGATGCGGAGCATCTAATGTGTTTTGGTCACCTGTGTAAGCGTGGATTGTTGTCATTAAGCCTAATTCAATACCGAATTTGTCATTCAATACTTTAGCCATAGGAGCTAAACAGTTAGTAGTACATGAAGCACCAGAGATAACTGTTTCAGAACCATCAAGAGTTTCATGGTTTACATTGTAAACGATTGTTTTCATGTCACCAGTTGCTGGTGCAGAGATAACAACTTTTTTAGCTCCTGCTTTGATGTGTAATTCAGCAGCTTCTTGAGTAGTGAAGAAACCAGTACATTCTAATACGATGTCAACTCCAAGTTCTCCCCATGGAAGTTCTTGTGGGTTACGGTTGCTTAAAACTTTAACGTCTTTACCATTAACTGTAAATCCGCCTTCTTTAACTTCAACTTCACCATTGAAACGGCCTTGTGTTGTATCATATTTTAGTAAATGAGCTAACATGTTTGGTTCTGTTAAGTCGTTAACCGCAATCACTTCGATACCTTCTAATTCTTGAATACGACGGAATGCAAGACGTCCAATACGTCCGAAACCATTAATACCTACTTTAACTGTCATAAATATATTTCCTCCTTTAGGAATCATACAATAAATTTATTTTAAAGGGTTATCCCTGTTAAAATCTCATTAGCAGCACCTTCATCTGTGATCAACCACGTATGACCGGGTGCTTTTTTCATGTAAGCTTCAATTGCTTTAGCTTTGGATTTTCCACCAGCTACAGCAATCACACTAGCAATGTTTGCCAGGTTTTTTGACTGCATTCCAATTCGGGGTATTTTATATACCACTTCACCAGACTGATCGTAAAATTCTCCAAACGCTTCTCCAACTGCCGCTTTATTTTTAATCAGAGCTAGAACATCTTCATTCATTCCTCTGCGTTCCGCCATAAGCTTTGCATCACCGATACCAAACAAAACACAATTCGCATCATTTACTAACTTAAGCGTTTTTTTGATTCCAGGTTCTTGCAAGAGCGGTTTATATGTTTCTTCACTTACTTGTTCCGGAACATACAGAACACGGTTTTCGCCGCCTGTCCTTTGTGCCATCAAAGAAGTGATCGAATTCGCTTGTATATTAAGTGATTCTCCTAAGCCGCCTCGAGCTGGAACAAATAGCAGCTTTCTTTTTCGAGAAAGAGTTTCATTCATTTGATTTGCCACTTCTGCCATAGTTGTACCGCCCATTACAGCAATAATATTATCGCCTTCCGGAAGCAAAAAGTTCAAAGCTTCCATTGCAGCACGGCCTATTTCCTCACGTAATTTGGGCTGATCGTCTATATCACCGGAAATTATCACACATTGTTCTATTTCCAAATAAGAGGCAAGTTGTTTTTCTTTCTCTCTCATTCCCAATAATTGACCCATTAATTGGTCTAATTGGTGGTAAACGGTTTCGCCTTTTTCAGTTAATTCCATTCCCATTTTTGAAGTTTTTATTAGCTCTTGCTTCTTAAGGCCTTCTGATTCTGTACGTAAAACACGTTCTGTGATTCCCATACGATCAGCTAAAACTCTTCTGCCCACCGGACCTAATAAAAAAACATTGCGCAAAATATGGTAACGATTCTGAAGTGTATACATGATGTCTGGAATGACTTCTTCAATAACGGATACTACGCTTTGCATGAGCGACCTCTTTCTACGTTGGACGCTTTGTGACCGCGTTAGTCGTTTGGCGACCCTTGTTACTTAAAAAAACAAGAGAATCAAAATGAAAATTAAACTATCAGTTTCCTGGTTCTGTTTTATTATCATTAATCAATAGTACTGAAAAGCACTATTACCATCTCTCACATCAATTATTGTAACAGTTATCCGATTATCTTTCAACTATTATGTTTCTAAGTTTTTCATTAAATTACACAAAGAAAGTTTGAATGAATTATGTCTTTTTCACAAAAAAATACTGCTCTCAACTTCTACACTTGTTCAATACGCGCTTTGATCAAGCCTTTAAGTTCTTGTTGTTTGATATTCTCATCAAAAATATCTTCTTCAATAAAAACTGTAGGAACCAATACAATCTCTGCTCCGTTTGCTTCTTGTACGATTTCTTTAACCTTAGTTCCATTTGATTGAAGCGTTAAGTTTCTTTTTTCGACTGCATATGCTGCGATCTCATCAGAATTCGTTAATCTTCCCCACTCTTTTTGGTGAGCAAAAAAGAAATCTATTTCTTCAAGTGCCTTCTCAGGATCAGAGTAGTCTAAATATTGATGCAGAACATTTCCTTTTCTCAACCCCGCTGTTTCTTTATCAAAATGTTTGATTATTCGCTGTACTTTACCTGCAAAGACATACTCAGTTAATAGATCTTTTGAATCCTCATACCATATTTTACAATACGGGCATGCCAAGTTAATAAATTCGATTACTTTAACTGGAGCACTTTCACTTCCAACCTTAATTCCAGTGGTTGTATTGACCTTGTCCGATTTTATATTGCTGACATCCATTAAAAGTCCTCCCTTATTCGCTAATTATTTTCATTATACAGATTATAGTAAGTCAATTAAAAGGATTTGGCTTATTCTTTTTAAAAAGGCTATCAATAAAAAAAGATTGGAGCGTTGCTCCAATCTTTTTTTATTTTATTCTTCAATTAGTTTACTCACATAGATTGTTTCTGCTTATTTGCTTAAAGCAGCACTATTTTCCATAATTTCGTCAATCAAACCATATGCTTTTGCATCTTCTGCAGACATATAATTGTCTCTATCTGTATCGCTTTGGATAACTTCAATTGGTTGTCCTGTACGTTCTGATAAAATTTTATTCAAACGTTCACGTGTCTTCAAAATATGACGGGCAGCAATTTCAATTTCTGTTGCTTGTCCTTGTGATCCGCCTGATGGTTGATGGATCATGATTTCAGCATTTGGCAAAGCATAACGTTTACCTTTTGTACCAGCTGTTAATAAGAAACTTCCCATTGACGCAGCCATACCCATTGCTATCGTTTGGACATCTGCTTTGATAAAGTTCATTGTATCGAAAATTGCTAATCCAGCAGTTACACTGCCTCCTGGTGAATTGATGTAAATATAAATATCTTTTTCAGAATCTTGTGCATCTAAAAATAACAGCTGAGCGATTACAGCATTTGCAAGATCATCATCTACTGGACCACTTAACATAATAATACGGTCTTTTAAAAGACGAGAATAAATATCATAGGCACGTTCACCTCTTGATGACTGTTCGATTACTGTAGGGACTAAGTTCATAATTTGATTCCTCCTCAATTGTTTACTACTTTTAAGTGACTAAACATCGACTCAATACATTACTAACTGTATTCTACTCCATTGGTCAATGAAGGTCAATTTTTTTGTTCGTTATTTTTTTGATAAAAAAAAGTGATTAGAAGTTTTGCTCTAATCACAAAAATGCCCCCTGAGGGAATCGAACCCCCATTTTAAGAATCGGAATCTTACGTGATATCCATTACACTAAGGGGACTACTACTACAATAATGCTAACCTAATGAAGGGTCCATTATTCTCTGATGTTAGCAAAATACCAACTATTATAGTGTAGCCCAGTTATAATAAAAAGACAAGCAGAACTTCCAGACTAACGACGCATGAATTTTCTCGTAAAGAGATTTTTTTGCTTTACTGAATAGATTCATTTGTTTTAATTTTTTCAGTTCCTTTTGTCAATTTTCGCGAGGTCTTTAGATCTTAATTTTTCTGCCATTTCGTTTAACTTGCGTAATCGATGATTGATCCCAGACTTGCTGATCGTTCCGCTCGGGATCATTTCTCCTAATTCTTTTAAAGTTACTTCTGGATTTTCTAAACGAACAAGCGCGATTTCTCTTAATTTTACTGGAATCTTATCTAATCCAATTCTAGCATCAATAAACTTGATGCTTTCGATTTGTTTACCTGCAGCATCGATCGTCTTATTTAAATTAGCATTTTCGCAGTTAACTAAACGATTGACCGAATTTCTCATATCTCTGATAATACGAACATCTTCAAATTTAAGCATACCACTAGTTGCCCCAATCAAGGCTAAAAAATCGGCAATCTTTTCTGCTTCTTTCAAATAGGTGATGTATCCATTACGTCTTTCTAATGTGCGAGCATTCATATTAAATTGATTCATCATTTGACAGATATCATCATTATGTTCCTCGTAACTTGAGTAGATTTCAAGATGGTAACGACTCGTTTCTGGATTATTGACCGATCCTCCCGCTAAAAATGCGCCGCGTAGATAAGATTTGACTTTTTGTGTATTGCCTATCACTTCATCTGAAACATGGCTATGCAAAAACATTCCCTCCATAATTGATAAATCTGAAAGAACTTCTTGAGTTCCATGTTTTAATCGTACGACATAAACATTATTTTTTTTTAATTTCATCTTCCGGCGAACCAACAGTTCACTTTCAACATCAAAATGATCTTTTAATAAAACATAAATTCTACGTGCAATTGCTGCATTCTCAGTTTGAATATTTAAAATAAATTTTTTGTCGACCAAACCAACTGTTCCATTCATACGAATCAACGCAGCTAATTCAGCTTTAGCATGCTCTCTGTGAACTTCTAATTGCGTTAATTCTTTCTTCACCTCTGAAGCATAAGACATATAATAGCCTCCTTTCTTTTTTGAATTGATTTACTAACTATTTTTTCTTTCTAAGCGTCTATTATCGAAAGCTATTTTAAATAATTCATCCACAACTTTTTCCCTATTGTGGAAAACTCCTTGATCTCTTAATTCAAGAAAATCATCCGATATAATAGAAGGAACTTCCTCAGCAAGTTTTTTAAAATCATGTGTTACTTGTACTAAATATTCATTGTAGCGTTCAGCATCGATATAATTTTCTGGTACTTCACCGATATTGACCAAAACTGTATCAATAAATTTTTCACCCAAGTGCTTATGCAATACGCTGACATGATCTGCATCAGTAAAATTCTCTGTTTCACCTAATTGAGTCATTATGTTACAAATGTAGACTACTTTTGCTTTTGTTTCTGTGACTGCTTTCCCTAAATCTTCAATCATTAAATTAGGTAAGATACTCGTAAATAAGCTTCCCGGACCTAATACAACCATATCTGCATCATGAATAGCAGCGATCACTTTTCTAGAAGCTTTGGCTGCGTGGTCATCTTCTGCTGTCGTTATATACACTCGTTCTATTTTTTTTCTTTCGATTGCAATTTTAGATTCTCCTGCTATTTTAGATCCATCTTCAAAAATAGCATGCAAAATCAAAGCTTCTTCTGCCGCTGGATAAACATGGCCATCTACCATCATCATTTTAGACAACAATTGGATTGCTTCAAAAATACTTCCTCTCATTTCGGACATTGCAGCAATAATTAAATTCCCTATTGAATGTCCAGCTAAAAAATTATCATGCGTATCAAATCGATACTGAAAAATATCTTTTTGTGATATTGGAATATTGGAGAGTGAAATTAAAACATTGCGAATATCTCCTGGCGGAACAATGTTGGCATAATTCCTCAGTGTTCCGCTGCTTCCTCCATCATCCGCTACTGTTACAACCGCCGTTAGATCTGCTTGCTTTGATTTAAGGCCCTTCAGAATAACAGGTAACCCAGTACCTCCGCCAATGACAACTATTTTAGGCCTGTTTTTTTTTCTTTCTTGTATCATGAACGATTCACCGATTCTTTAACCTTTCCTTTATCTCGATGAGTAATATGAACTGGATAGCCATCAATTTTAATTTTTTGTGCAATGCGTTCTACTAAAGCTACTGAACGGTGTCTCCCACCTGTACAGCCAATGGCGATCGTTACATTATTTTTACCTTCTTTTTTGTAGCCTGGTAAAATATACTCCAATAAATCTGTGAATTTACGGTAAAACATTTCCGTTTCTGGCTGTTTCATCACGTAGTCATATACAGGCTTATCCACCCCGGTCAACGGTCTCAAATTATCGATGTAATGAGGGTTAGGTAAAAAGCGAACATCCATAACGACATCTGCATCAATAGGTAATCCATATTTAAATCCAAATGAGACCATTTCAATTCTAAATAACTCGGTATCAGCCGTTTTAAAATCACTATTGATTTTTTCTCTTAATTGACGCGGTGTTAATTTCGAAGTATCGATAACAATTTGCGCCCGACCTTTTATTTCTTCTAATAATTCTCGCTCTTTTTTTATGCCTACGATAACGCGCCCACTCATTGCTAATGGGTGTGTTCGACGGGTTTCTTTATAACGAGACACCAATTCCTCATCACTAGCATCTAAAAAAACGATTTTTGTCGTGACAAGAGATGTATTATCCATTGATTCTAAAGCTTTTACAATTTCTTCAAAAAAAGCTCTCGAACGTAAATCGATCACTAAAGCAATTTTTGTTAATTTCCCTGATTCTTTAACTAGTTCCCAAAATTTCGGTAATAAGCTTGGTGGCATGTTATCCACACAAAAATAACCCATGTCCTCAAAACTTTGCATTGCTACTGTTTTGCCTGCTCCACTCATTCCAGTAAGAATGACTAATTGTAGACTATCTACCATCTTATTCGCCTCTTTCTTTTGGTACTTTTTATTCCATCCTACTAATTATAACACTCCGGGTGTTCCATGTATAGTCATCTTGACCTTTTCAATAAATCTTCGTCCTTCGCTAATCGTTTACTCAATAAGATGGCTCTCATACATTTCTTATCCCTGTCTCTACACAAGCAGATCCGTTATTCCAGAAGAAATTTCTTTATAAGATGTCCACACCATTTGACATAGAAACCATTTTTCAAACAATCGATATATAACAAAAAAAGGATCTGTTCATCAGTTTCCTGATAAACAGATTCTTTATTCTTAACTATTTATGTCCTAGCCACGTTGATTTTATCTAGAATCACCTTAGCCCTTTTATTCGTTTACGAATGAATTAATACTTTCTTCTAGCAGAACAACTTTACGTTCAATTTCGACACCTGAGTCATCAAATGCCCCAATATAAAATTTGATTTTTGGTTCAGTTCCAGAAGGTCGAACAGCGATCCAACTGTTATCTACCAATTTGTATTTCAACACATCTGCTGCAGGTAAATCGATTTCTTCTATCGTGCCATCTTGCAGCGTGCGTTTGCCGATTGAAAAATCTTCTACACATTCTACCGCAATGCCTGCAAATTCTTTTGGTGATTCTTCACGGAATTTTACCATTAGTGCTTTTATTTTTTCAGCTCCGGTGATTCCTTGCATGCTGATTGAAATCGTTTTTTCTTTAAAGTAGCCATAATCATAAAGAATTCTTTTTAATCCGTCATATAACGTATCTCCGCTTTTTTTGTAATAAGCAGCCACTTCTGCAATCAATACAAGAGCTTGAATGGCGTCTTTATCACGTACAAATGGTGATACAAGGTAACCGTAGCTTTCTTCAAAACCGAATAAAAAGGTTTTGCTTCCATCCGATTCATATTGCTTGATTTTTTCAGCAATAAATTTAAAACCTGTTAACACATCTACCATTTGAACATTAAAACTTTCGGCAATTTGTGTAGGCAATTCACTTGAAACGATTGATTTAAGTACGACACCATTTCCCGGTAATGTTCCAGCCTCTTTATGTGCAGTCAATAAATAATGCAACATCAAGCTCGCAATCTGATTTCCGGTCAATACTTCGTAATGGCCTTCAGATGTCTTAACTGCTATCCCCAAACGATCAGCATCTGGGTCTGTCGCCACTAATACGTCAGCGTCTATTTCTTTACCTAATTTAATCGCGTATTCAAATGCACCTGGTTCCTCAGGATTAGGCGATTTAACAGTTGGAAAATCAGGGTCTGCTTCAGCTTGTTCTGGAACAAGATATATAGATTCAAAACCGGCATTTTTCAAAGCTCTTTCGCCTATCATTTTTCCAGTTCCATGAAGCGGCGTATAGACTAATTTCATCTCTTTGCTCATTTCTTTCACTAGTTCTGGATTAACGGTAACACTTTTTATATTTTCTAAGTACTCGCTATCTACCTCTTCACCAATAATCGTAAGCAATCCTTGAGCTTCAAGATCTTCTCTCGATAATACTTTGATTTCAAGCATATTTTTGACGCTGCGAACATATGCTGTTAAAGCATCCGCTTCTTTAGGAGGCATCTGACCACCATCTTCTCCGTACACTTTATACCCATTATATTCTGCTGGGTTGTGACTTGCTGTAACCATGATACCTGCAAATGCATTTAGATGACGAACAGCAAAGGATAGTTCTGGTGTTGGTCGAAGACTCTCAAAAACAAAAGCTGGGATTCCATGTGCTCCCAGTGTCTTTGCAGCTTCTATAGCAAATTCTGGTGATTTATGTCTTGAATCATACGCGATGGCAACTCCGCGTTTTTTTGTTTCTTCTCCGAGGCTATCCATGAAAAGAGCCAATCCTTCCGTTGCTTGTCTAACAGTATAAGCATTCATACGGTTGACACCGGCACCAATAATACCGCGCATTCCCGCAGTTCCAAATTCTAGAGGAGCATAGAATGCATCTTCTAATGTATCCGAATCATCCTTTAAAGATTTTAATTCATTTTTTAATTCGGTTTCTAAGTCGTTAAAATTTTCCCAAAGTTGATAAGTCTCTCTCCAGCTCATTTTAATTCACCCTTTACTCAATTAGTAGTGTATTTTTTGCTTTTCGTTAACGCTTACCATGTAAGTATACCACTTCTTCTTCTTGCTTACACACATTTCAATCTAATTGATTCTTCAATTATTTTCTTAGTTTGCTATGGAATGATTTCGGTAGAAAAAAAGACATTTTTGTCCTTTATTTCTAATCAAAAAAAGAAATAAGATTTCTCTTATTTCTTTTTTTGAAACTTATTCACTTTTATTGACCGTGAACTCTACTTGCTTTTTATTTTTGATTGATTACTTTTCCTTCTAAACTTTCTTTCAATTTTTCAACATAATGAAAAACGGCATTACCGGCCAAGCTGCCATCGCCAACCGCTGTTGCAACCTGACGTAAAGGTGTTAAACGGACATCTCCTACTGCAAAAATCCCAGTTTGTAAAGATTCCATCGTTTCATTTGTTGGAATCCAACCTTCTTCGTCTGTGATTCCTAAGTCTCTGAATTTATCCGTATTTGGCAGAATACCAACATAAACAAATGCGCCATCTGCAGCAAATTCTTGCACTTCATTTGTATGAACATTTCTAATTTTGACACCCGTTACTTTATTGTCATCACCATAAATACTTTCTACAATAGAATCCCAGATAAAATCAATTTTTTCGTTTTTAAATGCCCTGTCTTGCAGAATTTTTTGGGCTCTTAACTCATCACGACGGTGAACGATCGTTACTTTTTTTGCAAATTGAGTTAAATACGTTCCTTCTTGAACAGCAGAGTCTCCTCCGCCAATGACTACTAATTCTTTGTTACGGAAGAAAGCTCCATCACAAACGGCACAATAAGACACTCCACGGCCATTGTACTCATTCTCGCCACTGATACCTAATTTACGATATTCTGCACCCGTTGCTATAACAATTGAACGTGTTTTAAAGGTTTTTTTTCCAGCAATAATAGTTTTGTATTCTATCCCTTGTTGGATTTCTTGAACATCTGCATAAGCATATTCTGTTCCAAATTGTTTTGAACCCTCGAACATTTTTTCAGATAATTCTGGTCCTAAAATACTATTGAATCCAGGATAATTTTCTATTTCTGCCGTATTGTTCATTTGTCCACCAGGTAATCCGCGTTCCAACATAAGCGTTGATAAATTAGATCTTGAAGCATATAGAGCAGCTGTCATTCCAGCTGGGCCGCTTCCAATCACGACTACATCATAGATTTTTTCTTCTGTTTCCATAATAAGATCCCTCTTTTTCCTTAATCATTTCAATCAGTGTACACCTTTTAGAACAAAACTGCCATCCTTTTCACTTACAAATTAAAAGTAATTAGATCAGTCCATTAAATTTCATTCAATTCCATTTTGAGTGTTTCTTGCAGCTCTGATGCTTCTTCAACAAAATCACCCTCTGGATCAAGTGCAAGATACTGTTCTACCAATATCAATGACTGTTCTAAATCATCTTTAAAGGCATAATTATTTGCTTGAAAATAATAAGCCTCCGCAAAAATATCGCCGTTTTTTTCAATTAATTCATCTAAAATTTCAATTGATTCATTATAATCGCCGGTATGTTGACAACAGATAGCTAACTGACAAGAGGCAAAAATACTTTCCTCTTCATTTTTAGATAACGTTACCGCTCGTAAGAAGTATTTCTTTGCACGATCCATTTCATTTTTTTGAAATGCGGTTATTCCGCGTTGAAAATAGAATTCACTTGTCGGAATTACTTCTATGATCGTCGCTTTTTGATTTTCTATTTCAGTCATGTGCAACCCTCCTCTAAAGTAACATTTGCATTCCATTATAGCATATAGACAACTTTTTTAACAATTCTTGTTCATCCCATTGGACAAAAAAAGATGAACTATGTTGCATTCATCTTTTATACTGTTCTATTTAATTTTATTCTTTTTCTAATTTTTTACCTAATTCAATAATGTATTCATTTAACGAATCTTTAATTTCTGGATGTTTTAAGCCATATTGAATACTTGTTTTTAAAAACCCAAATTTATCTCCAACATCGTAACGAATCCCTTTGAACTCATGAGCAAATACACGTTGTGTTTTATTTAAGGTATCGATCGCATCTGTTAATTGGATTTCATTTCCAGCTCCTGGTTCTTGTGTTTCTAAAATATCAAAAATTTCAGGAGTTAATAAATAACGACCAATAATCGCTAAATCACTTGGCGCATCTTCCGGTTTTGGTTTTTCAACAAAACGACGCACATTATACGTTGTTTCATCTACTTGCCCTTCAACATCAATGATCCCATATTTAGATGTTTCTTCATGCGGTACTTTCATAACTGCAATATTGGATGCATGCGTTTTGTCATACCCATTGATCAATTGTTTCGTTAATGGGACCTCGTCTTCCATTAAGTCATCTCCAAGCATAACGACGAATGGCTCATTTCCAACAAATGCTTTAGCTTGCAAGACAGCATCGCCCAAACCTTTTGGATACGATTGGCGGACAAAAAACAAATTCAAGCCCGTTGTTTCTTCAACTAATTCTAATAGTTCCATTTTACCTTTAGATTTTAAATTAGCTTCCAGTTCTGGATTAGAGTCAAAGTGATCTTCAATAGGTCGTTTACTTTTTCCCGTTACAATCAAAATATCTTCAATCCCTGAATTGATTGCTTCTTCGACGATAAATTGAATCGTTGGTTTATCTACGATCGGTAACATTTCTTTAGCCATTGCTTTTGTTGCTGGTAAAAATCTTGTTCCTAATCCTGCTGCCGGGATAACCGCTTTACGTACTTTTTGCATATGTTGTATACCTCCAATTGATTAGATTATTTTATTCTTTAACTTTTCATGCTTCCGATTTACCATCCCGTTTCATTAAAGAAACGATGATGTCTTCCACGTTAGCTCCATTATACAATACTTCGTAAATTGCTGCAGTAATTGGCATTTCAATTTCTTTTTGCTTGGCTAATTCATAGGCTGCTTTTGTCGTTGCAATTCCTTCTACAACCATCCCCATACTTTCAAGAACTTCCTTCAAACTGTTGCCTTTGCCTAACATGTGACCAGCTCGCCAGTTTCTAGAATGAACACTTGTACAAGTAACGATCAAGTCTCCTAAACCGCTTAACCCTATAAAAGTCATAGGATCTGCTCCAAAAGCGACCCCTAAACGGCTTATTTCAGCCAATCCTCTAGTCATCAAAGCAGCTTTTGCATTATCGCCATAGCCTAATCCTTGCAATGCTCCAGCTCCTACTGCAATGATGTTTTTCAAAGCAGCACCTAGTTCAACCCCAATAATATCGTTATTTGTATATACCCTAAAGTAATCATTCATGAATAAGTCCTGTACTACCTTAGCAGCCTTTTCATTTGTTGAAGCTGCTGTAATTGTTGTTAAATCCTTGACTGCTACTTCTTCAGCGTGACTAGGACCGGATAAAGCTACAACTGCTTGTCGTTTACTTTCCGGGATTTCTTCTTCTAAAATTTCTGAAATACGTTTATGACTCTCTTGCTCCAAACCTTTACTTGCATGAACAATGACCGTTGGCTTAGTTAAAAGGGGCGCTACGGTTTTTGCCACCTCACGAATCGCTTTTGTTGGGATCACAAAAACTATGACCTCTGCATCCTTGATCGCTTCCTCAATATGAGAAGTTGCTCTAATATTCGCTGCTAAAACAGCAGAGGGCAAATAAAGTTTGTTAGTGTGTTTAAAATTGATTTCATCTGCTTGTTTCGCTTTATGGCTCCATAAGCAAACATCATTTCCATTTTCTTCTAACACCATTGCTAAAGCCGTTCCCCAAGAACCTGCTCCTAAAACAGCTACCTTCTTTGACATCTTATTTAGGCTCCTTTACCTCAATTACTTGCTTTTTTTTGAAAGCTTATTCTTTTTTTGTTGCTTCATTCCATCTGTGTAATACGGGACCGGCGGATAATCTCCTCTTCTATGGATCCATAGATATATCGCTGCTACAAAGAAGACTAATGATAAGGCTTGAGACACACGAATTAGATCGAAGATCCATAAACTGTCTGTTCTAAGACCTTCAATAAAGAAACGTCCAAATGAATACCACAGTACGTAACTCAATGTAACTTCACCTTGTCGCAGTAAATGGTTTTTATTGCGCAATACAATAATCAAAATAAAGCCTGCTAAGCTCCATAATGATTCGTAGAGAAAAGTAGGGTGATAGTAAACGCCGTTGATTTCCATTTGATTGATAATAAACTCAGGTAAAAATAATTTTTCTAAAAATGATCTAGTTATTTCTCCACCATGTGCTTCTTGGTTCATAAAATTTCCCCAGCGGCCAATAGCTTGAGCAAGCAAAACGTTAGGCGCCAAAATATCTAGCATCAGCCATATTGGAATGCTTTTCTTTTTTGTATACCAGTACACCGTTAATCCGCCAGCAATCAAGCCGCCATAAATCGCTATACCACCGTTCCAAATCGCCAAGATCTGGCCGGGATTTTCAAGATAATAACCTAATTCAAACAACACATAATACAATCGTGCTCCAATAAAAGCGATTGGCAAGGCCCAAAGAGCCATATCCACGACATGATCTCCTTCGATCCCTCTTTTTTCTGCTTCGCGTGTGCTTAGAAAAATAGCTGAAAATATACTTAAAGCTATAATGACTCCGTACCAATAAATTTCCAAAGGTCCAAGTGAAAAGGCTATCGGATCAATAATCCCTAAAAAACTGTTCATCTTTTAATCTCCATTCTTACTGCTCAAGTGAATTTTTTTTGATTAAATTTTCTAAATTCCGTTCAAATGTTTCAGTGGCATTATACCCCATATTTTTTGCTCTTGTGTTCATAGCTGCACTTTCAATAATAACAGCTAAATTTCGTCCCGTTTTAACAGGGATTGAAATTTTTGGAACATCCACATCTAAAATTCGTTCCTTTTCATCTCCGCTGCCAAGTCTATCGTACGTTCTTTCTTTATCCCATAATTCTAGGTTAACTACTAAATTAACTACCTTATTTAACCGAATTGAACCAACACCAAACAAATTCACAACATCTATAATACCGATTCCGCGAATTTCAAGTAAATGACTCAAAATTTCAGGTGGTTCTCCTACAATTTTCCTATCATCCATCATGTACATTTCAACACGGTCATCTGCTACTAAACGGTGTCCTCTTTGAATCAATTCTAAGGCTGTTTCACTTTTACCGACGCCGCTGTCTCCAATGATCATGACACCCATTCCGTATATATCTACTAATACACCATGCATAGATATTCGTTCAGCCAACTGTGCTTCTAGAAAATTTGTTAGATTACTCGATAACCTTGTAGTGGATTGCTTAGAACCAAGTAAAGGAATACCTTTTTCAGTAGTTGCTTGGATCAATTCTTTTGGAGGTGTTAAACCTCTTGAAACAAGAAAAGCAGGGGTATCCGGCTGACACATTTTTTGCATTACGATCAGACGTTCATCACTGGTCATTTGTTCAGAAAATGATATTTCTGTTTTGCCGAATAATTGAATACGATTTTGAGGATAATAATTAAAATATCCAGTAAGTTCTAAACCTGGTCGTGAAATATCCTCTGTTAAAATTTCACGATCAAGAAATTCCTCTCCGTTATGTATTTTCAAACCCAGCGAGTCTACTACTTTTTTTACAGTTACACTTTTGTTCATGTTTTTTTCTCCTTTGTTTTAAATTCTTTTTTTTATTTCACTTTTTATTATTTGATTTTTTTCGCTTTAAACTACTGCATGATTTCCATTTTACCATTTTAATGTTTCCGTTTAAAGGAAATCAAAAGAAAACCTATTCAAAAAAATAAAATGCGTTAAGAATATTTGTTTTTATTTTAGGTAATAAAAAAGAATCAAGACAAAATTGTCCCAATCCTTTTTTGCTTATTAAGGTTGTCTTAATTGGTTATTTATCAACATGTTGACTAATGACACTATCATAGCAATCAGCATAGTTGCTCCAAACGATGAAAATTCAAAACCGCTCCCTACGATGGCAGATGTTAAACTCAACATTCCTGCATTTATAACGATAGTAAACAATCCCAGAGTTAATATCGTAATGGGCAATGACAAGATGAACAACACCGGTTTCACAGCCATATTCAGTAGTGCCAGTACAATACTAGCCCCTAACGATACCCAAATGTTTTCCACATAGAACATATTTTGCAAAAAACCGGCTAAGGCCAAGAAGAGCACTGCATTAACAATAATTTTTTGCAGAAATCTCACTAAAAGTCACTCCAGTCTTCCTCTTCAACTTTATCAGCTTCTTTGCGTGATGCTGGTTTTTCTGGTTGCTTATTTCCTTGGTTAAATCCATGAGCAGTAGGATCTTTCGGATCGTTAGACATAGGTGCTTCAGGCATTACTATAGCCAGAACGATATAAAGAATAAAAGGTGAGCCCGCGCCAATCAAAGTTGCTGCACCATAAATAATGCGGAGTAATGTTGGGTCGAAACCAAAATATTCAGCAATTCCAGCTAGTACCCCACTCACCATTTTATTATCTCTTGATTTTGTTAATTTTTTCATGTCTCTTCGCCTCACTTATTTTTTGGATTTTATTCTGCTTCTTTCAATAAGATATTTCCTGTTGTTGTTTCTAATTTTAACATTAATAGTTGTGTATCTGTTATTCTTCTAAACTCTAGCAGTTGGCTTATACGGTCTTTTCTTTCTTTCAGAGTCTCAAGATTTTCAACACGGGTTTGAATGGTTCCTAAATTACTTTTTGCTTCGCCTTCGATACTATAATTTTTAGGGAAAGCTACTTTCACACTTCCATTGACCGAAGAAGCTGTCATACGGGTCAAGTTCTCGCCTTCTAACGTAACTTTTACCGTTCCATTAACTGTTGACAGATTTCCGCTCTTGATTTCACCTTGTACCACGATTCCACCGTTTACACTTTTCACCATTAAATCTCTCACCGTGCTATCAACTACTGTAACAGTTCCATTGACGCCATCTGTTTCCAACATTGTAGCTGTAAGATTTTGGAAAAATACATTTCCATTCGTACATTTAACATAAAAATCTTTTCCTTCAAAATCTTCAAATTTCACATTTCCATTCAATAAATTGATTGCTGTATGATCGTAGATTCTTTCAGGAAGGTAGAAGGTTACGTCACAACGTATCCGTTTATTCGGAACATGGAATAACATTTTTTCGTCCGTTACTTCAACAGTGCTTCGTTTTTCAAAAGCTTCTAAAGGAGTTGCTGTATCTAACTTGCCGTAGATTTTAATCTCTGCTTCTACTTTGATATCTTGACTGTCCCAACTTTTAAATAATACATTTCCGTTTGCAACCTTTACATCTAGAATGGATGCAGAACTTTCAGGATAATTAAATTCATGAGTGAACTTAGTTGAAGCTAGACCAGGAATACGAACATTTACATCTTTCCAATCCATACTTTCCATTACGGTTGAGAAGGTATTTTTCATGAACTTACCAAATTGATTTCCAGTGTCTACTACTCTACCCGTTACCTGGTTCAACGTTTCGTCCATTGTTTCTTTCCAATCTTCAGGTATCTCGAATTTTTCTGAAATTTGTTTTTTTTGTGTTCCCCATTGTTTTCTCTTCACCGTTTTCAACTGATTTTCCAATTCCGCTTTATCTTCTTCTAAATCTTCTAGTTGCGCTTTTAATTCATTGACTTCGTTTTTCATTTGCTTCATTTCTGGTAACTTTTCAGCATTTAACTCTTCTAGATCTTCTTTTGTTTCAAGCACCATTAACTTTTCTTGGATCAATCTAAGTTTGCTTTTGATTGCAGCAATTTCCAAGTTTTTTTCATCTAATTTAACAGAGTAAGAGGATGCTTCGTTGGATAACCTCTCTAAAATCTTTTCAAGCTGCTCGCGATCTTTTTGTTCTTCTTTCGAAAAACCTCCATTTTGAACATCTTCTTCTGATTTTGGGAATTCAGGAATATTATTTGACTCTTCAAATTGAGTTTCTTCTGGATTTTCAGATGGAACAGTTGAAGTAGTTTTTTGTTCTTCAGTTTGAGTATACGCTTGTTCTTTCTTGATTGCTTCTTTGCCTTCTTTTTTTGCTGCATTCTCTAATAAAATTAAAGCTTCTTCAGTGGAGATAATTCCTTGCTTAACTAGCTCAAGTATTCTTTCTCTTTGTTTCATGGTCAATTCCTCCTTAAATTCTTCTAAGTTATTTAGTAGTGATAGATAATGGTTAGCTGCTGTTTTTTTAGAATGTCCTTTGTTCTTATCGTCATTATGCGTCATCTAAAGAAGTTTGTCATAGGACTTAAGTACGATTTTCTGGTCGTTATATAGTCTCAATGGGAGGCCAACTTTTCACATTTAGTTTAACATGAAACAAAACATTTTAAAAAAGAAACACTTTACATTAGGTTCGTTCAGCAAATAGTGTTAGTACTACGAAATAAGATTTTTCCCTAAATGGGCGGGTTTGCTTATGCAGCACAAAAATTATAGCCCTTAAAAAAAAGATAAACCAAACTGTAATGAAACAGCTTGGTTTATCTTTTTTGAGATTTTTTAATTTTATAACATAAGGTCACATTTTTTCTCTTTTTTTATCTTTTTTTAAGATTTCATCTAGGTACTTACCAGTATAGCTTTTTTTCACCTTTGCTACTTCTTCCGGTGTGCCTGTAGCGACGATAGTACCACCTCCAGCACCACCCTCTGGTCCTAAATCGATCACGTAGTCAGCCGTTTTGATCACATCTAAATTATGTTCAATGACTAAGACCGTATTACCGGCTTCTACTAATCGGTTTAACACCACTAGTAAACGTGCGATGTCATCTGTGTGCAAACCTGTCGTAGGTTCATCCAAGATATAGAAATTATCCCCATTTGAACTTTTACGTAATTCACTAGCTAGCTTCATTCGTTGTGCTTCCCCACCTGATAACGTCGTGGCAGGTTGACCAAGTGTCACATAGCCCAATCCCACATCGATAATAGTCTGAAGCTTTTTACGGATCTTAGGAACATTCTCAAAAAAGACAACAGCTTCCTCTACTGTCATATTCAGCACGTCAGAGACATTTTTACCTTTGTACCTAACTTCCAAAGTTTCTGAGTTGTAGCGTGTACCATGGCATATTTCACATGGTACATACACATCAGGAAGGAAATGCATTTCAATCTTTAAAATCCCATCTCCTCTGCAAGCTTCACAACGTCCGCCTTTTACATTAAAACTAAAACGTCCTTTTTTATACCCTCTTATTTTAGCTTCATTCGTTTGAGCGAATAAATCGCGGATATCGTCAAATACACTTGTATATGTTGCTGGGTTACTTCGAGGCGTACGCCCGATCGGACTTTGATCAATATCAATGACTTTTTCTAATCCTTTATGCCCTTCAATCGATTTATATTTTCCAGGTTTTTGTTTTGAACGATTTAAATCACGAGACAATGTTTTTTTCAAAACAGCATTGACTAAAGAGCTTTTACCCGATCCCGAAACACCCGTAACGGCTATAAAACGACCTAGTGGAAAATCGACATCCACATTTTTTAAGTTGTTTTCAGCTGCTCCGATAACACGAATAACACCTCTGTCCTCTGCTCTTCGCTCTTTTGGAACAGGTATAAATTTTTTCCCGGATAAATAAGCACCGGTTAAGGAATTCTTACTATTAGCAACTTCCTCAGGTGTTCCAATAGCCATGATTTCGCCACCTTTTTCACCAGCACCTGGACCTATGTCGATCAAATAATCCGCTGCCCTCATGGTGTCTTCATCATGTTCAACTACAATCAGCGTATTTCCTAAATCACGCATTTTTTTTAACGATTCAATGAGTCGATTGTTATCTCTTTGATGGAGTCCAATTGAAGGTTCATCTAATATATATAAGACACCTGATAGATTAGATCCAATTTGGGTTGCTAAACGAATACGTTGAGCTTCTCCCCCTGACAGCGTTCCAGCCGTTCGACTGAGTGTTAGGTAATTTAATCCAACATTTTTCAAGAAAGACAAACGATCATTTACTTCTTTCAAGATAGGTTTTGCTATCATCTTTTCTTGCTCAGACAGAGACAGGTCAGCAAAAAATTGAATGGAATTCTCAATAGGATATTCACAGACTTCTCCAATATCTTTTCCAGCTACTTTTACTGATAACGCTTCTGGACTTAATCTTTTTCCCCCGCACGTTTGACAAGTTAACTCATTCATATACAATCGCATTTGATCTCTTGTATAATCACTACTCGTTTCACGGTAACGTCTTTCAATGTTCGTCAGTATACCTTCAAAAGGAATATCTACATCACGCATACCGCCAAAATCATTTTTATGATGAAAATGGAATAATTCTCCTTTTGAACCGTACAAAACTAATTCTTGATCTTTTTGCGGCAACTCTTCAAACGGAATCGTTTGATCAATTTTAAAATGTTTGCACGCTTGTTTTAACATCTGTGGATAGTAGTTCGAACTGATTGGATTCCAGGGCAAAATAGCTCCATCTTTTAACGATAAACTTCTATCCGGAACAATCAAATCGATATCCACTTCTAATTTAACACCTAAACCATCACAATCAGGACAAGAACCAAAGGGTGAATTAAATGAAAACAATCGAGGTTCTAATTCGCCTACACTAAATCCGCAGTGAGGACATGAATAGTGCTCACTAAATAGAACTTCCTCTTGTCCTATAATATCGGCAATTGCATACCCTTCTGCTAAGCGTAAAGCTGCTTCAAAAGAATCAAATAGGCGTGAACGAATACCCTCTTTCACTACGATTCGATCGATAACAATTTCAATATCGTGTTTTTTATTTTTTTCCAACTCGATATCATCGGAAATATCATACATTTCTTTATCTACACGTACACGTACGTAGCCTTCAGATTTAATTTTATCAAAAATTTTCTTGTGCTGTCCTTTTTTACCAGTGACAATTGGCGCTAATAATTGGATCTTAGTTTGCTCAGGATACTCCAGTATACGATCTACCATTTGTTCAACAGACTGACTAGAAATTTCAGTGCCATCATTTGGACAAATAGGATGGCCTATACGAGCATAGAGCAATCTTAAATAATCATTGATTTCGGTAACCGTTCCAACGGTTGAACGTGGGTTTTTGCTAGTTGATTTTTGATCGATAGCGATAGCTGGACTTAGTCCTTCTATGCTATCTACGTCTGGTTTATCCATTTGACCAAGAAATTGACGGGCGTAAGCTGAAAGACTTTCAACATAACGTCTTTGTCCTTCCGCATATAAAGTATCAAAAGCTAAAGAACTTTTACCAGACCCTGATAATCCTGTCACTACAACTAATTTATCTCTAGGTATGGTTACATCAATATTTTTCAGGTTATGTGAACGAGCACCTTTGACCGTAATTTTATCATGTGCCATATACTTACTTCCTTTTTTGGGTTAGTTTTTTTTCTAATTTATTTATACATTTAATTTAACGAGAACACAAAAAATAGGATAGCAACTTGCACCCTATTCTTATCTTATTAGTTTATCACAACTCATTCGTTTTGGCGAACGTTTGTTCACTGTTAGTTTGTTATTGAATCTGAAATGATTCTTTGCGTTATTTTTTGCAACTGATCTTGATTGATAAAGCTGCTGCTTAATAGATCAGGCAACACTTCTTTCAAAAAATAGTCTGCACACGTCAAATGCTTAAATTTTAGAATTGTTGTTAAGGATTCTTCATATATTTCTGTAAACACCCGTTCAGGATTACCTTTTTGGATTTCTCCAAAAGATTCATACAGCAAATCGATTTTGTCTGAAACAGATAAGATTTGACCTTCTAAAGTATCATCTTTTCCTTCTTTCAATCGTTCAAAATAAGCGGCTTGAAATTCTTTTGGGATCTCTTTTGTTATAAAGTTTTCGGTCATTGAATCTTCTACATCCGCTAACAATCCTCTTAGTTCAGGTGTAGCATATTTGACCGGTGTTTTTATATCCCCTATAAACAGCTCTGTATAATCATGATTAAGCGCTTTTTCATATAATGCACGCCAATCGACTTCAAATCCAGCTTGTTCCTCTACCGTTCCTAAAAATTGAGCAATCTGAGAAACTTTAAACGAATGTGCTGCGACAGAGTGTTCTTCGTATTTAAACTTTCCGGGACAGCGAAAAATATTTTCTAAATCACTTAAACTTTTAATGTATTGGTGCATTCCCATTTCACTTCATCCTTCCCTTTGATAAATTTTCATAATCCTAACATAGTATGTCAAATAAAGCAAAAGAATCCTGATCTCACAAGCCTAGTTGACTATTCATGTGAACCTGTTCGAGAAGAAATTTCATTTTTAAATATCCACGCTAATTGATGTAGAACCTAAAAAAACGACTAGAATAGTTATTCTAGTCGTTTTGCTTAATTTATTTTATAGGAGTGCTTTTATTATGAGTATTTAATTCGACTACTTTGCCAGAATTCAAATACACGATCCATTCAGAGATATTAGTAACATAATCACCAATTCGTTCTAGATATCCGGTTACAAGCATATAATCGGATCCTCCAAGTACAATTTCCGGATCAGCTTTCATATGTTCAATACAGTCATGATTAATTCTTTTTGCATCTTTATCTACTGCTCGGTCACTTAAAGCTACTGCTTTAGCTTTTTTCGTATCAAAATTTATATACGCATCTAAAACGCCTTGAACCATCACTTTAACTTTTTCAGACATTTCAGCAATTTCTGCTTCGACTTCATAAATACGTTTAGTACCTTTTACGCGAATAGTTGATTTTGCAATACTAACTGCATGGTCGCCCATTCTTTCTAAATCAGCACTAGCTTTCATAACTGTTACAATTTTTCTTAAGTCTGTTGTGACTGGTTGTTGTAAAGCAATCATTTCAAAACATTGTTTTTCTAACTCGACTTCATGTTTATTGATTTCCAAATCTCCATCAATTACTTGTTGAGCAAGCTCTTTATCGTGGTTTACAAATGCCTTTACTGATTTATAGATAGCTTCATTGACCATTTTACCCATTTCAAAAAAATGGACATGTAGACTATTTAGTTCTTCTTCGAATACTCGTCTCAATTTCCATCACTCCAATACTTTTTCTTAATTATGCAATAAATTATCCGAAACGTCCAGAAATATAGTCTTCAGTTTCTTTTTCTTTTGGACTTGTAAAAATTTGTCTTGTCTTCCCATACTCAATTAAACGTCCATCTAAGAAAAAAGCTGTATTATCTGAAATTCTTGAAGCTTGTTGCATATTATGAGTAACGATTATCAGTGTGTACTCTTTTTTTAATTCTAATAACATGTTTTCAATTTTTGCACTTGAACCTGGGTCTAAAGCACTTGTTGGCTCATCCAGCAAAATAACAGATGGCTCAATTGCTAATACTCGTGCAATACAAACCCGTTGTTGCTGTCCACCTGAAAGGGAAAGAGCACTTTTATGCAATTTATCTTTAACATCTTCCCAGACAGCAGCTTTTTTAAGGCTTTCTTCAACAATAGCATCCATTTTAGCTTTATCTTTCATTCCTGCAATTTTCAAACCATAAGCAACATTTTCATATATCGAGAAAGGGAATGGATTAGGCTGTTGGAATACCATCCCAACTTTCTTTCTTAGTTCAACAGTATCCATTTTAGGACTGTAGATATCTTTATTTTCAAACATCACACTACCAGTAATAGTGACATTTGGTATTAAATCATTCATTCGATTCAATGTTCTTAGAAATGTTGATTTCCCACAACCACTAGGGCCAATCAATGCTGTGATTTCTTTTGGCTTAAAATTTAGCGACACGCCTTTTAAAGCTTCATTCGTTCCATAATATAAATGCACGTCTTTAGATTCGATAATAAAATTTTCGTTGCTCACTATTTTTTCCTCCTAACCAAAATGACCGGATACATAATCTTCTGTTGCTTGAATTTTTGGACGAGTAAACACTTTTCTTGTTTCATCGTACTCAATAACATTTCCAACATAAAAGAAAGCTGTATAGTCACTGATTCTTGAAGCTTGCTGCATATTGTGAGTAACGATAACAATAGAATAGTTTTCTTTCAATTGCAGCAGTGTTTCTTCTACTTGACTAGTAGAAATAGGGTCTAATGCACTTGCTGGCTCATCTAATAATAAAATATCTGGTTTAAGAGCAACGGCTCTTGCAATACATAGACGTTGTTGTTGTCCGCCAGATAATGCTAAGGCACTTTTATTTAATTGGTCTTTTACTTGATCCCATAAAGCGGCTTGCTTTAAGCTAGTTTCGACTGCTTCATCTAATGCATTTTTATCTTTGATCCCATGCCGTTTTAAAGCGAATGCAATATTTTCGTAAATCGATTTGCTAAATGGGTTAGGGCGTTGAAATACCATTCCAATATTTTTACGTACTTCGTATACATCGATATTTGGAGCATTTACATCGATACCTTTATACATAATTTTTCCTGTCACTTTAGCAGCTTCAATCTCATCATTCATGCGGTTTAAAGAACGCAAGTAAGTTGATTTTCCACATCCGCTGGGTCCAATGAGAGAAGTGATCTTGTTTTCTTCAAATTCTAATGAAACTCCTTTGATTGCTTCGTTCTCTCCATACCATACGTGCAGGTCTTCGGTAGATAGATCAATCGTTTTATTAGGGGACATCTTTAAAATATTTGTTTCTAATTTAGCTTGATTGGGCATTACTCAAATCCTCCTTGTCTAACTGAATCCTTACAGCACTCTATTTATTTATTAAGCAGAAGTAGCTTTCTTTTGAAGTCTTCTTCCTAAGTAACGGGCAACTAAATTAAATAGCAATACTGCAATGACCAAAACAGCTGAAGCTCCTGCCGATACTTGTACTCCGTCCGGCATTACGCCTTCGCTATTGATCTTCCATATATGGACCGCCAAGGTTTCAGCTGGTCTCGTAATATTTAATGGACTAGTGATCGATTGCGGGTTCCAGTTGGTAAAATCTAGTGCAGGTGCACTTTGCCCAGCAGTATAAATCAAAGCGGCTGCTTCACCAAAAACACGCCCAGCTGCTAAGATCATACCGGTTAAAATACCAGGTAACGCTGCGGGTAAAATAATACGAGTGACTGTTTCCCAACGAGACAATCCTAAAGCTAGTCCGGCTTCTCTCTGAATGCTTGGTATAGCTTGCAGAGAATCTTCAATGGTTCTTGTCAATAATGGTAGATTAAAGATCGTCAATGCAAGAGCTCCTGAAAGGATCGAAAATCCAAAACCAAATTGAATAACAAAAATCAGAAATCCAAAAAGCCCTACAACTACAGAAGGCAAAGAACTCAAGACTTCTATCGCCGTTCTAATGACATCTGTCAACCAATTTTGTCGTGCATATTCTGATAAATAAATAGCCGCACCTAAAGCTAGAGGTGTACTGATCAACATCGTTAAGAACAATAGATAAAATGAATTAAATAATTGAATTCCGATCCCACCCCCGGCTTGAAATGATCTTGTTGGCCGGGTTAAAAATTCCCATGAAATTTGCGGTACGCCTCGTACTAAAATAAAGGCTAATAAGCTGAATAAAATAAGAACGATAACGATTGATAAGGCGTATAAGACGCCGACTGCGAATTTATCCCACTTTTTTGCATCCATTATTTTATAGCCCCTTTCTTACCGATCCAACGCGTTAAGATATTAAAGAATAGTGCCATGACCATTAAAATCAAAGCTAAAGACCAAAGAACATTATTCTCTAAGGTACCCATAACTGTATTTCCCATACCCATGGTCAAAATACTGGTTAGCGTTGAAGCTGGTGTAATTAAATCGGTCGGCATTAACGCTGCATTCCCGATAACCATTTGTACAGCTAAGGCTTCTCCAAAAGCACGTGCCATTCCAAAAACAACTGCTGTCAACAAGCCCGGTGTTGCACTTCTCAATACAACTTTATAAATAGTTTGCCATCTTGTTGCGCCCATAGCAAGAGAAGCCTCGCGGTAATATCTTGGTACAGCATTTAGTGCATCTACCGCCATGCTTGTTACTGTTGGCAAGATCATAACGAATAATACTAAAGTAGCGGATAAAATTCCAAATCCAGTACCTCCAAAAATAGAACGAAAAAAAGGAACGATTACAGTCAATCCAATAAATCCATAAACAACGGATGGGATTCCCACTAATAATTCAACTACCGGCTGTAAAATTCTTTTACCAGTTGTTGGTGAAATTTCTGTCATAAAAATTGCTGCACCGATTGCAAAAGGTGTAGCTAATACTGCTGAAAGCAAGGTAACTAAAAATGATCCAGTAATCATCGGAAGTGCTCCAACAAGCGGCTGACCATTTTCACCAACATTACCAGGATTCCATACTGAACCGGTTAAGAATGCCCAAAAAGAAACACCATCTGTAAAGAACGTAGCGAGTCCTTTGCTGGTAACAAAATATAAAATTGAAACAACCACAAGTACGATGATAGCGATACAAATAAAACTAATCATTTTTCCTAATTTTTCCAGTCTGCCTTTTTTTGAGTTTCCAAGTAATCTTGCTTGAATCTCTTCCAAAAGAAGCCCTCCTCTTATATCAAATATAACAAGTTGAAGGCGACTTTTCATATCGAACAGTCGTCTTCAACTATAAGCTATCTATTCTTGTGTTTAATATTGACCTGTATTAATGTATCTACTCTACAGGTATTCTATTCCCCTCAATATCTCGTTCCACTTCCATTTGACTAGTCGGAATGTATCCTACTGCTTCGATCAGTGTTGATTGGACCTCGTCAGATAAAATGTATTCAAGAAAATCTTTTGTTAATCCTGTAGGTTCTCCATTCGTATACATGTGTTCATAAGACCAGATGACCCAATCACCTGTTTTTACATTTTCAACTGTTGGTTCTACTCCATCTATTGAAAATGCAACAACGTCTTCATTTACGTAGGAAAAACCAACGTAACTTATCGTACCAGGAGTACTGGCAACAATTTGTCGTACTGTACCACTTGACTCTTGTTCTTGCGTAATGATACTTTTTTGGCCTTCTTCTAGTACCCATTGTTCAAATGTTGCACGGGTACCACTCCCAGAAGCACGATTTAAGACTGTTATTGTCAAATCTTTACCGCCAAGTTCTGACCAATTAGTGATTTCTCCTCTAAAAATTTTGTTTAATTCTTCTAAGCTGATATCCGTTACTCCAGTACCTGGTGTAACGATAGGCGTGATACCCACTACAGCTACACGATGATCAACTAATTTAGAGACATCTATACCTTCTTTTTCTTCCGCAAAAATATCTGAATTTCCAATATCCACTGCATCTGCAGCAATTTGGCTCAATCCAGTTCCACTACCTCCGCCTTGCACATTAATAAATTTCCCAGCATTTTCAGCACCGTATTGTTCACCGGCAGCTTCCACAAGGGGTTGCAAAGCTGTTGATCCGACTACTGTAATGGATTCTTGTTCTACTACAGGTCCACATGCTGTCAGAGCAAATCCTAATGCGATGATTAACATCAGCCCACTGTTTTTTAGTTTCATTTTATACCTCCTAGGTATTTACCTAAATTACATACTTCTTAATAATAACGTAATATAAAAAAAGTTAAATAGCATAATTGTAAATTTTGTGTAAAGGCAATTTACGCTCTGTTAGTATTTTAACTTTTTAAAATTAAAAGAGTAAAGAAAACATTGTCAAACAGCATTTCATCTCTACTTGACGCTTTTTATTTAGTTATCGATCTAAAAAATAAATGAGAACTTTTTTATCTAATTCCAACTTTAATGGTGATTAATTTTATCAAATTTCTATTTAATTTTATAGTAACCTCACCTGATTCGTAAAGGTTATTAAGCATTTGTAAAGACCCTTTAGTCCATTTGAATACAAAAAGAGCCTTAAGACTGATCTCAAGGCTCTTTTCGATACAAAATTCATATTTTTTTACTGCATCCATTATGCCTGAACAATCATTTTGATTGGATCGGCAACTTTACAATGAAGGTGGTTCCTAATCCAAGTTTACTTTCAACAGTTATAAATCCATTCAAATTTTCGACTAAATACTTAACGATGGACAATCCTAATCCAGTCCCACCAAAATTACGGCTACGGGCCTTATCTACTCTATAAAAACGTTCGAAAATCCGATCCTGCTCATCTTCCGGTATCCCTATCCCGTTATCGGATACTTTGATGACAGCATACTCGTTTTCTTTTTTTATAGTGACCTCTACTTTACCGCCTTCTTGAGTATAGACGACTGCATTATTGATTAAATTAGCTAATATTTGTTTTAATCGACTACTGTCTCCAGTGATAAGCAGCTTATCTTCTTCAAGAATATTAAGTTCTATTTTTTTCTCTTCGGCTTTTTGCTTAACGAGTTGAAAGGTTGAACTAACGGCTTCTATGAGATTGATTTTTTCAACTTTCATCGGTACTTGTTTTTGTTCCAATTTTGATAATTCAAGAATATCATTCACTAATAAATCTAACCGACTGCTTTCAGCTAACATGATTTCTAAAAATTGTTTTAACACTTCTTTATCTTCCATTGCTCCATCTAATAATGTTTCTGAAAAACCTTTAAGAGCTGTGATTGGTGTCTTTAATTCATGTGAAGCATTCGTTACAAAGTCTGTTCGAACTTTTTCTAATCTTCTGATTTCTGTGATGTCATAAAGCAAGACAATTAAATTTTGTTCGCCCGGTTCTTTTCCTTCAATAGGAACAATATTTGCATCTACAATTTTATCTTTAGGGTAATAAAAGTAAATTTCATCATTTTGCTTTTCATTTTTTTGATAAGCTTTTTCGATCAGGTGGCTCAATCCATAACTTTTTGTTGCCTCAATATAAGAATTTCCAACCAGTTTGCTAATATCTTCGCCTAAAATAATATTCATAGCGGGATTTACCATTTTTATCATTCGGTGCTCATCAATCAGCATAACCCCGATAACCAGATGATTGATCAGCTCAGAAAGACGCTTATCATTTTGAACAAGCTCTTGTGTTTGTTCTTCTAAATTTGTAGCTAAATCATTGATTGTTTCTCCTAAATCTGCCACTTCTCCGTAGGCACTCCCCGTGTACCTAACTTGATATTGTTTAGCAGAAAGACTTTCTGCTACTTCCATAATATCATTGATTGGTTTGGCTATCCGTTTGGTTATGATAAGTGTAACGAATGTAGTTAAACTTAGTGCAAGTAAGCTAAAAATCAACAGAGAATTTTTTATCTGATCACTGATCTGATTGATCTCAGCAACTGGACGAGCTAAGCGTAAGACACCTAATAATTCACCTTGTTCACCAATTAAGGGAACAGCAACATAATACAGCGTTTCATTCGTACTTTCGCTTTTTCTAACCGACGTCCCTACTTCATCCCCATTTAATACCGCTTGAAATTCTTCACGGTCACTATGATTTTCTAATGCTTCTTTATCGGTTGCAGAATCGAAAACAACCATGCCGGAAGGATCGATAATGGTCATTCTTTCTTCAGATTGCATTTCTAAAGTTGATAAATCAGTCGTTACTGATTCGAGATTTGTTGTCTTTTCTACATTCATTTGGAGCATATTCGCGATTGTTTTTGCCTGACTGCTCAAAGCTTCTTGTTGACTATCGCCAGCGTAGTCTTGTAACAAATTAGTTGAGAAGAGGCTGATAGAGATACTAAAAATTGTAAATATAGCAATAAAAATGATTACTATCCTAAATTGCAGCTTCTTCATTTTTTAGGTGCCTCAAATTTGTAACCGAAGCCTCTCACTGTTTGAATATAAACAGGATTTTTTGTATCTACTTCTAATTTTTCTCTTAAGTGGCTAATATGCACATCTACAATACGAGTTTCACCAGCGTAATCAAAATTCCAAATAGCATCCAACAACTGCTCTCTACTCAAAATGCGGTTGACCCGCTTGATCATATACATCAGCAATTCAAATTCTTTTGGTGTAACTTCAATTTTTTTCCCTCTTACGATTACTTCATATTGGCTAGGATCGATTTGGATGTCCCCTACTTTGATCAGTTCATAATTTTCTGTGCTGCCATCTGAATTGATTAAACTATCTTCTACATTGCTTTTACTGTTCATTCTTCTCATAATAGCTTTCATTCTCGCAAGCACTTCACGCGGACTAAAGGGTTTTGTCATATAGTCATCTGCACCTAATTCAAGTCCAATAATTTTTTCAAGCTCATCGTCTTTAGCCGTTAGCATCATTATCGGTGCTTCAATTTTTTCTTGTCGCAGCTTTTTACAGATATCCATACCACCCATTGACGGCAACATTAGATCCAAAATAATAAAATCATACGGATAGGCTAATGCCATTTTATAGCCTTCCAAACCATCCAAAGCTGTATCTACTTGATAGCCTTCTTTTTCTAAATTAAAAGCTAATAATGTTAAAATTGATTGTTCATCATCGACAATTAATACTCTTTTCATTTTTCATCCCACCTATACAGAATTTTCAAGTTCATATTCCTTTGATCTAAACTACTTTTCTAAAATGACCACTCCAATTTCATGTGGCGAATCAGCATAAATAGCTGTTTCAGTCAATCGGAGTTCACCATCCAAATTTCTAACTTTCAAATGACAATATACGCTGTTTTTCGATAAGGCTTGATAAAAATCTGCTTCCGTTTCAATTTTGAGATTATTGCAGTCGGTAATGGTATCTCCAATCTTTAAATTCATTTTCTCTGCTGGCGTACCAGGACGAATGCCAATAATTTTTATACCATTTTCAGCTGGCCCGAAAAGAAAATTCCAGTTTTTTTCACGTTTACGATGGCGGTATAACACAATTGATCCACCAATAATTAAAAAGATAAAACCAACAATCGGAGCATAAGGTACCCAGATTGAACTAATTGCAATGATTAAAGCAATTCCTGTTAAAATCATTAAGTCGTTGGCTAATTTTGCTATCGCCTCTTTCGGAACCTGAGCCTGGACTGTGAATTGAAAGCCTACTAGAATTGGCAACCAAAAGAATGCATACTGTTCATTTCCAATTGAAAAGACTGGCCACCAGCTAAATAAAGCCTGAAAGCTTTCACCAGGAACAATCAGCAAAAGTGGTAACACCCAAAATGGTTTTATAGGATATTTCGCAATTTTTTTACCCCGTTTTGTTTTCAAAAAGCGTACTGATAAATGACGATCAGCGTTTCTCTTGATCGTGAAAATTGAGATCACTAATATAAAAATAAGAATAATAAAAATGTTCATAAACAATGGTGTTCCATTAAATTCACTTTGACTTAAAGGACGATACCACGTATTTGGTATAAAAGAAAAATCGCTTCTATCTAGAACAAACGATACTCCTAAAAGAATCAAAGAACTTATCGAAAACGTAAACAAAGGATGAATGAAGCGATAGCCAAAAACTAAGCTCACAATTGCTACAATTTGATAGATTATGATCCAATCCAATGTAACCGGAATTCCTACTACGGTTAAGAGAATGGATCCAATTGCCCCAAAAAAAAGTCCTAATAGTAAATAATTTCTAATTTCGTACAATGTATTATAAATTGCTACACGGTGATTACTTCTTTCATGGTTGATCCTGCGATAACTTGTCCAAATTGTAAAAATCAATCCCACAACAAATATGGGTTGAATAAAAAACAGTACTAGTGCAATAAAAAAATTCGTTACCAATTGCATCTACTCCTTTTCTACTTATTTTTCTATTTTATCAAACTAAATCAATATGATCACGAATTTATCCGTTTCTAAATATAGTTTACCTGATTTTTACACTTAAAACAGTTTATACGTAATATTTCTTCTTTTATCTAAAAAAAAGACTCTATTTCTCTATACTGGTAATCGATTTGAATTATTTAAATGAAATTTCTTTTGGAGTTACGCTATAGTCTGAAGCCTGCAATTGCGGTTCTAAATCAAATGGTGTGGATACTTTAAAAAAATTTCTTCTGAAATGGACGGGTTTGCTTGTGGAGAGCCCAAGGAACGTCTGAAGTGCCAACGTTGTGTAATTCTCATTGAATCCTCTACATGACTACAAGCAACCCTATTCCTCCATAAACTTGAGTAAGTAATGCCATTAGATTAAGTCTATCAACACTAAAAATTATAGATCCGTAATTGCCATGTTTACTGCACTTGTACTATCTACTGAAAAGCAAAAAAACACGTACTAACAAATTGTTAGTACGTGTTTTTAGAATTATTTTTTGGGGAAACGGTCAGAATAACTTATTCATTAGATAGACACTCTTAGTTTATACGACCAAAACCAACTAGGTATTGAGCCCAATATGCTTGACTGATCGTCGTAACAGAGACACCTGTTGAAGATTGAGAACCAATAAATTGATTGTTTCCAAGATAAATACCAACATGATCAATACTTCCTGTTTGATTAAAGAATACTAAATCTCCAGGTTGTGCTTCAGATTGTGAAACCTTAGTTGAAGCTGCGTATTGAGCACCAGCTGTTCTTGGAAGACTGATTCCAGCTGCAGCAAATGCATAGCTGGTAAAACCTGAACAGTCAAAACCGTTAGTATTCGTTCCTCCATAAAGATAAGGTGTACCAATAACACCATAGGCTGCTGTTTTTATTGTTGCCCATGAGCCATTTGAAGCAGTTGCTGTTTTTGTTGTTACGGCAATTTCTTTTGATTCAACTGGTTTAGCTACTGTTTTTGAAGTAGTAGTTGCTTTTTCATCAGAATTTGTTGCTTCAACTGCTGTTGCAATGACTTCTACAGGAGTTGAAGTAGCTGTTGTTTTAACAACTGCTAGTTCTTCTGCTTTTTTCTCAGCAGCTGCTTGAATAGCTAAAAATTGTTCTCTTTCAGCTTCTACAACTGATTTTTCAGCAGCGATCGATGCTACGACAGCCTCTTTTTCTAAACTTTGTTGCTCCAAATCTATTTTAGAAGTTTCTAATTTTGCAGCTAATAAAGTTTGTTCTATTGCTTTTTCTTCAGTTTCTTTTTGTTTTGCAGCTAAAGTTTTTTTGTCAGCTGCTTGAGCTTTTACTAAATCTTGGTTTGCAGAAACAATTTGAGAAACAACATCTACGCGTCCAATAACATCAGCCATTGATTCAGCATTCACAATAAAATCTACATAATTTTGGTTATCTCCATCTACTTGTACAGAACGTGCTTGTTCATTTAATTTCGCTTCACGTTTCTCAATAGCTGTATTCAAGTCAGAAACTTGTACTTCCAACTTTTTCAAACTAGATTGCGTGTTTTTCATTTCATTCATCAATGACTCAGCATTTTTTTCATTATCTGTAATAGTAGCTGTAATAGCTGCTAATTGAGATTCCGCTGAGACTTCTTTATTTTCAAGATCTGCCAATTTTTCTGTAGATGTTTGGATATCCTTATCTGTACTTGCAAATGCTGTTACAGGTGCAACAAAGGTTGTAAAACCTACTGCTGCAACTAATGCTATGTTAATGAACTTTTTATTCAATTTTGTTATCCCCCGTTTTCCCGATTGTTTTTAGTTTTTGCCTTTAGTTAAAGTTAATATACTTTTAAGAATTTTCTAATTGACATAAATGATCCGATTGCACCGATAATAATACCGATCCCCAACATTAATCCTCCAACTTGGTATAAAAATGGATTTGGTGTTAATAATCCAAAATACGTACCAGCTAAGAAATCTGTTCCTATATCAAAGGCAGCTACATAGGCGAAACTTAAAATAGCTACTGGTATGATTGCACCAACAAGTCCAATCAACGCTCCTTCAATTAAGAATGGCCATCTAATATACCAATTTGTCGCCCCGACTAATTTCATGATCTCAATCTCAGTACTACGTGAGAAAATAGTGATTCGAATCGTATTCGAAATTAAGAATACGGCGGTTAGAATTAAAGCTACAATAACGACTGCTCCAATATTACGAACGGTATTCATTGTTTTAAATAAGTTGTCTGCTGTTGCTCCACCATAATTGACTTGAGTGACATATTCTAATTCTTCAATTTGTTTTGCAACAAGCGACGTATTTTCTGGAACATCCGTATTTACAATAAAAACATCATATAAAGGATTATCGTCTCCATCAAATAAATTAAATTCATCACCGTAGCTGCCAACTACTTGTTCTAGTTCATCTTCACGACTTGAAAATTCAACAGAGTCTACATTATCAAGTGATTCTAATTCTGACTGAAGCTCTTTTTGCTGTTCTTCGTTTGTAGCTAAATCAATGTAAACTCTGACACTTACATCGTTTTCAATATCTGTAGCCAGCTTGTTGACATTCATCAGCATAGCAATAAAGGTTCCTACTAATAGGAGCGTTACTGTCACAGCACTTACAGCTGCAATAGACATCCAGCCATTTCTTTTTAAGCTTTTAAAACTATCAATTATATGTCTCTTTACTGTTCTAAGCTTCATAACCGTAATCTCCTTCCAATTGATCTCGGACAATGCGTCCATTCTCAACCGCAAGAACACGGTGTTTAACAACGTTAACGATTTGACTATTATGAGTAGCCATAATTACGGTTGTACCTTGATTGCTGATTTCTTCTAGGATTTTCATGATTTCCCATGAAGTATCTGGATCAAGATTTCCTGTAGGTTCATCTGCAATTAGAATATGTGGAGTATTTGCAATCGCTCTTGCTATTGCAATTCGTTGCTGCTCTCCACCTGATAATTCATTAGGAAACATACGCACTTTGTGTTTTAAACCAACTAGTTCGAGAACTTCTAACACTCTTTTTTGAATAGATTTAGGATTTTTTTCGACAACTTCCATCGCATATGCAATATTTTCATACACTGTCAACTTAGGTAATAATTTGAAATCTTGGAAAACTACTCCTACGTAACGTCTTAAATACGGAATGTTCTTTTCTTTTATTGTCATTAAATCAAAACCACCGACTTTGATTGTTCCTTTAGTTGCTTTTTCTTCACGATAAATCATCTTAATAAAAGTTGATTTACCAGCACCACTAGGTCCTACAACATATACGAATTCACCTGGTTCAATACGAACAGATAAGCCATTAATTGCTGTAATGCCATTAGGATATTTCTTATAGACATTTAGCATCTCAATCATTTTTTATCACCTAACTTTTATTAGTTTTTACATCACAATTCAGGTGTTCAATCTATATTTTAAAGTATTCCACCTCAACGCTTAATCATTATATCACTATAAAAATTTATGTCAGTTGTATTTTCTTTACAAATTTATTTCAATTCTTATCATCCCTGTAACCTTACTGTTTTATTTTATTTTTTTCAAATATTTTACTTGTATTTTAAAAAAAACTGGTCAGAAAATTTTCAAAATAGGTTTATATCCCCATTTATCTCTATAAAACGACCTTTTTTTGGGATTGGATAGATTTCTTTTGTTACAAATAAAAAAAAGCAAAATCCAGACAATTAAATCAAATATGTCGGAATTTTGACTTTTTTCTTTTTAATTCTTTATTCTTCTATAGCAGAAACTTTACTTCTCAAATAAGCCTGTATAAATGGATCTATTCCACCGTCCATGACCTGAGCGATATTCCCTGTTTCGAAATTTGTACGATGATCTTTTACCATTGAATAGGGATGGAAAACATAGGATCTGATTTGAGAACCCCAGCCGATTTCTAATTGCTCGCCTCTGATAGCAGCCATTTCTTTTTCTTGTTCTTCTACTTCAAGTTGATATAATTTTGCCTTCAACATACTCATAGCTTGATCTCTATTTTTTAATTGCGAACGTTGCGCTTGACTTGCAACGACTACACCTGTTGGTAAATGTGTGATTCGAACAGCTGAATCGGTTGTATTGATATGCTGTCCACCTGCTCCAGTTGCTCGGTAGGTATCTACTTTTAAATCATCTGAATTAATTTTAATGTCTACACTATCATCTAGTTCCGGTATAACATCAATAGAAACAAACGATGTATGTCTTCGTCCTGCAGAATCGAAAGGCGAGATCCGTACTAAGCGATGCACCCCTTTTTCAGCTTTCAGATACCCATATGCATTTAGACCTTTAATCAGCAAGGTTACACTCTTAATACCCGCTTCATCTCCAGATTGATAATTTAACGTTTCAATTTTGAAACCTCTTTTTTCAGCCCATCGAGTATACATTCGAAGCAACATGCTACCCCAATCTTGTGATTCAGTTCCGCCTGCCCCTGGATGAAGCTCAATAATAGCATTATTTTTATCATATGGATCACTCAGTAATAAATCTAATTCATATTGCTCTAATTTATTTAAGAAAGGACTGATTTTACTATCCAATTCTTTTGTTAATTCTTCATCATTTTCTTCTTTTACCATTTCTAACAACACTTCTAAATCTTCTTTTTCGGTTACAAGGTTTGTGTATTGATTGTATTTTTCTTTTAATTCATTCGCTTCGTTAATGATTGTTTGAGCTTTTTGAGCATCATCCCAAAAAGTTGGTTCTGTCATTCTGTCATTGTATTCAGCAATGTTTCTTTCCAAAGTCTCTAAGTCAAAGAGACCTCCCAAAGCTATTTATTTTTTTATCCGCTGTCTCTAAATAATTTCTAATTTCGCTTAATTCCATTATTGTCCACTCCAATTTAGAAAGAACACGACTCAACTAACAAATCGTGTCCTTTCCTATGTTTATTCTAGTTTAACTGACTATTAAAAAATCATTTCTGTTTATTTTTCATCTATTTTTCCATGGCAATTCTTATATTTTTTACCGCTCCCACATGGGCAAGGGTCATTACGACCTATTTTAGAGTCATCTATTTTAACCGGTTTTTTTTGAGCTTCTTGAACTACTTGGCCATCACCAGTCGAGCGTGCAGTGGTTCCTTTTGCAACCTGTTCTCTCTTCAAGTTTTGACGGATCTGTGATTTCATTAATAAACGTGTAACCTCATAATCAATAGAAGCAATCATTTCTTCAAATAATTTAAATCCTTCTGCTTGATACTCTACCAACGGATTACTTTGTCCATATGCACGAAGCCCTATCCCTTGGCGCAATTGTTCCATTGTATCAATATGTTCTGTCCATTTGCTGTCCACTACACGTAAAATAACTACTTTCTCAAATTCTAAGACTTGTTCTTTACCATTTAACTGTTTTTCTTTTTCAGTATAAATAGCTTGTGCTGCATCTAATAGTACGTTCTCGATTTCTTCAACCGTTTTATTTTCTAAATCACTCATTGCAATATCGTCAGGATGAACTAACGAAGCTTGTGCAAAATCAAGAATCGTTTGTAATTTCCATTCTTCTGGTATTCCTTGAGTATTGATTCGAACAATACGTTCAATCGTACGTTTGATCATCGGGATGGTAACATGTTTTAATGACTCTTCAGCCATGATAACTTCAAGCCTTTGATTATACATGATCTCACGCTGTTCACGCATAACGTCATCATATTGTAAAACATTTTTACGCGTATCATAGTTATTTCCTTCGACACGTTTTTGAGCAGATTCTACTTGACGCGAAATCATTTTACTTTGGATCACGGCATCTTCTTCGCTAACTTTCAAACGTTCAAGAACAGCTTGGATACGTTCTGAACCAAATCGCTTCATCAATTCATCTTCTAAAGAAAGATAAAATTGAGTAACTCCTGGGTCTCCTTGACGACCAGAACGTCCTCGCAACTGATTATCGATACGACGTGATTCGTGGCGTTCTGTACCAATAACACATAATCCGCCTACTTCACGAACACCTGCACCTAACTTGATATCTGTTCCACGTCCAGCCATATTTGTTGCAATAGTAACGCTGCCTTTTTGGCCAGCATTTGTAATGATTTCAGCTTCTTTAAAATGATTTTTAGCATTCAGAACTTGATGAGGTATTTTATTTTCTCTTAATAACCCTGATATCAATTCAGATGTTTCAACAGCTACCGTTCCAACTAAAATTGGTTGCCCATTAGCATGACGTTCTTGAATTTCTTCAACAACAGCATTGTGTTTGCTTTCCAATGTCGGATAAAGCAAATCTGGTTTATCGTCACGGATCAGCGGTTTATTCGTTGGTATTGCGACAACATGAATATTGTAAATTTCACGGAATTCTTCTTCCTCTGTTTTCGCTGTACCAGTCATACCTGCTAATTTTTTGTACATACGGAAATAGTTCTGGAATGTTATATTCGCCATTGTTTTTGATTCGTTTTGTATTTCTACATTTTCTTTTGCTTCAATAGCTTGATGCAAGCCGTCTGAATAACGGCGACCTTCCATAATACGACCAGTAAATTGATCCACGATCATTACTTTGCCGTCTTGAATAACATAATCTACATCATGATGCATAATGAAATTGGCTCTCAAAGCTTGGTCAATATGATGTGTCAAAGCTTGATTTTCTACATCATATAAATTATCGATTCTAAACGTTTTTTCAGCTTTTTCAATACCATTTTCCGTTAAAGCGATCGTTTTAGAAGAAACATCAATTGTGAAATCTTCTTCTTCCTTCAAACCTTTCACAAAAAAATCTGTTCGATTATAAAAAGCGGTCGATTTTGCTGCTTGACCTGAAATAATTAAAGGTGTCCTAGCTTCATCAATTAAAATAGAATCGACTTCATCGACAATAGCATAATTTAATGGTCTTTGTACCATTTGTTCTTTGTAAACGACCATGTTATCTCTAAGGTAATCAAATCCTAATTCGTTATTCGTACTGTACATAACATCTGCTAAATAAGCTTCACGTTTTTCTTCTGAAGATTTTGAATTCAAGTTTAAGCCTACTGATAAGCCTAACCATTCATACAACTCTCCCATTTCAGTAGCATCACGGCTAGATAAATATTCATTTACGGTTACGACATGTACGCCTTCTCCTGTTAATGCATTTAAATATACCGGCATTGTGGCTGTCAAGGTTTTCCCTTCACCTGTTTTCATTTCAGGAATATTTCCGCGGTGAAGAGTAACCCCACCCATTAATTGCACATGATATGGATACAACCCTAACACGCGTTTAGCGGCTTCTCGTACAACTGAAAAAGCTTCTGGTAGTAATGCATCTAACGTTTCTCCATCTTGATATCGCTTCTTGAATTCAGGTGTTTTTGCTTTTAATCCATCATCGGATAAGTTAGCCATTTCATTCGCAAGCTCTTCAACTTGCATAGCAATTTTACTTAGATTTTTCAATTCTTTTTTATCATTTTCAATTAAGTTGCGTAAAAAATTCGCCATCAGTCTTTCTCCCCTATTATCTTTATCTATATTTCTGTTTATTTGAGTTTAGTTTGGTTTAATTTCTCTTTTTAGACATGTTGACTTCAGCTTGACATTTGCGCTATTTCTTTTTTCTGACAAAGGTCTCTATTCTTGTTAATTCTATCATTACTGATTCATAATTGAAACCTTTTTATCTACATTAGGTACAGCTTCTAAGATGCTTTTTGACAAAAAACAGAAAATGAAAAAACTTCAAAGCAAGAAAGAAGTTTCTCTTGCTTTGAAGTTTTTCAATTTTTCAGTACGTTTCGTTATTCTGTTTCGATTAAACCGTATTTCCCATCTTTACGACGATAGACAATACTTGTACCATTTGTATCTGCATCTTCAAAAATAAAGAAGTTATGACCTAACATATCCATTTGTAGAACTGCTTCTTCACTATCCATAGGTTTTAATGAAAGACGTTTTGTTCTAACAATGTTCACTTCATCTTCCATTGATTCTTGCTCTTCACCTGGTAAAGTGGGAGGAACAACAGCATTGGACCCGCGAGTTCTACGATTAATTTTAGTTTTATATTTACGCATTTGTCGTTCAAGTTTATCTGTTACCAGATCCACACTTCCGTACAAGTCAGGTGAGGTTTCTTCCGCACGTAATACTAAATAAGGTAATGGAATTGTTACCTCCACTTTAGCAGTTTTATCGGAATACGTTTTCAAATTAACGTGGGCTGTTGCTTCAGGTACATCATTAAAGTATTTCTCAACTTTCCCCACTTTTTTTTCAACATAACTACGAATAGCTGCAGTTACCTCGATATTTTCGCCACGGACATTATATTTAAACATAAACACTCTCCCCTTTCATCTGATTGTATATCAGAATCAGCATCATCAATTGGACCACTCAAATGATGATCTGCTTACGTTAATTATATATTAACCCTCAAAGATTGCAAATAAAATCGATTACATTTAGACAATTTTTAGCGAGAAATTGAGAACGTTTCGATACTTTGTGCTCCATTTTTTAATAAACAGTCTGCAGCATGAAAAAAAGTCCGTCCTGTTGTATAAATGTCATCCACTAAAATAACAGATTTCCCTTTTATACTATCTTGGAAAACGTCATTTAATTTAAACGGTTGAGGAGAAAGCATACGCATTTTCCGATTTTTACTTGACTGTTTTTCCCCAGTTCCACAGTGGATCAAAGCAGGAGTATACTTTACTCCTGCAAATTCCAGCAAGCCTTCCACTTGATTGAAGCCTCGCAACATTTTACTTTTATCACTTATTGGAATAGGAATAACTAGTTCTTTTTGCTTACAGAAGAAAGCTTGGATCTCCTTTTTATACAATTCACCAAGCCGGTAATCTCCAGCATATTTATAGGCTTCTATCCATTCTTTTATAAATTCATTGTATTGATAAAGAGCTGTATGCTTGAATGGATAATTAGGATATGCTGCTTTCCATTTTTGACAATCTGGACAAAGCCCTTCTTCGATCCAATAGCGACTGCAACCTAAACAGACCGTTCCTTTTAGTAATGAGACTAATTTTCCAGAACATGAATCACATCTAACAGTAGGATCAATTTTAGTAAAAGCAACTAATTCTCTTAACTTGATAACTTCTTTTTGCGTTCTTCCGCACCATAAACAATTCACTTTTTTATCAACAGTCCCCTTTCACGAGCCAAACGATTCATTTTTTTAATTTGGCTGATAGCATTTTTCAAAGCTTTCGTTTGACCGTAATGGAGAAAGAGCACTTCTCCATTTGGAAAATCACGGTGTCTGCCTGCACGACCTGCAATTTGAATCAGTGCAGCTTCTGTGAACGTCCGATCTTCTGCACCCAGAACGATGACATCGATATCTCGAAAGGTTACGCCTCTTTCCAAAATTGTTGTTGTCAGAATAAACTGGTAGACTCCATCTCGCATCTGTTGTACTTTTTCTTTGCGTTTTTTATCTTCTGAAGAGACGCTTGTAAATGAGCACTGTGGGAAAATTTCCTCAAGATGACTGGTCAACTCAACCATCAATTCAATATCCGGCATAAATAAAAGAAATCGGCGTTGTGCTTGCAGCAGCCGCTTGATTTCCTTATAAACGAAAGCTTTTTTCTGCCGCTTAATAATCGCTTTGCGCCAATTTCCCGTCCATATCGCTTTTGGTTCTGGCAAAGCGAATCCATGATAGCGTGCTGGTAAAATAGAAGCCGCTAGTTTTTTTTGCGTGATATCCTGTCTCATCGTTTTATTTGGAGTGGCCGATAAATAAATAAGTGTTCCTATCGGCTTTTTAGCTTTTTGTGCTGCAAATTGAAGGCCTCTATCCGTATCAAATGGAAAAGCATCGATTTCATCAATGATCAAAACGTCAAATGCCTCTCTAAACCGCATCAATTGGTGCGTGGTTGCTATGACCAATTGTGTGTATCGATAAGGTGCTTCCATATCTCCATAGAGTGTAATCTGTGCTACATTTTGAAATGCACTCTTTAGACGAGGGGCTAATTCTAGACACACATCTGTACGTGGTGAAGCAATGCATACTCTTTTCCCTTGCCTTATTGCCAATTCGATCCCGCTAAAAAGCATTTCTGTTTTCCCAGCACCAGCTACCGCCCAGATCAATCTTGTTTCTGCTGCTTTTATTGTTGTTTCAATTTCTTTAGAAGCGAATGCTTGCTGCTCTGATAATCGGCCTTGCCAAGTTAATATAGGTTCTTTTATCGGGAAAAACCGATTTTTTTCTGGAAGGTAGTAAAGCAGACTGCATTTTTTGATTTTGCCCATTTCAAGGCAATGGATACAATAAAAACAATTTTCACCGCAACTACAGGGATTTGATTGTCGATCTTGCAACCGATCAGATCCACAACGACGACACTTCACCTGTTTTCCTACTGTAATAAAACCTGTTGAAATGATTCCTTCCCACCCCTCAGATAAGTCTTCATTCAGCTCATTCTGCAATAATTCTCTTCCCATCAAAAAATTACTCATCATCGCTCACCTCTCTTTATTAATATACGCAAAAAAAAGAAGTTGAGAAAAAATCTCAACTCCTTTCGTATATAAAAATAATATAATAGCTTTAAGCCTTTGTCTGATCTTCTACCCATGTTATTCCTAAAGCACCTTCACCTAGATGTGTACCAATGACGGGGCCAAAACAACTGATTTCATAACGTATAGCTGGATATTGTTGTTTCAATTTCCCTATCCATTCTAAAGCTTCTGCTTCAGCATTAGCATGAATAATTGTCGCAACGATCGGATATCCTTTTGCAACGTCTTCTCCTAATAACTGTTCAATCCTCTTGAGAGCTCTTTTCTTGGTTCTTATCTTTTCAAAGACAGTAATTTTTTTGTTTTCAAAATACAGAATAGGTTTCACTTTTAATAAAGAACCAATAATTGCTGATCCATTTGAAAGTCGCCCTCCGCGAACCAAATGATGCAAATCACTTACTACAAAATACGATTGCAACGTTATTTGCATTTTTTCAAATTTTTGAAGTATGTCTCCAACGGCAGCTCCTTCTTTTGCCATTCTTGCTGCTTCTAGAACAAAGTAGCCTTGTGCTGAGCAACTGATCCCTGAATCATAAGGATAAATTTTAAAATTTTCATACATAGTATCTAAGCTTGCTATTGAATTGTAGGTGCCGCTAAGTTCACTTGACAGATGAACGCTTATAACAGCATCATATTTTTTTGAAAGTTCATTGAATAAAGCAATCGCTTGGCCAATAGCTGGTTGAGAACTTGTTGGCAAAGAATCCATTTTTTTGACTCTCTCAAAAAAATCAGTATTAGTTATACTTGTTTCTTCTATAGCATCAGTGCCCATAATAACCGATAATGGCAATCGGTAAATAGAATACAGTTCACATTGTTCATCCGTTAGATAAGCGGTACTATCTGTTACCACGGCAATTCTCAAATCATCACCTCACTATCGTATTTTTTGTATTCACAGTCTAGCGTTCAAACTAAAAGTATAGCATATTTCTTTTGCTGTTCAACCATCTTATTTACTCTACCCATATTCGCTTTTTTTCTATGATTGGTCTTGTTGAATATTCATACTAAAGGTACACTATCTAGATAGAGCAATTCATTCCGATTAATGAGAGGACTATTTATGTTAAATCACTACTATACAATTGAAAAAGATGGCCAATTTGAATTAGAAATTAAAAAATCTCGTTTTATTTGCCATTTAAAACGTGTAACGAGTGAAATAGAAGCTCAAAACTTTATTCAATCTATTAAAAAAGAGCACCACAAAGCCAATCATAATTGTGTAGCTTACTTGATTGGCGAACATGATGAGATCCAACGTGCTTACGATGATGGAGAACCTTCTGGTACGGCTGGTGTTCCTATGTTGGAGGTTTTGAAAAAAAGACAATTAAAAAATGTTGTTGTGGTGGTCACACGTTATTTTGGAGGTATAAAACTTGGAGCAGGTGGATTGATACGTGCTTACGGAAAAGCTGTCAGCCAAGGATTGAATAATAGCGGAATTGTTGAGAGAAGATTGCACACTCAGATCGTCGTTGTCACTGCATACCCGGTCTCAGGAAAATTAGAAAATGCTCTTCGTGAAGCAGGCTACATGATCAAGGATATTCTTTATTCAGATGTTGTCGCATTCGTATGTCTAGTTGATCAAGAGCAACTGAACCAATTTCAAACAGAAATTATTGAGTGGCTTAATGGACAAGTAAGTTTTAAAATAGGGAAAGACGTTTATTGTGACAAAAAAATCACAAGCTGAATATTAAGAAATCGTTACTTTTTTCAAATAAACTTTCTACTTGTTTTTATTCATGATAAAATAAACAGGTTGTTTGAAACCACAGTTTTCTCGTATGAGCCTCTACTTGATTACCTAAAAAGCAAAATGATTTTTGAAGGAGAATGAGCGTGAAGAAACATTCTAATACTAGTAGAAGTGCATCATATACCACCAAAAGAAAAAAACGGAAAAATATTATTATCCTAAGTATATTGATTCCAATTTTGGTCATCGTTTTAGGATTAGCTGTTTATGCAGCTATACTTTACGCAACTGCTCAAAAAACGATTGACGATTCTTATCATGAACTAGGACGCAACAAAGAGATTGAAGTAGATCCAATTAAAGAAACAACCTCTATCTTGATCATGGGCATTGATGATACCGAAGATAGAAACCTTGGCAGTTCAAGAACAGATTCACTTATCTACCTTACTATCGACCCTAATAGCCATGAAGTCAATATGGTCAGTATTCCTAGAGACACGTATACTCCAATCATGTACCAAGAGGAATACTTAGGAGAAGATAAAATCAATGCCGCTTATAGTGCAGGAGAAGAGCAAGCAACGATCGAGACTGTTGAAGAATTACTCAATGTTCCTATTCATTACTATGTAACATTTAATTTTGATGCCTTTTTGAAAATCATAGATGCTTTAGGCGGGATAGAAATGGATGTTCCAATAACTTTTTCAGAACAAAACTCTGACGGCAAGATGGATCAAATCACTTTAGAAAAAGGCTATCAGACTCTAAATGGTGAAGAAGCTTTGGCCTTAGCTCGTACAAGAAAAATTGACAATGATGTTATGCGTGGCGAAAGACAACAACTGCTGATCCAAGCCATCGTGGAAAAAGCCCTTAGCGTCGGTTCAATCACTAAATACACGAACGTCATTGAAGCCGTTGGGTCAAACATGCGTACTGATTTAACGTTTAATGAAATGCTGGGAATTGCTCAAACTGGACTAGAGGGTCCTTATAAATTCAACTCTTATACTTTTGAGTGGACAGATTTCACACTATACGGAGCAAGTATGGTTGAACTTTATCCCGATAGCGTCGATTTTGTCAGCCACCGTTTCAGAGTAGCACTAGGATTAGATTCTTTAGATGAACGAGATGCTGAAGACTATGAATTTGAAACAAACGGCATAACAAATTACGCTTACTAGAATAATTTAACTCATCATTTCTTACACAACTTGATCAAATACAAAATGGGCACAAAGACTCTTCGTCTTTGTGCCCATTTTGTATTTAGCGTTTTCTATTCAACCTATTAGCAAATCGTTTTAATCTTGATAATAAGGGTCTTCTTTCTTCACTCACTAAACCGATCAATTCCATGAACAACTCTAATCCAAGCAGCAAGCCAATGGTCAGCATAATAGAACCTATAACGTTAGACAATGGATACATCAATGCAATTAATGAAAACATAGCCGCAATGCTATAAATAGCAAGTACTGTCTGTCTATGAGTCAAACCTAATGCCATTAGGCGGTGGTGCAAATGCATTTTATCCGCACTAGAGATTGGTTTGCGATTTAGACGTCGTCGTAATATTGCTGCAATCGTATCAGTGATCGGTATGCCTAGTATGACGACCGGTACGATGACTGTGATCAATGTAGCATTTTTCAACCCTTGAAGCGACATGACCGAAATCATAAATCCAAGAAATAAAGCCCCTGTGTCTCCTAAAAAAATGCGAGCTGGAAAAAAATTATACGGTAAAAAACCGGTGGCTGCAGCAACTAATGTAAAAATCATTATAGGAACGGCAACATCATCAATCGTTAAAAAGAAAAAGCCAATAATACCCATAGTTGTTAAAGCAATTATTGAAACTCCCGTTGCTAATCCATCTAATCCATCAATCAAATTAACCGCATTTGTAATAGCTAATATCCATAATAATGTTATCGGCAAGCTAAAAATACCTAACTCTATCTCTCCAATTAAAGGCAATGTAACTAGATCCATACGAATATCAGCGACATAATAAATGATAAGGGCTCCTATAGTGATACCCAACAATTTCATTTTTGGCGTTATTTCGATTAAATCGTCGATCATCCCAGTAACAATAATAACGGTCGAAGCAATAAATAGAGGCAAAACTTGTTTAAAAGGTACAGCTTGCATAAAAAATAATGAAAAATAAAAAGACAAGTAGATTGCCAGTCCACCTAATGTTGGCATAGGCTTTACATTCACTCGTCTTTCACCAGGTTTATCTATAGCATTTACTTTTAATGCTACTTTTTTTATTAGTGGTGTTAGTATAAAACTGATGATGACTGTTAATAAACAGAATACTAAAACTTCGAACATATTATACATAAAAGAGAAACCTACTTTCAAAGCCATTCTTTCTTTCATTATACAAATATAATTACGAAAATACAATTGCAATTTAGTTTTGCCTTTTATGCGTACTGTAGAAATAATAAAAAAAAAGATTTACACTAACTATTGGTTAGTGTAAATCTTTTTCTAAATAGAATTCAAATCGTTCACCTACGTATTGAGTACGAACATACTCAAAAGGCAAATTTTCTTTTGAATAGCTGATTTGTTTTAACTGGAGAATAGACTCACCACGTTTTATCGATAAATATTCAGCAATTTTCTCGGAAGCGCACATAGCAGAAATGGTTTGTTCAGCTCGCTTAACGGTAATTCCTTGTTCAGCTTCCAATACTTTGTAGAGTGATTTGGTAATTTCTTGTTTTCCTAATGATTCAACAAGATGATACGGAATCGTTGCCACTTCAAAACAAATTGGGACCTCATCAGCGTATCGAATCCTTTCCATCCTTAAAACCATTTCTTCTGGTTCAAGCTTTAAATTTTCCGCTTCACTTACACTCGCAGGCTTGACATGATAGGAAATCGTTTTACTTGTGGGTTTTCTTCCTTGTGAAGTCATAATATCTGTAAAACTTTGGATGCCCGCCATTTTTTCTCGTACTTTTTTATTGGATACATAAGTGCCAGAACCCACTTTCCGCTCTAATATTCCTTCATCTACAAGAGTTTGTACAGCTTGTCTCAGTGTCATTCGGCTGACATTAAATTGGATAGCTAAATCTCTTTCGGAAGGAATACGCTCTCCTATCTTCCATACTTCTTGTTCTATCATTTTTCGTATTTGATTATGAATTTGAATATAAATTGGTGTCGCCTTAACCATGATTTTGCTCCTATCGTTGAATTAATTTCGCCGCTGCTTCGTCTACAATCATAGTCACATTCTCATGATTTTGCAAGATACTTGCGGGAACTTCTTGGGTTATCGGTCCTTCAAGGGCCTTTTTTATTGCTTCTGCTTTTGTTTCGCCGTAAGCCATCAAGATAATTTTTTTAGATTTCATAATTGATTTTATACCCATTGAATAAGCTAAGCGCGGAACATCTTCAGCATGATCAAAAAAGCGTTTATTCGCTTCAATGGTGGATGACAATAGCTCTACTTTATGAGTTGTTAAATCAAAAGAAGTTCCAGGCTCATTAAATCCAATATGTGCGTTGCTTCCAATACCTAAAACTTGAATATCAATTGGATGTGTTTTAATAATTTGATCATAGCGTTCACATTCTTGTTTTGCATCTTTAGCCATTCCATCGGGCACAAAAGTTTCTTTGAACGGCTTTTTAGAAAACAGCTGTTCTTCCATAAAATGATGGTAGCTTTGTGGATCTGTAGGAGCAAGTCCAACATATTCATCTAAATTAAGTGCCGTCATATCTGAAAAATCTACGTCACTTTTGATCATTTCATGATACAACGAAATAGGTGTACTACCTGTAGCTAATCCTAATACTTTTGCTCCTTGGTCCATACCTTCCTTAATCAATTCGAATGCTTTTTTTCCGCCTTCTACGTTATCCTTCACAATAATTATTTCCATTTGAATTTCCACCTTTTCTTTTCGATTCTAGTTTAATAAACCATTTTTCCAAAACTAAATGTATGCTCTACATCAAATTCACTATTCATCACTATCATATCGGCATCTTTACCCACTTTGAGATTGCCTTTTTTATTCAAACCGAATTCTCTTGCCTGATTGACAGAAGTCATTTTTACAGCATCCTCAATGGAGCAACCTGTAAAAGCCATAATATTTTTAAATGCGTCATTAAACGTCAATACACTTCCTGCTAATGTTCCATCTTCTAATCTGGCCTGATTATTCTTTACTAGGACTTTTTGACCACCTAATTCGCTCTCGCCATCAGGCAATCCTTTTGCACGCATCGAATCAGTAATGACTTCAATTCGGTCTGGGCCTTTAATTTTATACGCTAAGTTGACCATATCAGGATGAATATGATAGCCGTCAACAATCATTTCTGTATAAATAGCGTCTTCTAGAAAGGCATGCCCCGTTACTCCTGGCTCACGGTGATGCAACCCTCTTTGTGCATTATACAAATGTGTAATATGAGAAGCTTTAGAGTCCATCAGCTGCGCTCTAGTTGCGTTGCTGTGACCGATTGAAAGGATAATATTATGTTTCACACAATAATCTTCAAATTCTGATGCATCACTTGTTTCAGAAGCATAAGTGACTAAACGAATACGATTTCCACTTAACTTATTCCATTTTTCCATTTGTTTTGCATCCGGTATGCGAATAAATTCTTCTGGTTGAGCCCCTTTAAACTCTTTTGACACAAAAGGGCCTTCTAAATGGATCCCTTGAATCACCGGATTTTTAGTTGCTGCTTCATTGATGGCGATAAGTGCTTTATCAATGGCTTCATAAGACTGTGTCATTGTTGTCGCAAAGTAAGAAGTAATGCCTTCTTTATACATTTCTTGGAGCATCTGATTGATTTCAGCCGCACTGCTATCCATGTTGTCGTAGCTATACCCGCCATGACTGTGAACATCAATAAAACCAGGCAAAACTATTTTTCCAGCAGCATCTTGTTCTTGATCAGTTGGTTCTTTTTTATAATCACTCATTTTTCCTACCGTTAAAATTTCTTCAGAAAAACGAATAAAAGCATCTTCAATTTTTTCTTCTCCTGTATATACAGTTACATTTTTCAATACATTAACCATTTTTTTATCTCCTTTACTCTTTTTTATCATTATAAGTGGTATAGACCAAAAAAGCAAATAAAAAACAAAGCACTTAATCTTCAAAGAAGTTAAGTGCTTTACTGTAATTTTCACCAACAGTGACATCGTATTGAATCGCATCATAAACCTTTAATAGCTCTTGCGTTTCTTTTGAGAGTTCACCTCGTTTTTCGGACACTGCTTTTGTATCTCGTTCAATATATAACCCTTTTTCAAAAGCCGGTAATGCCTCTTCTAATTCCATCAAAAGAGCATAAAAAGGTGTGACTTGGGCATTAGCAATCTCTAAAATATGATTCATAAAATAGATTGGACTAATGGTCCCTACCGTATCATTATTTTCAGTAAAATTAGAGTAGATAAGCAGCGGAGTCTGATGCATTTTTAAACTTCCGTTGGTTTGTACATTAGTTTCACTAAAAAAGCTAGGCAGATGGTCTCCCCAGAAAACAACGACTGTTTTTTCAGGTAACTGCTCTATAGTGGTCAAAAAACCATCTAATGCCTCATCGCTATAAGCTAGATCCTGCAAATAATTAGCTGCTTCTTCGGCATTGCCCGTTCCTTGAGCTGAAAAATCTGTGTTAGGGTATTTACCACTGTAAACCATATGATTCTGCATAGTAACCAAATGAATAAAATCCGATTCTTCTGTCGTTTGCATTTTTTTCAAAATTTCTTGGTAAGCAGATTCATCTGAAATATAAGGATTTTGATCTTTTCTATCTAAAAACGTCATATTTGTTTCATTTAAAAATGTTGTGAATCCTAAATTTTGATACACTTCATTCCGTTTATACATTGTTGTATTGTAAGGATGGATAGCGGTTGTTGCATAACCTTGCTGTTTTAGGTAAGAGACAACTGATGACAGCTCGCTCATCCTAGAAACCAGTTGCGTGTAAGGTGTCGTTAGACTCGCAGACATTGGTTCCATTGACAATCCGGTCAATGCTTCAAATTCAATATTGGCTGTTCCGCCTCCATAACCTTGAGATAAAATATTCCCACTCACTGCTCTTTCCTTCAAAGATCGTATTGTTGGAATAGGATCTTCTGAAACGGTTACCCCATCAAGCGCTAAAGGATCTGAAAAGCTTTCATTCATTACATATATAATATTCACATCATTTATTACCGCTGGTCTGGTTTCGTTTATTTCAGATGCTTTTTCTTCATACTTTTGAACAATATCTATTATTTGGTTTTTCGAATAATCAGCTGGTTTTTCCATTGCATCTACGCCAATATTATACAAAAACCCTCCTATAAATCCATTATTATAATAATTCATTTGCTGGCTATAAGGTATCCAATGAGCGTATCGATCATATGCATACCTTAGTACATTACCTGGCTGACTGAAACCCATACTGTAAAAAAGAATGCTGCTGGTAATGATGAAAGTACTCCCTCTCGTTAGCCAGCTCAACTTCTTTTCGACCGATTTATCCAATCGTTTGGAACTATTTTTTTTCTTTTTAATAAGAATATAAATACTTAAACTCACTACACCGATCAAAAAAATAATAACAGCTAAGATCAATTTACTATCGACCATTTGAATCAAAAAAGGCAAATCATTGATCAATAGAAAGTCGGAAGGATACAACGGTTCTCCTCGCAAGGCCATTTTCTGTTGCGTCGCCACTCCTATTGCTATTATGATGACTGTCATAACCAGAACACTCAACCAACGAGAACCGATCACTGCTGCTATCCATAAATACAGCAGAAATAATAGAAATACTCCCAGTAAAAATAATTCTGTATGCCACAGAAAAATAAAATTAACAGCTAAGGAAAAACTATAGTGATTTTGAAAAAGTTGGAGTAAAAAATTCCCAATGAAGGCTGTACTCAGCCCTACTAAAACCGTTTTCAAACTATTTATAAAAATACTTGACTCTTTATATACAGATCGATTCGTTTTGTGTTTGTTTATTTTTTTCATTCTATCCACCTTTGCTAAAATAATATTTACTTTATTTTTTATTTTTTTTATCTGTTTCCTTCAGAATATAGATTGGTCTCTTCTTCGTTTCAAGATATGTTTTCCCAAGGTATTTGCCTACTATTCCTAAGCAGAATAATTGTAACCCTCCAATAGCCAGTATAATAGTCACTAGAGAAGGCCATCCTGCAGTTGGATCGTCAAATAATACCGTTCGAATGATAATTGCGATCATGAAGAAAATAGCCATTATAAAAGACGTCAATCCAACAAAAGAAGCTATTGCCAAGGGGATATCTGAAAAATCGACAATTGCATCTAATGAATATTTAAATAAAGACCATATCGACCAAGAAGATTTGCCAGCCACCCGTTCTTTATTTTCATACTCTAAATATTTCGTGTCAAACCCTACCCAACTGAACATCCCTTTTGAAAAACGATTGACTTCAGTCATAGAAAGAACAGCCTCGACCATTTGACGAGTCATTAGTCTGTAGTCTCTTGCTCCGTCTACGAATTCAACAGCTGAAATACGATTCATGATCCGATAAAATTCTTTAGCCAAGAATGAGCGAAAAAGCGGCTCACCCTTTCGACTTATCCTTCTTGTACCTATGCAATCATATGCTTCATGTCTTATCAAATGGAGCATTTGAGGCAACAAATCAGGCGGATCTTGCAAATCGACATCCATTACAGCTACGTAGTCGCCAGTGGAATATTCCATTCCTGCATATAAAGCAGCTTCTTTGCCAAAATTTCGTGAAAAAGATAAATACTTAATAGAATCGGGGTATTGTTGTGCCATTTCTCTTAATACGGCCAAAGTGTGATCTTTTGAACCATCGTTGACAAATATATATTCGATAGTTATGTTCGTTAACGCTGCTCGAATCTTTTCAACCGCAGTAAAAAAGAGGGGAATCGTTTGCTCTTCATTGTAACAGGGAACAACAAGCGAAAGCTTTTCCATTTCCACCCCTTTCACCTCCTTGTCTAATTTTTGAAAAAAGCTATAAAAAATTACCGAATTTACAATAACAAAAAAGCTGGAATTTATGTTCCAGCCTTTTATCGGTCTTTATTCTTTATAAAATTAACCTTCATTTCCAAAAATCATCAAATATCGTAATCGGTAAGTGACGTTTATGGTTTGTTTTTAAGAACCAGCTTTCAATTTTTTGAGCTGCTTCTTTTGGTACTTCTTTGCCTTCTAAATAATCATCAATTTGATCATAGGTCACACCTAAGGCTTTTTCATCTGGTAAAGAGGGTTTATCTTCTTCTAGATCAGCCGTAGGTATTTTTTCGTATAGCTCTTTAGGAGCTCTCAGTTCTTTTAATAGGGCTTTTCCTTGACGTTTATTTAATCTAAAGATTGGATTGATATCTGTCCCACCATCGCCAAATTTTGTATAAAATCCGGTAACAGCTTCCGCAGAGTGATCCGTTCCTACTACAGCTCCGTTATGACTTCCAGCTATAGCATATTGAATGATCATACGTTGACGAGCCTTGATATTTCCTTTAACAAAATCACTAATGGATATGCCTCCATCTTCTAGTGTCTGTACTGTTGCATCTACGCTGGGCTTAACGTTTACTTTAACGATTTTATCTGCCCCGATGAACTCAATGGCATCCATAGCATCTTTTTCATCTGCTTGTTCGCCGTAAGGAAGACGTATAGCAATAAATTGGTATTCGTTATCGCCAGTCTCTTCTCGCAATTCAATTATAGCCAATTGGCTTAATTTTCCGACTAATGTTGAGTCCTGTCCTCCGCTGATACCGAGTACCAACGTTTTTAAAAATAAATGCTTTTTCAAATAGTCTTTCAAAAAATCGACACTTTTTTGGATTTCAACTTTTGGATCAATAGATGGATCAACACGCATTTCTTTAATAATTTGTTCTTTTAATTTTGACATATCTGCATCCTCTTCTCTTCGATTGATCGTTAAATGGAGTATTGCATGATTTCCTCCATGACTCTATTATTTTTTAGTTCAAGAGGTTGAGACTATTTAATGATCTACTTTGCACTATTTTTCAGAAAATCGCTTTACATTATCACGTGCATTTTCAATAGACTTGATTTTATGATCGTAAGCAGCTTGTGATAAATCTACTGGATAACCTTCTGGATTCAGGTTACGCTTGTATTCTTCCCAGAGCATACCTAAGCTGTTTTTAGCATACATTTTGATTTCGATTAATTTCGGCAGGTCATACACTAATTTTCCATCCACAAAAATGTCTTTTAATAAGGGTCTAGCGCTAAAATCGGTTACTGTTTTATTAATGTAGGTGTGAACGGGATGGAACATAAACAACTCTTCTTTTTGATCCGGTCTTTCTTCCCATAGTGTAATATAATCTCCTTGAGACTTTCCACCATCATTTTTGGTAATACGCCACACCTGTTTTTTTCCGGGGGTGGAAACTTTTTCAGCGTTACTGGAAAGCTTCAATGTATCTACCATATTTCCTTGCTCATCTTCAATAGAAACTAATTTATAAACAGCTCCCAAAGCAGGTTGATCATAAGCCGTGATCAATTTTGTTCCCACACCCCAAACATCAATGCGGGCACCTTGCATTTTTAAATTTAAAATTGTTTTTTCATCTAAATCATTTGATGCATATATTTTTGCTTCAGTAAAGCCTGCATCATCAAGCTGTTGGCGTACCCGTTTTGAAATATATGCCATATCACCGCTATCAATACGTACACCTAAAAAGTTCATTTTATCGCCTAGTTCTTTTGCAACTCGAATAGCATTTGGAACACCGGATCTTAAAGTATCGTACGTATCCACTAAAAACACACTATCTTTATGCGTTGTAGCATATGCCATAAAAGCATCATAATCATTTCGATAAACTTGCACTAATGAATGAGCATGCGTTCCACTGACTGGGATCCCAAAAATCTTACCCGCACGTGTATTGCTGGTAGCGTCGCATCCGCCAATATATGCTGCTCTTGTTCCCCAAATAGCAGCGTCCATTTCTTGCGCTCTTCTAGTTCCAAATTCTAATACTGGTTCATCTTTTACGATCGATTTGATATTAGCGGCTTTAGTTGCAATCAAAGTCTGATAATTCAAAATATTTAAAATAGCCGTTTCTACCAATTGACAATCGGCTAATGGTCCCTCCACTTGAATGAGCGGTTCACCTGCAAAAACAACTTCCCCTTCAATCATGGAGCGGATCGTTCCTCTAAATTTGAATTTTCCTAAGTAATCTAAAAATTCTTCAGGATAAGTAGCTAAACTTCTTAAATAATCGATATCACTCTTTGTGAATTTCAATTTTTGAATGTAATTGATCACACGTTCTAAGCCAGCAAAAATAGCATAGCCGCTTTGAAAAGGGTTATTTCTATAATATGCTTCAAAAACCGCATGAGAATCTGATTTTCCTAATTCCCAATAGGTCTTTATCATATTTATTTGGTATAGATCAGTGTGTAATGCCCAACTGTCATCTGGATGTATCGTATTCATTACTCTTCCCCTATCTTTAATTTATTCCCGTTAATCATAACATAAAATCAGTGTAAATATAGAGATTTCACGATATTGGCTAGCTATATCCTACCCTATATCAATCCATATATACTCTACCGGTTTCTTTTCCAATACGAACAGATTTTATTGCTTGTTCATAATTTTTTAGACGAACTTCTTTGATTGCTACTTCTCCTGCACGATATTGGATTGATAAGGCGATTTTATCTGAGCGATCCTCTTGTTTGGTTACAGCAAAGAAATGGTGAATGGCTACTTTTTGGTAGGCTGATATAACCAATGCTCTTGGGGTAGAAGCTGTGTAAAGCTCTGTTAATTGTGGATAACAAGCGGCAAGAAAAGTTCCCCGTATACCAAATGCTGTTTTGGAATAAGCATCGTCTCCTTGATGGTGACCAATGTGTCTAAAATTGTAAGAACGATTATCATGTTCCGAAAGATGACCAATGATTTGAATATCGGATGCGGCAGAACTTGTTTCATGAGCTTTTATCTCGATTCCTCCAAAACAAAAAGCTGTATGATTATTCACCAAAGTGACATGTTGCGATCCGTCATCCACCTCAATTCCATTTGAATTGGAGTAGCCTTTTTTATGCGAACGGCCACTAGGATGATGGGCATAAGAATTAGAAATAAAAATATAATCACTATGGTGTGTGGTGATCCCATCATCACCAAATCCACTAGTTTTTATTTGATCGATCCAAACATACCGACTGCCTCCATTTGCTCTACGGCCATCTCCTGCGTAATTATAAAGTGTTGCGGTAACATCGACGCCGTGCAAACCTGGATCAGTTATATTGACATTACGGATCATGGCATATGTTACTTGAGCTAACGTGATCCCGCTTGAGTAAGTTCCTCCACTAGCAGTTTTTTCAGTGCTGCTCAATCTTTTGACATTCCAATCTAAACTCATTCCTTCGATATAAATATGATGATCCCCATTTAAATGATGCTTGTTGGTGATCAAACGTGTTTTTTTTGGAGCATTCTGATGCAAAATAAGAACGGTCTGATTTATGCCGCTTCCGATCAATTCAGTATGAGAAGGGAGTTCTATCCCTCTAACAATGTATTCTCCAGGAGGTATGACCACACGTCTAAATCCCTTGGAAATAGCTTTTTCAAAGGATTTTGTGCAATCTTTTTTCCCATCTCCCACTGCACCATAATCAAGAATAGAAACTGTTTTTGTCCTTTTTTTTAACCAAGTCATTTCAAAATCCAATACCATTTTCCAAAGAGGAAAAACATTTCCTGCTTTACTTACTAAAACTGGTGGTTCTGTCATAAAATCGTTTTTCTCATAGCTGAGTGCATTTACGCTTAACCAACTGGATTTTTGTTTTGCCAAACTTCCTGTTAAAGTTCGGAAAAGTTTTTCCGTTTTATCAACAGCTTCTAATTTTTTTATCGGGCTGCCATATGCAGGGAAAATAGACGTTAATTTTTGCTGAATGATTTGTTCTTGATCCATTCTCTTCACCCCTTAAAGTTCCCTATCCTATTTTTCAAATCTCAATATGCGTTAACTTTCCTTTGCATTGGCCACAAACGTACTTTTGAGTATTAACTTTACGCTGTCGATAGATAAACTGTGAACAACCTTGACATTGATAAAGGATTCTTTTCTTTACTGGTTTAGCCTTCTCGTTTAATGATTTTACAAATCTCGAACCACCGACTTCTGCTAATAACCATTTAAATTCTTTGTCTTTATGTTGAAAGCCTTTGCCCAATAAATGCAGATGATAATGGCAAAGTTCATGCTTGATCACTCCTAAAAATTCACCTGTTCCAAAGGTTTCAAGAATTTTAGGATTGAAATCTAGATTATGGGAATTTAAATGGTAACGTCCCCCTGTTGTACGCAAACGATTATTAAATACTGCTTGATGCTGAAAAGGCAGCCCAAAGCAATCGCGTGATATCTTTTCCACTAATACCTGTAGTTCGTCTTGATTCATATACATTCTTCCTTTTAATTAAATCTTAGTTTTCACTTTTCCAACAGTTTCTTTATGTTTTATTTTACAAGTTTGCAAACTGTTCTACAAATGTAAGCCATCACGAAAAAGGAATTGAGAAAAAATCCCAACCCCTTTCTATGTTTGAATGATTATACTAAGATATTTCTATTTTTGTTCTTTTGGTTTCAACATCGTTAGAGCAATTCGTCCTTTTTTCAGATCCACGTTATCGACCCAAACAGTTACAACATCTCCGACTGAAACAACATTTGTTGGATGTTGGACGTACCCTTTGCTTAGTTTAGAAATGTGGACCATCCCGTCTTGTTTAACCCCTATGTCTACAAAGGCGCCAAAATCAACAACATTTCTGACAGTACCTTCTAATTCCATACCTGGTATTAGATCTTCCATGCTTAAGACATCTGTGCGCAACAATGGTGCAGCTAATTCATCACGTAAGTCACGGCCAGGTTTTGACAAAGCTTGCACCATATCTTTTACCGTTTCCTTACCTAGACCAACTTGATCAGTTAATACTGCTAGATCCATTTTTTCTAGAACTTTTTTGGCTTCCATACTACCTACATCTGACAAAGCTAATCCTGCTAATTCAATAATTTGTTTTGCTTCTTTGTAGGTTTCAGGATGAATCCCAGTGTTATCTAATACATTTTTCCCACCAATGATGCGCAAGAACCCGACTGCTTGTTCATAAGCTTTTGGACCTAAGCGAGAAACTTTCTTCAATTGAGCACGGCTCTCAAACCGGCCATTTTCTTCACGATAAGCCACTACATTCGTTGCGGTCGTTTTATTTAATCCTGCTACGTGTTGCAATAAAGGTGCACTGGCAGTATTTACATTTACCCCAACTTGGTTAACGGCCGTTTCTACTACAAAATCAAGTCGTTCCTCTAATTTTTTTTGAGAAACATCATGCTGATATTGACCCACTCCAACCGATTTAGGATCGATTTTAACAAGCTCAGCTAATGGATCTTGCAAACGACGTGCGATACTAACGGCACTTCTTTGCTCAACTTGTAAATCAGGAAATTCTTCTCGAGCTGTTTTACTGGCTGAATAGACCGATGCACCTGCTTCATTTACAATAACATAGAAAACTTGTCGTCCCATTTCCTTTAAGTTTTCAGCAACAAATGTTTCAGATTCACGACTAGCGGTCCCATTTCCAATTGCAATCATTTCAACTTGGTAAGACTCAACTAATTCTTTGAATTTAACAGCTGCTTCAGCACGTGCGTTTACACCTGCCGGCTTATGCGGATAAATCACATCGATCGATAATACTTTACCTGTAGGATCAATAACAGCTAACTTACACCCTGTGCGGTATGCTGGATCCAAACCTAATAAAATTTTACCTTTTAGCGGTGCTTGCAATAGTAAATTGCGTAAATTTTCGCCAAAGATATGAATGGCTTGTTCTCCTGCTGTTTCAGTTAATTCAGCACGGATCTCACGTTCGATCGATGGTCCGATAAATCGCTTATAACTATCTTCGTAAGCTGCCTTTATAAGCGGTGCAGCTGTTGATTTTGGCTGCTTGATCAATTGTTTTTCTAAATACTCATGGATTTTATTTTCATCCAAAACAAAAGAAATTTTCAGAATATCTTCTTTTTCGCCACGATTCATGGCTAAAACACGATGTGAAGCTACTTTTGACAACGGTTCACTGTAGTCATAATACATCTCAAAAGTTCCTTTTTCATCTTTTTCTACCTTTTTAACTTTAGCTGTGATAGCCCCATTTTTAGCACTATACTCACGGATCCAAGTCCGATATCTAGGTTCATCTCCGATTTGTTCCGCCAGAATTTCGTGTGCTCCAGTTAATGCATCCTCACTTGTTGCAACTTTATTCTCTTTATTGATATACTTTTCTGCTTCCGCTTGTACATTGTCGTTTGGAAAAGACAACAGCCATTCTGCTAATGGTTCTAAATCACTTTCTTTTGCAATCGTTGCTTTTGTACGACGTTTTTGTTTAAATGGACGATACAAATCTTCCACTAGCTGCATTTTTGCTGCCTTTTTTATTTCTTCTTCAAGTTCTGGAGTTAATTTCCCTTGTTCTTCAATCGTTCTTAAAACATCATTTTTTCTTTTTTCTAAATTCGTTAGGTAATTATGACGTTCTTCTATTTCGCGTATTTGGACTTCATCCAAAGTCCCAGTCATTTCTTTGCGGTATCGGGCTATAAAAGGGACAGTGTTGCCTTCAGCTAGTAAGTCTAAGACCGTTGTTAATTGCTTTTTAGAATAGCTTTTCAATTCGTTTTTTAGTAAATCTAATACAATCGATTCATTTGTTTCAGTCATGTAGTTCTCCCTCTCTTGTTCCACTTTGCTTAGCTATTTTACCATAAATATAGCGGGCTATCCAAATCACTCTCATATGCATAGGAGGATTTTATCTTTTCAAAAAAAAAGTACGCAAAAAGGTTTTACCCTTTTTGCGTACTTTTTACTTTTCTGGCAATTGAAATACCACTATCGCTTTACTGATTTCTGCTGCTGGATCTTTGGTCAGCCAATGTTTAGATCCACCCAAACAAGCGCAGATGTAATTTACTTGGTTGTCCACTAAAGTTTTCCTATAATGGACATGTCCCATAATACTGTAAGCGATCGGGTATGTTTGATACAGCTTTTCATATGAAGAACTTCCTAGAAAAGCATTGAAATAGTCATAAATTTTATGTGGCAAAGAAACGACGAATTTTGGATGAGTAACCACATGCGTCATTAAGATGATCTTTCGTTTCCCAACTGACTGAAGATCTGATTCTATCTTATCCAGCATCCATTGAGCAGTCTCCCTATTTTCTTCTCCCCAATGAACATAACGCTTGTCTTGCCATGTCCCAAATCTTAATGTCATTTCATTAAATTCTGCTTGTGTATATTTTGTTTGATCTCCGTAGCCATGGTCATACCATCCAGCATTTCCAACAATTGCCCATTCATCATTCAAAATATACGGTTTATTTAACAAACTATTCGTTTGGTTTTTGAAAAATCGGTAGATTTTTTTCGTATCTGTTTCTCCATTTTTTAACGACCAAAAGTCGTGATTCCCTGGGACAAATAAAACAGGAATACCGCTTTTATTGGTCACTTCATCTAGAAACTGTTGTGATACTAAATAATCACTGCTGATATCGCCAGCAATCAGCATCAAATCGATCTGCTGCTGACTGATTTGTTTACTAACAATTTCTGAAAACGTTTCTTCTCCAGTTAGTTTTTTCTGATTGGTATCAATATGCAAATCTGATAATACACCAATTTTCATAAACCTCTCCCTTATAACTTTATACTAGCTGCTTTTTATTCTTCTATCAAGCCTTGCTCTGTTAAAAATTGTTGGGCAACTTCACTTGTGCTCTTTCCCTCAACATTTACAGCATAATTCATTTCCCGCATCTCTGCATCAGTAATTTCACCAGATAATTGGTTTAAAATATCATCTAATTCTGGGAAATCTGCCAACGTTTCAGTCAGCATTAAAGGAGCTCCTTGATAAGGTGGAAATAAGCCGCGATCATCCTCTAAAACAACTAGATCATATTGAGCAAGTTCACTGTCTGTTGAATAAGCATCAACTAAGTTAATATCCCCTGTTTCAATAGCTGTGTAGCGCAGTTTTGGTTCCATTGTTTGAACATCCCCAAAAGCTAGTCCATATAACTCTTGAATTCCCAAATACCCATCTTGACGATCAGAAAATTCTAATGTAAAGCCAGCTTTGATTTCATCTGCGATCGGAATCAAATCAGAAATAGTTTCAAGTTGATATTTTTCTGCTAGTTCTGCAGTAACTGCAAGCGTATACGTATTATTAAAGGCCATCGGTTCCAACAAAGACATATCATACTGCTTCGCCAAACCTTCCTTAGCTTGTTGATAAACAGCTTGTCCATCTGTTGAAGTCACTTCTTCATTTAAAAAAGTTGCCAAAATCGTTCCAGTATATTCCGTATAAATATCGATATCTCCTGATTCTAATGCGTTGAATACGAAAGTTGTTTTCCCCATATTCGGCTGCAGCGTAACGGCTACATCTGTTTCTTCTTCAATCAAGTATTTATACATATTCATAATAATTTCAGGTTCTGCACCTAATTTACCAGCAATGACCAATTCTTCTTTGTCTTTCGCCAACAAAGGTACAATTAGTAAACTTAAAATAATAACACTAAGAATACCCAATGTGATCACTGTTTTCTTGAAAGAGATTTTTTCAAACAAGCTCAAAAGGTAATCAAATAAGATGGCTAGTAATGCTGCTGGAATCGCTCCTAATAAAATCAAATAATTATTTCCGCGATCGATCCCTAATAGAATAAGACTTCCTAGTCCACCGGCTCCAATTAAAGCTGCGATAGTACCAGTTCCGATGATCAGCACCATGGCAGTACGGATCCCCGCCATGATGACCGGCATAGCAATCGGGATCTGTACTTTAATAAGTTTCTTGAATCGATTCATTCCCATTGCGTCTGCCGCTTCATTTAACGATGGATCAACTTCCATTATTCCGGTATATGCATTTCTTAAAATAGGCAACAGGGCATAAATCACCAATGCTATAATAGCTGGTAAAGTTCCTATTCCTACTAAAGGTATCATCAATCCTAAAAGAGCAAGTGACGGGATAGTTTGGAAAATAGAGGTGATTTGTATCATGACGGTTGCCATTTTTTTATGTCTAGTTAAGTAGATTGCTAGCGGAATAGCTATAACGACCGCTATAAATAATGAAACAAATGATAATTGCATATGTTCAATCAGTGCTGTCACTAATTCACCTTTACGTTCTTGAAAGGTAGCGATAAATTCATTCATACTATAGCACCACTCTTTCTTTTTCAACATGAATTTCTTGAGCTAAATAATTGAGCAGCTGTTGTTTTGTGATCTTGCCTATCCTATTGCCTTCTTTTTCTTTGATGATAACAAACTCTTCCTTAGCTAGAGCAACAACTAATGTATCAACTGTATCTTCCGTTGTCAAATAAGGTCCTATTTCTTCAACTGCTTCAACGATTTCCATCTTTCCGGTTGTAAGGATCTGTTGGATCGTTGGGGTGTTTTTAAAATCACTGATTCCTGTTTGTAAAAATTTACGGACAAAATCATTTTTAGGGTTTTTTTGAATTTCACTTGGTGTTCCTATTTGTTCTATTTTTCCTTTATTCATCAAACAGATACGGTCTCCCAAAGCTAGTGCCTCTTGAATATCATGTGTTACAAAGACGACTGTCTTATTCAATTTTTTTTGCAACTTAGCTACATCATTTTGTAAATTACGTTTGCTGATTGGGTCTAACGCACTAAATGGCTCATCCATTAGAATGATATCCGGATTAGCAGCTAGGGCTCTGATCACACCGATTCTCTGCTGCTCTCCACCTGAAAGTTCAGACGGTTTGCGATTTCGGTATGTTTCTGGATCCAGTCCAACATTATCAAGCAGCTCTGTCACTCTATTTTGGATATCTTCTTTAGACCATTTTTTCATTTCTGGTACAATCATAATATTTTCTTCAACCGTCATATTTGGGAACAAAGCGATTTGCTGCAATACATATCCAATGTTCCATCGTAATTCTTGCAAGTTATAATCGCTGATCGGTTTTTCATTTATTCGGATAAAACCTGACGTTAATGGAATCAGGCGATTGATCATTTTAAGTGTTGTCGTTTTCCCACTTCCACTTGGTCCAATGATCACAAAAAATTCCCCATCTTCTATTTCCAAATTGATATTTGACACAACCGGTTTACCTTTTTCATATTCTTTAGAAACATTTTCAAAAAGTATCATTTCATCTCTCCTTCAATTTTCCTTTTTAGCTGCTTTCATTTATACTCTTCCATCCCAAACAAATCCTGCGTTGTCTATTTTGACATCTTTGACTAGTTCTTGTTTATTGAATAAAACACCATGAAGGGCTCCTCCATACACAGCCCCCCCATCTATACCGATTTTATGATCTTCTATCCATAGATCAGTTGTTTGATTGTCTCCATATAAAGCAGGCGTAATCGTATGACCAAATACAATTGTCTTTCCTGTATTATTTTTTTCTTTATGAAAGGGCTCACGGATCCAAACATAATCATAATCAGCTGTTTGGCGCCAGTCACTTTTAGTTAAATCAACACCAGCATGAACAAATAAAAAATCTCCCCATTCGTAGTACAGAGGCAATGTTTCAAGGAATGGTTGCAGCGTTGGATAACGACTAGTCAACATCATCACAATTTCAGTAGGTGAGTATTCATCGTCTAAACCAGGATGCAAGAAAGTTTCAAGAGTTTTCATACCACCGTTTAGACAATAAAGGCCATAATTTTTTTCTGGGTGGTTCATAAATGCCAACAACATCGCTTCATGATTGCCCTTTAAATAGATTGCTCCTTTTTGTTCTACCAACATCTTTGCCAATAAAAAACAATCTTTTGGATTTTCGCCGCGATCGCCTAAATCACCGATCAAAAGAAGCTGCTGTGTTTCTTCATTCCAATGAGTCAACATTTTTTTAAACAATGAAATTTGTCCATGAACATCTCCGATTGCAAATAATTCTTTTTTCATCATCCAACACCTCTTTGAACTTTTTATTATTATACCAGTTGATCAATGAATTTTATAAAATAATGATTTTATACTTTAGTTTACAAGACGTTAATCTAGACTATAAAAACCAGAATCATTATAATTAGTAAAACGTTTACCATTGCTAATGATAATACAGAAAGGAAGTATCAAACCATGAATTGGAAAAAAGGAATCGGAATTGTCATTGCTATTGCCATCATCGCTTTTATTTTTTATAGTGTTGTAAATTCTAACACTGAGGAAGAAGCAATCACTGTGCAAACTGCGAAAGTATCGCAAGAGACGATCAAAGAAACATTAAGTACAACTGGAATAATTGAATCTACTCAAACACAAGCTATTTTTGGTCAAGGACTTATTCAAGATGTGCCTGTAAGTGTAGGAGATGCCGTTGAAGAAGGCGCTAATCTTATTTCTTATAGTGATGGAACAAATCGGACAGCTGATTTTAATGGAACAGTCACGATCGTTAATGCAAAAAACGGTCAAATCGATTTAAGCAGTCAAAATGGTGAGCCCGCTGTTGCGATCGCTGACTTGAGCGATTTACAAGTTACGATCAATTTAAGTAAATCAGATGCAGCTCTTATTGAAGAAGGGCAAGTTGCCCTCTTAATGACTGGCGATAATTCATTTAATGGTACTGTATCGCATATTGATCCTACCGCTTCTACTGTGACAAGTCCGACCAGTACATCTATGGTTTTAAAGTCTATTGTTTCTTTTGATAAACCGCCTGAAGGCCTATTTGTTGGTTTCGATATTGATGTAGATGTGACAACAAACACTGCAGACAATGTTTTGGCCATTCCAATCGAAGCTCTATTATATGATGAAGACAATAAACCATATGTTTATGTTGTTGAAAATGAAAAAGCAATAAATACACCGATAGAATCTGGTATCCAATCCGCTACACACGTAGAAGTAACAGATGGTCTAACGTTGGATGACACGATCATCTTATCTCCAGATGATACGATCAGTGACGGCACCATGGTAACTAGTAAATAGAAAGGAGCTCAAACATGATCAGTATAAAAAATATCGTTAAAACTTATACTACTGGTGACGAAACATTAGTTGCATTAGATAATGTTTCACTAGAAATAATGGCTGGCGAGTTTACTGCAATAATGGGCCCAAGCGGATCAGGAAAATCGACGTTAATGAATATTTTAGGGCTATTAGATCGTTTTGATTCAGGCACTTATATACTCAACGGTCAAAACGTAAGTGATTTAAATGATAAAGAGAGTGCCAAAATTCGCAACAAAGAGATCGGCTTTATTTTCCAATCCTTTAATTTGATGCCTCGTATGTCTGTTTTAGAAAATGTTGAATTACCTTTAGTATACGCAGGTGTGAAATCTAAAGAAAGAAAAGAACGAGCTCTAAAAGCTTTAGAACGGGTCGGTTTAAGCGATCGCGTCAAGCATAAACCAAACGAAATTTCGGGTGGTCAAAAACAGCGAGTGGCCATTGCCCGAGCAATCGTAAATAACCCTTCTGTATTAATGGCAGATGAACCCACCGGAAACCTAGATTCCAAGACAACTGTCGACATTATGCGTATTTTTCAAGAGTTAAATGCTGAAGGAACAACAATTCTGATGATCACCCATGAATCCGAAGTATCTTTATACACTAAGCGGATCCTCACATTTAATGATGGTGCATTAGTGGATGACCAGCCTCAAAAATCAGTCTATAAAGGAGCTTTCGCATGACTATTCGTGAAAATTTCAAAATGGCCGTCGATAGTATCTTTTCAAACAAATTACGTTCTCTTTTGACTATGTTGGGAATCATTATAGGTATCGCAGCGGTTATCGCTATTTTATCAATAGGAAATGGTGCTACCTCAGAAATAACTAAAACGTTCAATGATTTTGGAGCTTCTACTATTTCATTATCTCTAAGCGACAATGCTTCAACTGATGCAACGATCACAGATGCAGACATCAACGCACTAAAAAAATCGATCCCTGAGATCACGCGTATTTCACCAGACAATACGGTCACTACAACCGTACAGTCAGATTTCGAAAGCCGCACAGCTGTAGCATTCAGCGGTACAACCGATTTACAATATACTAATCGATCAATGGAAAGTACACTCATCTATGGACGCTACTTCAATCAAAATGATTACGATGATGCAAAAGAAGTAGTCGTGATTACTGAAGATACAGCTACAACTTTATTCAATGGGCGTCAAAATGTGATCGGTGAGGATATCCAGCTACTCAGCAGTGCCGGAAACACCGTTAATTTAACCATTATTGGTATTGTAGAAGGAACCTTCAAAGAATTACAAGGCTCATTCGACTTAAGCCAAATGCCCTTATTTTTAGCCCTTCCTCTTACAACAATAGAAAAGTTAAACCCTACACTGCCCCTTATGAACAATTTGACGGTTCAAGTGACAGATAAGGATGCAATCGAATCGGTCTCTAATCGTATGGTCCGACTATTAGAAACAAGACATGACACTGTAGGAGAAAACTTTTATACAGCAACTAACTTCTTACAAGCTCTTGATCAAGTAGATTCAGTTTTAGGTTTATTTGTTAACTTTATTGCTGCCGTCGCGGCGATTGCTTTATTGGTAGGCGGGATTGGCGTCATGAATATTATGCTGGTATCTGTAACCGAACGAACACGTGAGATTGGGACAAGAAAAGCTTTAGGCGCGACAACGACTACCATTCTTTTCCAATTCCTAATGGAAGCCGTCATCCTAACTCTGATTGGTGGAATTCTTGGTTTATTCCTGGGTATACTCCTTGCAAATGGAATATCTAGTGCTTTAAATATCGTCCCTACTATTACCTTAGGATCTGTCGTCCTCGTTCTCCTCTTTTCTACTGCAGTAGGAATCTTTTTCGGTATTTATCCTGCTCGAAAAGCTGCAAAATTAGATCCAATAGAAGCTTTAAGATACGAATAATTTAAAAAAAGGTCTTTGAGTCTGCATTATTAGTCAAACGAAAACTTTTTTGATACTCATTAGATCAATAAACCTTCTTTATTAGTCAAATGAAAATATATGTTATGCTCATTTAATCAATATATTAAATTTATTAGTCAAAAAAAGCCTTATCTGGTACTTCTCTGATCAATAACCCTAAACAAAATCCCTTTTCATATTAAATACGTAGTGAAAAAGGATCAGTATCCAAATAAAAAGCGCACAAGAGTATTCTTGAACGCTTTTTATTTACTTTATTATTGCTTTAAATATCTGATTTTATAGCTGTTAAATCATCATTTAATATTTTAGCATCAAAGCTCTTAATTCTCTTTGATGAGATGATTCCAGCAATCATACTGCCATTTACATTTAACAATGTACGTCCCATATCAATAAGCGGTTCTACAGAAATAACCAACCCTACGATTGCTACTGGTAAATCTAATGCACCTAGCACGATCAACGCAGCAAATGTTGCTCCGCCGCCAACACCAGCAACACCAAATGAACTGATTGTAACAACAGCTAAGATAGTAAGAATATAAGCAGGACTAAAAATATCTATTCCTACAGTAGGTGCTACGATAGCTGCCAGCATAGCTGGATAAATACCTGCACACCCATTTTGACCAATCGATAATCCAAATGTTCCAGAGAAGTTTGCTGACGCTTGATCGACTCCTAAAGATTTTGTTTGTGTTTCAATATTCAAAGGTAATGCACCTGCACTTGAACGAGAAGTAAAGGCAAAACTCAGTACCGTAAATGTCTTTTTAAGGTATTGAATGGGGTTAACTTTTACTCCCATCAATATCAACATGTGGATCAAAAACATAGCGATAAGAGCTGCGTATGAAGCAATAACAAACATACCTAAACTAAGCAAGGCATTAAAGTCACTTGTAGCAAGTGCCTTAGTCATTAAAGCAAAAATTCCATAGGGTGTTAATCGCAATACTAAGGTAACAATGCGCATTACGATAGCATACAAACTTTCAATTATTTTAGCAAAAAACTCTCCTGCTTCTGGATCTTTACGGTGTACTCCTAAATAGGCTACTCCAACAAAAGCAGAGAAAATAACAACCGCAATTGTACTTGTCGAGCGTGAGTTTGATAAATCAGCGAAAAAGTTTACAGGGATAAATGCTATAATTTGTTCTGGAATACTTAAATCAGCGACTTGCTCTTGGCTGATATTTAATTCCTCGATACGTGCCGTTTCAGCTGTACCTTGTACAAATTCTGCGCCATCTAAATTAAATACCATAACACTCAATATTCCAATCAATGCGGCAATAGCCGTTGTTCCTAAAAGTGTTGCTAATACTGTAAAACTTATTTTGCCGAGGTCTTTTGACCCTTCAATTTTTGTAAATGCTCCTACAATAGACACAAAAATTAGTGGCATGATCAACATTTGTAAGAATTTAACATAGCCATTTCCGACGATATTGATCCAATCGATCGATCCAGTAGTGACCTCACTGCCAGCTCCAAAGATAAGCTGTAATATAGCTCCAAACACAACACCTGATCCTAAAGCAATAAAAACACGTGTTGAAAATTTTATGTGTTTTTTTTGTAATTGCCAGAATCCAACAAGTACGGCAATGAATAATACCAACACCATACCAATATAAAGATTTGTCATAATGATCCTCCCTTTTTTGCTTCCTTAATTGCGTTAAGAAAACAGATCCATCATAAGATTAAAGGTCTCAAGTAGCCCAGTCCAAAGTAACTACCCTAAAAACGAGGAAATTCCTTGCATTTTCAGTGATTCTTAAAGTTTACTTTACTTTTGTAAGGAAATCAAGAAAAAACGCAAAAAAATAAAGTCTTCAAACTAATGATGGATCATTAGTTTGAAAACTTTATTTTTTATTATTTCAATTATACTATTCAGATCATTGTTTGTTTTTTTCTAAGTCTTCAACGGGTTCAGTATTGATTAAAGGCTTTACAATACTTTTATTTTTTCTTTCTTTTTTATGGAAGAAAACGACTTCCAATAAAGGAACGATTATAGCCGCTGTAAATCCTCCTGAAAACCCATTGTTGTAAAGATTCATACCCGCATGTAAATAACTTATATTCGTTACGATAACCATATGCAAACCACCTGCCAAAATTCCAGCTATCACTCCATAGTGTCCGCTAACTGGTGCTAGAGTTGTCCCAAATAAAGCCGTAAGTAAAAAACTGGTACTTGATAATTCAGCTGATGTCAGCCAACCTACGATCAATACTCCTAACAGAATGGGGAAAACGTTTTTCACGTGCTTTCCATAGGCTCCAAATCCAACTACTGTAAATATTCCTCCAATAACTGGACCGTTTAATTCTCCCCTTACGGTTAAAACAAGCGTTGTCGTCAGAAAACCTAATAAAGCCATATTTATCAAAGTTAAGCCTAAACCATGATTCTTTATAAAATCTGTGCCGCCTTTTCCGTCTTCTTTCAAAAAAGCAGCGTATCCGGAAAATGAACTCTTATTAAAGTATAGTCCGCCACTAAACAATAATAAAAATAAACTATAAAGATAGATGGATAACGGTTGGTTGTAACCACTTGATACTAAATGAACCGTATCTACTTCTATTCCGTAGGCTCTAAAAAAAGCAATGAAAGCCATACCAATAATTCCAGCAGTAAACCCTATATTATATAGACTAAACCCTTTATGGAAACTTACAAAATGACGTGATAAAGGCGGCAAAATAAGACCAACAATGGCTCCAGCTATCCATCCTAAAAAAATCCCTGTAAAAAATGAGAATCCGCTGTTGAACGCTACTTCACTCACTAATGGCCCTAAAGCCGTCCCGTATAAAGCAGATAACAAATAATTCTTAAACGGAGTACGAGTCAATTTAGCGTACAAAAACACTCCCAAAATAATTGGGATAGAATTAAACAAATTTTTACCAAACAATGAAAATCCTGCTATCGTGAAGATAGCCGCAAGTAATGGACCAGATAATGCAACTTTTGTTGATCGGATAATGAATAGACTTTTTATGATCATCAATGCTGCATTGATGAATGCTGCGCCAACATTTGCCAATTCAAAATAATCTGTTACTAGATTAGCTGGAGAAATGAGAATTTTAAGACTTCCCTGCCAAATTTCTTCAAGTGTATTGAAGTGCAGTGCTAATCCGACTAACGTAAAAGAGAAAAAAAGAGCAATCATATATTTTATTCTTTCCATTACTACTGGATTCTCATCCTGTAAAGGTAGGAACCATAATTTTCCCATAAGCATCAACCTCTTTTCTTTAAAAAGCTTAATTAGACTTTAAAACCTTTTTTTAGATAAAGCGAGTACTTGCTATTAGAAAAATAATAACACGATTTTTCAATTGATACAATTTAATTTTAACTAAAAATAACTTTTTTGAGAAAAAGCACCCCTAAATATATAGGGATGCTTTTTCAAAATTTCAATTTCTTATCCTTCATTACTGTTCATCATTAGAAAACTTACGCATAAAGAACTTCACTATTTCCACTAAAGGAATAATTGAAATAGCTGCTCCAAATACCAACAACCATTGTTCAACATTTAATGGAGATACACTAAACGCATCATTTAACCCCGGTATTAAGATAACCACACTTAATAATGCAGCTGACAATAGAATTGCTAAGTTGAAAGCTTTATTTTTAAAGAAGCCAACCGTGAACAATGATTTTTTAATCGATTTGACATTAAAGGCATGGAATAACTGAAGCAATCCTAATGTGGCAAATACCATGGTTAACGCATCTGCATGGACCAACTCTACATCATTTGCATGCACTGGGTTGTTAGTTGCCCACCAGTAAACAAATAAAGTGATTATTCCTTCAAAAATCCCTTGGTAGATCAAGCTTGGCAAAACACCATTTGAAAAGAACGTTGCTTTTCGTCCTCTTGGTGGTTTTTTCATCGCATCTGCTTCTGCTGGTTCTAAGCCTAGTGCGATTGCTGGAAATGTATCGGTCACAAGATTGATCCATAAAATGTGAACGGGTGCTAAAATGCTCCATCCTAGTAGAGTAGCGATAAATAATGTCAGAACTTCTCCTAGGTTAGCCGATAATAAGAATTGGATAGCTTTTTGGATATTTGAAAATACCTTGCGCCCTTCTTCTACCGAAATGACGATCGTTGAAAAGTTGTCGTCTGCTAAGACCATATCGCTTGCACCTTTTGAGACTTCTGTACCTGTGATTCCCATTCCTATGCCAATATCAGCAATTTTAAGCGCAGGTGCATCGTTGACACCGTCACCAGTCATAGCCACGATTTTCCCCGCTTTTTGCCAAGCTTTAACAATACGAACCTTGTGTTCAGGAGATACCCTAGCATAAACAGAATAATCCTTTACCCTAGAAGCAAAATCATTATCATCAATTTGGTTTAATTCGGTACCCGTCAGCACACCGCCTTGTTGGTTTTCTGCTAAAATACCCAATCGGCGTGCAATAGCTTCAGCTGTATCTCTATGGTCTCCCGTAATCATGACCGAACGGATTCCAGCCTCCTTAGCGACTCTGACCGCATCTTTAGCTTCGGCCCTCTCTGGATCGATCATCCCGGTCATACCAGCAAAGACCAAATTTTGTTCGACTCCTTGCGTTGTGATATCTTTAGGCATTTGGTCTACGATTTTGTAAGCCATCGCCAACACTCTTAAAGCTTGAGTTGCTAAATCATGATTCGTATCTAAAATGGTTTGATTAGTTTTTTCATCTAATGGTGCTATCTTTCCTTTATTGTCTATTTGCGTACATCTTTTCAGCAGTTCATCCGGCGCTCCTTTTGCACTAATAAAAAATTTCCCATCCGGCAGCTGATGGATCGTTGACATCAATTTACGATCTGAATCAAAAGGAACTTCAGCAATTCGCGGCTCTTTAGATAATTCTTCTTGAACATTCATTCCTTTATCGATAGCGTATTGAACCATCGCTGTTTCTGTTGGATCTCCAATCAATGTTCCGTCATTCGCGACCTGTGTATCATTGCTATAGGTCATGACTCGAACAACTTGAGTCCCTAAATCAATATCTTCTTTAACATCTTGTATCACTCCATTGAAGTAGACCTTTTCAATAGTCATTTTATTCATCGTTAAGGTCCCTGTCTTATCTGTGCAAATAATATCAGTGCTGCCCAACGTTTCAACAGCTGGTAAATTTCTGATCAGTGCTTTGCGTTTTGCCATCTTTTGTGTACCTAAAGCTAAAATAATAGTCACGATTGCCGGCAGTCCTTCCGGTATAGCTGCGACTGCCAAAGAAATCGATGTCAACAACATATCTAACCATTCACGGCCATTGTACATCCCTACACCAAACATCACTACCGCAATAATCAAAATTGCAACGGTTAAATATTTTCCTAAACGGTTTAAATTTTCTTGCAAAGGAGTCATTGTTTCTTCAGAGGTTGCCAGTATATCTGCAATTTTACCTACTTCTGTATTCATGCCTGTTCCAACAACGACTCCTTCTCCACGACCATAAGTCACATTACTGTTCATGAAAGCCATATTTAGTCGCTCACCAATGCCTACCTTTTCATTTTCGATCACAGTAACATCTTTTTCTACCGCTTCTGATTCTCCTGTTAATGCAGATTCCTCTATTTTAAGTGAAGCACTTTCAAATAACCGTAGATCAGCCGCTACTACATCACCAGCTTCCAATAACAAGATATCTCCAGGAACTAATTGGTCACTTTTTAAAGAAATAACATTGCCATCTCGCTTAACTCTTGCTTCCGGAGATGACATTTTCTTTAAAGCATCAATAGCTTCCTCTGCTTTTGCTTCTTGATAAACACCTAATACCGCATTCAATACAACAACGACTAAGATAATAATGCCATCCGTGATATTTCCAAAAATAGCGGAAATGAGCGCTGCCGCCAACAAGACTAGAATCATAAAATCTTTGAACTGCTCTAGAAATTTAACGATTATACTCTTATTTTTCCCTTGATCTAATTCGTTTGGTCCATATTCTATGATGCGCTTTTCGGCCTCATTAGATGTGAGTCCTTTTTGAGTTGTTCCCATTTTTTTTAGAACGGTTTCTTCATCCTGAGTAAAAAAAGCTTCTTTAAGTTGCTGCTTTCTTTCCATCTATCATCCATCCTTTCCGGTCCAATCAAAATTATCATTAAAGACAAAAAAATTGATTCCCATTTATCAATCTGATTATAACTTTCACTGTTTTTTAAAGCAAAGTATACGTGTTTTAACGTTTTTTATTAAATAGAGTAGGAATACTAGTAGCTGTTTAACACCTAGTATTCCTGCAACACCACAAAAGCTCTTCTGGTGAATTGATGGTTCTACTTGTAGAGAACCAAGAGACGATCCGCATCATTTACACAGCTACAAGCAGTACCTATATTTCTTCAAAAATTCCATAATATTATAAAAATCTTCATATCTGGCATTCACCGCTTATGTTATACTAATCAAAAAGAAGTCGAAAGGTGGAAACTAAGATGTTTTTCTTTGACCCAACCTATATTTTAATTATTATTGGTGTTATATTGTCTGGAATTGCGAGCTCCTTCGTTAAAAGTACGTATAAAAAATATAGCAGCATTAATAATTCAAAAGGCTATACTGCAACTGAAGTTTCGCGTCTGATTTTAGATAATGCGGGATTACAGCATGTCAAAATTGAGGCCGTTAGTGGTGATTTAACAGACCATTACGACTCAAGTACCGATATTTTACGTCTTTCAGATACCACACGTCAGTCACGATCTGTTGCTGCTATTGGTGTTGCTGCTCATGAAGTAGGGCATGCCATCCAAGATCAAAGGAACTACATTCCATTAAAACTAAGAAGTGCGTTAGTTCCAGCAACAAATTTCGGACAAAAAATCTCTTTTCCCATGATTTTGTTAGGTTTTATTTTTGGTTACAATCAAACGTTGATCAATCTGGGTATCATTTTCTTTTCTATAGCATTGCTTTTCCAATTGGTTACATTACCCGTTGAATTTAACGCTTCTAACCGGGCCGTTGCTATTTTAAGAGATCACCAGATTTTAAGTCCTAATGAGGTCTCACAAGCTAAGAAAGTTTTAAGTGCAGCAGCACTTACTTATGTTGCGGCAGCAATTGCATCCTTCTTGCAAGTTCTTAGATTAGTTCTATTATTTGGCGGCAGAAGGAATGACTAACCAACGATCCATTATACAAAAAAAGAGAATCCAATTTGTGGATTCTCTTTTTTTAGTCAATCATTAAGTTGATGAAATTTAAAAAATTTAGTCTTCTATTTCTTTTCCTCGATCGGTTTACCAAAGAAATAAACGGCTAAAACGATGATGATCATCGAAATGGGAAGGACGATCCCTATCGGCATACCTAACCCGACTGGGATGAAGCCGAATAAAACAGCAATAGAACCAACTAACATGGCATAAGGTATTTGGGTTTTAACATGCTCCATATGGTTCACACCTGCACCCATTGAAGAAAGAATCGTTGTATCTGAAATCGGCGAACAATGATCACCAAAAATCGCTCCTGTTAAGACTGCTCCCGCAGACATAACAATAAATTCTGGATCTGGTGATAAAGCTGCTGCTAAAGGTATCGTCAGAGGCATCAAGATCCCCATTGTGCCATAAGACGTCCCAGTTGCAAAGGAAATGATGGAACCTAAGATAAAAATAACAGATGGCAGCAAGAATGCCGGCATAGAATCAGATAATAATGAAACTAAAAATTGAGCCGTTCCTAAATCGGTTATAATCTCACTTAATGACCATGCCAGTAATAGGATGGCCCCTGTGATAACAAGTGATTTCATCCCATTTATCCACGTTTCAACTGCTTTACCCCATGTAAATATCTTTTGTGATACTCCCATAGTCATAGCTACGATACTTGCCAACAGTGCTGCTTGGAACAATACGATGCTCGCATCCGATGCCCCAAAAGCTTCTTGGATGGACGTAAATGAAAATGGACTTTCTTTTAGCGAGTTTATTAATGCAGTATCTTCTCCTGTTAAGATAGCCTGATATCCATTGACGTAAAAACCAACAATAGCAACACCGATCAAGGTACTGATCGGAACAATCGCGTTCCAAATGCTCAGGTGTATCCCTTCAGCTGGCTCCATTTCATCAATTTCATTTGAAGCATTAGGATTGATATCTGCTTCATTTGTTTGATCGTATTTTCGCGCTCTTCTTTCTGCTGTCAGCATAGGACCAAATTCTCTTAAAAATACAGCTGTAGATAATACAAATAAAAGCATTAAAATATTATAAAAGCGATAAGGAATCGTTTCAACAAAAATACTATAAGCATTGACTTCTTGACCGATAGCTTCATACCCATCTTTGATCAATCCTACTTCGTAACCGACCCAAGTAGAAATCAATGCAATTCCAGCAATCGGAGCAGCTGTAGCATCTACGATAAAGGACAGTTTTTCACGTGATACTTTCTTTTCATCCGTTACTGGACGCATAACTGGACCAACAATCAATGAGTTTGCGTAGTCATCGAAAAAAAGTAAAATGCCTAAAATCCAAGTGATGATTTGAGCACTAATAGGACCTTTTGCTTTTTTGGATAGTGCATTTGCAATAGCTTTTGCTCCTCCCATTTTTGTCATCAGTGCGATCAATCCACCAATAGTGAGCACTTGTAAAATGATTCCTGCGTTCCACGGATCAGCTAATGAGTTTAGCGTATAATCAACTATACTTAAAAATGATTGAACGATCGCATAGAAAATCGATCCATCTGCTAAATGCAAGATAAACCCTCCAGCAAAAATACCAAAGAACAATGAAATAATAACATCCTTTGAAATAAACGCTAAAATAATGGATACAACTGGCGGTACTAGAGAAAACCAACCAAAGTCCACTGTGTCACCAGTAGCATCTCGAAACTCTCCATTCATTGAAAATAAGATAAACGCACTAATGAATAAACCGATAGCAACTTTCTTTTTCATTCTAAACTCCCTCTCTACTTGTGCACAAAAAAACACCTTGAGTTCTATACAACTCAAGGTGTTAGAATAGTTCCATATGTAATGTCCCTTTAACCCTTTTGTTGATAGCCCTTCAAAAACTTCATATTGAAATTTTCGACAGTGTTAAACATATTCTGTTTAACCCCAGCATACAGTACTTGGCAATACTGTACACTTCGGCAATTTCTCCTTTCCAGCTATCAGATTGTGCCTTCACAATAACTGTACTCTTAAAAATTGCACCTCTATCTTTCTATTAAATTATGGTTTTAAATATACTATATCGCTGATCATTATGCAACAAAAGTTACCTTAAATCTTTTTAATTCATGATTTATGCACTCTGTTAAAATAATTCAAGAACAATTTAATCAAAAACGACTGGCATATAATCCACGATTATTAAAAGAGCTCCTACACTACTTTCCAAAAAAAAAAAAGAGCTCTAAATCAATGATTTAGAGCTCTTTTTTTAGTTGTATTTATATCAGAACGACTAAGAAATAATTTTTATTCAGCCAAACCAATTTCTTCTTTTACAACAGCAGCAATTCGATCAACATAAAGATTTACTTTTTCTTGCGAAGGAGCTTCTGCCATTACACGAAGTAACGGCTCAGTTCCGCTAGGACGAACTAAAATACGTCCATTACCGTTCATTTCACTCTCAACTTCATCAATGATGGCCTTAATTGCTGGCACATCCATTGCTCCATTTTTATTACTAACGCGAATATTGACCAATTTTTGAGGATACGTTTGAACTTCTGCAGCTAGTTCTGAAAGTTTTTTTCCTGTTTCTTTCATAACATTCAACAATTGAATTCCTGATAACATTCCATCACCAGTAGTGTTGTAGTCTAAAAACACCAAATGTCCTGATTGTTCCCCACCAAAATTGTAGCCGTTTTTACGCATTTCTTCAACTACGTAACGATCGCCAACTTTCGTTTGAAGAGCAATCATATTGTTTGCCTCAATTGCTTTGTGGAATCCTAAGTTGCTCATAACCGTAGAGACGATCGTATCTTTTTTCAAACGGCCTTTTTCTTGCAAATATTTCCCACAAATAAACATAATCTTATCTCCGTCAATGATATTGCCTAACTCATCAATCGCTATGACTCTATCGCCGTCACCGTCGAAAGCTAATCCAGCATCGGCACCTTTTTCAACTACAAATTCAGCTAATTTCTCAGGATGTGTTGAACCAACACCATCATTAATATTTAACCCGTTTGGTGTTGATGCCATTACGTCGAACTCTGTTTCTAAATCTGCAAATAACCGATTAATAAGAGGGCTCGTTGCTCCATTAGCACCATCTAAACAAACTTGTAATCCAGCTAGATCATTTGGAATCGTTTGTTGTAGAAATTGAGTATATTTTAAAGCACCTTCTGGATATTCATCAACCGTACCTAAACCTTTTGCACTTGGACGAGGCAAATTATCAATATCTTCATCTAATAATGCTTCAATTTCTAATTCAGTAGCATCAAATAATTTATAACCATCTGATCCGAAGAATTTGATACCATTATCAGGTGCAGGATTGTGTGAAGCTGAAATCATTACACCTGCTGCTGCTCTTTGGATACGTGTTAAATAAGCTACTCCAGGAGTTGTTATGACGCCTAGTTTCATTACCTCGATTCCGACTGATAAAAGACCAGCAATCAAGGCAGATTCTAACATCTCACCAGAAATACGAGTATCTCTTCCAACTAAAACACGTGGATGTTCCTCACCTTCAGCATGCTGGGTTAAAACAAACCCGCCATATCTTCCTAATTTAAAAGCTAATTCTGGAGTTAACTCAGAGTTAGCAACACCTCTTACTCCATCTGTTCCAAAATATTTTCCCATTTTACTTTACCCCTTTTCAAAGTTCAAACCTTATTCATACAGGCTTACTTTTTTCCTATTCGCTTACTTCTTGACTAGATTCGCTTGATGACTCATCGGATTTTTCACTTGAAGAGTCTGAAGCAGAGTCTGAAGCAGGTTCACTCTCTGATTCTTCACTTTCAATTTGTGTAGATTCACTAGATGAACTAGAATTATTTGAACTTGAGCTTTCATCGTTTATTTCAGTAGTATTCTGTTCATTTTCCTGTGAGTTTTTTTTAGTAACTGTTATAGTTACATCAATTTTTTCTGGATCTATAATTGTTACACCATCAAGCAAGGGCAAATCAATTGTTTGAGTTGCTGTTTCAGTTATATCTGTTACATCAATATCGATTGGGTAGCTGCTCAAACTACTTAAGATTTCATTATCTGCTTGTACAGCAACTGTGGTAGCTGACTGGTTGCTAATGCCCAATTCATAGCTTAAATCAGCATCCGCAGTACCCATTTGGTTTAATACGATTGGTACTTCTTTTTTGATTGGATCGACCGGTATGCTCACCGTTACTTCACTAGGATTAAGTTCAACATCTAATTTTTCTCCATCAGCGTCACTAATTACAACAGGCAGCGTTTGAACGATATCTTCTGTGATACCCTCTTCTCCATTTACAACTACTTTAACTTCTTCAACTTGATCGATCGTAGAAGCCGTACCGGTTAATTCTATGGTTTCGTAATCAATAGTTGGTGTACCCGCTTCAAAATCTTCTTCAATCAAGGAATCGTCGAACTCAACTTCAACACTAAATGTTTCCACTTTCTTTTCTTCGATAGTTATCGTCACTTCTTCTGGTGAAACTTTATAATCTAGTTGCGGTGAAAGACCTTCTGCAACTAATTCAATTGTATGAGTACCGACCCCTAAACTATCTAAATCAGCTGCTACAATATCAAAATTTTTAGTCGTTTTTGTATTTAATACAATACTAGAAGGTCCTGATATATCAACTGAAACAGTTTCCGGAAAACCCGTTACGTAATAATTATCTTGGTCGATTTCAACGACAATTGGCACCTCAAGTATAGTATCCGTTGTAGTCGCACTGAGCCCATCAACATTACTGGCTGTTTGCCCCCTATTATTACTACTGTTTACATACGTAAAGAGAAGAATAGCAAATGCGAGTGCAACTATTTTTATAAACCATGGATTATTGTAAATCTTCTCCATTATTTAGAAGCCCCCTTTTTTAAAACTATCCACCAATTCTTGGAAAGAATTTTTCTTTACTTTTTCTTCATCAATAATCAAATTTTTACTTAAGAATTTCTCAAAATCTTCTTTGGATAATTCTCGTAACAATTCACCTTTATATGAAACGCTCACTCCACCAGTTTCTTCTGAAACAATAATAGTCACAGCATCGGTTACTTCACTTAAACCAATTGCAGCCCTATGTCTTGTTCCTAGTTCTTTAGAAATCAATGTACTCTCAGATAATGGTAAATAACTAGCAGCAGAGGCTATTTTATAATCTCTAATAATTACTGCTCCATCATGCAATGGTGTATTCGGAATGAAGATATTAATCAATAACTCGCTAGAGATATCCGCATCTAGGGCAATTCCTGTCCCGATAAATTCATCCAATTCTGTATCCATTTGGATAGAGATCAAAGCACCAATTCTTCTTTTCGCCATATATTGAACAGCCTTTACTAATTGTTGAACTAAATTTTCTCCAGGATTGATTTTTCTTTTTGTTCGATTAAAAATAGATCCTCGACCAAGATGCTCTAGCCCTCTTCGTAATTCTGGCTGAAAAATAATGATAACGGCAAGGACACTCCATTGGATCACTAAATCAACGATCCAGTCCACTGTTTGTAATCCTAGAAAAAAACTAGCTACTTTTATTAACATGATTATAGCAATTCCCTTTAATAATTGAACGGCTCTTGTACCACGCAAAATTTTAATAAGTTGGTAAATAAAAAATGTAACCACTAATATATCTGCTACATTAATAAAATTTCGCCACGTTACTAATTGTGACCAATCTATAGACATATACGCACCTCCGATAATCTTTCTCATTGTCACCTATTTTACAGTATACCATAATATCGTATACGAATAATATTATTCCATCTGATCGATAACCCCTCACTATCCTTAACTAATATGTCTACTTTTAATTTCAAATACAAAAAAACTTGCAACAATAACGCCGTTGCAAGTTTCAAATATGAGTCATGCAGGATTCGAACCTGCGACCCTCTGATTAAAAGTCAGATGCTCTACCAACTGAGCTAATGACTCAAATAAAACAAGTTAATCTGCGTGGCAACGTCCTACTCTCACAAAGGGAAACCCTTCACTACCATCGGCGCTAAGAAGCTTAACTGCTGTGTTCGGCATGGGAACAGGTGTGACCTTCTTGCCGTCATCACCACACATAGTTTTAACTTATTAAATTTGTTTCTTTTTATAATACTTGGTATAATCAACGAAATAGAATGAAATCCCAAAACGTCTTTTTAAATCTTACCGCATCTTAGTAAATATTTCAAGCTTATTTAAAATAAAAGTGTTAAATGTCGTCTATTTCTTATTTATTATGCCTAATTTATCGTGAAATAACTTTTTATTTTTTTATAATTAGATTGTAAGCTCTTACTTAATAGGGATTTCATTTCTTGTTTTTTTCGAACGACATTTACGTTATCGCTTTTATTAAAGAAGGGAGGCTAAAGGTACTATTTAAACAAGTGCAACTTAAGAAAAGTCATTTGATAAGCATAGAGGAGGAGATTATTTTGGAAAACAATAAAAAAACTAAAAAGAAATTTTCAATGCCATCGTCATTTACTGTTTTATTCCTTATTATCGTCTTTATAGCAATTTTGACTTGGATCATCCCTGCTGGAGTATACGATATGGACGATGCTGGTAATATTTTGTCAGGTACGTACCACACCGTAGATTCACAACCACAAGGTATCTGGGATATCTTTATTTCCCCTATAAAAGGGATGTTAGGTACAGAAACAACACCTGGCGCTATTGAAATTTCTCTATTTATTTTAATTCTCGGAGGATTTTTAGGCGTTGTCACAAAAACAGGTGCTCTTGATGCGGGTATCGCATCAATTGTTAAAAATTATAAAGGAAAAGAAAAAAAATTAATTCCTATACTCATGCTATTGTTCGCTATAGGAGGAACTACTTACGGGATGGCTGAAGAAACAATGGCCTTTTATCCTTTAATCATTCCAGTTATGATCGGTGTTGGTTTTGATACTATCGTAGCGGTTGCAATTGTTTTAGTTGGTTCACAAATAGGTGTTTTAGCTTCGACAGTAAATCCTTTTGCTACCGGAGTTGCTTCTCAGGCACTGTCTATCAGTCCCGGAGAAGGAATCATTTGGCGGCTAATCTTTTTTGTTGCCATGTACGCCGTTTCTACACTTTATGTTTATCGTTATGCTATGAAAGTTGAAAAAGATCCAAGTAGTTCTTTAGTTGCCTATCAAAGAGAAGAAAATATCGCTTACTTTAAAATTCCAGAAGATCAAGAAGAAATGAATAAACGTCAACGAAATGTAATGATTTTATTTGCTTTATCTTTTCTTATTATGATTATGTCTTTGATCCCTTGGACAGCTCTGAGCGAAAATTGGACATTCTTTGAAAGTCTTAACGCTTTCCTACTTGGTATACCGTTCATTGGTACTCTTCTTGGCGAAAGAATGATTCCTTTAGGCGACTGGTATTTCCAAGAAATCACCATGTTATTTTTCTTAATGGCTGTTTTAATTGGATTATTTTATAGAATGCCCGAAGGTGAAATTGTTGATTCATTCATGGATGGAGCAAGAGACTTATTGAGCGTAGCCTTAGTTGTAGCTCTTGCTCGTGGTATACAGGTGGTTATGAACGATGGCCTGATTACTGCTACTATTTTAAATTGGGGAGAAAAAGGATTGAGTGGATTATCTCCAATTATTTTCTCTATCTTGACTTATATCTTCTACATCCCAATGTCTTTCTTAATTCCTTCTACTTCAGGATTAGCCGCTGCTACTATGGGTATTATGGGGCCACTAGGGAACTTCTCTGGCGTACCTGAACATTTAGTCATTACTGCTTACCAAGCTGCTAGCGGGTTCATTAATTTGATTACTCCTACTTCTGGAGTTGTTATGGGCGCTTTAGCCATCGCTCGAATTGACGTAACCGTTTGGTGGAAATTCATGTTTAAACTAATGGTTATCATTTTCGTGATCTCTTGTATTATTCTTGGTATAGCTGCCGCAGTTAGCTGAGCAGATAGATAGCTTTATTACTTTTATAAATGAATGGAGAATTTCATGAAAAATTTTATTCAAGAACAACATAAAGTAGATTGCATTGAAGCAATCAAAACATTAATTTCTTATCCTTCTTATTTAAGAGAAGACCACCAAGGAAAAACTCCTTTTGGTGATGATATCCAAGCTGTTTTAGAAAAAACACTTACAATTTGCGAAAACTTAGGTATGAAATCTTTTATTGATCCAAAAGGGTATTATGGATACGCGGATTATGGTGAAGGAGAGGAATCTTTAGCTATCCTCTGTCACCTAGACGTTGTACCGCCGGGTAATTTAGATTCTTGGGATACCAATCCTTTTGAAGCCATTGAAAAGAACGAGGCACTATATGGAAGAGGATCTCAAGACGACAAAGGACCAGCAATGGCTGCTCTTTATGCTTTTAAAGCAGTTGTAGACTCCGGAGCTACATTTAATAAGCGCGTACGTTTCATTTTTGGTACAGATGAGGAAACGCTATGGAGATGCCTAGATCGTTACAATAAATTAGAAGAGCCTTCAACGATGGGTTTTACTCCTGACGCTGAATTCCCATTAACTTATGCTGAAAAGGGATTATTGCAAGTCAAACTTCATGGACCTGGAGATCAAGAATTAAGAGTAAACTGCGGAAAATCTTTGAACATTGTTCCGGATGAAGCAGCTTATCAAGGTCCCCTTAACGTTACATTAGAAAATGAATTAAAGTCATTGGGTTATGAATACCAATTATCAGATGGGCAGGTGATCGTCAAAGGTAAAGCTGTTCACTCTAAAGATGCACCTGAAGGAGTCAACGCTATAACTCGGCTAGTCACTGCACTTTCTTCATCTATAAAAAATGAGACGCTTGCCTTTATTACTGAGAAACTAAAAGATGATGCAACTGGTCAGACTATTTTCGGTAAAATAAAAGATGATATTTCTGGACCACTTACTGTAAACTTAGCCACTCTATCTATTGACGATAAAGAGTCCACGATTGGATTAGATTTAAGAATTCCAGTTACAGCTGATAAAGAAGAAATCGTCAAAAAATTAACAGCTAGTGCAGCAGAGTATCAACTGAACTATGAGGAATATGATTATCTTGCTTCCCTTTATGTTCCAAAAGATAGTTTATTGATCACAACTTTATTAGATATTTATCGTGAAAAAACTGGAGATAAAAGTGACCCACTAACTACCGGAGGAGCAACATTTGCGAGAACAATGAAAAATTGTGTGGCTTTTGGTGCTGTATTCCCAGATTCTGAAGTTACTTTCCATATGCCTAACGAAAAAATGACCTTACGCGACATCTATAACGCAATGGACATTTATGCAGAAGCTGTTTACCGCCTAGCTTGCAAATAGTGGTTCTACGTCAAATGATACGGATACTTCAAAATAAAATTTCTTCTGAAATGAACGGGTCTGCTTGTTGAGCCGCTGGACCGACTGCAAACCATGATATACTTGGGCATTAATTGCCCATAGTGCTTCATTTCATGCTGCAAGCAACCCTATTCCTTCAGAACTTTTAGGTAAGTAATTGGATTAAATTTATCAACACTAATAATTATAGAACCTAAATAATAAAAAACAAAAATGCTGATGAGTTTTTACTCATCAGCATTTTTGTTTTTTCGTTAAAGGATACTTTATTTTTCCAAATTTCTTACAAGAGTATAAAATAAAAAAAAGACCATTCCACTGCTAGACGACAGCGAAATGATCATTAGTAAATGGGTAACAAAAAACCCATCTATTTATTTGTACTTAATCAACTGGGCTAGCTGGATTCGAACCAACGCATGAGGGAGTCAAAGTCCCTTGCCTTACCGCTTGGCTATAGCCCATTAATGGTGGAGGGGGGCAGATTCGAACTGCCGAACCCGAAGGAGCGGATTTACAGTCCGCCGCGTTTAGCCACTTCGCTACCCCTCCGCAATAAAATAATCTATACTATTAAACGACTTTCTAAATGTATGCCGGCTAAAGGAGTTGAACCCTCGACCCTCTGATTACGATTCAGATGCTCTACCAACTGAGCTAAGCCGGCAAGAAATCAATAATAAAGAATATGACCCGTACGGGAATCGAACCCGTGATACCGCCGTGAAAGGGCGGTGTCTTAACCGCTTGACCAACGGGTCATACGCGCTAAAAATATTCAAGCACAAGATTTATTATATAAATAATTCATCAGAATGTAAAGTCTATTCTTCCATTTTTTTGTATTTTTAATCATTTTATAATATTTCATCCTTAATCAAAAAAATAACTACGAATAATTTCTACCCGTAGTCACTTAGACAAAAAAATTGTATTCAATGTGACGATCACTATTAAGCTTCTATCATTTTATATTTTTCAGGTTTTCTATTAAATAATTCTTTTGCATATGGGCAAAGCGGAACAATTTTTTTCCCTTCACTTTGCATTTCCTCAACAACTCTGTCTACTAGTTGAGCAGCAATACCTTGACCTCTTAAAGATGGATCAACAAATGTGTGGTCTAAGATCACTTTATCTTCACCTGAAGGAATATAGGTCACTTCAGCAATCATTTTTCCAGATTCATCATTTTTAAAGAAACGATTCTCACTCTTTTCAAATTCCATATTAACACTTCCTTTATATTTACTTCATTCAGTTTAACACTTATTAAATTAGATACCAAGAAAAGCCTTACAAAAAATAAAGGCACTTTTTTTTGCTGATACATATCCTAATCTTCTCTATTTACTTCACTGCTTCTAATCTATTAGAAACCATTTTAGAATCCTTAAAAGAACTCTCTCAAATTTTTATAGGCTTATTCACTTTTTTCTGATCGTGATTTAACATAAACTTTTGCACTGACTGTCTTAACGAATTGAAATAAGTTATCCGCCCTTCTAGCGCTGATTCCTGGAACTATGATTGTTTGCTGATTAGATTGTCGCCTTTTGCAAGAAAATGACCTGCAGACTGTTAAAGCACCTGGGTGTACTGACGCATTATCTAGCCAACCTATATTAGGGTTTACTGATGGCTTCATCGCCTATCTTAAATATTGTTGCTTATTCTCCTTCTCGACTTATAACCTCTGCAAAGTTGGGTTCTATAATTTTAGTGGTAATAGATTTAAACCAACTGCTTATCCAAAAATTTCTAGAAGAGTAGGGTTGCTTGTAACCATATATATGATTATACATACTCGATAACTTACTCAGAAAACGTTCTGCAGAACTAGTACTATTTATTATAAGAGGAATCTAATTGATTTAAGAACTATTAAAAAAGAGGATTGCACATCTGTAGATAAACTAATCAGAGAAGCATTTTTAAAATCAAAATATGGTTATAGCAACGAATCGGAACTTGTAGATAAGCTTCGTTTAGAACCAAGGTATAATTATGAATTAGAAATTGCAGCATTTGAGGAGAATAAAATCATCGGCATGGTCTAATGAGTGAAATAAAAGTTGTTGATAAAAATATGGAATTTATTGGCTTAGTATTAGTACCTTTTGCTGTATTACCAAGTTACCTAAAAAAATGTAGGCAAATTTTTAATCCATAAATTAGAAATTAGGGCATGTGAATTTTTTTATCCATTTATCAATATATTAGGAGATCCTGATTATTATACAAAATTCGATTATCAAATCGTCAGCAAATTTAACATAAGAGCACCTTTCGATGTTCCAGATGAGGCCTTTATGATTAAACCTTTAGTTGCGGATGGATTAAAAGATGTATCTGGGATTATTGAATATCCTAAAGCATTTGAATGATAGAAGAAGCAGAGATGAGAATTCTTTACTTCTTCTGTTTACTATATTTTTTTATTTGGTAATTAATATGCTTAAATTTTCCAGCATTTTCATTTATCAAATTAAGTTATCCCTTTCTTGCTCATTAAATATAGCTTAAAGACACTTCTAGTATCCTCTAAATAATGGAGAGATTTTCTTGGGATTTGATTTCTTCTAGCAGATGCGATGGAAACAAATGATTGATCCACTTGATTAAAATCTATTTCTTTTGGTGAGCTACCTTTTTGGAGTAGGCTGTTAAAATATTCATTTAAAGCTTATTGGGATGGTATTTCTGAATCTGAAAAACAGATAACAAAATTATTTTGATTACTCATTATCTTCCGAGTAGAGAGCTCTTTTCTATAAGCAAACCCGATCATTTCAGAAAAAAATTTCATTTTGAGGTATCCACACCCTTTGACGTAGAACCTTGATCTTACGATCTACGCAAAAAAAAGAAACCTTATTTTCATAAGGTTTCTTTTTCAGTTGCATGAAGCCACTTGCCGGATTCGAACCGGCGACCTCTTCCTTACCATGGAAGCGCTCTACCGACTGAGCTAAAGCGGCACTACTAGATTAACCTATTATTTATCTGCAAAAAAAAAAACTCCACAAGTAGGGCTCGAACCTACGACATCATGATTAACAGTCATGCGCTCTACCAGCTGAGCTATTGCGGAATAATTGAATCTGCGTGGCAACGTCCTACTCTCACAAAGGGAAACCCTTCACTACCATCGGCGCTAAGAAGCTTAACTTCTGTGTTCGGCATGGGAACAGGTGTGACCTTCTTGCCATCATCACCACACAATTTCAATCAAGAGAACATTATTCTCTCAAAACTGGATAAGTTAAAAATCGTTTCCGTTCATTGACCGTCTATCACCGTTTAAATCTTTGGTTAAGTCCTCGACCGATTAGTATTGGTCCGCTCCATATATCGCTATACTTCCACTTCCAACCTATCAACCTGATCATCTCTCAGGGGTCTTACTCACTTACGTGATGGGAAATCTCATCTTGAGGGGGGCTTCACGCTTAGATGCTTTCAGCGTTTATCCCGTCCACACATAGCTACCCAGCAATGCCCTTGGCAGAACAACTGGTACACCAGAGGTGTGTCCATCCCGGTCCTCTCGTACTAAGGACAGCTCCTCTCAAATTTCCTACGCCCGCGACGGATAGGGACCGAACTGTCTCACGACGTTCTGAACCCAGCTCGCGTACCGCTTTAATGGGCGAACAGCCCAACCCTTGGGACCGACTACAGCCCCAGGATGCGATGAGCCGACATCGAGGTGCCAAACCTCCCCGTCGATGTGGACTCTTGGGGGAGATAAGCCTGTTATCCCCAGGGTAGCTTTTATCCGTTGAGCGATGGCCCTTCCATACGGAACCACCGGATCACTAAGCCCGACTTTCGTCCCTGCTCGACTTGTAGGTCTCGCAGTCAAGCTCCCTTATGCCTTTACACTCTGCGAATGATTTCCAACCATTCTGAGGGAACCTTTGGGCGCCTCCGTTACACTTTAGGAGGCGACCGCCCCAGTCAAACTGCCCGTCAGACACTGTCTCCCAGCCCGATAAGGGCTGTGGGTTAGAGTGGTCATACAGCAAGGGTAGTATCCCACCAACGCCTCCACCAAGACTGGCGTCCTGGCTTCATTGGCTCCTACCTATCCTGTACAAGCTGTACAAACACTCAATATCAAACTGCAGTAAAGCTCCATGGGGTCTTTCCGTCCTGTCGCGGGTAACCTGCATCTTCACAGGTACTATAATTTCACCGAGTCTCTCGTTGAGACAGTGCCCAGATCGTTACGCCTTTCGTGCGGGTCGGAACTTACCCGACAAGGAATTTCGCTACCTTAGGACCGTTATAGTTACGGCCGCCGTTTACTGGGGCTTCAATTCTGAGCTTCGCCCTAAAGCTAACCCATCCTCTTAACCTTCCAGCACCGGGCAGGCGTCAGCCCCTATACGTCATCTTACGATTTTGCAGAGACCTGTGTTTTTGATAAACAGTCGCCTGGGCCTATTCACTGCGGCTGACCAATTGGTCAGCACCCCTTCTCCCGAAGTTACGGGGTCATTTTGCCGAGTTCCTTAACGAGAGTTCTCTCGCACACCTTAGGATTCTCTCCTCGACTACCTGTGTCGGTTTGCGGTACGGGCAGTTTGTTTCTAACTAGAAGCTTTTCTTGACAGTGTGACATCGGGAACTTCGGTACTTAATTTCCCTCCCCATCACAACTTGTTCTTAAAGAAGCAAGCATTTGACTCACTTCAAAACTTGTTGCTTGGACGTGCATATCCAACAGCACGTATTCCTTAGCCTACTGTGTCCCTCCATTGTTCAAACAAAACAAACTGGTACAGGAATCTCAACCTGTTGTCCATCGTCTACGCCATTCGGCCTCGACTTAGGTCCCGACTAACCCTGGGAGGACGAGCCTTCCCCAGGAAACCTTAGTCATTCGGTGGACGGGATTCTCACCCGTCTTTCGCTACTCATACCGGCATTCTCACTTCTAAGCGCTCCACTAGTCCTCACGATCTAGCTTCAACGCCCTTAGAACGCTCTCCTACCATAGAACCAATGGTTCTATCCACAGCTTCGGTGTTATGTTTAGCCCCGGTAAATTTTCGGCGCAGGGTCACTCGACTAGTGAGCTATTACGCACTCTTTAAATGATGGCTGCTTCTGAGCCAACATCCTAGTTGTCTAAGCAACTCCACATCCTTTTCCACTTAACATAAACTTTGGGACCTTAGCTGGTGGTCTGGGCTGTTTCCCTTTCGACTACGGATCTTATCACTCGCAGTCTGACTCCCGGATATAAATCAATGGCATTCGGAGTTTATCTGAATTCGGTAACCCTAGAAGGGCCCCTAGTCCAAACAGTTGCT